>NZ_JBICZP010000015.1:2841-197280 GCF_043202015.1 Kitasatospora sp. NPDC048239 | reverse complement strand
CGATCACCTGCCGGTGATCGCGCCACCGCCCGCCTCGCTTCGGCGTCCGGTCCGGCAACAACGGCTCTATCCGCGCCCACTGCGCGTCAGTCAACCGCACGACCAGACCAACGATCCGATGATCGGAAAGAAACGCCCTAGCTGCTCTGCGCCGAGCGCAAGCGCGCCGGGGAGAAGTTGCCGGCGCACGAGCGTCCAGCTCTTCCGCTCGTGCGCACGGATCCGCTCACTGCTCTCGTTGCAGATCCCGATCTTCCCTGCGCCGAACTCCTCGTGGACCAGGAGGTAGAGGTAGCCCGGCTGGTCCGGCTTGAATCCGAATCTGGCGCAGTGCTGGCAGGGAGCCCGCCTGCGTTGGATGACTTTGTCCAGTGTGGGTTCGACTCGTTTCCCGCATGCCTCGTGCTCAGCTGGCCAGGGCGCTGTGACACTCCCGGGAAACGGCTCCAGCGGCCGCAGCCCGGCGTCCTCCATGATCGAGACCGCGATCTCGGGATCAGTTGCCCGCTGTGCGCAGTAGCGGCACTTGGACTTCGTCTTCCGGGCGTTGGAGAGAGTCGGGTCGACAGTCTTCTTGCAGTTCAGGCAGCGGCTGCGCCACTTGGAGTTCAACCCGGGGTAAGCGACCAGGGGTTCGAGCCCGAGTGCGAGCATCTCGGCTCGCGCTTCTTCATCCGGTATGCGCATGGTGCCGGAGCAATAGAGGCAGGCCCCGTTGCCAGCGTAGGCCACACTCGAGTACCAGACGTCGATCTCCCTGCCGCACGCCTGGCAGCGGCAGCGCCAGACTGCCTGGGTCCCGGGAAAGGGCTCCAGCGGTTCGGCGCCAGCCGCGCGGACGGCCCCTTCCGCCGCTTCGGGGCTGACGCGGCGCTTCTCGGCTGCCGCTCGGGAACTCTTGCGCTGCCCGCAGTGGAAGCACACCCCCTGCCCTTTGGTGACCACGCTGGTGTAGGACGACCTCGTCTCCTGCTGGCACGTCTGGCAGATCCCCGCCCAGGGCTTGTCCACCCCCGGATAGGGCACCTGCGGATCAGTGCCGCGCTCCCGCATCGCCTGTGCCCGGGCTATCGGGTCGATCCGGGCCACGTCATCCCCCATCAAACACAGGCAAGCACTCCCACGCGGAGCTGACCCGACCATACAACCGCTATGCCTGGGAACATTGATGACGTCTCGTCACCATATGCCCCGGACACGGCCGCCACCTCTGCCCCACCAGACAGGCCTCAAGATCACAAGCGCGTACCTCAAGTAGCTTTCCAGCAAGGTAGTTATCTATACAGTTACGACATTTTCTTCTTAACTCAAGCACCGCACTTCAGTGACAGGGCAGTGCTGGCAGGGCTGTTGCAAAGTCGGCGTGATCTTGTGAAGTGGCTGGTCCGGGCCAAGGCCTTGGCAGCCTTTTTAGCAGCTGGTGAATTCACGGGGCCCCACCGGCCTTGACTACCTCTTGGATCACGGCTCGTAGCTCCTGAGCCCTCTCGAGGTCGGGGAGGTGGGCCGCCGGGCGCGCTGCGACGAGGTGGCGGTAGAGGGTGACGGCTTCTTCGATCGCGGCCAGGGCGTCTTCCAGCCGCCCGAATCCCCCAAGGCCCGCAGCAAGGGTGTAGAGGCAGGCGGCGAGGTCGGGGAGGTGGGCGTCAGGGCGTGCGGTGGCGAGGTGATGGTAGATGGTGACGGCCTTCTCGATTGCGGTGAGGGCGTCCTCCAGCCGCTCGATGGCCCAGAGCTGGCCGCCGAGGTTGTGGAGGCTGGCGGCGAGGTCGGGGAGGTGGGCGTCGGGGCGTGCGTCAGCGAGGCCGCGCCGGAGGGTGACGGCCTCTTCGATTGCGGTGAGGGCGTCCTCCAGCCGTCCGACTCCTGCAAGGGTCGCGCCGAGGTTGTGGAGGCTGGCGGCGAGGTCGGGGAGGTGGGCGTCGGGGCGTGCGTCAGCGAGGCCGCGCCGGAGGGTGACGACCTCTTCGATTGCGGTGAGGGCGTCCTTCAGTCGCCCAAGCTTCCCGAGCTGGACGCCGAGGTTGTCGACGCTCAAGGCGAGGTCGGGGAGGTGGGCGTCGGGGCGTGCGGTGGCGAGGTGACGGTAAAGGGTGACGGCTTCCTGGACCGCGGTGAGGGCGTCCTCCAGCCGTCCGACTCCTGCAAGGGTCGCGCCGAGGTTGTGGAGGCTGGCGGCGAGGTCGGGGAGGTGGGCGTCGGGGCGTGCGTCAGCAAGGTGGCGGTAGAGGGTAACGGCTTCCTCGAGCGCGGCCAGGGCGCCCTCCAGCTGCCCAAGCTGCCCGAGCCGACTGCCGAGGTTGTTAAGGCTGATGGCGAGTCGTGGCAGGCGGCTGGCGTCGGTTTGGGCTTGCCTGCGGTAGGTGCTGGTGAGGCGTTCTGCCACGTGCGCTGCCAAGGGGGCGAGCAGGTGGCTCGCCGCGGGCAGTTTGTCCGCCAGGGCCGTGAGGTCGTCCACGGGAGTGGCGGGATTGTCGGTGATCTGCTGGAGGGCGTCGAGGAGCGGGGTGGCGTGTTCAGCCTGGGCGGCGGTGTCGATGGCTGCGAGGGCGAGCGTGTCGGGGTGGGTGGTGATCAGGGTGGTGAGTTGTGGGCCGAGTTGGCGCAGCGGTGGGTGGGTGGCGGCGCGGGTGTAGAGAGTGAGGAGTTGCTCGGCCTGGGGGTGGTTGATCGGGGGGCGATTGCTATTGGTGGCGAGGTGGTGAGCGAGTTCGGGGTCGCGATTAAGGTGGCGGCCAATGAACCGTTCGGTGAGCCGATCGGGTTGCAGGAGCCCCCAGCTGCGGTCGTTGCTGGCGGGTGGGTAGAGGGCGGTGATCCAGGTGCGGACGCGTGTGCGCAGGTCGTGCATCTGGTCGGCGAGAGCGGGGACTCGGCGCAGAACGGCGTCGGCGTCGGTGTTGGTGTGGGCACCGAGGAGGAAGGCCGCCGCGAGCGCATCGGCGAGCGTGTCCTCACTCAATGCGGCCATGAGTCCGCGGGTCTTGGCCGCGGTGGTCCAGTAGCGGCGTTCGTGGACCAGCAGCCGGTCCTCCACCTCCGCGGCTGTGGGCCCCGCACCGCCGGTGTCCCCGATGTTGCCTGAGGTGCCGGTGGCGGCGTCGAGGAGGTCGGCGAGGGCGGTCATGTGCAGGGTCAGCGCGCCGGCGAGACCGGCCGCGCCGAGGGGACGGTCGCCGAGCCGGTCGGCAAGGGCGGGCCAGTCGTGGTCCCGCCAGTCGCCAATGCGCGGCAGGTGACGTGCGTAGCCATCGACGGCTTCCCGATACGCCTGCATGCGGGACTGGCCGGCTTCCGGCTCCAGCGGGCCGAGGGCGGTGACCGGGGAGCCGTCGAGTAGGTCTTCGGCTCGCGATGTGGCGCTCTGCAGGTTCTCCCACCAGTCGCCGGCGGTGCGGGCCAGCAGCAGCTTGAACGGGCTGGTGCCGCGGTGGCGGCCGGCGGCGTCGAGGAGGGCGAGGAGCTGGGCGGTGCGGGTCTCGGCGTAGTCCACGACCACGAGCAGGGGACGGGCCGCGCCGGCGAGAACTGCCAGGTCTTCGGGTGCCGCGCCGGGGGCCAGCCACAGCACTTGTCCCCGTTCGGCGGTGAGGGTGTCGGTGAGGTGCTGGGCGAGCCGGGTCTTGCCCTGACCGCCGGGTCCGTGCAGGAGATAGGCACCGAAACCCGGCTGCCGACTCCAGGCGTACAGCTGCTCGAGAAGCTTGGTCCGGCTGCGGAAGGGGACGATCTGGCGCCGGGCGTGCAGCAGCACAGCAGGTGAGCGGACCAGACCACCGGCCACGTCAGCAGTGTCATTGAGATGCTGCCACTCCACGGCCTCCAGAACGGTGCCAACTCCCGCGCCGTGCTCGGCCAGCACGGCGCGGAAGGACGGGTCGAGCAGAAGGACGTAGGCGGGCACCGCCTCCAGGACGGCACGGGAGCGTCCGCCGGGGTCGGCGGCGATGACACCAGTGAGCAGGTCCCCGCAGAACAGCGCGGCACCCGAGATCCCGCCCCACGGCGACTTCCCGTCCCCTACGGGCGCCGGCGGATGGCCGTCGATGTTCATGACGTACCGGTTGCCGACCTCCCGGTCCCCAGGGTTCAAGGTGCCCGTCGGGTGCAAAGTATCGGTGGGCCGGTCCTTGCGCTGGACGAGGTCAGGAGCACCCCAGGTCTCACACGGCGTGCCTGTCAGGATGGTGGCCAGCCGGCCCCACCGCATCGGTCTGCCGCCGTCCGGGGGCGTCCAGCCGCTGTCCTCGACGAGGACGAGTGCGGCGTCGTCACGCCCCTCAGGAGTACCCCGCCACACCACCTGCCCCGTGTACAAGGCCGCTCGGCCCGGCCGGAACACCGACACGCCCCCACCTGACGCGGGGACGACATGAGCGGAGGTGAGCACCAAATGAGGCGCGATCACATACCCCGACCCAGGGCCGCCGGAGCCCCGCACCACCACGATCCGGTCCTTCTCCACCCGCTACCCGTCCCCTTCGGCCCTGCCGCCGCCGCTTCTGTCCGCCTGTCAGTCCTCGATGTACCCGGAGACATCACCAGGACCCTCGGCACGGTCACTGTCACCGTGGACCATCACGTCGGTCCCGTCCGCGTTCTGCGGCGTCAGGGTGACCTTCACCTTGTGCGTGCGTCCCCGCGCCACACCGCCCTCCGTCCCCGCGGTCACCACCCACGCCTTGAACCCGGCCTTCACCTTCGCGTCCACCCGCAGCTCCACGGCGAACTCCAGCTCCACCGGGCCGACCTTGAACTGCAGGTTCTGGGCCGCCCCGCGCGCAGCCGCCTCCAGCAGCTCATCCCGGACCGCCGCCACCGCATCCGACAGCTCGATATCCACCACAGACCTCCAACTCTTCGACCAGTCAACGCGATCCGCGACCGGCACTACCAGTGAAGTCACCAACCGTAGGTACAGCACCACACCTGCCACAACACGCCAGATCAGAGCGTTGCGCGCCGCCTGCAACAAGGAACGAGACGGACAGCGGGATTCACGGGGGTGTGACCGGATAGACCGAAGCTCCGTTGGGGTGAGTGACCTATCAAGTCGCTTGCCACCAACGGAGCTTCAGTGTTTTGTGAGTCTTCCATGCCCGTGGCTGTGCTGTCGTGCCTTGTCACCGGTGTGGGTGACGGGCCCGAGGCGTGGGATCCGCGGGATCGGCGCGGGCGCCGGTATCCGCTGCTCGCGCTGGTCAGGGCGGCGGCTTGCGCGGTGGTGGCCGGGGCCCGTTCGTACGCGGCGATGGGCCAGTGGCTGCGGCGGGCTCCGCAGCACACGCTGGAGCGGCTGGGCTTCCCGCCGCGCGGTGTGCTGGGGGTGCGACCGGCGGCCTCGACGGACACCGTGCGCCGGATGGTCGAGAAGCTGAACCCGGCCGGACTCGCTACCCTGCTGCGGCCGACGGGCGTGCCGGGTTCCCGGCCGCGGCGGCTCGCGGCGGACGGCAAGAGCACCCGAGGCTCACGCACCCGTGACCAGCAGGCTGCGCACCTGCTCGCGATCATCGACCAGGACGACCGGATCCTGGCCCAGCTGCGGGTGCCGGACAAGACCAACGAGATCCCGTGCCTGCGCGACCTGCTGGCGACGCTGGACATCATCGGCGCCGTCGTGACCGCCGACGCCCTGCACACCCAGACCGAGACCGCCCGCTTCCTCGTCGAGCAGAAGAAGGCCCACTTCGTGCTGACCGTGAAGGCCAACCAGCCGACCCTGTACGCGGCCTGCCGGGCCCTGCCCTGGCAGCAGGCCACTGCCAAGTACTACGACCGCAGCCGGGGCCACGGCCGCGCCGAGACCCGCGTCGTCCAGGCCCTCACCGTCTCCCACTTCACGTTCCCACACGTCAGGCAGGTCGCCCGGATCACCCGGCACCGCACCGACCGCGCTACCGGGAAGCGGACCCGGGAGACCGTCTACGTGATCACCGACCTGCCGTCCTCGCGCGCGAAGCCAGCGGACCTCGCCGAGGCCGTGCGTGGGCACTGGGGCATCGAGAACAAGATCCACTACGTGCGGGACACCCTCTGGGACGAGGACCGCTCCCGCGTCCGCACCGGCCACGGCCCCGAGGACATGGCCACCCTGCGCAACGCCGCGCTCAACCACCTCCGCGCCGACGGCGCCACCAACATCGCCGCAGCCGTCCGCGACGTGTCGTACGAGCCCTTCAACAAGCCACTCGACCTCCTCGGCATCCCCCGCTGACCAGTGCGAATACCGGAGAAGTCAGACCTTGCAAGAGCCCTGGCAGTGCTGGGCTCGGAGAAGCAACTATGTCAACCAGTGCAGCTCAAGTGACATACCACTTGACGGTCCGAAATCTTCTTTGAATCTCAAGCATGCCTAGTCAGAAGCCTTCTCATGTTGTAACTAGAGAGAAGACTGACAACCACGCACTCGCCGCCAGCGAACGCCGACGCTTGCGCCACACCCTCACCGACGGGTCCGAAGGCGCGTGGCTGGCCCGCACCGCCGACCTCATCGACACCTGGGACATCCCCCTCGGGCCCGCCTTGCACAGCCTGTCGATGTGGGCCTCCCGCCACCCCCGCACGCCCGGGGCCCGGCTGGGTGAACGGACCGGGCCCGTACCCGACCGGCCCGCCCGCGGCCGGCTCCGACCGCTTCCCGCACCCACCGGCCACGAACTCGACGCCATCCTCGGCGAACGCTCCTGCCTGCCCTGGCAACTGGGTGAACTCCGCACCACCAACCTGACCCCCGCCGTCGACGGCTGGAGCCTGGGCGGCCGTGCCTGACCACCTTCAGGTTGAGCGGAACTGCCGGTCTCTGTCCGTGTCCGTCAAGGCACAGCATGCGGCTTCCCGGGCAGTCACGACTGGCATGCCGTAACAGTGTGTCACGACTCTCTACCCTATCGGGGGTCCGCGGTCGCGTGCCTCAGCCGGGTGAGCAGTCCCTGGGGCAGGGTGGCGTAGCCGACGAGGGTGTCGAGGGCGGTGTTGGCGGCTGCGCGTCGCTCGTGGACCGTCATTTGTTCGCATTCCTGGTACATGCGGTGGGCGGTGACGTCCTGGCTGGCGCGGGCGAGACGGCGGAAGGCCAGGCTGGCGTAGCCGGACGCATCGGGGTCGGTCTGGTTGTGCGGCAGACTTCCTTCACGTTTGGTGATCGCCTCGCATGCCAGCTCGACAAGGCGGGCGCAGGTCACCGAGTCCTCGACCAGCAGTGTGAGCGTCACGCCCTGGCAGGAGGTGCAACGCGCGAGCGCGGCACCGGTGACCGCCTCGAGCAGTGCGCGGTCCGCCTTCCAGCCGTCGGGGTGCGGGCCGGCGTCCAGGCTCAGGCCAGGATGGCGGTGGACACCCTTCGTACTGTCCCGGCGCGGTTTGTTGGGCTTCTGACGCCCCATGAGTTCCTCCTGGACAGCATGCAGATAGGGCCCCGCTCCCCCGCGAGCCTAGCGGCGTGCCCGTGCCGGGCGGGCGGGTTCAACCGAACGGCCCCCGCGACGGGTCCCAGTCCTGTAGGTCTGCAACCCGGCGCCGGACGTGGCGGCAGGTGGGCAGCGCCGAGTACGCCCTGTCGGACCGCCTCGGGCGCTGACCCCGTGTTGTCACGCCCGCCATCACTACCGGGCGTGGCGCGGGCGCGGGCGAGCCGTCCCGACTGCAGCGCCAGCCAGCCGCTGCCGCATACGCCATTCGGCTTCGTGCGTTGCGTGCTCACCACGTGGCGCGCTTGTCAGTGGCCCGCCATAATTGGGTGCGCACCTCATTTGGAAGAAATGGTTGAACCGAGAAGCAACCGACCCTACCCTGGGGCCTCTCATCGCCCTGGAGGTTGCATGTCGCAGGCAAAATCCAAGCTGAGGTTCAACTGCTTCCTCCTCCGCGAAGGGCTTGAGTCGTACGATCGGGCGTTTCGGGTGCAATATCGGCCGGGGAATACCCAGGGGATGAGGCAGCTCGGTCCCGGCGACGGCGTACCGGAGGGCTGTGTCGCCTACCTCAAGGAGAACTCCGACAAGGTTCCCGCCTGGGCGCGGCTCCTGACGCCCACGTTCTCCGAGCTTTCGTCCATCAAGAACATCTCCCACCGCCTCGTCATCTTCCTCCCTGTCCAAGGCCGGACCTTCGCCATCTGCTTCGGGTACAGCAGCTCCACACTGGAGTGGTCGCACATCGAGGCCAACTTCGGGTTGCGCTTCGCCGCCCGAAAGTTCGACAGCAATGCCATGAACGGAATCGGAAGCCGGAGGATCGATGCCTCCGCCCGGTCTCAATGGGTTCAAATACCGTCCAACTCATCCCTTAGGGACTTCGAGGTGGAGTTGGACGGTGAGTTCACCCGGAAGCTGGTCGGGAATCTCGAGGAAGGGATCGAGATCCCCGAACTAGGAGCCATCGTCGCAACCGATTCCGTATCGTTCAAAATCGACACCGATCTTCATGCGGTCCGTGACGTCCTTGCGCAGATGCTCCAGGCCACCCTGGGGAGCGAGGCATCACGCGACCTCGCTTTCATCGACTCCCTGGAGCCACTGCGGGCCACGAGTGAGGTTGTCCAGCGTCTCGAACAGCGGCTGGCCGTCGCTCTGTTCGAGACAACGGACGTCGCCGGAGCCGGCACTGCCTCAGCGGTGCCAGCGGACCTGATGGACATTCACGTGCTCGCTTTCGCCCCACCGGACGACATGTCGATCGAGAACCTCCATGACTTCGTGGCCCAAAAGGGCGGCGAATCGCGGGAGTTCGACGAGATGTCGTTGGCCTCCCTGCGATCGGCCGTCTCCGACCTTCCGGGCAGGAAAACCGTCGGCAGCCTGAAGAGCGTGAAAGTCATGGCACGGGATGCCAATGGCGAGCCGGCCAGCCCGGCGAAGCCCCTGAAGCACTGGCTCGTCTTCGAAGCCGGGGACGGGCAGCAGCGTTACCTGCTCACCCTCGGCAAGTGGTACGCCCTCGCCGAGGGCTACTACGAGAAGCTGGACCAGGACCTCGCCCAGATCGAGAACGTCACAGCGCTGCTGGGGCTTCGCACCTGGGACGACTGGGGACCGAGAAAGAACTGGGAGAAGCACTACAACGAGAAGGCCGCCGAGGACCGCGACGACCTCGTCTGCCTGGACCGGCACCGACTCTTCCCGCAGGACGGCAACGGCGACCAGGTCGAGGCGTGCGACCTCCTCCACGAGAACGGCTACCTGATCCACGTCAAGCACTACACCGGCAGCCAGACCCTCAGCCATCTGTTCTCCCAGGGGTTCGTCTCCGCCCAGACCCTTGTCGCGGACGCCTCCTACCGGCACGACTTCATCGACGCCGTGAAGTCCCTCTCGGACAACCAGGCCCTGGAGCAGGCCGCTGGCGCCAAACCGCCTCGCTTCGTCACCTACGCCATCGCTTTCGACGGAGCCCAGCGCCTCCCGCAGGACCTGCCGACGTTCAGCAAGGTCAACCTCCGCAGCTTCGCCCGGCGCGTCAGGATGGTCGGCTCCGTGCCGACCATCGCCCGAATACAGATGACCTTCAAGCCGAAGAAGGAGAACAAGGACGAGTAGCCCATCCGCTGCGCCGCGCGTGGGCCGGGTAGTCTGCGGCGCGTGTCGACATCGAGCGCTCGCCCAGTTCCGGGACTGGAGTCCAACTCCTCTCACAGCACTCTTCTTTGGCCTCCGCAGCCGGATCCGCTGCCGGTCGGGTGCGGCAGCCGCGAGGACCGGCGGCGGATGGTGCAGGCCATGCGAACGTACTGGGGCCTGCCGAACGGCGAGCGTGGCGCACGGGTGTGCGCGAGGAGCTGACGGCCTCGCAGAGCCGTCAAGGCGATGCGAATGCGTTCTGGGACGCGCACAAGACCACCGTGAGGGCGCTGTGGGCCAACCGCAGCGGTGGGCGGGGCCAGAGCGTGGTCGCAGACATCCATCCCGTGGCCCAGCAGTGGGATCCCTGCAACCCGTCGAGCCCCGAGGAGGTCTTGGCCACGGCCCAGCGCCGGGGCGTGGAGAGTCCCTACTGGTGGCGGTGCCCGCTGTTTCCTGAGGACCATCCCCGCTGGTCGGCCTGGCCGAAGGACCGGGTGCAGGCGGGCGCGGGCTGCCCGGCATGCCGGAAACTGACGCGGCTGGCGGACCTGCCCACTCTCGCCGCCCAGTACCGGGGCGACCAGCCGGTCGAGGACGTCGCCTACGGCTCCCACAGCCACGTGCCTTGGCTGTGCCGGACGTGGGCGGTGGACCCGGTCACCGGGTTGTGGCGCACGGTGGAGCACCGGTTCACCGCCGAGGTGAAGAGCCGCGCCCTGCAGCAGGACGCCTGCCTGGTGTGTGCCGGCTTCCTGGTCGACGACACGAACAGCCTTCAGACGTGGTTTCCCGAGCTGGCCGCTCAGTTGGACGACCCCGAGCTGGATCCCGCGACGATGCCGACGACAACGCACAACGCCTCCCAGAGAAACAAGACTCCGGACCCGGGGATGTACGCCACGCTCTTGTGGCGGTGCCGCCACGGCCACCGATGGGAGTCCACCATCTTGAACCGCGTCCAGGGCAACGGCTGCGGACAGTGCTCGACCTCGGGGATCTCCAAGGAACAGGTCCGGCTCGCCGCCGAGCTCGCCGAACTGTTCGATCTTGCCCCGGCACAGCGTCCCGATCCCCGACTGCCTGACGGCGTCCGCGACTTCGCCTCCCACCGCCTCGCCGTCCCGCCCGCGTTCAAGCCCGCACACTGGCGCTACCAGGACGTGGAGGTAGACGCCATCCTGCACCTGCCCGGGTTGGAGGCAGCCGTCGGCGTCGAGTACGACGGCTCGTACCACCACGCCTCCACCGTGCGCGAGGGAGCAGGGCGGCGCAACGAGCGGGAGAAGAGCGAGGTCCTCGCCAGCGCCGGGCTGCTGGACCTCGTGGTCCATGTCCGGGTCGGCGCCCTCGAGCCGCTCGAGGGAGAGCACCTTCTGAGCGTCGGCGTGGCCGAGCGCAGCGGGCCTTTCGAGCAGGCGAGCGCTGTCGCACGGGCCCTGCGCGAGCGCTACGCGGCACACTACTGGCCGCGCCTGGACGACTACCTCGCCGGTGGCGTGGCGGTCGCCCAGCACCAGGCGGACGCGTACATCGCCGAGGTTTGGGGGCAGTTGGCTCCTCCTCGCGCCAAGCGTCCCAAGGCAGAGCCGAAAGCACGCGCGCTGCGCGCGACCGCTGCGCATCCCGACAGCTGGCTCACACCGGTGGGTGAGCCCTACCGGCGACCGGGCAAGCCCCGCGAGATCGTCCGCGACTACCTGTGCCGGCGCTGCGGCAGCAACGAGATCGTCACCGCGGTCCAGTCGCAGGTCTCCTACGGCACCCGCACCAGTTGCGGGTGCCTCAAGGATGAGGTCTCCCAGCGCAAGCGCCCTGTGATCTCCCGCGAGGAGATACTGGCAGTACGCGCGTGGGCCGCCGGGCGCGGGCACGAGATCGCCGTTACAGGACGGGTGGCCGACCGGTTCACCGCCTCCTACCGGCTCGATGCCGCCGGCCGCTCGGATCTGCTGGGTGGGGACGGTCTCCTGGCCCAAGCTCCGGTCGCCGACTGGGCCCACCGGGAAGGCTGCGCTCTGGGCGTCCGCGGCCGGGTCACCAGCGACGTGTGGCTGGACTACGCACACCATCAGCTCACCACCAGCGACCGCCAGTTGACATAGCCGGGAGTCACCTGCAGTTCGGCGGCCTCATGGAGGACTTCGGCGATGGCGGTCGCCGCGTTTGGGACGCGTGGCGAAGGCCGGGAACCGGCCGGAGCCCGTATGCCTCATCCAGCCAACACCTGGCGGTTTTCGGCCGATCCGGCTGGGCCTGGGGAATCGACCTCGATTGTCCGCCGACCTGCAGTTGAATAAGGGTCCGCCCGAAAGTCGCCGGGCGAAGCGGCAGGTCAGGCTCACAGGACCTCCGAAGAAATGTCCTCTCCGAGGGCATTTGACCTCTGCTCGACCGCGCCCAAAAATAGAGTCAGCCAGCCTCGATACGGCTGTTTGTGCTGGCCAGAGGCCTGCTGCATCCTTCCGGCATGACTTCTGGTTTCGCCTTCTCGGTGGTTCTCGTTCTCTCCACACTGTGCCTCGCACTCCTGGTGGTGGTGTGGCATTGCTGCCGCGGCTCCCACGCATCGAGGCAGTCGGCACTGGCCGCACTGGACCGCTTGTGCTCCTGCATCGAGCGCATCACAGGGACGCTGTTGAGACGCCCACCTTCGCGCTTGTGACCCGCTCTTCGGTGTCTCGCCGAGAACTCCGGCCCGTCCGGGCAGGGCTGTCGCCCGCGCACACCGAGCGATGCCCCCTGGCGCGACCGCGTCGGATGGCGTCGGCCCCCCACTCGGAAGAAGACCGGCAAGGATCCGGTCCGTCAGGGGAAGGAGGTCAGGGCTGCTGCTGCCGCCTCCGTCGGCCAGTCGAAGGGGTTCACGTGCTCGACGTCGTCCGTCCAGTAGCCGTAGCGGTCGCCGAGCACGGCCAGCAGTGCCCGGGGGTCGAGCACGTCGCTGCGGACAACGAGGCTGAAACCGTGCGCGGTACTGACTGCGGCTGCGCTCAGGTACGAGCGCAGGGCATCCTCGGTGAAGGCTTCTGCCGAGGCCGGGGGCTCCCCCGGACGCTCGGGGGCCCGGAAGAGAGCGAGGGCCAGCGCCCGTTGTTCCGGGGAACTCTCCAGGGGGAAGCCGTGGCCCTGTTGTTGGACGCGGTGGTTTCCGACGGCGTTGGCGATGGCGGTCAGCAGGTGCCAGTCGAGCCATCCTTCCTGTCTCAACCGTGTGGCCGTGCGTCGGAACCCGGGGTCCGCCGCCAGCCGGGGAAGGGTGTGCCTCACGATGGGCGGCATGACGGCGTAGCGGTTTCGGACCGCTTCGAGAGCCGCGCCCTTCTCGTAGCCGGGGCCGGGGCCCGTCCGTGCCGGCAGGAGGTCCGTCGCGGCTCGACCACGCGCCCGTCCGGCCCCCACCGGAGGATCGGCGAGCGCGCCCATCGTCAGGTAGTCGTCGGCCGACAGGAAGCCTGCCAACTCGTCATACGGGCGGCCCACGACGAGCTTGTGCCGCAGGCCGTCGGCAAACATCTGCTCCATGAGGCTGGTGAACACCTTCTCGGGGAGCAGCGATTGGGAGAGCGTCACGCTCAGCAGCGCGTTGAGGAGGTCGACGAGATCCGCTTCCGGGTTGGAGATGTCGGTGGGAGGAAGCCGCAGTGTCCACCGGTTGGCGTCGCTGCCGCGGTCTCGGATGCGCACAGGGTGGCCGGCCACTGAGGCTGTGCCCGATCGGACCTCGACGCTCAGATGCCCCGGCAGGAACAACGGGTCCCGTGTCGCGAGCTCGGCGAGGAGTACTTGGAGCGCCGCGGTATAGCGCTCTGCAGCCAGGACGCAGGCCCGTTCGTTCGGGCAGGTGACTTCCCAGTCGACGCCGAGCGCACTCCAGGTGTAGCGGCGTGTAGGGCCGGCGTCGCTGAAAGGCCGCCCGACACCCTGTACGTCGGCCTCGTCGGCGTACGCCTCTTCGGTCGCCGCGGGGGCTTCGGCGCCGGCTGCGAGGATGTCGTCGATGACGGTGTCGATCCCCACGGTGGCGGTGATCTCGCGCAGCAGGGGGAGGTAGGCGGGCCGCAGGGCGGTGGCGGTGCGCTGGGTGATCGCCTGGTTTGCCATCATGTCCCAGACGTGGGGATGGCGTTCTTCGTCGTACGGCTCGTCGCAGTAGACGCCCTGCGCCATGACGCCGACGCAGTACAGGTGGGTGGCGGAGATCCAGTTGCCGGCCTGGTGGTCGTACCTGGCGGCGGTGATGATCCCGCGGGGGACGAAGTGGCGCAGTTCCGGGGCGGGTGCCGATTTTGCGAAAGTGGCCGCGGCGAGGGCGTGCTGCTTGGCGGCGACGGGCAGGCCGAGTTCGCTGTAGAGGCGGGCGCACAGCAGCAGCATGGTCAGGCCGCCTTCGAGGGTGTCCCCGCTGAGCCAGCCGGCCTTGGCCTGGTGGATCTCCTGGAGTGCCTGCGCGAGGCGGCCGCCGCGGATCAGGGCCATACCTCGGGTTTGGGCCCGGCGGCCGCGTGCTGTCTGGCCGGTGACCCGGTCGGTGGCCTGGTCGAGCAGGTCGCGGGCTTCCCGGTACAGCGGGTGGTCCACCAGCACGGGAGTGAGGTAGTCGAAGAGGTCAGCGGTGCGTTCGATGGGGAACATCGGGGCGTTGTCCAGATGCCGGCCCAGGTCCACGAGCGTGCGCATGGCGGCGTCGACGTCGGTGAGTTGGCGGCCACTCTGCAGGGCCGGCAGCGGGCCACCGCTCTCCACTGCCTCGACGACAGCAGCGGTGACGTCCGCGACGGTCGGCAGGTCCTGGTCCGGTGCGCCGGGGGCTGCGGTCATGTCCGGGTGCAGGGCCAGGCGGACCCGCAGGGCCAGCAGGTGCGCCTTGGCGTTGGCGTACGGCCCGGCGTCCAGCATCCGGTCGACGCGTTGCACCAACTGGCTCTGCCAGTCGCACAGTTCTATTGCGCTCAGCTCGGTGAGTCCTCGCACGAGGGCTCCGAAGGCATAGCCGAGCAGAACGACGGCATCCTCGATGACGCCCAGGTCCACAACATCGTCCGTAGTGACCTCGACGAAGAAGTCACGCGCCCATCGATCGGCCTGACGCATGTCGCCGAGGCCGCGCAGGGTGGCCACGACGATCTCGTAACGGGCCCGCAAAGCGGTCTCCCCTCCCCCGCTGTCCAGAAGGGGGCGCACGCAGTCGATCCATTCCGGCAGGTCGGCTCGTGCTTCGCCGTGGAAGGTAGCGTGGCGCAGCGGTGCTCTGAGGTCCACCAGGTCGCCGAGGCTCAGGGCCGGTTCGCTGCGCTCCCTCCAGCGTTCGCGGCTCTCGAGGTACCAGTGGGGCAGGTGGCCGGCGCTGTCGGGACGTTGCGGGGTGAGGTCGGAAGGAAGGTGAAGGTACTGGACGGCGAGGTAGAACAGGTCGTAGTCGGCGAGGTGTTGGGCGAGCGCGGCTGCGTCCCAGATTTCCAGTTCGACATGGTGTTGCTTGGCTGCGTGGTCGATCAGCTCGTGTCTCTTGCTGACGGGCACGGCGGTGACCGTGAAGTAGATGACGCGGTCGACAGGGGTGCCTTTCCCGCAGATCGACACAAGGTCCGTACGGATCTTGCCGGTGACCTTGGCAGTCTGGGTTGTACAGGCCACCACCACCCGCCGGGTAGTGGCCAGTGACGCGAATAGGGAGGTGCCGGGCAGTTCCTGCGGGATGTCGGTCCAGTGGCTCTCCCCGTCCCGTCCCTGGTCTCCGCCGGCGCTGACGGGACCGGTCGCGGGCAGCAGGTTGCTGGTGATCCTGCGACGTGCCAGGCCCAGGCACAGCGCTTCGAACTCGTGGTGGCCGTTGCACTCACCGAGGACGCTCAGGGCGAACCTGATGCGCTGCTGGAGCTCGACTGCGTCACTGCCCATGCTGTTCTCCGATCACCGCCGCCCCGCGCAGCCAAGTCTCCACCACTGCACCGACATCCAACGGGTGACGCCGAGGGCGGGGTCGGGACTGGGGCAGCCTGGTGTCCCTACGGTGTGCTCTGTTCTCCGGCAACGGCAGTTGGGACAGTGCTGCGGCACGTACTTCTGCCTTCCAGGCCCGCTGCCGCTGCCCTTCTGTGCTCCAGGCGAGTGGTGGGCGCTTGGTCGCTGCGGCTCCGGGCCAGTATCACGGCAGGCAGCGGCGTCTGGCAGTCGCGCCGTCGAGGGGCTGCGACCTCACGCGACCTCGGCTTGTGGGCCAGGGGTGGTCATGTCGCACAGGAGACCGGCATACACCCGAAGCGGTGTCTGACGCTCCTGTGGCCCCTTGGGCCAGCCATCGTGCACCGGCCTTGCCTTTCGGGGGCAGCTGTGGTGGCCACAGGACTGTGGTCGTGGCAGGGCGAACGCAGCGGGTCTGGAAATCTCCATGTCCGCAGGGTTCCAGGCGCAGTGGCAGGCCAGCAGAACCCAGCGATTAGAGTGACATCCCATGGCCGGGGCTGCTTTGATAGTGGGCATGTGGGCGTGCCAGCGTCGACACACCGCTGCACAGGCTGCCCTTGAGGCGTTGTTGGGCACATGTTCTGTGGAAGGGGACAGTTGCTGATGGCCCTGAAGCAGCCGTTCCGGGATACAGGGACCACGACAGGCTGCCCTGGAGGATGTCAGAGCGTGAGCTGGCCTGGGTTGCGCGTTGGTTTTTCCGGCTCACCAGGGCGGTTGCAGCCATGACGACCGCTTGCCCGCCAGTCCGTGTGGCTGCAGTGACCAAGGCAGGCACGTGGAAGGCCCTGGCCTGGTCATGCGTGTTTTCCCTCACTCACCGCTTCCCTGCATGTGTGTGTTCGCGCTGGTCAGAGGCGGTATGCGGGGGCCCTGCGGAGTCTTTGGCGGGTCTGTGTGCGCCTTCGCGGTTGTCGGTAGCTGTCCCTATCCTGAAGGGGACGAGGCGCGGTCACGGACCGCGTGGTCTTGTGTCGGACATCTATGGCACGGGAGGGCTGGATGCGCGTGAAGGGAAGCTCTTGAGGCCGGCTGTGCGCACGCACAGGTGGCGGACGTCCCGGAGCGGTGTGCCGGCCGCGCAGGGAGGTGACGCGTGTGACGCATGAGACAGCGGCTCTTGACGGGCCTGCGCTGAGCCGGCTGCTTTCCAACAACAACGTCACTCATTCCATGCTGGAACAGCTTTTCGGCTCCCCTGATGTTGGGGACGAGCTGATGCGCGGCGTTCGTCGGCCATCGCTATATGAGGCGACTCTGCTCGGCTCCTTGATGGACGTGGATCCCAGCGTGCTGACCGGCGCGCGGAAACCTCCGATCGGCGTAAGCCTTCGACTTGGGACCGCTGACGTCGGGCACGACGTGCAGGTATGGGTCGAGCATGCAGCGAAGCTACTGGCAGCCGACCGGCTGACCGAGGAATGGGGATTCTCCACTCCTCCGGTCGACCTTTCGACTCTTTCCATTTCCAAGAATAAGTGGGATGCGAAGGAGTCCGGCAGAAAGACAGCGGAGCGCCTCCGCTCCTATCTGGGACTCGGCATTTTCGAGCCCGTGAAAAAACTCACCGATTTCATTGAGAGTCTCGGTCATCCCGTAGAATATGCACCGCTGCCGACGGGCGTACATGGCATCTCGGTTCCCGAGGAACATCAGAACCGAAAGCGCTGGGTTGTCCTAATCAATTGCAACGACTACTGGGCCCGGCAGCGCTTCAGCTTGGCCCATGAACTCAGCCATGTCCTTTATCAGGATGCCGGCCAGGTGATTGTTGACCGTACCGAGCCGCCGGAGCTCCGCCCCGAGATCATCGCCGACTCATTCGCGCGGCATTTCCTGCTGCCGGAGGAAGCGCTGCACCTGATGATCGGCCGCCACGAGCCGACGAGTCTCACGGCGGTGCAGCGCCTCATGGCCGACATCGTGATCACGTACGGGATCAGCCGCCAGGCCGCCCTCAAGGCCCTCAAGGAGACCAGAGCCGCCACGGTCGATCGCTCGCTTCTCGAGGCGTGCGAGCAGATCCCGGTAGCTTCGATGATGGCCTTCGCCGGGTCGGGCCCGGACTGGTCGGAGCTGGAGCAGGACCGGGGCCGGCCCTTCGCCTCGCCGAGGCTCACGGACCAGGTGCTGGACGGGTTCGCCGATGGCGTGGTGAGCCTGGAGACGGTGTCCAACGTGATCGCCGGTGGGAACAGCGAGAAGGCGGCCCAGATGCTGCGTGAAGCCGGCTGGAACCTCCCGGCCGTGCCCGGCACGCCGGAGAGTCACTCCAGGCCGGGCGTCTGACCGTTCGCCACATCGCAGGCGGAGCACGCCCCGCCGAGGGCCTTGCACTGGTAGTCGCCGACGCCGTCGGGCCGGTCGCGGGCCGGGAGGGTTCCGAAGGACTGCGTGGCCGCCTCATATACGGCGTGGGCCTGCTCATCCGTCATCTGCTGCTCGCAGACCAGCTGGCCGAGCACATCGACCATGTCCTGGGTGGCCACTTGGTGCAGGTCCGCGACCTCGCGGGCGCCTCCGTCGTGGGTCAGCAGGACGGTAGTGCCTCCCCATGTGAGAGTGCGGATCGCGGCGACGATGCTGAGAGTCTCCCCCGTGTTCTTGTTAGCCGCGGCGACCCGGTCGTCGGGGCCCGTCCCGGCCCGCCCATGGCGGGCCGCGTCAGCCTCCCGAAGCTGGTCCAGCACCCTGCCCGCCATCACGTCCACGGTGGCGTCGTCCTCGGGTAGCGGGAGGACCGCGATGTCCTTGCCGAGCACCGCCGCGACCCGGCCAGCGGCCCTGACCATCTGCCACCTCCCGGTGCTGGCGTCCGGTCCCGGCGCTTGGCGCGCCTTGTCGCGGATCTCCTTCGCCACGGCCGCCGTGACCGCCAGGGTGTCCCCATAGAGGAGGAGGAAGGCCCTGAAGACGCTCTCCCGCACGGCCATCGCGTACAGGAACCCGCTGTCGCACCATGCCTTGCTCACCCGCCGGTAGCGCTGCGGAGCGACGGGGCTGACGGGACGCCGTCGTCGCTGTCCGCTGGGCTGCCTGGGCTGGAGGCGGGGCTGGCGGGGACGCATGTCCAGCGGAGTGGGCCGGTCGCTCAACTACCCCCTCCAGCCTCAGTCGTCGGGCGCGCCGGTGCGCCTGGAGCTAGCCTAGCCGTGCGCCAGTGCAGGACGCACCGCGTTCACGCCCGGGCCTACTCCGGGGAGGCCGACGGCAGACCGGCGCAGGGTTCGTCGCCCAGGTGCAGTTCCCCGGTGGTCGTGCTGTCGGGGTCGGCCTTCTCCGGACACCAGCGACTGACCGGACACCAGGAGCACTGCGCGCCGGGGGACGCGGGCCAGACCACGTCCCGGTGCCAGGGGGTGACGTGGCCGCGGACTTCGGAGCCGGCCATCCTGGCCACCCCCTCGTCCTCCGGCTGCCATGTGAAGACCTGTGACTCCTTGGCGGTAATCACCTCGAGCTCAACCCGGGGCAGTGCATCGGTCCCGCCGAAAGCCCCCTTCGCCGCCCCCGCGATGTTGATCAGCCACGCAGCGGCGAAGAACCGGTCGAATGCATCGTTCGAATCCTCCGGCATCTCGGTCGCCGTCTTCGTCTCACGGATGACAACCTGCCCAGCCGGTTCGGTGTAGACGATGTCCGGCTGAGTCGCGACAACGACATCCGCCGCCGCGTCGTATCCGTAGAGCGGGGACTCGATACGGACGTCCATCACCTGGCCGATCGGACACGAACTAACATGTGCCGCAAGGAATTCACGCACCCGGCTGTATTCCTCCGCCGACAGTGTGCCTGCGAAAACCCCGTCGTCGCCGTGAGTTCCGGTATCGGCCGGCGTGCAGCGGATACCGCGGGCGTGCGCATCGGCGAGCCAACGGTGGACAAGGCGGCCCCGCTCCGCCGCGACCACTGGAATGCCCTCATCCTTGGGCAGGTAGCAGATGCGCTCGAGATACCACCGCGACGCGCACCTGGAGTACAGCTCAAGATCGCTGGCGCTGACCGAACGGGTGTAGGCGCCGAGACCCCCCTGCCCCAGGCAGCCGCTCATGTCCGTCAAGCCCGTGCAGCAGCCCGCGATTTTGCACCTTCCACAGGACCGGCCCGGCAGGGTCTCGGTGGAGTGGACGAACGACAGGATCGCGGGACGGACGTGCGCCTCGTAGCGTTCCTTCGCCTCCTGGGGCGTCCCCTGGAACGTGACCTCCGTCGAGCCGTCGTAGAGCCCGACCTCTACGACGCGCACGCGTGGGGCCGGTAGCCGCAGGTCCAAGCCCGCTGCGACGTGTGCGGCCAGCACGCTCCAGCGGTCGCGCTCCGGTCCCTCGGCGCTGCGTGCGGTCCGCAGGCGCAGGCGCCGAATCTCCCGTGTTCCATCCGCGTACCGGTAGAGGAACGCCCACGCCGTAAGCTGACGCCCACCGACCCCCGTAAGAGGGTCGAAGGCGGCGAACCGCGCTTCTCCGAAGCGGGTCGCCAACTCGTCGTGGGCCTCGATGTACTGCTCCACCGCGTGTTCGACGTAGGCCCTCACCCCCGGATGCAGTTCCCAGGGGGCGACCCGCTCCTTCAAGGCCTCCTGGAGTCCTTCCCAGGTCAGGACGCGGTCGTCTCGGTGGAGGGCGGTCACGGCTATTCGGATCACCTTGAGCATGAACGGCTGGTCGTTGTAGCGCAGCCGCCAGGTCGCCGCCCGCACGTTCCGCCGGGCCTGGACCGCCCCGAAAAGGCCGCACCCCCCGGGATTGACCTGCGCATCACTCGCGGTGACACGGATCAGCTCACGGTCCCCGGTGAGCTCAACCGGCGGGTTCCAGGGCAGCACCAAGCCGCACCCCAATCGCGCGTGTCCCTGCAAAACTCCCCCGAGCCCGAGAGTATAGGTCGTATGTTCATCAAATCATCCTTGGTTTAACCAAGTTGCAAACTCGGAACGACGCAGGCCGCCGCGCCTTGGGCCGGCCTGCACGAATCGCGGGCCCACGGCACCGGACCGCCACCGCACAGCCGCCTGGCGCCCGCCAGGCGGCTGGCGCTGTCAGATGGTCGATGCGCAGTAACGCATGCCGACGTCCGTCGTTCTGGCTCCGCATGGCATCAGGGCGGGTCGGCTCGCTCCATCACTCGGTTTGCGTCGCCGGCCGGGGCAGTGTGACAGCGGGACCTCGGGCCCGGCCACAAGCAACGGCCGTCAGCAGCTGCCTGTCGCGACCAGGCACACTGCCATCTGGCGATACAAGGAGCGGCCGTTCAGTCCAGCAAGGCAGTCCGGGAGACGCTGCGGGAGCTGAGCAGCAGTCAGCCTGCACGGGAAACCAACGGTCATGGAGGCAGCTCTCACCGACGCGGAGAGGCAGGAACACCCATTGGCGGTGAGCGTGGTCACCCTCGCGGCGAAGTCCCTGCTGGGCACCAGCCAGGCAGTGTGACTTGCGGCACGCTCGTCATCGACAGCAACGAACAGCAGGGCGAAGGAGTCCTGCGGCTGGAACGTGCCGGCCTCCACCAGCGCCATCAGCCCGCCCTGCTGGGCCTGAACTCCCGACATCATCCGGAACTTCACCCGGACCGCGAGGGTGGCGCCGTGGGCGCGCCAGTGGAAGACCTGGTCGACGCCCTCGTCGTCGACCAGGGACGTCGAGACGCCCCGCACCCCACCGCTGGCCAGGACCGCGGATGCCACGACCAAGTACCCGGCGGCCTTGCCCATCCGCGCCGCCACGCCGCTCTTGACCTGGTACTCCTCGCCCGCGACGGAGAAGCGGAACACCCGGACCCGCGGCCTCGCAGTGCGCAGGCCGGTCAGCCGACCACGCCCACCCGCACCGCCCGGCGACGATCGCCCTCCTGCCAGCCCGCCCTCCTTCGCCGGAAACCCGACCGCCGACCCTGCGCAGCACCCCGTCCAGCATGCACCCCTCCCCCACACCGGACCCGCCGACTCCCCCACCCACCCACAGAAACCACCCTCACAAGGGGGCGCGGAAAGGGCCGCCAAGGCCCGTGTCCGACGGCAGCTGAACTTTCGTGACCAGCGGGGTGCCCCCCCGTTACCTTCTTCGTGGCCCCGCAATGGGGCTCCCGGCCTCCGGTCCGGCATGACTGTTCCCCCCTGTAGTTCGCATGATCCGGGGGGTGGTGTCACCGGGCCGGAGGCACCGGTAGACCGCTGATAGGGGCAGGACCACCAGCTCGCTGGGAGGCTCTTCGTAACGTGGATGCCGGCGACTGGTGCCAAGCCAACAAGGCCGGGACAGCACGACCGCGTAAGGGAACAGTGTGATCGACACCGGTGATGTGGACGTCTTCCTCGGCCTGGACGTCGGCAAGGGCGAGGACCACGGCACCGCCCTGAGCCGGACCGGCAAACGGGTCTTCGACAAGCGGCTGCCGAACAGCGAACCCAAGATGCGGGCCGTGCTCGACAAGCTCACCGCCAAGCACGGCACGGTCCTGGTCGTGGTCGACCAGCCCGCCTCCATCGGCGCCCTGCCCCTCGCGGTCGCCCGGGACGCCGGCTGCCGCGTCGCCTACCTGCCCGGCCTGACGATGCGCCGCATCGCCGACCTCTACCCCGGCGAGGCCAAGACCGACGCCCGCGACGCATTCGTCATCGCCGACGCCGCCCGCACCATGCCGCACACCCTGCGCGGCATTGAGCCCACCGACGAGACCATCGCCGAGTTGGAGATGATCGTTGGCTTCGACGACGATCTCGCCAGCGAGGCGACTCGTATCGCCAACCGGCTGCGCGGCCTGCTCACCCAGATCCACCCGCATCTGGAACGCGTGCTGGGACCGAGGCTCGGCCACCCGGCTGTCCTGGCCCTTCTGGAGCAGTTCGGCTCCCCAGCCGCCCTGCGCAAGGCCGGACGCCGCCGCCTGCTCGGCGTCGCCCGACCGTTGGCCCCGCGCATGTTCGAGCGCCTCGTCGAGGACCTCCTCACCGCCCTCGACGAGCAGACCGTCGTCGTCCCGGGCACCGAGGCGGCCGCGCTGATCGTGCCGAGCCTGGCCGGCTCCCTGCGGGCCGTCCTCGGCCAGCGCAAGCTCTTGGAGAAGCGGATCCAGGAACTGCTGGACGAGCACCCGCTTTCGAAGGTCCTCACCTCCATGCCCGGCATCGAGACCGGACCGGCGCCCGCGTCCTGATCGACGTCGGCGACGCGAGCGCGTTCCCGACCGCCGCCCACCTCGCCTCCTACGCCGGCCTCGCCCCCGCGACCCGCAGCTCCGGATCCTCCATACGCGGAGAGCAACCATCCCGCCGAGGCAACAAGCAGCTGAAACGGGCGTTCTTCCTGGCCGCGTTCGCCGCCCTCAACGACCCAGCCTCCCGCACCTACTACGACAAGAAGATCAACCAGGGCAAACGCCATACCCAGGCGCTCCTCTGCGACCAGCCCCGACAGAAAGTCCAGAGAATCCAGACCACCACATCAACCAGCGATTCCCGGAGAACACGGCAGACGAAATACCGGACCGATCAGGGCAGTATTTCCGACGGGCCGTCAAATCAGACCGGCCCCGGACCCACCCCAGAACCGCCGCCGCCCTCCCGGGCCGGCTCCACCACCCCGCCAGCCCGGCGACGTGAACACCCACAGCCACCGAAACCAGCACCCGCCGGATCCTGCAGCCCGGCACCCCACCAGGACCCGCAACCCCAAAAATTGGTCCGACAACATGGATCAGGCGACGGAAAACCCCATAAGGTCACACAGGCACACCCCCCAACGGCGGACCAACGGGCCGGCGGGCCTGGACGGCAGGGCAGGGCAGGCGGACAGCCCGCCGGGCCGGGGCAGTGACGGCGGGCCGCTCCGGGAGGGGAATTGACGGACCATGGCCGGGGAATTCGGGGACCCGAGACGGCGAAACTCCCGCGCCCCGGGGCGCGACGGCCCGGCAGTCGGGGACGGCCCCGCCCGCCGACTGGCCCGCGTCATCGCACGCCGGGCCCTGCTCGGCGCCGCCCGGAGTCGGGAAGACCCACATCGCCATCGAAGGAGAAGCCGGCGTCGCCTGCTCGGTCTGACCAGCACTACTCCCTTCGAGCCCTGTCGACCTCAGCGGCCAGCACGGCAGTCCCGTGCAAGTGCGAGAAGTACTCGGTGGCGTACTCGTCATCAGCGATGGACGGAAGGATCGTTCCAAGGACCGTAATGCGTCCCTGCAGGATGTCTCGGTACCGGTCACCCAGAGGGCCGTCCAAGGCCGAAGAAATACAGCCGGCGAGCGTCGAGTCCATCGTCACCATGCACTTTCCCTCGGGCTCTCGCAGGTAGAAGCCCCGGGGAAAGGGCATGGCCCTGAACTCATCCCACAACTGTGCCAGCTGATCCAGATTTGCTTCTGCCATGCCCGCGATCATGCCTTACGGCCAGGAATCACGGGAACGCGTTCTGCAAACAGCTCTGCACGTTCACTCGTACCTGCCTCTGCACTTCAGCTCGTACGCCGACACCGAGCACCAGGGGTTCGGCCTGAGAGGCTGGAAGGGGCAACGGCAGGTCAGCCAGGACGAACAGGCACACCCAGAAGATCTGCACCCGGCTAGGTTCACGTCGCGAGCGTCAGCACTTCTCCTTCCGCGCCTGCTGGATCAGCGGCTCGGCCTCGTCCAGTGTGAAGGTGACCTGCCAGGTCACGGCCGCCCGGTGCAGGGTGTCGGCGAACTCCTGGTAGCCGTGGTCCTGTTGAGCCGCTTCGGCGGCGCGGTTGGTCGCCGTGTCCAGGTACTGCTCGGCGGTCCGGTAGTAGGGGTCGGTCAGATCCGACGGCCGGGGGCGGGCGAGTTGGTCGGTCAGCTGCTGCAGGGAGGCGCAGGAGGACTTGGCAAACCCGCGCGCCGCCACCGAGGCCTTGGAGGGCGTCGAGCTGCAGGCCGCCAGGGAGAGCGTGGACGCCAACAGCAGCGGCAGGGGCAGTGACAGACGAAGTATCGGCTGACGTCGACCAGTCATGGGTCAATCCTAGCTACCATGACGGCCCGACCGCCCGGAAATCCGGTGGGCCCGCAGCCACCGTCCGGCCTGGCCCGCATCTGGGCCTTGTCCGCTCTGGCCTGCAACGCGGCCATCGACGACGGCACCGCCACCGCCCACCCTCGCCTCAACGCCCGCGCACCTCGGCGGGCTCATCACCCGCGACGGTAGAAGCCAGCCACACGATCACGCCGGCCACTCCGGCGACAGCCTCCAGGGCGGCCTGACGGCCACCCAGACCACACCCACCACCCAGGCACCGGCAGCCCCGGCACCCAACAGACCCGCCCAGCCCGAAAGAGGGCCCGGCCCGAACGGCAACGCGGCAGACAAGGAGGCGGGGCGCAGCGGGCGTCCGCCCCGAACGGCAGGCACGGCAATAGGCACGGCAAGCAGACCGGTGAGCGGGCCGCAGCGGCGGCTCCAGCACTACAGATGATCTTGTCGGCTACGTTTCGTCCGTGACGAATCAGCAGCAGGGCGACATCCACGACATCCGTGAGTGCGGTTGGTGTGGGGAGGAGATGACCTACCCGCCGCGGCGCTGCGAGGACAGCTGGGAGTTGTGCGCCGCGTGCGGCGCGTGCTTGTGCGATGACGAGGAGGGCGACGAGGTCTGCCGGAAGTACCGCGACCAGTCGCGCCGGTGCTGACGACGGCGTGCTCCTGGTGGTGCCCGCCGTCCTGGTGCTCGTGGCTGGTGGGGTTGCCGGCCGGAGGTCACGGCGGTACGTGATCCAAATGACGTGCGGTACATGAGTCCGCGGCCGTCGGCGAACCAGCCCTGGCTCGATCCGAGCGGCCAGGAGTCGGCCAGGGGCGAAGCCGCGGTGCCGGGTGCCGGCACTTCTCGACGAAGACCCGGCCATCGTCCCTTGGCCTCGGCCACCCCGGCCCGAGCGGCCACCCGGACCGGCCCAGGGAGCAGCAGGCCAGAGCGGAGCGCACCCCGCAACCCCGCCCCGGACGGCGGCGCAGCACCCAGCCCGGCCCCCCGGCAAGCAGGCCCACCACCCCAGCTGCAGGCACCGGGACGAGGACGCAGCACCACGCCCCGCCAAACCGAACACCACCCCCCGCCATTTCCCACCCGAACTCACACCACCGCCGAAAGCCAACCCACAAAACAGCGACACGGACTTCTCGCCCAAATTCCCGGCGAATACCGCTGGCGGAATTACCGGGCGGAATTCACAGGGCGATCAGAGGCAGCATTCCGACGGGACGTCAAATCCCCCGGGGACCCGGAACCACCCCGGGACCGCCGCCACCCTCCCCGGGCCGGCTCCACCACCCGCCGCCCGGCGACACCAACACCCACAGTCACCGAAACCAGCACCCGCCGAACCCCGCAGCCCGGCACCCGACCAGGACCCGCACCCCCGAAAATTGGTCTGACAACAGGCCATCGAAGATGGCAAACCCATACAGGTCACACGGCACACCCGACGACCGCAAGAGTTCCGTGACCGATAGCTGATAACGGAACCACCCGGCGCAGCCCGGGCCGGGCCACCTCACACGGCACGGGCCGGGGCGGCGGCGGGCACCACGGGCCCGCCGTCCGTCCTGTCAGCACCGCCGGCGCCGCTGCGGCGGGTTGGTGACGAAGCCTCACGGGGAAGGCGCCGCCGTGTGCGCCGGCCCCGCTGCGCACGCCCGCTACCCGGGCCCACCCACACCGCCCGCCCCGGACCGTGACCCGCACCCGCAACCCCGAAGGCACCACCGGCAAGAAGGACGGGACCCGGCCCGCCGGCCGGCAGGACCAGGTCCGAGAAGACGCCGTACATCCAGCGGTTGGATCCATGGGCGCACACGCCGTGCCCGCCACTCGACGCGTAGGTGTCGATGTAGGTGGCCCGGTTCTCGCCGGCCGCGTCGGCGACCGTCTGGTTCAGCTGCCGCTGCAGGCCGTCGAGGTACGGTGCGTCGTTGGCCAGCCGGACGGTGCCGAGCTGGTGGAAGTTGCCGTACGCGCAGCCGAACGTGGACGGCACGATGGCGGGGTAGCCGAGCAGGAACACCTACGCCTCGGGAGCCCTGGAGTGGATGTCCGCCAGAAGGGCCCGCAGGCCGTCCTCGCGGGTCCGCTGTCCTGGAAATCCTCGTGCGGGTGACTGCGCCCACCGTCGGACCGCTACTGCGGCAAGCAAGGATCCCCGACCGTCGGCTTTCTCCGCTCGCCCTCGGAGGTTGCGGACAACCTGCCGGAGGCCAGCTCGTTGATCCACTGACCTATGCGTGGCGGACGAGCAAACCGGAGGACAGGCCATGAGCAGTGGGACTGCAGTGGAGGACAGCGTGCCCAGCACTGCCGTCAAACGGCCCCGCACACTCGCCTGCTGGGAGTAACGGCTCTACTCGTCGGCCTCACCGCCCCCATGGCCGCCGCTGCGCCAACCGTGACTTCCGGCTCGAAGGTGTTCTCCCAACCGGGCGAGGCTATGCGGTTCGCCGTTCCCAAGGGCGTCACCAAGGTCACCGTCAGGGCCATCGGCGGGGGTGGGGGCGGGGCCGGAGGGGGAAGCCAGCACAGGACGGAACCGGGCATCCCAACTCACGGTGGCGGTGGCGGCGGCGGCGCCACTGTGACCTGCGTCGTCGATGTCACTCGCATCTCGACTCTGTACGTCAGGGTCGGCGGTGGTGGCGCCGGTGGCGCTGGAGCCATCCTGGGCCCGGAGCACGCCTTCGGCGGGGCTGGCAAGGCAGGCGGGTCTTCCGGAATCAGCGCCCCGGAACTGCCCAATTTGGCCGTCGACGCCGGGGGTGGTGAGGGCGCTTCCACAAAGCCCCTGCCACCGGCCCCCAAGTATCTCCACGCGGCCGGCGGCGCCGGCGGCGTCAACGGAAGTGGGCTGCCGCATTGCGAAGGCGTCCGCGGCCAGCAAGGAATGCCCGGCCAGACGTTCAGTACCAAGTTGGACGGTCTCGGTGGAGGGGCGGGGCAACCTGTATCTGCTTGCCCCGCCAACGCGGGCGAGGGGGGTAGGGGTGGCGAACCAGGCAATGGCAAGGACGGCGGGCCTGGCGACGCTGGCAGGACCGGCTGCGTGGTCCTCTCCTGGTAGAACAAGGCGCCGGGTCGCCCGGGGACTGCGGGCAGTCCCCGGGCGGCGAACGCCTACCTCGTCAGGAGGATCGGAGTGCAGCTGGGGCCAGCGCAGCCGATGAGCTGGTTCTGGTCGATGGGCAGGGCTCGGCTGGTACGGACTGCGGGGAACTGCGCGGTGGCGGGCCTGGCGGTGTACTCCGCGAGGACGGCCCCGGTGGCGTCCACGACGGTGATGACGGAGGGCACGACCGAGCCGCCGGTGACGACGAGCTGCGGGACGCGGCCGGTGTAGCGGACGCTGAACGTGCCCACGTCCTCCGCCTGGACCTCGGCGACAGGCACCTCTTGCAGGGTCGCTTCGCCGGGCGTGATGTCGGTGACCGGAACGGTGCCCCGGGTGATCCCGGTACCGCCGTCACCGCTCCCGTCACCGGTCAGCGCACCCAGGTCGGTGGCGCCGGGACCCTGCGCGGTGACGGCGCCCGAGCGGGCCCCCTGGATGACGTCGTCGATCTTGTAGTCCGGGACCGCGATGTCGGGTTCGTTTCGGTCGGCACTCATGCGCTCACTCCTCACAGACCAGTGGCGCATTCGCCACTCTCGGCGATCTTTCCATGACACTCCGCCAATTCGGAGCGATTCCAAGGAACGGGTGCCGCACCACGCCGACCCCCACCACCCGCGAGGGTGGAAGGCTCCGCGGATCTGCATCCCGTCCGCAGTTGCGCGGCAACTCACCGGCCTGACGGGCGAGTTCCAGCGCAGGCAACCGCCCCTATCTACAACACGGCTTAGCTGGGACGCAGCCTCTCGCGCACGGCTTGGCGCTCAATCTCCTCGCGCTCCAGGGTCCGGTGGTGGACCACCAGGTCGCGGCGAGCCTCGATGGCCTCGCGCACGATGGCCGCCAGGATGTCCGGGGGCAGGGCCTCGGCCTGGGTGGTGGCGGTACCGGAGAACGAACGGCGGTCGGTGGTGACCTGGCGGCGAGCTCAGATGGTGCTGCTATCCGCGCAGGGCATGCCGGTGGCGAAGATCGCCGAGGTGACGTTCACCAGCGCCGACCGGGTCCGGGACGTGGTCCACAACTTCAACGCCGACGGCTTCGACTCGCTCTACCCGAAGTACCGGGGCGGCAGGCCCAGGACGTTCACCCTGCCCGAGCGCCTGGAGATCAAGAAGATCGCCAAATCGAAGCCGGCCGAGCACGGCCTGCCGTTCTCGACCTGGAGCCTGGCCAAGCTGGCCGACTTCCTGGTCGCCGAGGGGGTGGTCGACGACATCAGCCACGAGGGCCTTCGGGTCCTGCTCCGCGAGGAGGGCGTCTCGTTTCAACACGTGAAGACCTGGAAGACCTCCCGCGATCCCGACTACGCAGCCAAGAAGGCAAGGGTCGAGCACCTATACGCGATCGCCTACGGCGAGGTCATACCCGACGAGGGCGAGCCCGAAGTCATCTTCTGCATGGACGAGTTCGGGCCCCTCAACCTCCATCCCCACCCCGGCCGGCAGTGGGCCGAACGCGGCGGGAAGCACAAGGACCCCGACCGCGAGCCCCGGCCCCGCCGACGGGCGACCTACACCCGACCGCACGGCGTGCGACACCTGTTCGCCGCCTACGACTTGGCCAAGGACCAGCTCTACGGCCACATCAAGAAGACCAAGAACCGGTCCAAGTTCCTGGAGTTCTGCCGCTACCTGCGCTCACTGCACCCACTGGACGTGCGGATCGCGATCGTCTGCGACAACTACTCGCCCCACCTGACCACCAAGCGGTGCCAGCGGGTCGGGACGTGGGCGGCGGCGAACAACGTCGAGATCGCCTACACCCCGACCAACAGCTCCTGGCTCAACCGGATCGAGGCCCAGTTCACCGCCCTGCGCTACTTCGCTCTCGACGGCACCGACCACCCCAGTCACAAGGCCCAGAGCAGCATGATCCGCCGCTACATCATCTGGCGGAACAAGCACGCCGCCGACGAACGGCTACGTGAGGTCGTCACCAGGGCGAACGTTGCGTGATGAGCACCAGGCACCCCTGCGACGCGCTCCATCGACGTCGACTCACGCCCATCCTCGGCGCGGGCGCGTCCTGTGTTCAGGCCGCAGCACGGAAGACGTAAGCCGTCATCGGGGCGGTGACCGGCCCCGGTCCCAAGCGGGCAGTCATCTCCTCGATGACAGTCGCCCGGACAACTGGTCCGTCGCCGCGCTCCTCAACGGCCGCACGCACTGGTGTCCCGGCGAGGTACCCGGTGGCAAGGTCGGCGGTCGATGCGGCCCGGCCCTGAAGCGTCAGCTCCTGCTCCTCCTCGACGGTGAACCCTGCAGCCGCCAGATCAGCGACCACGACAGCGGGGTCAGCGTAGCCATGCGGAACCGTAGGGAAGAATCGCGGTGGGTCGACCGGAAGAGCCCGCTCCAGCCCTGCCTGCAGCGCGACTTCGAAGGCGTGCGTCCCGAGTGGGCCCCAGGTATTGAACAGGAACCGGCCGCCCGAGGCCAGCACCCGCCGGACCTCCGTGAAGGCCGCGACCCGGTCGGGAAAGAACATCACGCCGAACTGGCAGACCACTAGGTCAAAGCCTCCGTCTGGGAACGGCAGCCGCTGCGCGTCGGCCTGCCGCCACACCGCGCCCGGCGCCCGGGCCGACCCGAAGGCGACCATGGCCTCGTTCAGGTCGGTAGCTGTCACTTCGGCTGACGGTGCTGTCGCGAGCAAGCTCGATGTCAACACGCCTGTCCCCGCCGCCAGTTCCAGGATCCGCCGAGGGCGGAGTGCCGCCGCCCTCGCGGTCAGCTCTTCGGCGAAAGGCCGGAAGACCACCGGCACGAGGTACTGCTCATAGGCCGCCGGCATCGACTCGGACCACCGCTGGTCGGCATTGATTCCCGTCACCCTCATAACGGTAGTGCCGTGCCCGGAGAGCTCTGCCCCGCCGCGCCACCATGCATCCTGGAGATAGCTCTGCCTGGCAACGCGGCAGGGCAAACGTTCTCTGACGCGGCATTAGGCAGACCAAGCGGGTGGACGAGGAAGGGCAAGCGGCCCGGGCGAGGGCGGTGTAGAGCGGGTCGGCGGCTTCTCCGGCGAGCCGGCGGTGCGCGGTGTCGGTCCGCTGCCGGGCGTCTTCGGCAGCCTCGCGAGCGCGGTCGGCGATGTCCTGGCGGTGGCGGGCAGCCGCCTGGCCGCGACGCAGGCCGAGGTCGTGGTCCGGCGGCGCGCAGATCGGTGTGGGCGCCGGCGACGGCCTGGTCGATGGCGTCCAGGGTGAGGCCGGCGGCCCGGCGGCGGACGCCGTCGATGGCTATCTGGTCCAGCACGAGGCCGACAAAGCGGTCGTAGGAGCCGAGTGCGATCTGCTAGAGCCGGCCGAGGATTCCAAGGCGGATCCATTCGTCGCGGCGGCTGCGGATCGTGCCGGCCGAGCAGGTCGTGTCGGCGATGGCTTCGTAGGAGCAGCCGAACCGAAGGACCTGGAGCAGTTTGTCGAAGACGATCCGGTCGCCGATGCGAGGGCGGTGGCAGCGCAGGGGATGGTTCGGGTGGTAGGTCGGCCGCTGTGGGAGCAGTGCCGAGAATTGCTCCCACAGCGGTTCGGCCAGCCAAGATGGCAGTACGGGCACGGGCGGTCCAAGTGATCACCGAGGGTCGCGGCCTCATGCTGGAAGCCGATGCGCTCGGGCTGGCCTCCACGCCAGTGGGCTTGCCTGCCTGACGGTCGATCGGTCCGTCGCACGTGGGCGTGCGGAGGGGCGAAGACTCCGTGCGGAGCCTTCGCCCCGGCGGTTGAGGTCAGGCGGATTCGGTGGGGAGGCCGGCCTCGACCCAGTCCTGGATGCCCTCGCGATACTTGCGGACGTTGGTGTAGCCGAGGGCGGTGAGTCGGTCGGCGACCTGGCCGCTGTTGGGGCACGCCGGGTTGGAGCAGTAGGTGACGATCGCGGCGTCGCGGTCGGGGAGCACGGCGGGCGCCTGGGCGTCGACGTCGGCCGGGACCAGGGCCAGGGCGCCGGGCAGGTGCTGTTGGGCGTAGTACTCGCCGCCGAGCGTGTCGACGACGGTCACCGCGCCGTTCCTGATCGCTGCTGCCAGCTCGTCGCGGGTGATGAGTGCGGTCATGCCACTGCCTCCAAGGGAATCGGACTACAGTCCTGTTATGGCTCACGACAGTAACGGACTGCGGTCCGGTTCAGCAATGCCTCTCGAACTGCTGCGGACGCCGCCGCCCAAGGAGCGCGCGGACGCGGCCCGAAACCGGATCGCGGTGCTGGAGGCGGCCGCCCGGCTGTTCGCCGAGCAGGGCGTCGAGGCGGTCTCCATGGATCAGGTGGCCGCAGCCGCGGGCGTCGGCAAGGGCACCCTGTTCCGCCGGTTCGGCGACAAGTCGGGGCTGGCCGCTGCACTCCTGGACGCCCGCGAGCACGTGCTGCAGGAGGCAGTCCTGCACGGGCCGCCCCCGCTCGGCCCCGGGGCCCCGGCCGGCGAGCGCCTGGCCGCGTTCCTCAACGCCTACCTCGACTACCTGCTGGAGCATCTGGCACTGGTCCGGATGTCCGAGACCGCCACTCCCGGCGCCCGGTACAGGATCGGGGCCTACCGGTTCTGGCACCGCCATGTGGCGATCCTGCTCGCCACCACGCCCGACCCCGACCACGCCGCCCACGCACTGCTCGCCGCCCTGGCAGCCGATCACGTCGCCGCACTCCTGCCAGAACTCGGCGAACAGCGGATGCGCACCGGCCTGCTCCACCTGGCCCGGTCCGCGATGTGACGATCCCCGCCAACCAGGGCTCAGCCCGCCCTCCAGTCCCGCCTATCTGCGCGAGTGCTTAAGAGAGCCAAACGACGACGACGTGGACACGGGAACGGCGGTCATACACACCAGCCCACACCCCCACCGAGGCACCATGCACAGGAATGAGCGACCCCATGTCAGCCAGCCACCACATGTGGTAGGCGCGATCCGCGTGTCATAGCAGCAGACTGATCACCTCATGACAGCGGAAGTCCACGGCCCCTCCGGGCCGTCGATCCCATGTCGGAGCGGGCAATCCGCAGGACGTGCCCGGCCGCGTCCAGTCCCGCCGTCCCCTCCGCTGGTTGCCTGCAGCCAGCCACCCCGGCACCGCCACCGCCCACACCGCCCTTTGGGAACTCGCCCCACCGACCTCCGTCTGATCGACAAGGCCCATGGCTTCGGCCACCACGAATGGTGGCCTGCCTGACCCGATCCGGACCTTTTCCCGCTGCCCTGTGCCGGCGTTCCGTAGACTTGGTCTTGATCGCCCATATCCGGTGCGGTCAGGGGGAGTTGGGGATCATGGAACTCGATGCGTTCATGGCAGTGGCCGGTCCGGCCGTCACCTCCGCAGCGGCCGCCTACGGCGGCGCGGTCCTGACCCGGGCCGAGGAGGCCGCAGCCGACGCGACCGTGGGTCTGGGGCAGCGCATCATCAACTCGGTCTGGCGCCGCAGGGACACGCAGCAGCGAGCCGAGCTGGAGGCCTGCCTGGACGATGCCGACCGGCCGGGCGACGAGGACGCCATGGGCGCCCTGCGCCACCAGATCCGGCGTGCCCTGCGCTCCGATCCGGAACTGCTGGCCGAGTTGGCCGCCCTGCTGCCCGCCGGGGACCCCCAAGGCGTCACCAGCGTGGAGGCCAGTGGCACCGGCTCGGTCGCGGCCGGCGGCAGCATCCACGGTTCGGTGACCACCAACGTCACCACCACCCCTGCCTCACCCGCCGCCGCGCCAGCCGTCGCCGAGTGACGAACCCTCACTCGCCCGGCTCCATCTCGGTCCATGCCGAGGGCATCGCGTCGGTAGCCGCCGGAGGCAGCATCCATGGTTCGGTGACCATCCGGACCACGGTGCTGCCCGCCAGCGCGGTGCGCGACGCCGCCGACACAGAGGCCCGTGGCGTGGTGTCCCTGCGCGCCCGGAAACACACCTTCACCGGCCGGACGGCCGAGCTGGCCGAGGTGCGGGCCGAGTTGGCCCGGGGCACCGGCACTCCGGCCGTGGTCCTGCACGGCCTGGGCGGGGTCGGGAAGACCGAGCTGGCCCTGCAGTACGCCCACCTGCACAGCGAGTCGTACGACCTGGTCTGGTGGATCGACTCCGCCGTCCCCGGGGCTACCGAGGCGGCCCTCGCCGCGATCGCCGAGCGGCTGAGCCCGCACTGGACGGGCACGGAGCCGTCGCTCTCCGCCCGGGCCGCCTGGGCCAGGGCCTGGCTGCAACAGCACGACAGATGGCTCTTGGTCCACAACAACGTGGAGGAACCGGCCCTGCTGGGGGACCTCCTGGGCAGTCTCCCGCGCGGACACCATCTGATCACCAGCCGGTACGCCACCGGCTGGCAGGGCCAGGTACGGTTCGTCGGCCTCAGTGTCCTCCCCCGCACCGACTCCGTGGCGCTGATCGCCTCCTGGGTACCGTTCGCCTCCCCGAAGGAGGAGTGGCACGCCGGCCAGCTCGCCGGGGAACTCGGCGACCTGCCACTCGCCCTGGAACAGGCCGGCGCCTACATGGACCAGACGATGACCAGCATCGAGGAGTACCGAAGCAGCCTCCACGAGTTCCTGAACGAGGCCGCCCTCGACCACGCCCGCGACGAGCAGACCGTCGCCGGCGTCTGGGCTCTGACCCTGACCGCGCTGGCCGAGAGCAACCCACTCTCCGTCGAGCTGCTCCACACCCTGGCCTGGCTCGACCCCGACGGCCTCCCCCGGGAGCTGCTGGCCGACCTCACCGCCGGTCCAGTCCAAATGAGAACGGCGCTCGGCCTGCTGCGCGCCTACAGCATGGTCACCCTCTCCCTGGAGGAGGTGACCGTCCACCGGCTGGTGCAGAAGGTGCTGCGCGACCGGGCCACCCGCGAAGCGGCCGCGCTGGCCACTGCAGACGGGCCGCCTCCCGCACGGCGCGGACGGGAGGCCGCCGAGCGCATCCTGCTAGCAGCCGTGTACCCCAACGGGCCGGAGGAGGCTCCCGACACCGTCCAACTCGCCCGGCTCGCAGCACACGCGACCGCGCTCTCCACCACCGACCCCGGCACCTACCGCACCGGGCCGTCCCAGCTCTTCTCCGACACCGCGCTGCACCTCCATGAGCGCGGCCAGACCGTCCGGGCGCTCCCGCTCTTCAAGGTCTACGCCCGGCATGCCGCCGACAGCTTCGGCGCCGACCACCCGTTCACCCTGAACGCCCAAGGCGCGGTCGTCACCTCGCTCAGGGCGGCGGGCCGGCTCGAGGCCGCGGCCGACCTCCTGGAGGAGCTCTTGGAACGGGCCACTCGGGTGCTCGGCGGCGGGGACCTCATCACCCTGCACATCCGGGCGAGCCTCGCGGAGGTCCATCTGGCGCGCGGCCAACTGCAGCGCGCGGAAGACGGGTTCGCCGCGGCGGTGGCCGACAGCACCGCACATCTCGGCCTCGATCACCCCCGGACGCTCACGCTGCGGAACAGATTGGCCACCACCTACGAGAACGGCCACCAGTTCGACCGGGCGATCGAGATCTACGAGGACCTGCTCCGCCACGAGCACGGCGGCCTGGTCCACTGGGAGCAGGAGTACTCGGCGCCCCTGCGGCTCAACGCCGCCACCGTCCGGAACAACCTGGCCGGGGCCTACGAGGGCGCGGGGCGATCCGCGGAGGCCATCGCCACCTACCGCGAGGCGCTGGCCGACATGGTCCACCGAGTGGGGGCGGACCACCCGAAGGCGCTGGAGTGCCTCGGCAACCTCGGCTACGCCCTGGACGCCGCCGAGCAACGGGAGGAAGCCTCCCGGATCTACCGGGACGTTGCGGAGAAGCGCGTGCGGATCCTCGGCGAGGACCACCCCGACACCCTGCTGAGTCAGAGCAACCTCGCCTACATGCTCTTCAAGACGGGAGAGCCGGAGGCGGGCCTGGAGCTCTGCCGCAGGACCCTGGTCCAGCGCGAGCAAATCCTGGGCGTGCTGCACGCCGACACCCTGGCGAACCGGAAGCTGCTGGCCTCCGCCTACGACTGGACCGGCGACCTCACGACCGCCGCCGAGCTGTTCGAAACCACCCTCCAACAGCACCGGGAGGTCCTGGGCAGCCGGCACCCCGACACCCTGTCCACTCTCTCCGGCTACGCAACCTGCCTCATGCGGGCCGGGAACGCACCCGGCGCCGTGCCGCTGCTGGAGGAGGCCCTCGCCATCCAGGAGGAGCTCTCCGAGCCGGAGGGCATCGCGGCCATGACCTACCGTCACAACCTGGCCACGGCCCTGCGGGACACGGGTGCGTTCGACCGCTCCGAGGAACTGCTCACCACCGTCCTGGAGCAGCGCACCCGCCGACTGGGCGCTGACCACCCCGACACGCTGATCAGCAGCGGAAGTCTGGCCCGGCTGTACCAGCTGACCGGCGACCTCGACCGGGCCGTCCCGCTCTACGAGTCGGCGCTCACCGGCCTCACCGCCACCTTCGGCACCGACCACTGGAGCACCCGCGCCCTGGCCGACTACCTCGCCGAGGCCCGTACGGCCTGAGAGCCGTCCGCAACGGGCACGGCGCCAAGAAGCCACTGTCGTACCGATCGTGGGACGTGTCGATCGAACGGGAGTCTCGTTCAGGTGATCGCCAGTCGGCGGAGGGCGGTGCGGGCGCAGCGCCGGGTGCAGGGAAAGCCGCTGGTACCCGGACCGCCTCTTGATCGCGACCAACTACGCTCCCCAGGCCCGGATGCGCGGCGACGCCGACAGGCAGGCGAGGCACTCTGTCGGCGACAGAGGCGACTTGACGGGGCGGCCTCCAAGGAATCGGGGACGCCCTCCAAGGTGGCCGTCAAGGTGTCCACCGAGGTGGCGTGGTGGCCATCAAGGAATCCCGCCGGGACCTGGGGCGGGAATCAAGGTGGGCGGGGCGGCCGTCAAGGACTCGCCCGCCCGCTCCGGGACGGCCGTCAAGGTACCGGCGGGGCGCGGCCGGACCGCGGATCCGGTCGCACGTACGATTCCCTGCCGTAGGCAAGCAACTGAAGACCTTCGAGTTCCCCGGCCATCTGATCAAGGCGCAGCGGGCGCTGGAGACTGTGCAGGCCGAGCGCCGGGCGCGCCTGGCCGTGCTGCCGGGCTGGAGCGGTCTGGAGGCGGCGCGGGAGGGGCTGGCCGAGGAGGGGCTGGCGGAGTCGGCGCGGCTGGAGGAGGCCGAGCGGTAGGCCGCCCACGCGGTGTGGGCGGACGGGTTCTGGGCCGGCCTGCCGGTCGGGGACCGGGTCGCCGCCCGCAGCCGGCTCAAGCACACGGGCGAACCGGCGGAGCCCGCGGCCGGATAGTCCGGCCCCGGGGCCGCGCCGCTGCCCGTCACGCCCGGTAGGGCACCGCCGAGGGGCCTGCTTCGTCGGCGCCGGGCGGCAGCGCCGTCAGCCGGCCCCTGCCCGCACGCGACCAGCAGGCCGTCCACCGCGCAGGCCCCCGAGCAGAGCCCGGCCGGGCAGACTACCGACCCACGCACCCAGACCAGGCCGACGGGGGCGAGAACGGCCGGGCCGGGTGGTTTCGTCACCAGCTGATGGTTACGAAACCACCCGGCTACTGAAGTTGAATTCGTGATGTCGGTCTGACCGGGGCGGGAATTGCTACTGGCGTCCGACTCGACAGGGGGTCGACCAGTGGGCATCCGTCCACCAGACTGGACGGGTGACGACACCGCCGGCCTCTTCCGAGCGTCTCCGCGCTGTTCTCTTCGACTCGGGCGGCGTGCTGATGCAGCCGATCGGCGGGCGTTGGAACCCGCGAGCGGACTTCGAGCAGACCGTCCTCGCCCACGCCCCTTCGATCACACCGGAAGAGTTCGCGGCGGCTGTCACCGTGGGAGACCACTTCTTCGCCGCCTCGTCATCAACGCCCGACTATGACGACTACCACCGGGTGATGCTCCACCACCTCGGCGTGGACCCGACCCCGGACCTGCTCGCCGATCTGTGCCGCGAAGTCCCCTCCCCCGTGTTCCTGGAGACCTATCCAGACGTCGAGGAGACCCTGCAGGAGCTGAGCCGACGGAAGGTCCGGATGGCCGTGGTGTCGGATGCCTGGCCCAATCTGCCCGTCCTCCACGCCGGACTCGGGATCGACCGGTTCTTCGAGGCGTATGCAATCTCCGCCCTCCTCGGCTGCACCAAGCCGGATCCGCGCATGTACCACCACGCCAGCGACGCCCTGGAGCTCGCACCTGCAGAGTGCCTGTTCATCGACGACGATCCGGACCTGGTCGACGCCGCGATCCGGCTCGGCTATGCGGGACGTGCGCTGCGCCGAGACGCGTCCGCCTCCAACGTGCCGTCCATCACCTCTCTGACGGAACTCCTAGCCCTCTTCTGATGCAGCCGGCACGGTCATGTAGCGCCGACAGCGCCACCACGAACATCATCACTGTCAGTCGTCTATATCCAGACCGGACTGGGCGAGGCAGCCCTCGGGCAGGCCGGGGCCGGGAAACAGCCCGACAGCGGGGAGCAGCCCGGCCACCACGGCCAGGACGACGACCAGGCACAGCAGTCCGGGAACAGCGGTCACCCACCATCCCGGCCACCACGGCCAGGCGCAGCAGTCCGAAGCCCGGCGCCGCCCGGGGCCGGGGCAGCACCCGGGCGGCGGCGCGGTGAGGCGGCACTCCACCGACCGGTGACAACCGAACTCCCCACCCGCCATAACCGGCACATTCACCAATGATTCCCGGCGAATACCGCTGGCGGAACTACCGGGCGGAATTCACAGGGCGATCAGAGGCAGCATTCCGACGGGACGTCAAATCGAACCGGCCCGGGAACCGCCCCAGAACCGCCGCCGCCCTCCCCCGGGCCGGCTCCACCACCCCGCCAGCCCGCGACACGAACACCCAAAGTCACCGAAACCAGCACCGCCGAACCCCACCGCCCGGCACCCGACCAGGACCGCACCCCCGAAAATTGGTCTGACAACAGGCCATCGAATATGGAAAACCCATCCAGGTCACACGGCACACCCGACGACCGCAAGAGTTCCGTGACCGATAGCTGGTAACGGAACCACCCAGCACAGCCCGGCCGGGCCGGGCCACCTCGCACGGCACGGGCCGGGACGCTCGACACCCCGGCGAACGGGCGCAGCCGTACGGCGCCGGGACGGCGGCCGGGGCCCGGGGCCGGGAGCCGGGAAACCCAGGACGGTCGGCCATACTGCAGGCTCTAATGCGAGCATGGACGCAAGTACAGCGGCCGTTCTCGGGGCTCTTGTTGGCGCCGTAGGCGGTATCGGTGGCGGCACGTTGACACTGCTGGGCCAGGCAAAACACCTTCGGTCGCAGCAACAGGCCGATCGAGAGCGGTGGTTGCTGGAGCTACGACGGGATGCGTACAGCCAGCTCGTGCTGACAGCGAAGCGGCTGTCGAACGTGTTGTGGAAGGCGGGGGACCAGTTGGGCGATTCACTGGTTGGCCCGTCGGACTGGCAGGCGGCGTTCGCAGTCGTTCATGACGCGTGGACCGAGTTCAGCACCGCGGCCGCCGCGGTGAGTGTGGCCGGGCCGGGCGAAGTCGCCAGCGCCGCGAACCAGCTGCGGCGGGCCATGCATGAGTGGGATATGCGCGGCGCTGATTGGTGGCGTTGCGCGATCGCTGGCAACGCGCCCGCACTTCGGGACTGCAAGGAACGCTTTGAGCAAGCCGCACGGGCGAAGCGGCCTCTAGCCGAAGCCTTTGAGGAATCCGCGCGCAGGGCGCTGGGCACCGACGCATAGCCCACACGCCGGACAGGGCAGTGCGGCGAGTCGGGCAGGGCGCGGCCGGGCGGTACCCGCTACCCCGCCCGGCCATGAGCAGCCTCACCGCCCTGCTCGCCGGTATCGGCACCGACCCGGACCCGATGGCGTCCCGCGGAGTGGTGTACAGGGATCTTGAAGGGGCGATGCGCCAGACGGGGGTCGGGGCCTCGTCAGTGCTTGAAGGCGCTCTCGTCTCCTGGCTCGGCGTCCAGCGCCTCGCGGCCGAAGGCCAGCATGCCGAGGAAGAACAGAGCGCCGACGAGGAGCAGGCCGATCACGATCACGACGGGGGTGAGTGCCTCCGCCGGCGTCACCAGCACGAACAGTGCGACGAGCGTCCACACCAGTGCGCAGATCGCGACCGGCAGCTCAAGGCGTCCGAGGTCGAACGACCCCTCCCTCCGGCTCAGCCCTCGACGGACGGCGAGGTAGAGGACGACCGTCGAGCCGTAGGTGACAGCGGGGAGGATCGTCGATGCCGTGACCAGTTTCAGCAGGGCGGCGCCCGGCAGTGCGACCATCAGGACGACCCCCAGCGCGAAGATCAGGACCGTCGCCGGGATCGGCGTCCTGGTGCGAGGGCTGACGCGGCGCATCAAGCGGTACGCGGGGAACCGCGAGTCGCGCGACATCGCATAGACGAGCCGCGAGCAGGCGACCATCACCACGATCCCGGCGCCGAAGAACGCGATGGTGATCGCGACCAGCAGCGACCTCTCCGCCACCGGACCGAGGCGTTCACGCATGATCGCCGCGACCGGCGAGCCGTCGGCGCTGATCCGGGGGATGTCCTCGATCGCGACGGTGAGTGTGATCAGGAACAGCAGGCCCAGAACTCCGGCCGCAATGACCGATCCCACGATCGCGCGCGGGACGCTGCGATAGGGGTCCTTGGCCTCCTCCGCCAGGTTCGCCGCCGAGTCGAAGCCGACGAGGGTGGCGAGACCCATGATCATGGCGAGCATCAGGCCGCCGCCGGCCTGTTCACCTCCCGCAACCGCGGCGCCGTGGCCCGATGGGCAGCCCAAAACCCCCTCATCAGCGCAGCGGAGTAGCCCCGGGCGAACCGAACCGAAGGCGCCGGCCACCAGGTGGTGACCGGCGCCTTCGCGGTGTCCGAGTTCAGCGACGCAGCTCGTGGACGGCGCTGGGGTCGAGCTCGGCAGTGACCTGGAGCTGGGGGGGCCGGCTCCAGCGGAGCGTCGAAGGTGCGGCGGATCATCACGGACAGATGACCGACCTGTGTGCCGGGTACGGCTTCGGCACCGCCATCGACTGGATCATCTGCCCGCTCGAACACCAAGCGGACAAGCCGGCCTGATACACCGACATGTCACGCGGGCGGGTGCCGTTGGTTCCGGCACCCGCCCAGGGGCGCCATCCAAGCGGGCTCCGACCCGCCTTCTACGCGAGCTCCACGCTGAGCTGAGCGCCCAGCTCGCGAAAACCCAGTGCGAGCGCGACCCGCCGGGATGCGGGCACCCGGGCCCGCCACTGCGGGAGCAATCCGGCGGCCAGCGCGTGCGCCACCGCTCCGGAACCCGTCGCCCGGGCAAGGCCTTGCCCTCGCCACGCAGGGGCGGTCAGCACACTGACGTGGGCGGTCCGGCTCGGCCAGGACCGGTATCCGGCAGCGGCGACGACCTCGCCTTCCTCACGGATCACGAACGCGGGCGAGGTGATCTCGCTCAGCCCGGCCTCGCCCGAGTCGCCCGCACCCGCCAGGTTCTCCAACTCCCGCAGTTCGGGATGCCCGCCCGGCAACTGTTCCACCGTCAGCCCGCCCGCCGCCGACCGGAACCCGTCGTCGGACACATAAGCCAGGGCCGCGGGGCCGAGTACCCGGGCCACCGGCAGCACCCCGCGGACCGAATGAGCACCGGCGAGAGCCCCTACCGGAAGGTTCGCCAGCGCGTCGCGCACCGTCTCGGCCGCATCCTCGCTGGGCGTGGTCACGATCGCCGAACTCACCAGCACCACCACGCCCACCCAACCCGGGGGGGCACATCCTCGACTCCGGTGACACCACCACGCTCACGCCTCCTGCCGGCGCGAACGACACGGGCGCCGAAGCGAGTTCTTCCCACAGCCCACGGGCTCTGGCCAGCAAGGGATCTATCGACATGGAACCGATCCTGCCAGCCCGGGTATCCGACGGACCTGCGGAATAAAGCAGACGAGACCATCACCAAGAACCACGAAATCCCGCAAAGCACGAACGCCCGCCCAGACGCATCCTGCCGGGGGCGCGTCAGCGGGCGGGCGCTGCACATCACACGCTACCGGTCGTTCCCGACCTCCCGGCACGCCGCCGAGTTGCTCACCCCCTGCGCCATGAGCCGAAGACAGCGATCACGCTTGTCCGCGAGAGCAGCAGGTCCCGGCCTTCCAACTCCCCGACTTCCCCTGGTCGTTGCAACACCTCACACATCTGGTGTTGCTACGAGGTCTGGAACTCGCCCCGGAAGGCCGGGGCCGACGGAAGCCGTTGGAAACAGACGGCGGCCGGCGGCCGGACCGAGGCCGAACGGGCCCGGAGCGGGCGAGCGGAGCGGCCGGGCGAGCGGGCGAGCGGAGCGGCCGGGCGAGCGGGCCGGCGGCCGGCCGGGGAACAGCAGGACGGACCGAGCAGCCGAGCGGCAGGGAGCGGCAGGACAACGGCCGACGGACGGCGGCCGGGGAGCGGCCGAGAGCAGGCGAGCGGGCGGCGGAGTACGCGGTCCTCCCCTCCCGCCACGGGCGCATCCCCGCCACCGCGCCGCTCCGGGGCAGCCGGGCCCGGCGACGTCCTGTACGAGATTCGACTGGGACGGACCCCCGCCCCCGGACCAGCGCCACAGCCGGTACACCGCCATCGAACCACGCCTCACCCGGCACCAGCCCTGACCGGACACAAGCGCCCGCCGAGCCCGCCCGGACCGGCAGGACGGGGAACGGCCGGCAGCCCCCGACGGAACCGGTGAACCGGTCTCCCGGGAACGGAAGCCCGGGCCCGGGGGACCGCGGAATTTTCCGTGGAAGATCCGCCGGTTGCCCGCCAGTCCCGGTCCTCTCGCTTCCCCGGCCGGCCGGGGAAGCGTCAGAAGGGGGCGCGTGCGCGGGTCGTGTAGAGATCGAAGGCGTAATCGACCATGCCGAGGGCCGCCTTCGTCGCGGCCAGGACCTTCTCGGGGGGTGTGCACTGATCCTGGCCCAGCTGACGTCGCCGTCGGTCGCCATGATCTCGCGGTCCAGCACGGTCAGCCCCGCCTCCCCGCAGCCCGCGGCGGCCCGGAGGTCGTCTGCGTTCGCGGCGGCGGCTCTCAGCCGCCCGGCGCGACGAGCCCCGTCTCGTAGGCGAGGACGACGGCTTGGGCCCGGTCGCGCAGGGTCAGCTTGGCGAAGATCCGGGCCACATGGGTCTTCACCGTCGCCTCGCTGAGCGTCAGTTCCCTCGCGAGTTCGGCGTTGGACAGGCCCCGGCCCATGAGGGTCAGCACCTCGCGCTCGCGCGGCGTCAGGGCGGCCAGGTCCCGGTGGACGGCCGGGGCCGCGGGGTGCGGGCCGGTGGTCGGGGTGCCGGCGGAGAAGCGTTCCACCAGGCGGCGGGTGATCGAGGGTGCGAGCAGGGCGTCACCGGTGTTGACCAGGTGGACGGCGGCGGCCAGATGGGCGGGGGTGACGTCCTTGAGCAGGAATCCGCTGGCTCCGGCGGCGAGGGCGGCGTAGACGTAGTGGTCGAGGTCGAAGGTGGTCAGCATGATCACCCGGCAGTCCGGGGACTGCGCGAGTATCCGGCGGGCGGCCTCCAGGCCGTCCATGCCGGGCATCCGGATGTCCATCAGGACGACGTCGGGTCGCAGTTCCCGCGCGGCGGCCACCGCCTCGGCCCCGTCACCGGCCTCGCCCACCACGTCGATGCCGCGGGCGGTCAGGATCAGCCGGAACCCGGTGCGGACCAGCTCCTGGTCGTCGGCGATCACGACGCGGGGGGCGGCCCCGGTGTGCGCCGTCACGGCCGGTCCAGCGGGATCCGGGCGCGGACGCGGTAACCGCCGCCGAGGCGGCGGCGGGCGTCCAGATCGCCACCGTAGACGGCAACCCGCTCCCGCAGCCCGAGCAGTCCGCGGCCCGTTCCGTCCGCCCTGCCCCGGGCCGGCTCCGTCGCGGGCCGGTTGCCCGACAGCACGCTCGGCCCGCTGTTCAGCACCTCGACCCGCAGGTGGTTGTCCGCGTATCGCACCGTCACCTCGGCTTTCGCTCCGTCCCCGTGTTTGAGCGCATTGGTCAGGGCCTCCTGGATGATCCGGTAGGCAGTGACGTCGACCCCGGTCGGCAGCGGGCGCGGCTCACCCGAGATACGCATCTCCACCGGCAGGCCGGCGAAGGCGATCCGGTCGATCAGCGGGCTGAGCCGGCTCAGGCTCGGCTGCGGTGACAGGTCGATGTCGTAGGGCTCGTCGTCGCCGTCCTGCGCCGGTGCGAGCACGCCGAGCAGGTGCCGCAGCTCGGTCATCGTGTTCCGGCCGGCGGTCTCGACGGCGCTCATGGCCGCCGCGGCCTCGTCGGGCATCGTGGTCAGCACCTCGCGGGCGGCCCCCGCCTGGACCACCATGAGGCTCACGTTGTGGCTGACGATGTCGTGGAGTTCGGCGGCGATCCTGGCCCGCTCGGCGTCGACCGCCGTGCGCGACGCGCTCTCGCGCTCCCGCTCCAGCAGCCAGCCGCGCTCCTCGATGGCCACCCGGTACAGCCGCCGTGCCCGTACCGCGGCCACGCCGAGCCACCCGGCGGCGCCGACCGCCGCCACCAGGGCGATGACCAGCCAGATCGTCCAGGATTCCCACACGTGATCATCTTCGCAGCTGTACGACACGCTCCGCACCATCCCCGGGATGCAACCTGCGTACATCCCCGGGATGACCCGCCCGGACGGATACATCCGGGGGGTGACGCCCCGTCCGCCGGCTCCGCCATAGGTTTCGAGCCATGACGACTGATCATGGAAACGACCGGCCCGTGGTGGTGCGGCTCGACGGTGTGCACAAGGAGTTCGGCGACGCGAAGGCCCTGGACGGCCTGTCGCTGGAGATCAGGGCGGGGGACGCGGTGGCCGTGATGGGCCCCTCCGGCTGCGGGAAGTCCACCCTGCTCAACATGGTGGCCGGGCTGGACCGGCCGACCTCGGGCACGGTCGAGGTGCAGGGCCACGACCTCGGAAAGCTGAACGAGACCGGCCTGGCGCTGTTCCGGCGCCGCAATGTCGGCATGATCTTCCAGTTCTTCAACCTCATCGACGATCTGCCGGTCCTGGACAACGTGGCGCTGGCCGCGCAGCTGACCGGCACCCCGGCCCGGGAGGCGCGCCGCCGCGCCCTGGAGCTCCTCGACGAGCTCGGTGTCGCCGAACGCCGGAACAACTATCCGGCGACGCTGAGCGGCGGCGAGCGGCAGCGGGTCGCCGTGGCCAGGGCCCTGATGAACCGCCCCGCGCTGCTGCTGGCCGACGAGCCGACCGGCGCCCTCGACAGCCGGTCGGGCGAGCAGGTGATGGACCTGCTGATCGACTTGAACCAGATCGGCCAGACCCTGTTGATCGTCACCCACGACCCGCAGCTGGCCACCCGCTGCGCCAGCCGGTTGATCGAAGTGGCCGACGGCCGGGTCGGTCGCGAGAGCGTGCTGGAGGCGACCGCGTGAGCGCCGTGTGGAGGGCCTCGCGCGCGGCCGTGAAGCGCCGCCGGCTCCAGACCTTCGTCATCGGGCTCGTCGTGTTCTGCTCGACCACGACCGTCCTGCTCGCGCTGGCCCTGCTCGGCGTCGCCTCGGGCCCCTTCGAGAAGGCCTACGCCGAACAGCGCGGTGCCCATGCGGTGGCGACCTTCGACACCGCGAAGGTATCGCCGGAGCAGCTGGCGCGGACCGCCCGGCAGCCCGGGGTGGAGAGCGCGGCCGGCCCCTTCGGGCAGGCCGTCGTCGACATCCCCAAGGGCTGGCTCTGGATGGCGGGCGGCACCCTCACGGTGGTGGGCCGGGCCGACCCGGCGGGGCCCGTGGACCGGATCGAGCTGCTGGAGGGCCGCTGGGCCACCGCGCCCGGCGAACTCGTCGTCAACTGGTCCGTCCAGGGTTCCCCCGGCCCGGACCTGCTGGGCACCAGGCTGGAGACGCCCGCAGGAGCGACGCTGACCGTCGTCGGATTCGCCACCAGCATGAGCAAGTCGGCGAGCGCCTGGGTCTCGCCCGAGCAGATGGCCGCACTGCACCCCTCCGCCGCCCAGATGCTCTACCGCTTCACGAAGTCCTCGACGCAGGCCCAGCTGGGCGCCGGGCTGGCCGGGGCCACCGCGGGGCTGCCCGCGGAGTCGCTGACCGGTGTGCAGGACTACCTCGTCCTCAAGCAGGCCTTCTCGGCCCTGGTCGACTCCTACCTCCCGTTCATGACGCTCTTCGGCGTCCTCGGACTGCTGGTCTCCACCCTGATCGTCGGCAACGTGGTCAGCGGGGCGGTCGTCTCCGGGTACCGGCACATCGGGGTGCTCAAGGCCCTGGGCTTCACCCCGAACCAGGTCGTCGCCGTCTACCTGACGATGCTCTCCGTGCCGGCCGTGGTGGGCTGCGTGCTGGGCACGCTGGCCGGCAACGCGCTGGCCGGGCCGATCCTGAAGGTCGTCTTCACCGGCATCGACGTGGGCCGGGCCTCGGTCGGCGGGATCAGCCCGTGGGTGTCCGTGGCCAGCCTGGCGGGCATGCCCGCCCTCGTTGTGCTGGCCGCGCTGGTCCCCGCCCTGCGGGCCCGCCGGCTGCCCGCCGCGCAGGCGATCAGCGCGGGCGGCGCTCCGAGGGCCGGGCGCGGGCTGCACGTCCAGCGGATGCTCGGCGCCACCCGGCTGCCGCGCCCGGTCAGCCTGGGCCTGGGCCAGCCGTTCGCCCGCCCCGCCCGCACGCTGCTGACCCTGGCGGCCATCGTCCTCGGGGTCACCACGGTGACCCTGTCGACCGGACTGACCAGCACCCTGGTGGCCTTCGGCAACGTCGGGAAGGAGGACGGCGGCGCCAGGATCCAGGTGGAGGCGGGGGGCCCGGGCAACGGCCGGACCGCCCCCCTGCTCGGTGACCGGGAGATCGAGGAACGGCTGCGCTCCCTCCCGGGCGCGGTGGGGGTGCGGGCCCGCGCGCTGGCCCAGGCAGGCATGACGGGGCAGAGCCAGCCCGTCTTCGCCGACTTCTACCGCGGGGACGACTCCTCGTACTCCCACCTGATCGTCAAGGGCCGTGCGCCGGTGGCGGCGGGCGAGGTCGTGGCCGGGCCGTCGTTCCTGACCCAGCGCGCTCTGAAGGTCGGTGACCGGGTCGTGCTGGAGCTGAACGGCCGACAGGTCTCCGTGACCGTCGTGGGTCAGCTCATCGAGGGCAATGCCCGGGCCCTGGAGGGCACCTGGCAGACCCTCGCCCAGCTCGCACCGCAGGCCCACGCCACCGAGTACGCGGTGCGGCTCGCCCCCGGCGCCGACGCGCGCGCCTACGCCGAGGCGGTCCGGGCGATCGACCCGGGCCTGAGCGCCTCAGTGCTGGACCCGGGGAACGCCGGCACCGCCACCGTCATCACCTTCTCGACGGTGTTCACCATCCTGCTGACCCTCGTCGCGTCGCTCGGTGTCTTCAACACCGTCCTCCTGAACACCCGTGAGCGGCGCCGGGACCTGGGCATGCTCAAGTCGATCGGGATGACCCCCCGGCAGGTGGTGCTGATGACGGTGACCTCGGTCACCGGGCTGGGCGCGGTCGGCGGGCTGCTCGGCATCCCGCTCGGGATCGTGGCGCACCGCCTCGTGGTGGACCACGTCGGGGTGGTCGACTTCCCCGAGTACATGAAGGACGTCTGGCACGCGCCGCAGCTGGCCGCGATGCTTCTGGCGGGCGTGGCGATCGCCGTCCTCGGCGCCCTCGTCCCGGCCCGGTCCGCGGCCCGGATGACCATCGCCTCGGTACTGCACACCGAGTAGACCGGGGTGGACCGGGCGCGGTCGAAGGCGACGACGTACGGCCACGGGGTGGGGTGGCGGCGGACGTGGGTGATGACGCCGAGGGTGTCGGCCGGGACGTCCACGCGGGCGTCCTCCTCCCAGTACTCCCCGGCGGACAGGAACGTGCCGGCTGCGGGACGTGGGCAGCTCCAGCCGTACGGGCGCAGCGGCGGGGTCGGGGCGGGTGGTGTCGGTCATCGCGGGTGCTGCCTTCCGGGTCGGCGGGGAGACGAGTGAGGGGCGGCCCGTGGTCGGGCCGCCCCTGTGGCGGTGGTGCTACTGGTCGGTGGCGCAGTGGTGGTTCGACTCGATGTAGTCGCCGTCGGTGAAGTCGGTTTCCATGGACCAGCCGCAGGCGGAGCACTCGGCCCGGCCGTCCCAGCCGATCTCGGGCCCGTCGTCCTGGTCGCAGTCGTGGTCGGCGTCCACGCCGCACCGCGCCACGACCGACAGCCCCAGCCGAACAACCCTCCCCGCCGCCCAACGGACGGGAGCACCGCAGCACCAACCCCCCGCCCCAGGCCCCGCCGACGACCGGCCATCAGACCCGCACCCGCAACCCCGAAGGCACCACCAGCAAAAAGGGACGGGACCCGGCCCGCCGATCACCCGGCTGGCGCGTGTGAGGTGTCACCCCGATCCCCTACTGATTCGATCGCATAAGAACGGTGGCTCAATACTAGGGAGTGACAGTGATATCAGCGCTCAAGGTCCTGGCAGTAACCGGCACGACCATGGCTGCCTGCCTGGTCCCGATCGCCGGCGCATCCGCGGTTGATGCGGAACAGCCCGCCACCAGGGCCTACGTGAACAGGTACGAGGGAGCTCGCATCACCATCCCCGCCGGACATGCAGGCCTCGCTTACGCGGACTGCCCAGCCGGAATGGTCGTCACCGGCGGCGGCTACGAGGTCAGCCCCGGCTTCCAGATCAGGAGGAACGTACCCGACGGCCCCTCAGACGGTCAGCCCGGGCGGACCTGGCTGGTCGAGGGCTACAACCCCCCGGGAAACGGAACTGTGCAGCTATCGGTCTGGGCCGTCTGTACGACGACGTGACGACAGCCCGCCCGCAGGCCGAAGAGACACCGGGCTACGACTAGGCCGCACCCCGCCGGCACGGCCTGTAGCCACACCAGCTGCCGGACAGGGGCGCACCGCACCACACCGCACCGCGCCGCGACCGACAAGCCGCAGCCGAACAGCCCTCCCCGCCGCCCAACGGGCGGGAGCACGGCAGCGCCGGCCCCCACCCCAGGCCCCGCCGACGGCCGGCCATCACACCCGCACCCGCAACCCCGAAGGCACCACCAGCAAAAAGGGACGGGACCCGGCCCGCCGGCCGGCTGCAGGCCCCCGGACGCCGACCACACCACGACCCGCGCCCGGGGGCCGGCCACCCCCAGCCCCAACCCCTCCGGAATGCCCGGCACACCGGCGCCCACCGACACCGCCCCGAACAGCCCTCCACGGGGCGCACCTCCACCGCCCGGCAGGTCCCGGCAGCAGACCCGCCCCCACTACCCCCCGGCAGCCCTCCCGGCGACCGGCCACCGCCGCCCGCGCGGTACGTCCAGTAGGTGCCGCCCTTGTGAACCCACACCCACACCCGCTCCTGGTCCGGGACCGCACCGCAGTCCACGCACGCCAGCAGCTCCATTGCCTCCCGGTGCTCGCGTTCAGGCGAGTTCGGCATACCGGAGCGCGGCAAGGCGGGGGCGCAGCGGTGCGGGGGTACGGAGGACACGGACGGTGGCGGCGGCGGAGAACCGTTGCCGCGGCGGGTGCGTCCGGAGGGGCATGAGTATCCCAGTCGATGCAAGGTCCGGGCAGGCAAACGGAGTTCGGGGGCCGGCCTTTCTGCGCGGGGTCGCAGGGGGCGGGGTCGTGGTGCTGGGGCTGGCCGGCGGGTACGGGGCCGCGGTACTGGTGGCCGCGGCGCGAAGCTACTGCGATGCGGCATGGGAGCCGCAGCACCGGTTCTCGTTCACCGTCGTGGAGTGGCCCGGCATGGAGGCGCTGTTCCTGGTCGCGGCGGTCGCGGCGTGGGCGGCCTCGCGGCGGCTGACGGCCGGGCTGCCCATCGCCTGGCGGGGGATCGTTCCGGCCGTCCTGGTGCTGCTCACGCTCGCGGTGCTGGCGGACGGGTGCTTCGCGCTGATGGGCACGCCGAGCGGGTACCACGGCGATTCGGGGCTCTGCCCGAGCAGCAACGTCCCCCCGTGGTGGCCGTCCTGGCTGCCGGCCTGATCTGCCTCTCCGTACCCGGGCCGGCACCCTGCGTACCCGGGCCGCCGGACTGCCCGAGCCAGGGGCCGGGAGCCCGGCGGGACGGGTACCGCGCGGACGGGCGAAGACCGCCACCCCGCTCCGGGCCGGGGCCTCCCGCGACCGCCCGGCAGCACAGCCGGGCCGGACACGGGAACGGACCAGGCCCGACCAGACAAACAGGGAGGGGGGAACGACCAGGACCGCCCAGGCGGACCGGGCAGGCGGACCCGATGCCAAGGCCGGACCCGGCCCCGCCCGGCCGGGGGCCCGACAGCGCCAGTCCCACCAGGGCGCCCGCGGGGCGCGGTTGCGTCACCACCTGCCGGTGACGCAACCGTCCGGCGCAGCCCTGGGCCGGGCTGCCTCACACGGCACGGGCCGGGGCGGTGGCGGACAGGCTCGACACCCCGGCGAACGGGCGCAGCGGGGCGGCTTGCGGTCGCCCGCCGGGTTCCGTCACGGCGGGTTGGTGACGAAGCCTCACGGGGAAGGCGCCGCCGTGTGCGCTGGCCCCCGCTGCACACGCCCGCTACCCGGGCCCACCCGCACCACCCGCACCACCGCACCGGCCTGTGACTTACGGGCAGGCCCGCCGTCAGGCCGCCCTGCGCAGGCGCCGCCTGGACCAGCAGACCCCGCGGCTGCGGCAGGAGGCCCGGAAGCTGCTGGAGAAGATCGGCCCCCAGTCGGCTGCCGCAGGGCAGTCCAAGCCGGAGACGATGGACGGCGAGCACCTTGCCCAGGTGGTCCGGCACGCCCGCACCGCCCGCGACCACCTGGCCGCCCCGCACCAGGCGCTCGGCACCGAACACGGCCCGCCCGGCGCCCGGGCTGCCCCTGATGGCAGTGCGTCCGCTACGGACGCCCGCCCCGCAAGGCCCCGGCCCCGCCCCGGACCAGGCCAACAACCTGTCCCCACCGAACTCATCAGCCTCTTCCCCGATCCCCGGGGCCCGAACCACGGACACCGACCCACACCCTGACCGCAACAAGCCGCCCGATCAGGCCGCACCCCGCCGGGGCCGGGGCCGGCTCCAGCCGCCGGACAAGGGGCGCACCCTGTAGATCGCACCACCGCTTCTGAGACTTGTCCCAGTTCCTGCAAACCACCAGGCCAGCAGCCATGGATCCTTGCCCAAATGAGGAAACCCACAGCTCATGGCTGTTGAGACACCTTGTTCCAGCCTTTGCAGAACACCAGGTCAAGAGCATGATCCAGAAACCAGCTGCTTCAGAACCACTGGCACGACACAGCCGTGACGGAACATCACGGGCCCTCCCGGCGCCCGCAGCAGGCCTGGCCGGCGCTCGCCCCCTTGGCGTGGGGTGCGGGGCGTCTACGACGGTCGCACCGGCCCGAACCGCTCCACCGGCTTCTCTCCGGAGGGCACGTGGAGGTCCATCAGCATGATCGGGTTCGGGAAGTCCTGCCCGCTGTTCGGGCCTGCCATGTCCTCCCCCTGCAGGTAGCGGCGGAACCACTCGGCGAAGGTCAGGTCGTAACGGTAGAACTCGCCATCGGCCCCCACATAGACGACGATGCACCACCCGTACCGGGTGTCGGTACGGGCCAGGAAGACGGACTCCCCGTGCGCCGTCGGTATGACGGGAATCAGCCCGTCCGGGGCACCGAACCCCAAGGGCTCGCGAAACCCGGGGAAGTTCTCCTCCGAGAACTCGCAGTCCTCGTAGGCGACCACGGTCTCCCGCATGTAGACACCCAAGTTGCAGGCAGTTGTTGCGGGGCTACAAAGGGTGATCGAGTGCCTGATCAGAATCGGCGCGTACAGCCCCGTCAGCTCCTTGAAGTCGCCTGGCAGCTCAACGCCCAGCTCCGCCTCGAGCTCACGCCAGCTCTCGTCCGACGCCCCGGGCCCACTGGGCGGCCCGATGACGGCCTGAACCCCATCCAGATGGTCGACCACAACCGGTCTCCTCTCACAACTTGGTCGCGGCGGCGGGTTGGTTCCTTGGATGACCTGCCAGCCGGAGCGCGGTGTGGCTGACACCAGGAGTTGGACTCCTACGCCCCGGAGGGTCACGAGCGCGGTGTGGACGGGGCCGAGCTCCTCGACGGACCGGCGGTAGGCGAGGATCTTCGCCAGTTCCAGGTCGATGGCTTCTGCCGAGTCCCGGATGCGGTCGAAGCGGGCGCCGCGCAGTACCGGCCCAAGCATGCAGCGCACAGTCGCGGTGGCTTCGGCCGGACTCACGATGGCGATCTGATCGATCGCCAGTTCCACCTCGACCACGCGGCTGCTGGAGGTGAGGCCCTCGGTTCATACCGCGACCTCGGCGCGTTCGACCAGGGCGCCGCTCTCGGAACGGGAGCCGGAGCGGACCAGGGCGACCAGGCGAGCACCGGTGATCGCGCGCCGGCGTTCCTGCGCGGACTCACACGCGACAGCAAACGACCAAGCCCCACCCGAGGCCTCCATACCGGGAATGCCGATCATTCAAGGCAGCACGCCACGCCGGAAACACCGGAACAGCCGGGAACAGGACTACGCCACCAACAGCCTGTGACGAAACCACCCGGGACGGGAAAGACGACGCAACAGCACGGGCGGCGCCAGAACCGGGAACCGGCAGCCCCGAACGGCCAGCGCGGACCGAGCGGCGGAAGGCCGCACCAGAACCCACCACCCCGACACCGAGGCCGAGGCCAGGACCCGGGCGAGAACGGGAGCAGGGCCGACTGCCCGATCTGGTCCGCCCGCTGAACGGCAGGCCGGACCGGTCCAGCCACCCCGGGTTGTCCGCCCGTTTCCGGGCGGACAACCCGCAGTGATCTACCGAGCGATGCGCTGAGGGTCCTCCGCCTGCCGACAGGCCGGGGGACGTGGGTCAGGCGGAGTTACTCTCCCCATCCCCTTGCCTGACCGACACGAACCCCAAACCGAATCAGAAGCCCATTCCCTCGACAATCCCACCCATTCCCGCTCCGGCTACTCATATGAGTCGATCGGCATGAAGCTTCCAGCGCGAATCTTGGAGGCAATTGAAAATTGCCTCACCTCGTCACTGGCAATGCATTTGAAGAGGAACTCGGAAATCTCCATGCGGTAGGAGAATGCGCGATCATCCTCGGTGATCGCAATAATAGGCCAGTCGTTTGAGTCATCCGCCCTGGTCTCCCAGAAGAGTGAGTCACCTCGACCGGTAACCCCCCAGATCAGCAATCCTCCAACGCGCGGGAAAATTCCATACGGGGCATACATTTCCTCAAATTCATCGTCAATCTCAACCAGCTCTGCGCGCTTCCTGACCTCACCCGCGATACCTCCGTGATTGAGGTCAGGGGTCGCAGCGAAGACCTCGAAGGATCCGTTGAACTCGCCCCATCCGAAGGTCTCGGAATACGACTTATAGGAATTAGGGAGGGAAGTGCCGAGCAGCGACTCAACGGAAGGCCAGTTAATCGACCCGCGGCGCCGGGTCCAGCCAATGTCGACAGCAAGGCGCTCAGTCCAGCTTGGCACGTCAGAAACCACCTCTACGACTAACGGACATTCGGAATCCTCGCCACGAACCTTGCATTGCGATCACCCCACGCCATCAGAACAATGGATGTCGGCATCGGGTTGTCACCATCATAGGTCGGGCGCACCGCATAGTAGACCGTCTCGCCTGAGTCCACCGCCTTCTTTACCCGGTTTTCGTACCGTTTCATGGCGGACGTGTTGACCAGACTGTAGAGGGGCACTAGATTGCGCCGGTCCGTACCGATTCCGCAAAGCTGTCGCGCCAGCAGATGGCCTCGATTCAGCCCGCTACCCAGCGCGAAGCCTGGCGGCAAAAGATCCGGGTTCTCAATCGGCCATTCGACCTCACTCCCCAGGATATGGGTCGAGGTCTGATTATGCGGGTTGAGCACCTCCCCGGCGGCCGGGCCCGGGCGGCAGGCCGACGGACCGACAACGGGCGGGGGCAGGCAGCGGCCTGACGGGCTGGCAGCAGCCGAAAGGCGGGCGGCGGCTGCCCGAACGGCTGCGACTACCTCAAGGAGATCCGCCTGCAGCGCACCCGGAGCGCGGCCGCCGGGCACAACCCGGGGCACACGGCGGGATCGTGACGCCTACCGCTGGCCTGCTCCGGTACTGACGCGCGGCGCCCCGTCGGCCGTGCGCATGGCCGCAACGGCCATGTGCTGGGCCTGCGACACCTGCGTAATGCCCCTCAGCATCGACTCCAGCTGGTGAACCCGGGCGTTGGTGTCTTCGTTTGCGTCCTCGGTGGCGAGCGCGTGGATCACGCTCAGAACGTAGCCGATGTTCGGGGCGTTCTTGCTGTAGAGGAGCACCTTGCACGTGCTGTCCGTCGGGAGTCGGCCCGGAAGGTGCCCGACCAGGTTGTCGGCGAGGTGCTGTTCGATGCCTTCGATGACGCGGGAGCCAGCGCGCTGTGCTCCGGCCGTACGGACCAGCTGCTCGATGTCCGACAGTCGGAAGCCTCCGGTGAAGGAGATCCCCAGCGCCAGGGCGGCCCAGGGATCGGCCGGTACGCCGAAGCGGCCGTCAATCGGGCCGACTGGCGGCCCCGGGACGGCGGGCTGATCCGGAAGGTTGTTCTGGTCGCTGATGTTCAAGGTCTGGACCCCTGCTGACGCGCCGCTTCCTGAGCCTCCCCCAGGTCCTCGTATTGTGCCGCCAACCAGGCCTGGGGCGGTGCGGTTCGGCGCAGCAGGGCCGCACCGTATGGGGACTGCGGCCGTCGGGCAGGGGAATCGTCCACCCCAGAGCTGGGAGGCGACCTGGTCCGCGGTGGAGGAGTGCCAGAAGCTGGGTCCGACAGTGTTGTAGACGCCGACCGGCACCAGCCCCGGTGGCGGGGCAGTCAGATCGGCATGGGCCCGGCAGACCGCCGGTCAGGTCCTGCTCATCACGCCCTGACGGCGGCGGAGGCCGGTTCGTCGTCCTCGGCGGGGACCTGGTCAGGCCTGGAGGTGGTCATGGAAAAGGCGTACCAAAGCGGGCCACCTACTGTCAGGTGATCGCCCCACTTTCGTCTGGCCGGCAGCCGGCACCGGAGTACGCCGCTCCTGGCGGCGGGGGCAGCCCGGCCACCGCCGCCCCGCCCAGCGGCGACCCCGACGACCAACCGCCCACCCCGCGCCACGACCGGCTCGCCACCACCGCGCCTCGCACAGTCACGTTCAACAGCGCGCTGTCCGACCACTACCCCCACATCACCCTCCAACACTGGACCGCCCCGCCACCGCCCCCGCTCCAGCAGCAGGTACACGGGGCCGCCAGGTCCACGTCCACCGGTCGGCCCTGCGTCGAGCAGGCTGAGATCCGGCAGCGCAGGGTCGACCACTCCTGACCGCGCGTCCCCGTCATCAGCGCCAGCTCCGCGGCCGCACGCGGTGCGGGCGCCATCCCCGAAGCGCCAGGTCCGCTTGGCCGCCGGGTTTCAGTCCGCCGAGCCCGAGCTTGCGGAAGAACAGGTGCTGGTCGAGTTCTGGCGTGGGGCGCCTGCGGCCGACGGGGCTCCCGCGTCGGGGCAGTACAAGGAACCGTCTCCCGTGGCGCAGTGCTTTCCGTGGGCGGAAGCCAGCCGATCGAGCCTTCCGGCATCGCACGATATGGGGTAAAGGGGATGATCCGCTACATTCGGTACATGGGGATCGACGTTGCCGCGTTGTTGCGTGAGGTCACGCTTCGACTCCAGCCGCACTCGCACGAGCTGGCTGAGCGGCTGGTTACGCTGGTGAGCGAGGCAGTGCCGACCGTGTCGGCGAACGAGGATCTCGCGGACCTCGCCCTGCTCTCCGTCGAGCAGCACGTCGACACCATGTTGGGCATGATCGAGCACGGACGGGACACCGCGGACGTCGAGGCTCCGCCTGCCGCCATCGAGTTCGCCACGCGCCTGGCCGAATACGGCGGAGACATCAGCGAGCTGCTGCGCAGCTACCGGCTGGGTCATGTTGCCGCGCTCGGCCTGTTCCGCGAGGAGGTGGCGCGGTCCACCACGGAACCGGAAGTGCCGAGTGCGGTGCTCGGCTCGCTGGTCGAGTTGTCCTTCGCGTACGTCGACCGCACTTCCGGGCAGGCGGTGGCCGCGTACCAGGAAGCGCGGGACCGTCTGCTGCAGAAGCGGCTCCTGGCGGTCAACGAGGCGGGCCGCCGGATCGGCACCAGCCTGGACATCACCCGTACCGCGCAGGAACTCGCCGAGGTGGGCGTCGACAACCTGGCCGACTTCGTGGCAGTCGACCTCCTCGACGCAGCGCTCTTCGCGGAAGAGCCGCCGCTCGACGCGGACATGGTGACGCTGCGTCGCATCGCACATCACTCCGTCCTGGAGGGGTGTCCGGAAGCCGTCGTGCCGACCGGGCACACGCACAGCTACCCGTACGGGTCCGGGCCCGCCGAAGCGGTGACGACCGGCCGGCCGGCCCGGTACCGGACTGCGGCGGACGGGCTGCCTTCGTGGATCGCGGACTCCGCGCCGCACCGGCGCTCGGTCGAGGCCTTCGGCATCCACGACGTGCTGATGACTCCGCTCTGGGCCCGCGGCGTGCCGCTGGGCATCGCGCAGTTCTTCCGCCACCGGGACGCCACGCCCTTCGACGGCAACGATCTGTTGCTGGCGCAGGAGATCGCGTCCAGGGCGGCCGTCCACATCGACAGTGCCCGCCGGTACACCCACCAGCGGACCACCGCGCTGGCCCTCCAGCAGAACCTGCTCCCGAGCGTGGTCACCGCGCACAGTGCTGTCGACACGGCCGTGCGTTACCTGCCGTCCGGCGGCCGCTCCGGGGTGGGCGGCGACTGGTACGACGTGATCCCGTTGTCGGGGGCCCGGGTCGCCCTGGTCGTGGGGGACGTCGTCGGGCGCGGCCTCTACGCCTCCGCCACGATGGGGCGGCTGCGCACCGCGGTGCGGACGCTCGCGGATGTCGACCTGATGCCGGACGAGCTGCTCACCCACCTCGATGACGTGGTCATCCGGAGTCAGCACGAGGAGGGGCGGCTCCCGGACGAGATCAGTGCCACCTGCCTGTACGCGGTCTACGACCCCGTCACCCGCGTCTGCTCCCTGGCGAGTGCGGGGCACGTACTGCCGGCCTGGGTGCCGCCGGCTGTCGATGGGGACCGCGCGGGGATCCGGGAGGCGCGGTTCGTGGAGGCCCCGACCGGACCGCCGCTGGGGTTCGGTGGTCTCCCCTTCGAGACCGTCCAGTTCGAGGTACCGGAAGGCAGCATCCTCGCGCTGTTCACGGACGGTCTCATCGAGGGCGCCGGCCGGGACCCGGCCGGCGGACTGGCAAAGCTGCGCGAACTCCTCGGCCGGCCCGGCCCGTCGCTCGACGCCGTCTGCGACGGGATCGTGGAGGGCATGGTGCCGGCTCGGCCGACCGACGACGTCGCCCTGCTCCTCGCCCGCACCCGCGCGCTGGATGCCGACCACGTCACCACGCTTGAGCTGCCGTCGGATCCCTCGCTGATCTCCCGAGCGCGTTCCTTCGCCACCGACCGGCTGACCGCGTGGAATCTCGACGAACTGGCATTCAGCACCGAACTCATCGTCAGTGAACTCGTCACGAACGCCATTCGCTACGGACGACAGCCCGTCACTCTGCGGCTGATCCTCCAGTCGACGCTGATCTGCGAGGTCGCGGACGGCGCCAACACCTCCCCGCACCTGCGCCGGGCCCGCATCTTCGACGAGGGCGGCCGCGGGCTGTTCCTGGTCGCGCAACTCAGCAACAGCTGGGGTACGCGGTACACCCGGGAGGGCAAGGTGATCTGGGCGGAGCAGACCCTGCCCGGGCCGCCGCCTTGACCCCGGGGTGGCCGGGGGTCCTTGCCGAGCCGTGGTGACGGCGTACGGGACGGCTTGGAGGCGGCGCCGGAGAGCGTGTACGGCATCAGTTTCGGATGGAGGCGGCGTAGCCGGTCACCCAGTTGGAGAATTCGCACGCCAGGTGCCACTGGTGCGTGCTGATCATCTCCGGCGGTACCACCGCCGGGAACGCCACGGCGAGCTTCGCGCGGAACCCGCCCCGGGGGTTGTCCTGGAACTGGTGGCGGACGGCGCCGATCTCGGTGCCGCAGTCGTCGCGGGCCCACCCGGCGGCGCGAACGGGGAAGGCGGGGTCCACGGCGATCGGGACGCCGGCGGTGTCGGCGTAGTCGATGACGAACCTTGCTCCGAGTACGGCGCCGCCGGTCACCTCGATCACCTCCTGCACCCCGGGGCCAGGGGTGCGGATGAGGTAGTGGTCGGGACAGGCGACGAGCATGGCGTGTTTGTCGTCGGCGTTGATGCGGCTGTTGAACCAGGTCACGAAGCCCTGTGCGGTGCCGAGCGTGCTGGTGACCTCCGCCCTGCTGACCGCCCAGCTGCCCGTGGCCGCCGCCAGGTGGCTTGCGGGACCAGTGACCGCCAGGTCGACGGCGAGGATCTCGCGGATTCGGTCCTCTCCGAGGCCCATTTTGAGATCCGCCAGCCGTTCGCGGTCCTGGTCCACGGTCGCAATGCTGGGGGCGGCGTCGAGGAAGGCGTCGAACTCGGCCAGGAGCGCGCCGGGCAGCCAGTTCCTGAGCCGCTGGGAGGCCACCTGGATCCGGGCCGCCTCCCACCGGAGGACCGTTGCCCGGTCGAGGGTGCTGCCGTCGATGCAGGCCGTCAGTTCGAGCGCGGGGCCCGCAGCGTCGGCCTCGGGCAGCGGCCAGGAGGCAAGCGCCCCAGTTGCTGTGACCACCGCGGCGGTCGTCATGAATCTTCTTCGTGAAATCACCCGGACATCGCTCCTTAACTCGACTTTGGTTGCGATTATGGTTGGGGTGGGGCGTGTCGACGTCAAGGGCTTCGACGGAAGTCGCGGCAATCGAGGCGAAACATCTATGGCAACCAGGGTTGCGATAGTGTAGGGCTGAGTCGATGCGGCCCCGGGTGGGCGTCGTGCCGGCGCCGCGAGGTGACTCGCCGCACAGTCGGGGTTGTTCGAACACAACCGGAGGAGCTTTCATGGCCCGTGCAGTGGTAGCGGTGTCCGCGGTGATCGGTGACCGATCGGTCGCCCGGGACGAGGTGCTCGCATGGGAGGCCGAGCGCCTGTCCGCGGCGGCGGCGAAGATCAGCCTGCCCGTGCCGGCCGGGGACCTCGCGCAGCAGCGGGTGGTGTTCACGGACAGCAAGATCGCCCTGGGGGCCGAGGAGATCAAGCGGCGGCTGCGGCGCGACCTGCGCATCGGTGAAGGCGTGGCCCGTGCCGCCGTTGGGCTCTCCCGCGGGCGCCGGGCGCTCAGCGTGTGCGATCTCCATGTGGCCGGGGGCAGCGCACGAGAGTTCGCCCAGTGGTTCGGGGACACGTCAAGGGCGGACTACGTGCGCTCCATGGTGGCCGCCCACCCCGACCACTTCCTCATCCGGGCCCTGCCCGACGGGAGGCAGGAGGTGATCGAGACCACCGGCGGGAGCCCGGCGGCCACCCGGTTCCTCGTCGACTACCTCGACACCGCCACCCTGACGACACCGCGAGAGATGGAGTTCAGCGAGCAGATGGCGGGTGTCGCCCGCAGCGTCAAGGGCCTGCCCATCGGCGGAGTGCGACACCAGCTCCGCGACGAACCGGGCGGTTTCCACGCGCGGCTGTGCGTGGAGTTCCCCCGGTTCACGATGCCGCGCATCCTGTCCGAGCACCGGAAGCATCTGGCGATCGAGTTCTCCAACTGGGTGGAGTCAGCCTTCAACGCCTCGCACTGAGCCGGAGCCGGGGACGGCGGGCCCTCACCCGCCTGTCGTCCCCGCCCGCTGCGCCGCCCGGGTCGCGAACAGCTCGATGTCGGCATCGGTGAGTGCCTGGCCGGTGACCAGGAGCCGGAAGTACACCGGGCTGCTCGCGTCCTCCATCAGCAGGCGGGCGTCGGTGCCGGGCGGCAGCTCGCCGCGGGTGACGGCGCGTTCGACGATCACCGCACTGCGGTGGAACCGCTCGGCCCAGAACGCCTCGCGGGCCGCGAGGGCCGTGTCGTCCAGTACCCCGCCGATCGCCATGCTCAGTACGGCGCGGGCGGCCGGACTGCTCAGGTTGTCCACGATGTCCTGGAGCGTGGCCACGAGATCGCCGACCAGGCTTCCGGTGTCGCGGCCGAGGTCCTGCTCGGCCGTGCGGCTCAGGAAGAGGTCGGTGACCAGGGCCACCTTGGTGGGCCAACGCCGGTACACGGTGGTCTTGTTCACCCCGGCGCGGGTCGCCACCTCGGGCAGGATCAGGCCCTCGAAGCCGACCTCCTCCAACAGCTCGTCAGTCGCCTTCCGGACGGCGGCGACCACCAGGGCCGCGCGACCACCGGGACGTGCCCGCCCCGCCGCCTTCTCTGTCACCTGCTGCCCCGTTCCGCGCCGAATCCGGCCGCCATCGTAATGGAGCGGATGATCTCTGTGGGCGGGTGCGGCCCGTAGTGCCGGTCACCCACGGACGCACTCCTCGACGACCGCCGCGACCTGCTGCGCGGCCGGCGAGTTGCGCTGTCCCCGATGGCCGAGGACGAGTTCGACGGCCTCCGTCTCGGCCAGCGGCACGTATGTCACGCCGTCGAGCCTCAGGCTCTGCACCGACGCCGGCACGAGTGCCACGCCGTGCCCGGCGGCAACGAGGACGACCAGGGTGGCGGTCTCGCCGACCTCGACGAGGGACGGGGGTTGGAAGCCGGCCCGGGTGCAGGCGGACAGGACGCGGTCGTACATGGCGGACCGCGGCTGCGCCGGGTGGATCACGAAGGGCTCGCCGGCCAGCGCCGCCAGGGGGAGCCGCGGATCGGCGGCCCGCGGGTGGTGGGTTGGGAGGACTGCCACCAGCGGCTCGGTGCGCAGCGGCGTGGTGTTCACGCCCTCGGGGACGGCGCCGGGCCGGAACACCGCCAGGTCGTAGGCGCCGGTGACCAGCCCGTCCGTGAGCTGGGGTGTGAGCAATTCGCCGCGCAGTTCCAGGGTGATGTGCGGCAGCCGGGCCCGGACGGTGCGGGCGACGTGGGGGAGGACGTCGTAGGTGGCGGTGCCGATGAAGCCGACCGAGACGCGACCGGCCTGGCCGGTGACCAGCTCCGCCATGTGGGCGCGGGCGCGTTCGGCCTCGGCGACCAGGGTGCGCGCGTAGCCGGTCAGCTGGCGGCCTGCCTCGGTGAGTTCGACGTGCCGGGTGGAGCGGTGGAACAGCGGTGTCCCCAATTCCCGCTCCAACTGCTTGATCTGCTGGGAGAGGGCGGGCTGGGCGACGTGCAGGCGGGCCGCGGCACGGCCGAAGTGGCACTCCTCCGCGAGCGTGAGGAAGTAGCGGACCTGGCGGAGTTCCATGCCCCCGATCTTATGCGGATGGCTTATCAATGGAGAAGAACTAGGTCTTGGACGCGATGAAGTGGGTGAACCTACCGTGAGGCCATGACAGACAGCTACCTGTATGCAGCGGCCAGGACGCCCTTCGGGCGGTTCTCCGGCGCACTGGCCGGGGTCCGGCCCGATGACCTCGCGGCGTGTGCCGTGCGCGGGGTGCTGGCCAAGGTGCCGGCGCTCGATCCCGGAGAGATCGGCGATGTGGTGTGGGGGAACGCCAACGGCGCCGGCGAGGACAACCGCAACGTCGGCCGGATGGCCGTCCTGCTGGCCGGGCTGCCCACCTCGGTGCCGGCCACGACCGTCAACCGCCTGTGCGGGTCCTCCCTGGACGCCGCACTGATCGCCTCCCGCACCATCGAGACCGGCGACGCGGACATCGTGCTGGTCGGCGGCGTGGAGTCGATGAGCCGAGCCCCGTGGGTGCTGCCCAAGCCCGACCGGGCCTACCCCGCCGACGACCTCGCCGCGGTGTCGACCACGCTGGGATGGCGGCTGGTCAACGAGCGGATGCCGAAGGAGTGGACCGTCCCCCTGGGCGAGGCCAACGAACAACTCGGCGACAGGTTCGACATCCCGAGGCAGCGGCAGGACGAGTACGCCGTCCGCTCCCACGACCTCGCCGACGCCGCGTGGACGGCCGGCTTCTACGACGACCTGGTCGTGCCGGTCGCGGTCAACCGCAAGGGCGACACCCTCGACCGTGACGAGGGCATCCGCCCCGGGTCCACGGTCGAGCCGCTCGCCTCACTCAAGCCCTCCTTCCGGCCGGACGGCACGATCACGGCGGCCAACGCCTCCCCCCTGAGCGACGGCGCTTCGGCGGTGCTCCTCGGCTCGGAAGCGGCGGCCCACCGGTTCGGCGCCGAGCCGCTCGCCCGGATCGCGGGCCGCGGCGTGTTCGCGCTCGACCCGCAGATGTTCGGCTTCGCGCCGGTGGAGGCCGCGAACCGGGCACTGAAGCAGGCCAGGATCAGCTGGCCCCAGGTCGGCGCGGTCGAACTCAACGAGGCCTTCGCCGTCCAGGCACTGGCCTGCGTGGACGCCTGGGACATCGACCCGGGCATCGTCAACACCAAGGGCGGTGCCATCGCACTCGGCCACCCGCTCGGCGCCTCCGGCGGCCGGCTGCTCGGCACACTCGCCCACCGCCTGACCGAGTCCGGCGAGCGCTGGGGCGTCGCCGCGATCTGCATCGGCGTCGGGCAGGCACTCGCCGTCGTCCTGGAGAACGTCGCGGGAGCCGGACGATGACCGTACAACTGCGGGCCGGTGCCGACGAGGTGCTCACCGGGGACGAGGAGGTCGAACGATGACCGTACAGCTGTGTGATGACGCCGACGAGGCGGTCGCCGGTATCGAGGACGGCTCCACCGTCCTCGTCGGCGGCTTCGGGATGGCCGGGATGCCCGTCGCCCTGATCGACGCGCTCATCCGCCAGGGCGCCACCGACCTGACCGTGGTGTCCAACAACGCGGGCAACGGCGACACCGGCCTCGCCGCCCTGCTGGCGAAGGGACGTGTCCGCAAAGTCGTCTGCTCCTTCCCCCGGCAGAGCGATTCCCACGTCTTCGACGGCCTGTACCTGGCCGGGAGGATCGAGCTGGAGGTCGTACCGCAGGGCAACCTGGCCGAGCGGATCCGGGCGGCCGGGGCCGGCATCGGGGCTTTCTTCTGCCCCACCGGCGCTGGGACGGTGCTGGCCGAGGGGAAGGAGACCCGCGTCATCGACGGCCGCACCTACGTGCTGGAGCACCCGATCCGAGGAGATGTCGCGCTGATCGGCGCGCACCGGGCCGACCGCATGGGCAACCTCGTCTACCGCAAGACGGCCCGCAACTTCGGGCCGGTGATGGCCACCGCCGCCACCACCGTGATCGCCCAGGTCGGCGAGATCGTCGACACAGGCGTCATCGACCCGGAGACCGTGGTGACCCCGGGCATCTACATCGACCGCGTGGTGCAGGAGGCCGGCACATGACGGACAACGACTTCGGAGCCGGGCTCGGTCCGCTGGAGAAGCACGGCATCGCCGCCCTCATTGCCGGCGACATCCCCCGCGGATCCTTCGTCAACCTGGGCATCGGCCAGCCGACCCTCGTCGCCGACCACCTGCCGGCCGACGCCGGAGTGGTGCTCCACACCGAGAACGGCATGCTCAACATGGGCCCCGCCGCCCACGGCGACGCGATCGACCCCGACCTCACCAACGCCGGCAAGATCCCTGTGACCGAACTGCCGGGCGCCGCCTACTTCCACCACGCCGACTCCTTCGCCATGATGCGCGGCGGCCACCTGGACATCTGCGTCCTCGGCGCCTTCCAGGTCTCCAGGGCCGGTGACCTCGCCAACTGGCACACCGGCGAACCCGACGCCATCCCGGCGGTCGGCGGCGCTATGGACCTGGCAATTGGGGCCAGGAAGGTGTTCGTGATGATGACGCTGTTCACCAGGACCGGGGCTCCCAAGCTCGTTCCCCGATGCACCTACCCGCTGACCGGGCTCGGCTGCGTCGACCGCGTCTACACCGACCTCGCCGTCTTCGACATCACCCCGCAAGGCCTCACCGTCAGGGAGACCTTCGGCGCCACCGTCGACGAACTCGCCGGACGCCTGGACCTGCCACTCATCCCGTCGGCCCGGGCCTGACCATCGGCCGCCTCGGCGGATCCGCAGCAGCCGATGATGGTCTTCCGCCCGTGGAAGGGCAGCGGCCCGGGGCCGCGCCATGGCCGCCCGAGCACGAGCCTGACCGACCAAGCCAGGCGCCGGCCGCCCACATGGCGGCGATCCTGGTAGCAGAGGTGACGAGCAGGCGGTGACAACCGCCGTCTCCCGCCGCCCTGCACCGCCGTTGCCTTGGCGTGGGCTGCTGGCAGGTGACGGGCTGACCTGTGACTTCTGCGGCGGGAAGACAGTCAGCGGCCGGTCAGCGACCGGAGGCGGCGCGCTGCTCTTCGAGACGGCGGAACACCTCGACGACGTTGGCCGGGCCCGCGTCGGTGCCGGCGAGGGCCCGGTCGAGCAGGTCGGCGAGTCGCTCCCGCGTGTCCTGCTCACTGTTGCGGCCGACGACGTACCAGAGACCGCGCGCCGTTTCCTGGCCCTGATTGACGTAGAGGTGTGGGCGGGTCGAGTCAAAGCAGAAGGAGTCGCCCGCCCGGAGTTCGTAGCGATCGAACGCCAGCACCAGAGTGAGCGACCCCTCCAGCAGGTACGCGTACTCGAACCCTCCGTGCCGCATCAGCGTGCCCTCGACCGAACTGCTCGCCCCGCTCCGGTAGGTCACCAGCAGGGCGTCCACCAGGCCGTTGTCGAAGGAGGCCAGGCGCTCCCAGCGCACGCCGTTGTCCATGTCCAGTGCCGGGTTGTCGGCTGCCCGCTGGATGACCACGTCCGGGCCGCGCAGGCCGACGGGCGCGGCGTCGCCGTCCTGCGGCTCCGGGGGCTGCGACGGCTTGCCCACCTGCAGGCCGAGGAGCTCGTCGAGGGAGACCTGCAGCCGGCTGACCAGGGCGTAGAGCGTGCTCACCGAGGGCTGGCTCTTCCCGTTCTCCACCTGCGACAACAGGCTGGCGGAGATCCCCGTGTCCGTGGCCAGGGCGCGCAGGCTGATGCCGCGGGCCTTCCTCGCCTCACGCAAGGCCGGGCCGATCCGTTCCTCCACGTAACTGCCCCTGTTCTCCGGGCCGACTGACTGCCGGGCACTACCGTCCGAGAACGCTACACGGGTTCGGTGACAGTGAACAGCGGGCCGCCCGCCAGCACGCCCCGTTGCCCCGAACTCGCATTTTTGACTTCCTCGAAACGGTGCGTTGACACCGTGACCTGCTGAGTTCAATATGGGCGCACGTGTTCAGTAGAAGTGAACACGTGGCGTCGCCCAAGTGCCCTGGGACCCACCGGGCGCCTGCGACGCCACAGCATCCAGAGCCCAGGATTCGGGAGCCCCCGCATGGCCGAGACAATGCGCGCCGCCGTCTACCACGGCGCCCGGGACATCCGCATCGAGCAGATACCGGTGCCCGTGCCGCGCGCCGGTGAAGTCCTGATCGCCGTGCGGCGCAACGGGATCTGCGGGACCGACCTCACCGAGTGGTCCAAGGGCCCGGTGATGGCCCCGCTCACCGAACAGCACCGCGCCAGCGGACACCTCGGCCCGATGATTCCCGGCCACGAGTTCGTCGGCGAGATCGTCGACGCCACAGGAGCCCCCGGACTGCGTGCGGGCCGGATCGTCGCCGCCGGGGCCGGCGTGTGGTGCGGCGCGTGCGACCGCTGCGCCTTGGGTCGTACCAACGTCTGCCGCCGCTACTACACCCTGGGGCTCGACGCCCACGGCGGCCTTGCCGAATACGTCGCGGCACCCGCCCGGACGCTGCGCCCCGTCCCAGAGGGGATGTCGCTGGACCACGCCGGCATGGCGCAGCCACTGGCCGTCGGACTGCACGCCGCCCGACGGTCGGGCGTGCGGCCCGGCGACCGGGTGGTGCTGATCGGCGCCGGCGCGATCGGAACCTTTGTGCTCGTCGGCCTGAACCACCTGGCCGCGGCCGAGGTGACCGTCGTCGACCTGCCGGGACCGAAGTTCGACCGCGCGCTGCAACTCGGCGCCGCGCGCACCGTCTCCGCGCACGAGGATGTTGTGGCGGCCGTGCTGGAGGCCACCGGCGGCACGGGCGCCGACGTCGTGATCGAGGCCAGCGGCGCCCCGGGGCAGTACGAGAACGCGCTCGCTATGGTCGCCGCCGGCGGCCGGGTGCTGGCCGTCGGCCTGCCGAAGGAGAGCCCCCGCGTGGACATGTCCGCGCTGGCCCTGCGTGAGATCACGATCGAGTCCAGCGTCGCCCATGTCTGCGACGAGGACCTGGCACCCGCGCTGGACATCCTTGCCGCCGGCCCGCTGGGGGACCTGCTCCTGGAGGGCGTGATCGCCCTCGACGACCTCGTCGCATTCGGGCTGGAGCGCCTGGCGAGCGGCGCGGTCGACGGAAAGATCCTTGTGGATCCGACGGCACGAGGCGACCGGCGTTCAACCTGACTGAACAAGAGATCGAGGAACACCTGCCTGATGACACCGGACACGCACCACGCTGGAGGCACACCGTGCTGATTGGATTCGCCGGCCTCGGCCGGATGGGCCTGCCCATGGCCACCCACCTCGCGCGGGCCGGCCACACCGTCCTGGGACACGATCCGGGGCTCGGCCGAGCTCCGGAGGGAGTCACGCTCATGCCCTCCGCGGCCGCGCTGGCCGAGGCGCAGCTGACGATCAGCATGCTGCCCAACGGCGCGACGACCCGGGACTTTGTGCTGACGGGCCTGGCGGACACCGCGACCGATCACCTCCATGTGGTGATGGGCACCGTGGGGCCCGCGCTGGTGCGGCAGTTGGCAGCCGACGCGAGAGTGGACGTCATCGACGCCCCGGTGTCGGGGAGCGTGTCGATGGCGGAGGCGGCCTCGATCACCACCATGGTCGGGGCGAGCCCTGAGCAGTTCGAACGGGTGCGCCCGGTCCTTGCGGCCATGACCGCCGCCCAGTACCACTGCGGCACGGCCGGGTCCGGCTCGGCGGCCAAGCTGGCGGTCAACGCCGTGCTCGCGGCCCTGAGCCAGGGTGTCGCCGAGGGACTGCTCCTCGCCGAGGCGGGCGGGCTCGACCTGCGCTCCTTCTACGGCGTGCTGCGCAACAGCGCGGCCGGTGCCCCGTACGTCGGCTACAAGGAGGAGGCGTTCCTCGCCCCGGACACCGCCGGTGTGGCCGCGCCGGTGTCGCTGATCCGCAAGGACCTCGCCTTGGCGCTCGACCTGGCCCGTGCGCATCGGCTCAGCCTGCCGGTGTCCGAGACCGCCTTCGAGCTCCTGGACGCGGCGGTGGACGCCGGGCTCGGCCAGGAGGACATGGCGCGGGTGCTCACCGCCCTGCGGCTGCGCGTCGGTTCGCGCAGCGTGTGACGAATGAAGGAGAAGATTCTGTGACTGCCGGAAGCATTCCCAGCACCGAGGTGGAGACGATGATCCGCCTGTTGGAGGACGCCCGCTACGAGGCGGTGGTCGGGGGCGACATCGAGGCCTTCACGGCCCTGGCCCATCCCGATCTCGCGTACACCCACTCCAACGGGGCCGTGGACACGCTGGAGTCGTACCGGGACAAGCTCCGGTCGGGCTTCTACGTCTATCACCGCATCGACCACCCCGTGGACCGGATCCTGGTGGTCGGGGACACCGCGGTGGTGATCGGCCGGATGTTCGCCGACATCACCGCCGGTGGGGTCCGCAAGTCGCTGGCGAACCAGGCGATGGCGGTGTGGGTGCGCGAGGGCGACCGTTGGCTGCTGCTGGGCTACCAGCCCACCGTCCTGCCGGAGGCGCTCCGATGAACGCGTTCACCTACGACGCCCTGCCCGGACGTGTCGTGTTCGGCTCCGGCGCCGCGAGCACCGGGCTGCTGGCCGAGGTCGACGCGTTCGGCGCGAGGCGGATCCTGCTGATCGCGGGATCCTCGGAGGCCGATCTGGCCCGCGAGCTGTGCGCCCCGTTCGCCGGCCGGATCGCGGCGGAGTTCACCGACGTCCGCCCGCACGTGCCGGTCGAGGTCGCTGAGCGCGCCCGCGCGGCGGCCGCCGGTGCGGACCTGGTGCTGTCGGTCGGCGGAGGGTCGACGACGGGCACCGCCAAGGCGGTCGCGCTGACCACCGGACTGCCGATCCTGGCCGTGCCGACCACCTACGCCGGCTCCGAGGTTACCCCGGTGTGGGGTCTGACGGAGGAGAACCGCAAGACCACCGGCACCGACCCGCGCGTGCTCCCGCGGACCGTCGTCTACGACCCGGACCTGACCCTCACGCTGCCGCCGGAGTTGTCGGTGGCCAGCGGACTCAACGCGATGGCCCACTGCGTCGAGGCCTTCTGGGCGCCGCGCCGCAACCCGGTCTCCAGCGCGGTGGCCGCCGAGGGCATCCGGCACCTCGCGGCCGGCCTGCTTGCGATCGCCGCCGACGGCGCCGACGGTGCGGCGCGCTCCGACCTGCTGCTGGGTGCCTACCTGGCCGGCTCGGCGTTCTCCGTCGCCGGGTCCGGGCTCCACCACAAGATCTGCCATGTGCTCGGCGGGGCGTTCGACCTGCCGCATGCCCAGACGCACGCGATCGTGCTGCCGCACGTGCTTGCCTTCAACGCGCCGGACGCCCCTGCGGCCGCAGCCCGGATCGCCGTTGCCCTTGGGCAGGTCGACCCCGTCGGGGGCCTGCACGAGCTCGGGGCGAAGCTCGGCGTCCCGCAGGGCCTCCAGGAACTGGGTCTGGCCGAACGTGACTTGGAGGCGGTGCTCGACGACATCCTCGCGCTCGCGCCGGCCGACAACCCGCGTCCCGTCACCCCTTCCGGTGTGAGGAGGCTGCTGCACGCCGCCTGGGCCGGGACCGCCCCCGGCGGAGCTAACACATGACCCTGCGCGAGGAGACCGATCCGCCGGTCCAGGAGGTCATCCGGTTCCTGGTCCGGCACTTGGAGGGGATAGCCGAACCGACCGAGAGCCAGGACCGCCCCAGCAAGGAGGACACATGACGACGACCGAGCGCCCCCGCGCCGCACGCCGGGAAGAGGCGGTGACCGAGCGCGTCCTCGCGAGCTTCGACCAGTCCCCCGATCCGAGGCTGCGCGAGGTCATGCACAGCCTGGTCCGGCACCTGCACGCCTTCGCCCGGGACGTGCGGCTCAGCGAGGCGGAGTGGGAGACCGCGATCGAGTTCCTCACCCGCGCCGGGCACATCACCGACGAACGCCGCCAGGAGTTCATCCTGCTGTCCGACGTCCTCGGACTGTCCATGCTCACCGTCGCCATCAACGAGCAGGACACCCAAGGCGCGACCGAGGCCACCGTCTTCGGGCCGTTCTTCGTCGACGACGCACCGGAGGCCCCGCTCGGCGGAAACCTCGCCCGCGGCGCCACCGGGACACCCTTCTACGTATCGGGCCAGGTGCGGTCCGTGGACGGCACGCCGATCGACGGCGCGCGGGTGGACGTGTGGGGAGCCGACGACGACGGCTACTACGACGTCCAGTACGACGGCGACCGCTCCGCCGGCCGAGGCTGGCTGCGGACCGACCCCGACGGCGGCTACCGGTTCTGGACGGTCCTGCCCGCGCCGTACCCGATCCCGCACGACGGACCGGTCGGCGACCTCCTGGCAGCCGCCGGCCGGGGCCCGATGCGGCCGGCGCACCTGCACTTCAAGGTCGCAGCGCCGGGCCACCGCACCCTGATCACGCACGTCTTCGTGGCAGGCGACCCCTACCTCGACCGGGACGCGGTGTTCGGTGTCAAGGACAGCCTCGTCGTCGAGCCGGGGCACCATCGCGCCGGCCCGGCACCCGACGGCACACACCCCCGGGACAACTGGACGAGCATGACCTTCGACCTCGTGCTCGCCCCCGCCGACCACCACTGACCGGCCCTCACCCCGGCCCGGACCCGACCCAGGGTCCTGTCCGCCCGGCCCGCGCCCACAACCAGGCCGGGCGGACCGCCCCCACGGCGACAGGCGTGCACCCACCGCTCCGCCGTACCGATGGCGGCCCCCGTATCAAGAGCCACGGCACGACCGCCCGGGCCCACACCGAACCCGCGGCGGCCCTCCGCCCAGGCGCGCTGAACGCGCAGGGCCGGACCTCGACCTCGTGCGCCCCACCAAGGGCCTTCCGATTCTGACCCATGCGACATGCAGACAAGTGCTGCCCGGATCCGTCCGGGCGGCCTACCCGGAGGTGCAACCATGCGACGTACTCGTTGGATCGTGCTCGGCGGGTGTTTCCTCGCCTACCTGTTCGACGCCCTGGAGATCGTCCTCCTGTCCCTGACGCTCCCGCGGATCCGCCACGACATGGGCCTGACCGTCTATCAGGGAGGCCTCCTCGCGACCGCCACCCTGCTCGGCATCGGCGTCAGCAGCGTCCTCGGCGGCTACCTGGCGGACAACTTCGGCCGCAAGAAGGCGCTGGTCCTCTCGCTGCTGACGTTCGGCGGGTTCACCGTCGCGCTCTACGCCGTGCCGAACTTCAGTGTCTTCCTGATCCTGCGCTTCCTCGCCGGCATCGGCCTCGGCACCGTGTGGAGCGTCGTGTCCGCCTACATCGTGGAGACCTGGCCGGCCGAGAGCCGCGGCCGCGCCGCCGCGTTCGTGATCAGCGCCTTCCCGGCCGGAGGCATCCTCGCCGCCACCCTCTCGGGCTACCTGCTGCCGAACTGGCGGCTGCTGTTCCTCATCGCCGGCGCAGCCGTCGTCGCCCCGGTCGCCGTCGTCCTCTTCTGCTTCCGCGAGTCGGCCGACTGGGCCGCGCAGAAGGCCGGGAACGCCGCCGCCGCCGTCTCCGTCCGCGACGTCCTCAGAGGCCCCTTGCGCCGCACAACCCTGCTCGGCACCCTCATGGCGGCCCTGGTCCTGACCGGCTACTGGGGCGCGATGACCTGGCTGCCGACCTACCTCACCACCGAGCGCGGCCTGGCCCCGGGATCCATGGCCCGCTTCGTGATGATCCTCAACATCGGCATCTTCGTCGGCTGCAACGGCTTCGGCCTCCTCGCCGACCGAATCGGCCGCCGCCCGACCATCATCCTCACCCTCATCGGCGCGATCGCGGCCCTGCCCGTCTACGCCCTCACCACCCACCAGACGACACTGCTGTGGCTCGGCCCGGTCTTCGGCGCCTTCACCGCCTTCTTCGCCGTGTTCGGGTCCTACCTGGGCGAACTCTTCCCCACCAGGGCTCGCACCACCGGCGCCGGGTTCTGCTTCAACATCGGCCGCGGAGTCTCCGCCTTCGCGCCCTTCGCCCTCGCCGGGCTCGCCGGCTCGATCGGATTCAGCGGCGGCCTGATCGTCTGCGCCGGCTTCTTCGCCCTCGGCGCCGCGGTCACCCTGCTGCTGCCCCGCACCGGCGACCACGCGGAAGACCCGGGCGCCGAGGCTCTCGTCGGACTCACCGCCCCGTCGAACGCCTGATGCCCGCGAACGCTCCTGGAGGAGTTCCCAGATGAGTGAGGAACTTCTGCACCACCGGGTGCGCTGGGTCCGCGATGGAGCCATCGCCCGGATCGAACTGGCCAGCCCGGACACCCGCAACGCCCTGGACGGGAACATGGCCCTCGGCCTGCGCGAAGCGACCGCCCGGCTCCTCGCCGGCGCGGCCGACGGCACCCTGCGCGCCACCCTCCTGACCGCCCAGGGACCGGTGTTCAGCGTCGGGGGCGACCTCCGCTGGTTCGCCGACACCCCCGACCCCTCGGGGCGAATCGGCGAGACCGCGGCGATCCTGCACGAGGCCCTGAACACGCTCGCCCACATCCCGCTGCCGGTCGTCAGCGCGGTCCACGGCACCGTCGCCGGCGGAGGCATCGGAATCGCCCTGAGCGCGGACATCGTGCTCGTCGGCAGCGCAGCCAGGCTGAGAGTGGCATACACGGCAGCGGGGCTGTCACCCGACTGTGGGGTGTCCTGGTTCCTGGCCCGCCGCATCGGACTGGCCCGGGCACTCGACCTCGCCCTCACCAACCGCATCGTGACCGCGGACGAACTCCATCGCTGGGGGCTGGTCAGCCGAGTAGTGGCGCAGGAGGCCCTGGCACGCGAAGCCGAGGAAGTGGTCCGACTCCTCGCAAAGGGATCCGCCCCGGCGATCGCCGCCACCAAGCGAGTCCTCCGCGCCGCCTCGGAGCCGCCGTCCGGCCTGAAGACCCAGCTCGAAGCCGAGGCGATCTCGATCGCCGAGTTGCTCGGCGGCCCGGACGGCCGAGAAGGGCTCAGCGCCTTCCTGTCGAAGCGCACGCCGGTGTTCACCACACCTGTGTCGCCCGCAGTGGAAGCGCCGTCGTCGCCGCTGCCCTGACCATGGTCGCGGTGTTCGGCGGCGTTGTCTTCAACCACGACCCGACGCCGACCACTGCTGGGTATAACCCAACCGCAGAACGTGAAAACCCGGGGTGCCGGGCGGCCACCACCGCCCGGCACCCGGTCCTCTTTCCATCCCCGGGGACTTGTCTTCCTGGCCAACCGGAACACAGACATCTATTTTCACTCGCACAAATATTCGAACATCTACTACCGTGGAGGGCCCGGGAGGGACGCTGTCAGGAGGGCCGCCGTCATGACCACTCACCCAGGAGGGCCCACCGGAACGGACTCTCGTGCAACCTTGCTTGTCTCCTCCGGCGAACGAGACAGTCTGAGGTGTCTGGTGAAGGCCGGATCGGCGGGGTGAGCCATGTCCGTACGCAGCACAGACGCGGGCGACGCGTACCGCCTGGTCGAGGGCCAGATGAAGGAGCGGCAGATTCTCCACCTGCGCCTCGCCCAGCCGTGCTTCGAGGTGCACACCGAGCTGTTCGACGTCCTCGCCCAGATCACGCCCGTCGTGCAGGCCCTGCCACCGAACGCCGCCGTCCTCGACGTCACCGGCGCGCTGCGCTACTTCGGGCGCAGCCCGGCCGGGATCGCGGACCTGGTGCAGACCCGGTTCGCGGCGCACTTCGGCCTGCTGGTCTCGGTCGGCGGTGCCCGTACGCGGATGCTCGCCCAGCTGCTCGCCGACACCACCCCGCTCGGCGGCGTCCGGATCGTCGACGACCCCGACGAGGCCCTGGCCCTCCTGCACGCCCAGTCCGTACGGGCGCTGCCCGGCGTCGGCCCGGTACTGGGGAGCGCGCTGGTGCGCTGCGGCGTGGAGACCGTCGGCCAGCTCGCGAGCCTGCCCGTCTCCACCGTGCAGCGGGTGGCCGGGACCAGCGCCGGGCGCCTGCTATTTGAAACTTGGGTTCCTGCCCCGGCGGAGGGGTTTCGCAGCCCATCCTGTCCCGCTCCCGGTAGAGGGTGTTGTCGGGCATGCGCCCACCAACGCCGACGAGGTCGTCCAGGCGATCCCCCAAGCCTCCTACGGTGGCCTACGGGCGGCGAAGCAGTGCCTTACCTCTCAAGGTCCGCGGTTGTGGCTGCACCACCACGGCGGACGGTGTCGGCCATCGCCCGGTGGGCAGCTTCGGCTGCGTCGGCGCTCGGGGCAGGCACCGGGGACCCCTCCACGGTGTACCACTCGTCGGCGCCGTCGTACTGGACGTCCAGAATCGCCTGGCGGCCGTCCCAGGTGGTGCGCAGGGTGAGGTCGCCGGTGACGACGCCGACCTCGACGGTCATGACGCCGCCTGGCCCAGCGGTGATGCCGGTGGTGACGATCGGCTCGGCCCCGGCGGCGGCCCGGCCCGAGGTGCTCATGAGCCCGCCGGGCAGGTGTCGAGCATCTGGCCGACCGCGGCTTTCTCCGGCTTGGTGACCGTCAGCTTGTAGTAGCTCTTCACGTCCGTCCAGGCCTTGGCGTGGTTGCACCATGCCGACTGGAGCAGTGGCTTCCACTGGTCGGGGCTCTGGTCGCCCTTGGAGCGGTTGGAGGCGGCGGAAACAGCCAGGAGCTGTGGGCGGGTCAGGTCGTTGGCCAGGGCCTTGCGCTGGTCGTCGGTCCAGCTGTCCGCCCCGGCCCGCCAAGCCGCCGCAAGCGGCAGATCAGTGACAGACACCCGTCATGATCGCCAACCGCGGCCGCCCACATGCGGGCTTTACGGAACTCGCGCCGTAGCAGTCGGTGCCTGTTGGCATCGTGGCCGTTCACGCTCAGCCTAGAAAGGAGGCTGCCAGTCGCCCCAAGACGTCGCGTGGCCAGGCGGAGGCCAGTACTCCGAGTAGCCCGGGTAGAACCACTGCCGGCCGATCCATTCGCACTCCGGTATCGGCCCTTCCCAGTCGTCGGTGCACCGGTCCTCCCAGCCCCGTCCCACCATCACCGGCCGGGTCACAGCATTGCCCGCGACCTCCTGCACCCGCAGGACCAAGCCGATGCCGGCGGCCCCGGGGTTGCCCCGCGGACCATAGGACACACCGAGCGCCCCACACTCGGAAGCGTGCAGAAGGAACCGCTCCAAATCTGCCGGCACGCAGGCCGTCAACTCCCTTCCCCAGAGTGTGACCTGGGGTCCGAAGGCCGCGTCGACCGCGACGCAGAACAGCTGCCCGCGGATGAAGTAGCCGTACACGGCAGGCTCCGTGGGCCTCTCGCCGAACGCGACGCCCAGGGTGTTCGGTTCCGACGGCCCGGCCTGGAAGCGGTGCAGCTCGCTCATGCCCGACAGCGCGGCAGCGACTTCGATGATCGGCATGCCGAACCGCAACGGCCCGACACCGTCCAGGGGCATCAGCTCCCAGTCCGTCCGCGCCCGCCTCAGCACGGCATCCCGGTGCTCTACCGCCGCCATCTGTCCGCCCATCCCCGCCCCACGCCGAGCCCCTGGCTCCGGCACCCTCTCACCCTGGGATTACACCAGGTCCAAGATCGTTCACGGAACTCGCGCCAGAGCCAGTCTGCCGCGTCCGCTGACATGCCGCCCTGGAAACCTGCTTGGCTGTCCGCTGCCGAGCTGCGATGATGCCTCAGCTTCGCAACCGGAGGATATTTGTTCGTTTTCGTGTGCGCGGGGTGCGGCGCCGAACTGACCGCCCCGCTGTCCCAGGTTGTCCTGCCGGCCCATGCCCGTCAGCAGTACGGAAACGGTATTCAGCTCCCTGTGCTGATGGCACCGGGCGCGTTCGCGGTGGATCCGGAGCCGTGGGGGCCGCCGTGGCGGAGGTGGGACGAGATCGATCCGGACGAGGCGGCCGCCCGCGGTATCCATGCGCCGGTCCGCACCCTGTCCGATGGCGTGCCCGGCGCGATCGTCGTCGCACCCGGAGATACCCGCGGCACCCGGCTGCTCCCGGAGAAACGCGGCGGCGCCTGCTGCGGTATCGACGGGGCAGACGGCCCCAACATGGCCTGCGAGGCCTGCGGGCTGCCCGTGGCGAGCCGGATTGACGACTGCTCGCTCTGGCAGGCGGTGTGGCTTGCGCCGGACTCCGTGCACCGCCTGCCTGTCGACGGTGCCCAGAGCGCACCGCTGTCCTGGGCTGAGCTGATGGCGGTGGAGAAGGGCACGCCTCCGTTCGAGCCGATCGCGACGTGGGGGTCGCGTCAGGGATCGGGCCACTTCTGGTCGTGGAGCCCGCAGTGGGAGGCTGCGGCCGGCCGGGCGCTCGCTCATCTCCTGGCGGCCTCGCAAGGCCGACCGGTGACTGTTCCGGACGGTCTGACCGGGGAGGTGTTCCGGCGAGCCCTCGACGCTCTGCTGCCAGCGGGCCCGTCGATGCGACGTGCCGTCCTGGCCGGACCGGGGCTGCCCGCCCCCGGCGATGGCGCCGACATCCTCCTCGTGCCGAGCCATCCGCAGACGGGAGGCGTCTGGGCCCCGGCCGAATCAGCCGGCCCCACCGCCGCGGCACACCTGGTGCCGTTGCCGGTCGGCGTGTGGCTGTGGCTGGCCTTCCCCGAGCCGCATCTGCCGGTCCCCGCCTCGGGCACCATGCCCTACGACGTCCTGCGAGACGACCCGCCCGCTCCACGCGCCCACCGGATGTTCCGGGCCGATCCGGAAGTCTTCCAGCACACCCTGGTGCGGCTGCCGGCGGTCCGCACCCCATGGCTGCGGGCGATCCTTGAGAAGCACACCCAGTACATGCGCATGGGCCTGTTCTAGCCTGCGTCCGCCGGTCCAGCCCCGACCCCGACAGCCGCCCTGCGCAGGCACACCGACCCCTGGGGATGCCTACGCGTCCTACTGAGGTGGTGACCGGGGTTCGACCACGGCCTGTCTCAGCCGTTGCCCTGATCCACGGTGGGGGGCGGTTGAAGGCCCTGGACGGGGCGGGTGTGGTGGCAGGCATTCTCGCTGACCACTCCGGGGTGGTCCTTCAGCGCCCATACGAGACGGTCGGCGTGGCCGCCGGGCAGGCCCTCGAAGTCGAACTCCACGATCAAGGGGTACTGCCGGCTGTCCATCCGGGGCCGGATCGTCGTCACGACATCCTGCGCTCCGTCGAGCCAGAGCTGCAGCACGACGCCGCCGGCGAGTATCCGGTGGCCGAGCCCGTCCGTGGAGACGGGCTCATGGCCGTTGAGACACCTTGTTCCAGTTTTTACAGAACACCAGGTCAAGAGCATGATCCAGAAATCAGCTGCTTCAGAACCACTGGCACGACACAGCCGTGACGGAACATCACGGGCCCTCCCGGCGCCCGCAGCAGGCCTGGCCAGCGCTCGCCCCCTTGGCGTGGGGTGCGGGGCGTCTACGACGCCCGCACCGGCCCGAACCGCTCCACCGGCTTCTCTCCGGAAGGCACGTGGAGGTCCATCAGCACGATCGGGTTCAGGAAGTCCTGCCCGCTGTTCGGGCCTGCCATGTCCTCCCCCGCAGGTAGCAGCGGAACCACTCGGCGAAGGTCAGGTCGTAACGGTAGAACTCGTCATCGGCACCCACATAGACGACGATGCACCACCCGTACCGGGTGTCAGTACGGGGCCAGGAAGACGGACTCCCCGTGCGCCGTCGACAGGACGGGAATCAGCCCGTCCGGGGCACCGAACCCCAAGGGCTCGCGAAACCCGGGAAAGTTCTCCTCCGAGAACTCGCAGTCCTCGTAGGCGACCACGGTCTCCCGCATGTAGACACCCAGGTTAAAGGCTGTGTCGTTGCGGGGCTACAAAGGGTGATCGAGTGCCCGATCAGAATCGGCGCGTACAGCCCCGTCAGCTCCTTGAAGTCGCCTGGCAGCTCAACGCCCAGCTCCGCCTCGAGCTCACGCCAGCTCTCGTCCGACGCCCCGGGCCCACTGGGCGGCCCGATGACGGCCTGGACCTCATCCAGATGGTCGACCACAACCGGTCTCCTCTCACAACTTGGGACAGTTCGCGGTGCCCTTTGTGGTACCGCCAGTCGCGTTTTGCGTGATCACGCAGTGCTTGAAGACATTGTCTTCAAGCATGAAGTACGTGTACTCCAGAGTCTCGGGCACACCAGAATTGCCATTCCGATAGTGCGGTTCGATCTCCACAGCCACATGCTTCCCTGATTTTATGGATTGGACGATGCCTCTCTCCACACCAGTGCTCAGATACGGCGTATTGGTCTCCCGGTAATCGGCAACAAGGTTACGGAGATCGATCCCCGACCCCTTCGCGGCTGCCGGTATCAGGTGGCCGTTCGCGGCTATATTGCCTTCGTTCCGGATCTCGTCCATCCCGGGCGGCGATGGCCGGCGGCCGGGCCCGGGCGGCAGTCCGACGGACCGACAACGGGCGAGGGCAGGCGGCGGCCTGACGGGCTGGCAGCAGCCGAAAGGCGGGCGGCGGCTGTCCTCCGACAGGTGATCTTGACCGTTTGCCAAGCGATCTTGACCACCGATGGAGCGGGATGCGAGTAGGTGCTGGTTGCTGCCCTGACACCCTGGTCCCATGGATGACTTTGCCGGTACGCAGGCTCCGATTCGCCGACTGACAGATCCCGCCGAGGCGGTCGCCGCGTTGGAGAGCGCGGTTCCGAGCCTGGCGTCGCTGCGTCTGCCAGCGGCCAGGAACGTCGACTGGCGGCAGGTGGAGACCGAACTGGGCACTGCCCTGCCGAAGGACTTCAAGCTCCTTCGCGAGCTCTACCCGACCTTCGCTCTGGGGGACTTCCTCGGCTTCGGCGGTCCGGAGCGCGGCCACGAGCAGTCCTGGGTGCAGGGTCTGCGCGGAACACTGGAGGACGTGGAGGAGCGGTGCTCGGAAGCGGACCTCGCCGTGCCGTTCCACCCCTATCCCGCGCCGGACGGGCTCCTCCCCTGGGCCGGCTCGAACCAGGGCGATCTCTTCCTGTGGGCCACCAGCCCTGCCGGGCCGCAGGAGTGGACGGTCACGGTCGCCTCGCGAAACTCCGCCTGGTGGAACTACACCGGCGGAGCCGTTCAGTTCCTGGCCGACCTGGTCACGGGCGCGGTGGAGCCGTGGGCCCTGCCCAGGGTCCGTTCCGACGTCGCGAGATGGTGACCGGAGCCGGCCGGGCAGGGCCCCTCGGCGGCTCCCGCACTCGCACGGCGCCACCGGCGAGAACCCACCCCGGCCGGTCGAGATCAGTTGGCAATCGGCCAAGATCACCTGTCGCAGGACAGAGGCGGGTGACCCATCTCAGCGAAGTTTGACCGCCGATATCAGGGGGCGTCGCTCTCGACGGTCGAGGGGTAGAGGACGTTCGAGGTCACGGGTCTGCCGGGTGAGGGGTCAGACGGCGCACTCCAGGATCCGGCCGTCGGAGGTGCCGACCAGCAGGCGGCCGGGTTCGGTCGCGGTGAGCGCGGTCGGGACGGCCGGGACGCCGGCGATGGTCAGCCGGTGTCGCCAGCGGGGGGTGCCGTCGTGGAGGCCGAGGGCGAGGAGCTCGCCGTTGCGGTAGGCCAGGTAGGCAGTGTCAGCTGCGGTGTCGAGGTCGGTGGCGACGTGGTCGGTCCGGAAGATCCAGCGGGGCGCGCCGTCGGCGGCCGCGCGGCGGACGACGAAGGAGCCGCCGGGCTGCAGGCCCCGGCCGTCGTAGATGGTGCCGGCGTACACCAGGTCGCCGTCGCCGGTCTCCACCCCCGGGCCGGGGAAGTGCGTCTGCCCGGGCTCCCACGAAAGCGGGAACAGGGGGTGGGTGCCCGTCCCCCGGGAGGAGCGTGCCGCGAGCCAGTCCTGCTTGGGGCCCCGACGGGCTCGTGCGCTCTGGCGGACGTAGTCCCGGCTGCCGCGCCGGATCCGCAGGCGATCCCGCCGCTCGACGTACGCAGTGGCCCGGTGCCGGATCAGCAGACCGTCCTCGCGGTCGCCTGGTGCAGGCCGTTCTGGCGCGTCCTCCTCCTCGTGGAGGATGGCCAGCAGGCCGACGTCGGGCAGTTCCTCGACCGCAAGGACCTGATACCGGGGCTCCCAGTCCGGGCTCAGCGCCGAGAGTGCTGACCGGGCCTCGTCACGTCCGTCGGGCCGCGGAGCGGGTACCCGGGGGCCGGCCAGGTCTGCGGGTACGAGCGAGTGGGGCGCGACGGCGTGCCAGTCGGGCCGCCGCACGATGGCGACGTGGCCCTCGCTGTGGGCCGTCCGTTCGTCCTTGTAGTCGTCGTACGGCGCCATCAGGACCCGCAGTGCCTGCCCGTCCAGCCATGTCAGCCCGAGAACCTGCCGGCCCATGTCGCCCTCGATGAGGGAGCGCGCAGCTCCCGTCTCCCAATCCAGCAGGAGCAGCTCGCCCTCGAAGAAGTAGCCGCCGTCGTACTCCCCCGTCCCAACGGCGAGCAGGGGTTCCGTCGGGTGGAAGGCCAGGGCCTGCACCGGGAACCGGGTCCGGAGCACGGCCCGGCAGCCGAGGTCCCCCATGCCATACACCGCCACCGTGGCCATCTGGGCGAACCCGGGCCCACCCGCCACGGCGAGCAGACCACGTCCCTCGTCGGACACAGCCAGGACAGGCTCACCGACCTCGGCAAACGGGCGCGCACCGAGGACACGCAGAACACGGAGCGGGGAAGTCATGCCGGAGATTCTCCCAGCCGGTGCCGTCGCACACACGAGCAGGCCTTGGCCAAGACCACGCGGCCAGCCGCCCTCTTGAATCGGCCGCCAACCGCGGACGACGGCCACCCGCGCCCGGCCCCGGAGCGCCCGGAACCCGCACCGCTCCCCCGCCAGATCCCCCCGGCGAACTCCCACAGGAAGGGGTGCAACCCGCCCCCGGGGTCGCGCAGGTCATGGCCGCCATCCGCGCCCCGGCCGTGCGGTCGGCCCCGTACCCGGCCCGAGGCGGTCCTCGCGGACAAGACACCTCACGGCGCCAAGCGGTCAAGTCGGCGGCTGCGGATGCCGGGATAGCCTGTCTGATCGTTCGAATTTGGGGGCAGGATCGTGATCCAACTTCCCGAGGGGTCCTGGTGGGACTGGGACGTCGTCGACTGGAACGCCGTTCAGTTTCGGCTGGGCGCGGGCTATGACCTGTCGTACCACCATGGTTTGAAGTTGGTCTTCGGCGACCCGGTCTTCGTCATGTGTCCGGCGGTCTTCCAAGATCCGACGTTTCGCGATCCGACACCGGACGAGGTCCAGCTCGTGTCCCGGCAGGTCGGGGAAGCACCGGCGGTGGTAGTCGCATTCGAAGCCGACGCGGGCGGCTCTGAGCCCGCCTCCGGGCTGATCGCAGCCGGGCAGCTGAAGTCGTCCAGGGGATCGTCTTCCGGTACTGGCGCGGGAATCTGGCGGCCGGGGAACGTCTGGCCCCGTGGGTACGACCGCCAGTGGCGTGATCGCTCTCCGGCCTATGCGGCCAGTGCGCTGGGCTCTCCACCTGCGGCAGGGAAGGCCGTGTCCTCGTCGAACAGCCGGCGGTTCTTGAGGCAGTGGTGAAGCTGGCCGTGCATGCGGTTGAACAGGTTGCGCTGGGCGGCGGCGGGCCGGCCGCGCCGGGGTGATCCGGCCCAACGGGCGAGGACGGGACGGCGGGCGGGAGCTCCGTCACCAACAGCCGATCACGCAACACCCCCACACCACCCGATCGCCCCCTCCCGGCGGGCAGCAGCGCACCAGGGCCAAGGGCTCCTGGCGGCCGCCCGGGCTAATCGGTCCTCTCTGACGCCGGCCGCCCCAGCGCCTCGTAGCTATCGGCCGGGCGCCGACCCGGCCACCGCAGCCGGCGCTTGGCCGCGGGAAGCCTCACGCTGAGCCTCTCGCTCTCGGCGTCGACCCCGTGCTCGATGTCGAGTCTGCCCATCAGCCGCGGATCGTCCAACAGCGCGCCCATGATGCCGAACGACGGGGCGATATTCCGGGCGAAGACGACCAGTTCCCCGGTCGCCCGCCTCCGCTCCTCGGTCGTCTGCACATGGTGCGGGTCGCCGTATCCGAGGTCGTCCAGTGCGCGCACCAGATTGTCGGCACGCCCGTCGACGAGCTGCCAGATGTAGGTGATCCCCACCGGCCCCGTCAGGGCGAGCGCACGATGATGGCGCAGCATGCGCAGCCGGTGCTCGCCGAGCTCCCTGCGCACCGCGACCCGCTCCTGCGGCACGGCATCGACGAGAAGGACGGCGGCACGTTCGAAAGCGGCAGCGAGCGTCTCGGCCTCGACGTAGACCGCCTCCCGCCTGTCGCGGGTCCTCGCGTCCTGCTCGGCTCTGTCGTGCCGCCGATTTGCCTGCATGGTGACGTACGTCCCGGCACACGCAACACCAGCCGACACCACCGAGGCGATCCCCGTGATGAACGCGGGCTCCATACCCCTCCTCGCCGTGCGCACCCCTGCCCCGGGTCCGACAGCGCCGGATACCGACAGCGCCACCCGCACCCCCAACCGGCTCCCTACCCACCACACGCCCACCCACCGGTCCACACGACACCAACCAGGGCGATCCGGCGGTAGGCGCCGACGACGGCCGCACCGGCCCGCAACGGGAACCGGGACGCCGCCGACGGATCGCACGTAGCCCTTGGGCGGCAGCACCAGCAGCGGCAGCTGCTTGTGGTCCATCTCCCAGACCCGCCCGCGCAGGGCGTCCGGGCGGCGCAGGTAGACCCCCGCCGCGCGACAGCCACTCTCGCCGGTGCGCCAGGCAGCGCGTTCGGCCGGGGTGAGCTCGGCGGCGAACGCCTGGTACAGCGTGGTCGGCTTGACCGGACGTGCGCGGCGGTCAGCGTGTCCTGCTCGCGCAGCGCCTGAAGGCGCTCCACCGTCGTCCGCCGCTGCTCGTCCGGCACCTGCTTCACGACCGAAGTGTCAGTGGGACCGGAAGGCCCCCGCCGAACAACAGCGCGGGGAACACCCCTTCAAGCGAACCTGTCCCGAACCGGTTGCACGCCGCCCGCGCCGTAGTCCCTGACCCTTGTCCCGTCTCGGTGGCCTTTGAGCGCGTCTCAAGGCTTCCTGCGCAGATGCTAGGCGGCCATGGGGACTTGCCCTATGGCAGGCAGACCAGGAGCATGCGAGCCATGGCGGACATGACGGCAGTGATAGGGCTGATCGGCGGGTTAGGCGCCGCAGTGATTGGTGCGGCGGGTGGAAGCCTGCTGCAACGATCAAGGCACAAGCAGGAGAGTGCCGTGGTCGCTGCGGAGAGGGCCGAGACGGAGCGTGAACGAGAGCGGCTCGCCAAGCAAGTGGCGCTGGAAATTGCCACGTCCGCACGGACCGCCAACCACGCCATGTTGACGGCCATGGGGCGAATCCAGCAGGACGCCGAGGCAGGCAGGCCGGTGGATGCCAGCCGCTTCGACGAAGAGGTCGGAAGCCTTGAAGCGGTCCTGGTGGCCTCACTACACCGGCTCGCGGCAAGCGGGGTGGCCGTCGCTCCAACAGCGTCATCTTCGGGCGATCAGAGACCGTACGCAGCGGTGATCGCAGAGGTCGCCGGGGCCATGCGGAAACACCTCCTCTCAATTGCGGACGGCACCGGCTCCAGCGCCGGCGATCTAGCGTCCACCCTCCAGGCAGCCCGCGTCGTGTCCGAAGATCTGAACCGCTTTCTGTTGGCACAGACGGAACTCATCATCGAGAGGCCCGTGGGCTTCAGGATGGCTGTCGACGTGGTCTGAAGCGTCCTGCCCACCGAGTTGCTGCTCAGAGTCCGATGAGACTGCCCAAGGTCAGCGAGCCCGGATAATCCTCATGAAAGGGTGATCCGCGGTTGTTGACGATCTTTGGTTTTCGAAGGAGTTGTTGAAGGCTCCAGGGGGTCTGGGGCGACTCCGGGCCGGTGCCGTCATCAAACGATGGCACGGTCAAGGCCGCAGGAACGGGAACAGCAGGACCCACCACCATCCTCCCGGCGCGGCCACCAGGGCAGCAGTGCAACAGATCCCCGTCCAACCCCAACCTGCTTGTCAGCCGATCCCGACCGGCCCCGCATGCCAGGCGCAGAGGGGCCGGACCCTGCGGGGCGGAGGACCATCAGATCCCCCGCCCTGTCTGCTACCCAAGCCCACAACAGCATGGCGGCGGCGGACCACGACGGGGCCCCCACCTGCCCAGCAGGCCCCCAGCGGCCCTCCGGCAACCCCGACGACTGGCACGGCGCCAGGCCCAGCCCGACAAGGCTGGCAAGGGGCTGCCGGGGTCAGTAGCCCTCGCGTACCTCGAAGGCGCCACTGTCCCAGTACACGGACGGCTCGTCGGCCTCGCTCGGCCAGTCGCTCTGCAGATGGCGGCGGCCGTGTCCCAGGGCCCCGACCCGGTGCGAGCTCAGCCGCCCCGCCATCAGGTCGTCCGCCTCAGCGTCCGTGATCGGCAGCACGGTCCGGTACTGCGCGTCCCTCGAGGCGACCCAGTCGACGTACTCGGTGAAGACGCTCACGAAGGCCTGCGAACAGAGGCCGCAGCGTTGGACGGAGACGATGAAGTGCGAGTCGTCCTGAATCATCCTCTCGACCCGGACCCCGGTGCGGCTCTGGTGGTGCGCCCGCGCCACCACGGCGTCCTCCGCACAGCACGCTGCACACCCGAAACCCGCGGACTCCATCACGTCACCCCCCATGAACGCGCCCCCCTTCGCCCGTGGTCCACATGCTACTTGGGCCCCCGGGGCCGATCTCCGCGGGGCACCGGGGGCGGCACCCGCAGGACCGGACCGGCGGGCATCCCCGGACAGACCCGGAAGAGGCCGCCGGGACGGACCCGGGTGGCACGGGCACGGGCACGGGGTGCGGCATCCGCCCGCGGACCCCACTCCAGACAGGACCTGCGTCAGCGACGGACAACAGGTCACCATGACCGCCTCCTCCCGCAACAGCGTCTTCTACCAACAGTTCCTACAAGTACTCGAGGACGCCAACCCCACCGGCGAGATCGTTGTCGTCACCGACAACCTGTCCTCCCACAACAGCCTGTCCACCCGCACCTGGCTCGAGGACCATCCCCGGATACGACATGTCCTCATCCCCGTCGGCGCCTGCTGGCTCAACCTCCAGGAAGGCTGGTGGCGCATCTTCCGCAGGGCCGCCCTCGCCGGCCAGTCCTTCGCCGGCCCCGACGAGATCGACCAGGCCACCCGCCTCGCAACCACCCAGCTCAACGCACGTGCCAAGCCCTGGATCTGGGGCGGACCGCTCCCACCAACCCGCCAATGCCGACGGCGATTTGTGTACCGCCTTTGAGGAATCCAGCACTAGGGAATCCCCTGACCTGCAGTTCCTGTGGGGGTGAGAAGGCTCCTCCCTAGCTTCTGAAGATCCTTTTCCCCGGCGGGGCCCTGCCGGGGGGGGTAGCGAGGGCGGAGGGGGCGTACGGGCGTACCTCTTGCGCCCTCTTGGCGCCCTCTTGGCGCCCTGGCTCATGCCGCCACCGCTGTGCTTGCCTGCGACTGGCATGGGGCAAGTCGGGTTGTGAAGGTCGGGCGTGCCGGTGCTGCTGGTCTTGGGCATGGTTGGGGACGCTTGTATACGGGGGATTTCATGGCCGCTGTGCGGGAGAGCGATGTGTTCGGGGCGTCGCAAGTGCGGGTCTTCTCGGCTGAGGGTGAGGTGGTCGGTGCCGGGTTTCTTGTTGCCGCCGATGTGGTGTGCACCTGTGCCCACGTCGTGGCCCGGGCGCTCGGAGTACCGGACAGTGCGCGGGCGGCGCCAGGTGAGCCAGTGGATCTCGACTTCCCACTGCTGGAGGGCCGCCCCAGGACGCGGGCGACCGTGGTGTCGTGGCGGCCCGGCGGGCAGGACACCGCACTGTTGAGGCTGGAGACGGCCGTGGAGGGCACGCGGCCGGTGAAGCTGGTCGACGGGACCGGCGTATGGGGCCACACATTCCGGGCGCTGGGCTACCCGAGTGGTGCCGATCGTGGGGTGTGGGCCTCTGGCACCTTGCGGGCCGGGCAAGGCTCGGGCTGGGTGCAGATGGAGGCGCAGGAGCCGGGGCCACGGATCTCGGGAGGGTTCAGCGGGTCACCCGTGTGGGACGACGCGCAGGACGGGGTCGTCGGTATGACGGTTGCCGCGCATGTGGGCGAGCGCACCGCCTATCTGCTGCCGTCGGCCGATCTGGTCGACGAGGAGACGCTGCGGTCGCGCTGCCCGTTCCAGGGCCTCGCGCCTTTCTCGGAGGTCGACGCGGAGTTCTTTCATGGTCGCGCAAGTGACATCGCGCGTGTGTGCGCGGCTGTACGCAAGCGGCCGGTGACGCTGGTCGCGGGGCCCTCGGGGTGCGGGAAGTCCTCGCTGGTAGGGGCGGGGGTGCTGCCACGGCTGCGGTCCGGGGGGATGGGTGTTTCCGAGGTTCGGCCTGTGCCCGGTGTGCGGGCGTCCGCGGTGTTGGCGAGGGTACTGACCGACGTCTTGCAGCCGGGGCTCGGCGAGATCGAGCGGCTCGCCGGGGCGGAACAGTTGGCAAGGCTGCTGGATACCGGCGACGGTGTCCCGGCCGAGTTGCGAAGCAGGATTCTTGCCCGTAGTGGCGAGGCCGGGCACGTGCTTTTCGTCGACCAGTTCGAGGAGTACGCGGCCGCCGAAGCTGCCGCCGCCCGTGACCTGCTGGAGTTGCTCGCCGCGCTGGCGGGCAAGGAAGGAGCGGCGGTGCTGCGGGTCGTCGCGACCGCGCGGCCTGACTCGCTCGACGTGCTGGTGACAGCCGTGACGTCCGATCTGGTGAGCGACGCCGTGGAGTTCCTGGCGCCGCTTGCCGCCGAGGGCCTGGAGCAAGCGGTGGCCGGGCCGGTCGATGACATGCCGGGGCTGTGGTTCGAGCCGGGGCTGCCGGAGCGGATCGTCGCGGATGCGGGCGACGAGCCCGGACGGATGACCCTGGTCCAGTTCGCCCTGACCGAGCTGTGGGGGCGTCGCAGCCGGTCGATGTTGACCCACGCCGCGTACGACGAGCTGGGCGGGGTGGCAGGGGCGCTGGTCGGGTACGCGGACGACACGCTCGACGGGCTGACACCGTCCCGGCGAGAGCTGGCCAGGCGGCTGTTTGTGCAGCTGGCCCGGCCGGACGGGGACGCCTTCCTCCGCCGGCCCACCCGTGCCGCCGACCTGACCCCGGAGCTGATCGAACTGGCGAGGGAGCTGGCGCCGAGCAAGCTCATTGTCCTCTCCCGAGGCCCGGGCGGTGCTGAGGAGATCGTCGATCTGGCACACGAGGCGCTGACCCGGCTCTGGCCACGCCTCCAACGCTGGCTGGCCGACTCGCGGGATTTCCGCGCGTGGCAGGAGCAGTTACGGGCCGACCTGCGACGGTGGCAGGCACAGCAGAGAGAGTCGCCCCGGCTGTTGAGTGGTACCGATCTCGCGGAGGCGGAACGCCGACTGGCCGCGCAGCCTGACGACATATCCGTTGACGAGCGCGGATACGTATTGCTGAGCCGGCGCCACTCCCGGCGCGGCGCCCGTATCAGGAAGGCTGCCCTCGGAGCGCTGTCCGTCCTCACCGCGCTTGCCCTCATCCTGGCCTGGTTCACGGTGCGCAGTCTCCGGGAGACCGAGGAGCAGCTTCGGATCCAGGCCGCGGCCCTGTTGGCCCAGGCCGCCGAGGACACTCCCGGCAGCAATCCGGCGACCGCGCTCCAGCTGTCACTGGCCGCGTGGAGCATCCAGCAGACCCCGAAGACCCGCGATGCGCTGATGCACCAGTACGCGCGGGGGCAGTACCTGGTGGGCGCCTATCCGTCCGTGTGGAAGGGCCAGTTCCAGGGCATGGAGGCCACAGCGGACGGCCGTACTCTCGTGGTGGCGTCGAAGCCGTCGGGCGGCGATGTGTATACGTTCACCGTCGTCACCGGCGTCCTCGAAGGAAAGATCCGGGCCTCGGAACTCGGCGGAGTCTCCGCCGGTGGTCTGGCGACTGCGCTCAGTCCTGACGGTAGCCTTTTCGCCTTGGCCGCGAGGGACTCGGTTCGGCTGTGGCGGTTGAACGACGGGAAGGGCGGGGAGCCCGTCGTCCTGGACCGAGGGGAGCACGGGATCGCCGAAGAGCCTGGGGCGAGCCTGGACTTCAGCAGCGATGGGAAGCGCTTGCTGCTGACGACGGGCGACCTCTCCATGGACTGTTACAAATACCCCGAGCGGTGTGTCCCGTCCTTCGCCGAAGCGTGGGAGGTGCATTCCGGTGACCGGCTGCCCGTCGCGGACAGCCTCGTGGCCGGCCTCAGGCTGAGCGGTGCGGCCTTCACCACGGACTCGGACGCGGTCGCGGTGACCTATTGGGGAAAGGACGTGCGGGAGGTCGCGGTCAAGGACCTCGTCACCGGCCGCGAGCTCTACCGTCCGGATCCGCCGCCCGAAAGCGTGTCCTCTTCCGCCCCGCTTGTCCGGTCGGGAGGCGAAGTCGCGCTCTCGGCGGTTGGTGGCCGTCCGTATGCCCAGGCACTCGGCCGCACAGCCGGACCCGGCGTCGCGTTGCCAGACACCAGTGCGTACGCCTCAGTCGATGTCACGGGGAACTACGGCGTCGAGGGCACTCCTGGCATCGGGGAGGTCAAGGAGGGCGGGTACGTCGAGTCGACCCTGACCGATGTGCGCACGGGGCAGGTATATCGCACGCGCGTACCCACCGCGCGTGAGATCAGCAACGGACGCCCGGAGGTCGCGGCGGTGCCGCGGGCGGACGGCACGCTCACCGTTCTCGTACCCGTCGGCACGACGCTGATGGCACTGCGGGCCGAGCGGTCGGGCCACGAACGGTTCCGGGCCGGGGACCAAGGGAGAGACAGATTCGCGCTGTCGCCCGACGGGAACCTCGTCGCCAGGCTCCGCGACAACTCCCTTGAAGTCCTGGACGCCTCCCGCACGGTCCTGCAGTCCGTGGAGGTTCCGGCCCCGGGAAAGGCCAACGACTCGAGGGTCACATGGACCGCCGACTCGCAGGCGGTCGTGGTCTGGGAACGCGACGCCGGCCTTCAGCGCGCCTACGAGGCATCCGACCTCAGGCAGAGCGTGCCGCTCCCCCGGGAAGCCCAGAAGGGGGAGAAGGTCGAGAGCATCGTCGGAGTACAGGGGCGCGAGATCGTCCTGCTGACCGAGAACGGCACGCTGGCACGGCTCGACGCCACCCGCGGGACCGTCCTCACCCAGCCCTTCCTCGCCCACCCCGGACCCAACACCAACGGGCTCGGCAGCATCTTCGTCAAGGGCCTGCTCATGGCCCGCCCCTCACACCCGGGTCAGGTCGCCGTCGTCACCAGGGCGGGAAGCGCCCTCGGCGAAGTCCTGCTGTGGGACGTCCGCGCGCCGGAGCAGGTCGCGACATTGACGGGCCCCGCCGTAAGCGCGCCCCCTTTCGGGCAGGAGTCCGACGGCAGCTCGCTCGCCTTCAACCGCGACGGCTCGCGGCTCGCCGTGCAGAACTCCGACGGAACGGTGCGCATATGGGACGTCGACCGCCGGGAGCGGCTGCGGGAGGAGGTGCCGCGCCCGACCTTGAGCCACCTGATCGGGTTCACGCCGGACGGCGGGCTCGTTATGTACCTGAACGGACTGATCAGGGTCCACGATCTGACGAACGGATCTTTCGTCACGCTGGCGGTTGCGGAGTCGTCCACTGAGGAGATCACCGACACCACTGCCCGGCTCACATCGGACAGCCGGCTGGTGATCGACAACAAGGCAGGCCGCCGGGCCTTCGACCTCCGCCCCGAAGCCCAATTCCGTACGCTCTGCGCAGGCGCCGGACGCGACTACACGAAGGACGAACGCAAGCTCCTCCCGAAGGGAACCCCCTCCAAGCCGCCCTGCTCCTGAAGGACCCATCGCACCGCGGGCAGCTCGCCAAGCTCCAACTGCCTCGATTCTGTAACCAAGTTGCTCACCACCACCGGCCTCCGGCACCCGTTGCCACAATGCTTTCCATGACCGGTTCAGAGAACGTTCGTCTCGACGATGGCACCACGGTTCGCTTCCTACTCACGAACGCCGGCCCACCCGCCTCGAAGCGCGACGACCCGGGCGACGGCCTCGGCGCGCTCGTCCCCGTGGGCCGGCGGGGAGACGCTGTCGCTGCTATCGCCGCCGACGCGTTGCGTGGCACGCTCAGGCCGCTCGGCGCCCTGGTCCAGGAGGTCCACGCCGCCATGACGACGGTGCCCGCGCCACCTACGGAGATCACCGTCACGTTCGGCGTGCAGCTGACCCAGGACCTGAAGCTGGGCATCGTCAACGGCAACGGCCAGGCCCACCTAACCGTCACCGCCAGCTGGAGCCCGGAGCAGGCCGCCCCGACCCCGCCAGCCTGACCGCAGCGGCAAGGCATACACGGGCAGCCGCCGAACCTGCTGCGGACAACCGACGGGACCCAGCAACAGTGCACCAAGGCCACAGCTCCCGGCGGTCCAGCAGGTCGAGGGAGGGCAGGTGGAAGTGGTCCAGGTGCTCGTGGGTGGGCACGACGGCGTCCGGCCGGGGCATCAGGCCGGTGTCGACCGGGCCGCACCGGCCATCGGGCGGCCGGTGCGAGCTGACCGCGCTACGACATCGGCCAGACCACCGGCCACTGGCCTCCCTGACCGCAGTGCGGGGCCATGATCGGCGGCTGGGTGACCGGCCGTCGGCTCAGAGAGGCGAGATCACTCCTCGTACCACTGCTCTGTCCCGAGCCTGGCCTCGCTGATGGCGGTGTCACCAACACGGGCGGCACGCACCCACACACCGAGGCCGTAGATCTCCATGTCCCCGCTGCTGGGAAACCGCAGGCCGAGGTCGTTGTCCGCGAGGTACCTACCGATGTCCGATTCGACGGCGGTGACCGGCCGGCCGACGAGCGGGATGCCGTCGAGGAGGACCTGGGGGCCGGATCGCCCAAGGGCGGTGACCGCAGCAAGGAGTGGGCCGCGTCCTTGCTCCCACCCCAGGTAGTGCGCGCGGACGCCGGCGGCCGCGAACCACTCATCGGTCAGCCGCTCCTCCGCAGGGTCGCCTTGGGCCGCCCAGGGGGTGCCTGCGGGGAAGGGGTGGTAGGTGCGGCGCGAAGATGCCGTCTCCCCGCCCAGGGCAGCCGACACCTGCTCCGGCGTCATCTCGAACCGCAGCGGCCCCACCCGCTCCAGCGGCACGCACTGCCACCGCGGCCGGTCCCGCTCCGGCCGTACCGTCCACGGCCCCGGTTCGGGGTCGGGGCGCCGGGAGTTGCTGCGCCAACTGGCCACGTTCGCGTCGCCGTACGGGTCCTCGGCCAGGCCGGGCCCGGTCACCAGCAGGTCGGTGATCATGGCATCCTGCCGCTGCTGGAAGCCCTCGGCATCCGGCAGCCACTGCTGGACCGCACCCACCGAGACCCCCCACGCCGGCACGTCCTGCTCCCCTTCGGCGTTCGGCACTTCCGTCACCCCGCACCGCAGCGCCAGGCGGCTGATGTCCGCGCGCACATCGGAAGGCGCCCGGCCGACCAGCACCACACTCTCCAGCCGCACCAGCGGCCCACGGTTCGCGTCGATCCCCACGGCCACCAGCTGCTCCTGCGGCCCGAAGATCGTGCTCACGCCGTGCTGGCGGTACCGGTTCCACCGCCGCAGGCCGCCGCTGAGGACACCGCCCGCGGCGTCCTCGCCCATTGCCACGTGAACCTGCTCAGGGGACATCCCGAACCGCAGCGGCCCCACCCCCACCAGCGGCTCCAGCACCCAGCTCGCCCGGCCGCCGACTCCGAAACCCATCCCGACCCCCATGCTGCGTCCGGTCACCGGCACAATCGGCCGGCAAGGAACACCAACCTAGCGATGACCTGGGACACTGGGTGCGGCTGCGGATCGGCGGCACAGGTGGAAGGCGCCCCGACAGTCAGCAGTTCCTCTTGCCCTTGATCGGGTCAGACTTAGCCAACTGGCCGGCCTTGTCGAGGTACCTCACCAGCAGCGTCTGGCCACTGCAGAGAATGTACGGGACGACAACTTCGCAGGACGCGCGGCCTTCGCACACTCCGTCCCGATTGTTGATGATCACCTCGGCGTTCGTGACGGTCTTGTTGTTCTGAGCCATCTTCCACGCGACCTTGGCCTCGACGTGGTCTGCACTCGGGTAGACGGGTGTCGCCTTTGGGTTGCGGAGTGCGGGTGCTCCTGACTCGGTGCTCTTGAGCCAGTCGCTGATCTTGGTGACCAGCTCCTTGTCCTGCCCCATGGTCGAACCGCTGTAAACGAGTCCGTCCCAACGCTCGGCGGCTCCGTTCTCGGTCCTGATCACGGGCTGGCCCGTGGTGTAGCCGTCGTCGTTGGGCCTGACGCGGAGCTGGCGGACGATCTCCCAGGTCTGCTTGTCGCAGTCCGCCGGGTCGGCGTTGTGCACCAGGACCGGGGTGTCACCTGCCAGCACGAAGTAGGTGTGCAGGCCCTCGACGGTGAGGTTGTACGCCGGCGCGAGACCGGTCCAATGCCGGATCGAGGCGACCTGGACGGTGGCGCCGGACTCGGTGCGCAGCGTGTCGCCGACGCGCACCGCCGCCGCGTCGGTCCAGGCCCGGGTGGTGTCGACCCAGAAGGGGTGGTGGTCGGTCGCGGTGATCACGCCGGTGGTGCCATCGTCGTGGCGGATCGTCAGTTCGGTGAGGTCGCGGTCGTCGGGGGTGCGGATGGTGCCGGTCACAGCCCGGGGGCCGGCGACGTCAGCGGTGGGGTCGGCTGCGGTGACGAGGTCGCCGATGCGGATGCTCTCGATGGGGCGTGTGGTGCCGTCAGCGAGGAGGACCCGAGTGCCCGCGGGGAAGCTGTTGGGCGGGCAGGTGGTGAGGGACTCGACTTCGTCGATGATCTCCTTGCCGCCGGCGACGGTGGCCTGGGCGCCCTTGGCGAGGGCTGCGTTGAACTCCTCCTGGCCGCCGGCCGGCCTGGCGCGCGGGTCCCACACCTCCAATGCCTTGTAGTGGCCGTTGGGCTTGCGCACCAGGGCGTCGTACGTGGCGACGGGAGAGAGCCGGGCGCGGTCGGCGGCGGTGAGCCGGTTGACTGCGTCGGGGGCCAGGTAGGCGGTGACGGGCCGCTTGACGACCTTGACGCCGTGCTGCTTGGCGTAGGCGTCGACGGCCGCGTTCTTGCGGCCCGCCTGCCGGTGGTCACGATCATCCACCGGCGCGCCGCTGCGGTCGGCGAGACGCTGCGGCCGCGCCGCGTCGGCGCCCTGCGCCATGGACGTGGTCGTCGGCGGCGGGCCGGCCGGAGCGTTGACGAGGGCCTGGTTAGAGGACGCCATCTGCTGGAGCAGCTGCTGCCGCTGGGAAGACAGTTGCTGCATCTCCTGAAGGAGCGCCGTGGCCTGCCGGGCCAGCGCGAGCGCGTCGGCGCTGACCTTCGACGCGTCCTTGGCCAGCTCCTGCTGCTTCGCGATCATCTGCGAGCGCTCCGGCTCGAGCGCGGCCCGTTCCGCGCTGAGCTGGGCGGCTTCGCCGTCGAGCTGTGCCTTCTCCGCGCTGTAGGCGTTCGCGGCCGCGGCCTGCGCGGGCAGTTGGAATTCGTGCGGAGCGGCGTTGTGCGCGGCGATCCGGCCGTTAAGGGCCTGGGACCTGGCGTTGAGCGCGGCGATCTTGGCGTTGACGGAGGCGGCGTCCCCACTCGCAGTCGTGGACCGTTCCTGCAGCGCCTCCGATGCCTGTGTCAGGTTCTGTGTGGCGCCCAGGAGCTCGCTGGTTCGCTGCGGCAGGGCGGCGGCCTGCTGGCTGAACGCGGCGACCCGGGTGTTCAGGGCGGGGGGGTAGGCCGGACTGGGCCGCAGCGGTTCGGGGGCGGACGCGCCGGATGCCAGCGCGGCAACGCCGGGGATCGGTGGGTCGGCCGCCGGGGCCGCGGTGCTCTCGCCGGTTGCGAGTGCCGGCACGAGCACGGTGAGGAGTGCCAGGCACAGACCACGTCCCACGGCGGCCCTCACCTGGGCGCTGACCGGGCGACGCACCGCGCCGCGCCCGGTCACTGGGTCACCTTCGCGCCGAGCCGGTCGGCGATCTTCGCCACGGCCGAGGTGCCGTCACCCCCTTCGCACAGTGCCACCTGTACCAGGGCCCGGCCGGTGGCCCGGGCCTGGCGATAGCACGCCCAGCCGTCCCCGGCATCCTGGACCGACGTCCAGATGACCGTTTCCGGAGCGACGGTGTCGGTCTTGTAGGTCCACTTCGAGGTCTGGCCGTCCGCCTCGGTCCGCTGGGCGGCCGGACAGTTCTTGAGCCCGTCTGCCAGCACGCGCAGCGCGGCCCCGGCGGCCTGCGCCTCCGGGTAGATGCCGATGACCTGGGTCGCCGTGTAGTCACCCGTTCCATCCGCATCGCCGTACGTCGCCGAGACGAAGGTTGTCCAGGCCTGCCCGTAGACGGCCTTGGTGGCCGGCCCCACTGCGGCCGCGCACGTCGACGGCTCGGCTCCGGGAGCGGCGGCCGGCTCGCCGACTCGTGCGCCGGCCACGAGCGTGGTCCCTGCCAGCGCGCTGACCTCGTCAGGGGAGAGCAGGTCCGCCTGGACCGTTCCGGCAGCCACGTGCGGCGACGTGTCCACCGCATCCGGCTCACGGAGCCAGAGCCAGCCCGCCAATGCCGCGAACCCGACGCAGAAGACGGAGACCAACGCCAGCAGCAACCACGGCACTCGCGGCGAGCGCAGCGGCGCACGCGGCCCCGGTGCCGTGGGCTCCTCCGGGCCGGACGACGGCGGCGCAAGGGTGTAGTCGGAGTTCTCTGTCACGCTGAGCTCCCCCAATGACGCGACTCGGGTTGCGTTCTGTGAACGCCTCGGACACCAACCGTCACCTACGCCGTCTTGCAGGGCAAGACCATCCAGCCCGACTTGAGGATCTGCAGAGCATTCTCGAAGTGGCAACTAGCAAGAAGTGAAAGAACTTTGCCGGGGTATGGGCAGTCATCGTTCGCCGTCCCACTCCAGCTGGTCCTCCCAGAGCCCGAGCGCGTCGGTGAACAGGTTGTCCGGCGTGGACTTCACCTCTGGCGGGACGGACGGCCCGCGTCTTGACGCCGCTGCCGTGGCTCAGCTCGATCTCGGCAGCAATGCCTGGGGATCTTCGACCGGGGCAGCCAACGCCCAGAGCGCGGCTGAGCTGTTCTTCCGCGCCGGCTGGCGGGTCCGGCGATCGAGCTGGACCGAGGTTCAGGTCGAGAACGAGTCCGCGGAACTTGAGCTGGTTCCGCAGGAGCCTGTCCTGTCCAGCGGGTTCGTGGATCCCGATCGCATCACTGACCTGCTGGGGGATTGAACGCGATGGGCTTGTCCTTCAGCGTCGAGTTCGAAGACCGCGAAGGGCGAGAGCACATCTTTCGCTTGGCCGACCGGCCCGGCTGACAGGCTCAGCCGCGGTGGGCCCGGTTCTCCTGCGCCAGGAGCTCGCGTCGTTGGCGGGTCCGGTAGGAGTTGTGGTCCGAGGCGGTGTCAGGGAGTGTCGCCCGCCCGTGCCCCTGGGGTGGGCAGGCAGCAGACGACCTGAACGCGGCCAAGGACCTCCACGGGCGCCACCAGCGCCGAGTACGCCACGGTCGACGCCGTCTGGACCGCCGTCAACGTCGCTGAGCCGCCGGCCCGCGCCCGACGGCCGCCCGCGCCTACCCCGGCCCGACCAGCCCGCACTCGTACGCGAAGATCACCGCCTGCACCCGGTCCCGCAGACCCAGCTTGGCCATGACCCGGCCGAGATGCTTCTTCACCGTGGGCTCCGCGAGACCGAGGGCGGCGGCGAGTTCCGTGTTGGTCAGGCCGCGGGCGGCCCCCAGCAGGACCTCCCGCTCGCGCGCGGTCAGCACGCGCAGCCGCTCCGCGTCGCCCCCGCCGCCGTCGCCGCCGTCGCCCCCGGCGGCGGGGAGCCGGTGCGCGAAGCGGTCCAGCAGCCGCCGGGTCACCCGGGGGGAGACCACGGCGTCCCCCCGGGCCACGTCGCGGATCGCCCCCAGCAGTTCCTCCGGCCGGCTGTTCTTCAGCAGGAAGCCGGAGGCCCCGGCACGCAGCGCCTCGAAGGCGTACGCGTCCAGGTCGAAGGTCGTGAGCACCAGCACCCGCGTCCCGGGCGCCTCGCGCAGCAGCAGCCGGGTCGCCTCGATGCCGTCGGTTCCCGGCATCCGCACGTCCATCAGCACCACGTCCGGCCGCAGCCGCCGCGCCAGCTCCACCGCCGCCGCCCCGTCGGCCGCCTCCCCGACCGGCTCCATGTCCGGCTCGGCGCGCAGGATCATGCCGAACGCCAGCCGCAGCAGCTCCTCGTCGTCCACCAGCAGCACCCGGACGCTCACGGCGCGCCCCCGGGATCCAGCCGTACGAAGACCCGCCAGCCGTCGCCCGGCCGCGGGCCCGCCTCCAGCACCCCGCCGAAGGCCGCGGCGCGTTCCCGCATCCCCGTGAGACCCAGCCCGGACCCGGCGGATCCCGTCCGCCCGGTCCCTCCGGCCCGCCCGTCGTCGGTCACCTCGACCGTGACCGCCCCCGGCGCGCAGAACACCCGCACCTCGGCGCGCGCCCCCTCCGGCGCGTGGCGCAGGACGTTGGTCAGCGACTCCTGGACCAGCCGGTGCACTGTCAGCTGCGCCGCGGCCGGCACCCCGGCGGCCTCACCGTCCACCCGCAGCCGGGTCACAAGGCCCGCCGCCTCCATCCGCTCGCACAGCGCCCCGAGCTGCCCGATCCCCGGCGGCAACCGCCGGTCGTCCCTTGGCCCAGCGTCGGGACCGGCGTCGGTACCGGCGTCCTGGAGCAGGCCCAGCGCCCGCCGCATGTCGGTCAGTGCCTGCCGCCCGGTCTCCGCGATCCGGGCCGTCACGGCGGAGGCGTCGGCCGGCCGCGCGTGCCCGAGCGCGTCCGCCAGCGCCACCACCACCGACAGGCCGTGCGTCGCGCTGTCGTGCAACTCCCTCGCGATCCGCGCGCGTTCCTCCTCCACCGCCCGACGCTCCCGCTCGTCGCGGTCCCGTTCCAGCCGCGCCAGCCGCTCCGCCCGCGCGGCCCGCCGGATCCGGGCGTTCGCCCCGAGCAGCGCGCTCGCGGCGACCGCCGCCGTCATCGCGGCGGCCGAGGCGAGGAAACGTCCCTCGGGCGCCCAGCGCGCCGCCGCCAGCACCGCCCCGGCCACCGCCACCAGACCCGCCGCCCACGCCGACCGGTACGGCGCCCGCGCGGTCACCGTCCCGAGGGCGACCAGCAACGCCGCGTCGGCCGGCAGCTGAACACCCAGCAGCCACTGCGCGAGCGCCGCGGCGGTGATCACGCCGAACGCGGACCGGGGCGCCCGCCGCCGCCACACCAACGGGAGCACCAGAGCGGCCTGCAGCGCGAAGCCCGTACCGTCCGCCACCCGCCCCGGCCCGAGCGTCAGCAGGAACAGGGCCGCCGCGAGCGCGGCGTCCGCCGCCAGGGGCGGCACCCGCCCCTGCAGCCAGGCGAGGGCGCCCGGCGGGCCCGTCCGTACCGCGCCGGTCTCGGTCATCGTGTCCGTCCTCGCGTCCGCGTCGTCCGGCGTCCTCGCCGGAGCCCCACGGTAGGGCCCCCGCGCCCGCGAAGGCGTCCGCCCACCGGCGGAGACCGGGGAGACCCCGGGACACCGGTGCCTCCTCCGTGCGAAGGAGCGGGCGCGCCCTGGGGCGACCCGCAACCACCGGCGGGATCGTCCCCCGGCAGGGCGCCCCGCACCCCCGGTGGCGAAACCCTGGTGGAGACCCCGCAGCCGTACCCGCCCGAGGAGCCCGCCCATGCCCCCGACCCGCCGCGCCCTGCTCGGCACGCTCGGCGCCGCCGTGCTCGCCACCGTGGCCGCCGCCCCCGGACACCGCCCGGCCGCCCCCGCTCCGGGAAGCCGCCCCGCCGCCCCGGCCGGGGGTGCCGGCCCCGCGCCCTCCCCCGGCACCCCCGTCCCGCTGCGGCTGCCCGCACCCACCGGGCCCTGGCCCGTCGGCACCGTCGCGCTGCACCTGGTCGACGACAGCCGCCCCGACCCCCTCCTGCCCGCCAAGCCCTACCGGGAGCTCATGGCCGGCCTCTGGTACCCGGCGGAACCCGGCGCCGGCCACCCGACGGCCCCCTGGCTGCCCCCGGCCGCGGCGGCCGACTGGGACGCGCACTCCGCGCCGGCCCTCGGTGTCCCCGCCGGCGCCGCCGACTGGCGGGGGATCAGGACCCACGCCCGCACCGGCGCGCCCGTCGCCCGCCGTGCCGGCCGGCTGCCCGTGGTGCTGTTCTCCTCCGGCGACGGCGGCTCGCGCGCCCTCGGCACCACCCTGGTCGAGGAGTTGGCGAGCCGCGGCCACCTCGTCGTCGCCCTCGACTCCACGTACGAGGCCGAACAGGTCGAGTTCCCCGGCGGCCGGGTCGAACGCGCCCTCCCGCTCCCCGACGACCTCACCCCGGAGGTCATCGCCGCCCTCCTCGCCGGGCACTCCCGGGCCCGCCTCGCCGACGCCCGCTTCGTCCTCGGCGCACTCGACCGGCTCGCCCGCGGGGACCGCCCCGACACCGGCACCGCCCCACTCCCGGACGGGCTCGCCGAAGCCGCCGACCCGGCCAGGACCGGCGTGCTCGGGCAGTCCCTCGGCGGCTCCGTCGCCGCCCAGCTCGCCCACGACGAGCCCCGCGTCCGCGCGGCGGCCGACCTCGACGGCGCCCTCCTCGGACCCGTCGCCGACAGCGGCCTCGCCAAGCCCCTCCTGCTGATGGCCTCCGGTACGAAGACCCTGCGCACCGAACCGAGCTGGGCCTCCTGCTGGGCGGCGTCCACCGGCCCCCGGCACGCTCTGCGGCTGCGGAACGCCGCCCACGGCTCGTACACCGACCTCCAGGTCCTCCTGCCCCAGCTCGTCCACGGCCTCCCGGTCCCCGACGCGGCCGGACTCATCGGCACCGTCGACCCCCGGCGCTCCCTGGCCGCCCAGCGCACCGCCGTCGCCGCCTTCTTCGCGCGGTACCTGACGGGGCGGCCCACCGGCTTCCTCGACCGGCCCGGCGACGACTGGCCGGAGCTGGAGGTGCTGCGCTGAACCGGCCCGCCCGGCACCCCTCATCGCGCCGGGCGGCACGGCCGTGCCGCCCGTGGCGGACGCGGGGCGGGCCCGGACACGGAGCCGACACGACCGGAGAACGGACGGGCCCCTGTGCCCTCCCGCGAGCCGGCGGTGGGCGGCGTCGGTGGTCCGACGGGCCCGGAGGGCGGCCTCGCAGGCGCATTCGGCGACGTCACGGCGGGGCGGTGGCACTCACGGCGCAGCGCGTGCTTGAGGGTGGTGTCGTGGTCGGGGTCGTAGCGCGCCGCACGGGTGGCGGCCTTGTGACGGGGCCATCTGTAGCGCGGCGATGTCGTCTGCGGGGCCTGCCCGCGCCGGCGGCGTGCGGGTGGAGCAGGTAGGGGCGATCGTGGTGATCAGCGCAGCGGTTGCCGAGGATGGAGAATCTGATGCGTCGTACGGTCGTGCTCGGGTGGGGTTTGCCGCTGGTTGTGCTGGCCGCGGGGCGTTCGAGCGGGCAGTCGGTGGTCACATCGCCGCAGAGTAGTTCGGTGACATCGCCGGTGTCCGGGACGAAGTCCAGCATCACCCGCCGATGGGTCAAGAACGACCGGCTCAACCACGCCGGCTATCTATGGGCATTCTCCGCACTCACCGCCTCACCCGGCGCCAAAGCGCACTACCGACGCCGACGCGACGCCGGAGACGAACTCACCGGCTGGCTTTGTTCACGAGAACGGGTTCTGGCGCAGCCACCTGAGCCAGAACCCGTTCTCGTGAACAAAGCCACCACGCCGAAATCCCCTGGCTTGCTAGCGTGGCTGCCATGTCGAGGGATCTGCCCGAACTGCGGGCGTCACACGAGGATCGTGACCGCGTCGTAGACGCCCTACGGCTCGCCGGAGGTGATGGCCGGCTCACCTCCGAGGAGCTCGACGCCAGGGTGGAGCGCGCGCTGTCGGCGCGGACGCAGGGCGAGTTGGCCGCACTGGTGGCCGACCTGCCAGCCGCACTCGAGACGAACGACGTCCTCGTGGTCGAGCAATCCGGCGGCAAGTGGTCGCGGGCCGGGCGCTGGACGGTGCCGAACCGCATCGCGCTGCGAACGAAGATCTGCCGGGTCACCTTCGACTTCACCGAGGCGGTGATCACTTCGAGGACGCTGCGAATCGAGGCGGACATGAAGCTCGGCAAGCTGGTCATCGTCGGCGGACCCGGCATCGTGATCGACACCAACGGGCTCAATCTCAGGTTCTCCAAGGCCAAGCTGCTCCGCTCGGGCCGTGTCGCCGCCGACTCCCGGCTCCGCATCGAGATCACCGGAACGCTCAACAACGCGAAGGTCATCGAGCAGTGGCCATGAGCCCGGCCATCTGTCAGCGGGGAGCCCCGCTCGTATCGAGTTCGCCGCAACTGTCGCTTTCCTGCCCTCTGGTGGACGCCTCTGACGTGGTGCACAGCACCGCGTCCGGGGCCACATTCAGGCACCAGCCGCAGGGCACTGCGTACGGAGGCCTGCACCGTTGCGGAGCGCTGGGAGCGTAGTCGTTCGATCTCTTGGTGCTGGACGGCGATCCGGGAGAGAGCGAGCTGTTTGAAGTCGGTGTCCAGGGACCAGCCGCAGGCGGGGCATTCGGCCCGGCCCTCCCAGCCGATCTCGGGCCCGTCGTTCTGGTCGCAGTCCGGCCTCGGTGAGTACCTCGCGGACGGCGACCTGGTCGGCGGTGACCGTGCGGGGACCGGCGGCGGTGACGTAGCGGCGGGTGAGGGGGGTCAGGTCGCCGATGCGGGCTTCGTGGAGGTCGTGGAGGGCGCACAGCAGTGCGGTTTCGGGCGGGGTCTGCGCCCTCCGTCGCCGCCAGGATGATGCCGATGACGGTGGTGCGGTGGCTGTGTTCGGCGACGGTCTCAGCGCCTCGGATGCCGTCGTAGCTCCATCCGGTGCGGTGGATGTCGCGGAGGGTGCCGGTCTCGAAGATCAGAGCTGCCGTGCCGGCGGCGTCCTGGTCGGGGTTCATGTGGTCCTCTGTTCGTTGGCGGTTGCGAGGGCGGCGGGCCGGGGTCCCGTCAGATGCCCGTCCACGACGGCGAGCAGGGTCGCCTGCCCGTGCTGCTGGGCGACGGCGTGCTGGCCGCTGTCGAACGCGGACCAGGCCACGACCCGGGCGAGTTCGGCGGTGGCGGAGAACAGCTCGCGGCCGATCTCGTCGGTGTAGGTGCCTTCCAGGAGTGGGATGGCCTGGTGGGTGAGGCACTGGGATACGGAGCTGGAGCGCCAGTCCCGCCGCCGAACTTCGAGTCCCAGAGCCGGGCTTGGTCGGCGGCCTCCCACAGGTCGGCGAGGTCGGTGCGGCCGACCCGCCGTCCGCCGGCAGTGTGCTCGGTGGTGCGGTCGGAGGGGGCGACGATCCAGCGGGTGACGGGGGTGGTGTAGGCGGCGGCGGTGAAGCTGCCGCCGCTCAGGAAGCTGCGTCGGTTCACTGTGCTGGAGCTCCAGTAGTCCAGGACGCCTCGGATGGCGTCGGTCCGGTCCCCGGGGAAATCCCATCCCCAGCGGGAGGCGGCGGCGCTCGGCACTGCGGCAGGACGGTGCGGACGTACGAGGCCTGCGTCCAGGGGGTGCCTCCGAAGCCGTCGCCTGCCTGGGCGTACCAGGCGTACGGGCGACTCGACGGCGGCCAAACACTTCGACGCCCCGGCCGGCTGACCCGTACGGCCCCAGGACGGTGGACCCCGCCATTCCACCTGTACCGAACGCCCTGGCAGAGCGGTGCGCCCCGGTCAGCCCGCAGGTCGGCCGGGGCGCCGGTGGCGGCCGGAATACAGCGGACCGCGCGGCACCGGCCTTGCCGGGGACCTGTGCCCCTGACAGTCTTCCGGCACGTGCCCTGCGGTGGCCGGGGCACGGGCCAGACCCCCGGTCGGCCCCGACCCGTTGACTCTGCCCGATGGACGAACCGACCAGGAGTGCCCGCCATGCCGCGTACGACATTCCATGTGCCCCCCACGCTGCTCGCCACCACGGCGACGGCTGCCCTCGTCCTCGCCACGGCCCTCACCGCGGCGACCGCCCCGGCCGCCGAAGCCGGGACCATCGCCCAGGCCCCCAAAGCCGGGACCACAGGGGCCACCGCGGCCACCTCAGGCTGGACCTGCTCCGTCCCGTCCGGCTACACGTACACCTCGTCCCGCAGCTCCTACGCCTGCTCGGGAGGCAGCAGCTACCGGACCACCGAGTTCTACGCCGAGCCGCCCGCCAACGGCCTCTGGGCCTGCACCACCATGCCCGGCTACACCCACACCGGGGTCATGAGCAACTACACATGCTCCAGCGGCGGGAGCTACACGACCAACCAGTTCCTGCTCTACAAGCCCGTGACCGGCATGTGGGCCTGCTCCGTGCCGTCCGGGTTCACGTACACGGCCACCCAGCAGAACTACACCTGCTCCGGCGGCGCCAGCTACACCACCACCCAGTTCCTGCTGCGCGCCCTGTAGACGCCGAGGGCCCCGGGCCCGAACGCGCGCTGGCTCACGAGCCCGGTCTCCAGCCCGAGGGCTACGGGTGCTGATCCGGCTGCTGCTGCGGGATCCGGGGCTGCCGCGGAACTCGGTGGCGAGTCAGCTGCGGTGCGGCCAGGCCGCGGGCGCACCCCGTGCGGCCAGGCCGGAGCCCGTGCCCGGACCGTTCAGCTCCGCCCGTGATGACGGATCGTCAAACACGTTGGCAGGTGGCCGCTTCGTGGGAACCGCGGTGTTCCGCCGTTCGTCTCCTCTGGCGCACACTCCGCAGAGCGACTCGACACGAGGAGTAACGGTGGACGTGACCGACCTGAACGGGAGTACCGTTCGCGCCGACCCGCAGGCGCTGGCGGGGGCGGGCAAGATCGCGCTGGACTTCCGGCAGATCGTGCTGGCGACCTCGGGAACGCTGGAGACCGCGGCCAACAGCGCCGCCGGCGGCCTGTCGGGCTGGCAGACCGCCTCCGCGCTGACCCGGCTGGCCCAGGTGTGGGAGAAGCAGTCGGACGCGCTCGCGGAGCGGCTCGGCCGCACCGGCGGAAACCTGGAGACCACCGCCCAGCAGTACCGTTCGACCGAGGCCGCCAACCAGGCCGCCTTCGAGGGGCGGTGAGTGCGATGCTGACCGTCGATCAGGTCCGTGACGCCAGGCTCGGCCCGCTGCGGTCGGCCGGGCAGGGCTGGTTCACCCAGTCCCGCTTCCTCGCCGCGCTGGCCGGCCGCTACCGCACCGAGGTCGCCGACGCGACGGCCCGCAGCGGCTGGGCGGGGCCGGCGGCCGATGCCGCGCGGGCCGCGATGGCCGACGACCAGCGGCAGCTGGACGCGGCCCAGCGGGAGGCGGCGGCGCTCGGCACCGCGCTGACCACCGCCGCGGCCGAGTTCGACGCCGCGCAGCGGGCCCTGGTCCAGGCCCTGGACGACGCCGCCCGCCTGGGCGTGAACGTGACTCCGGACGGCGGGGTGAACTGGCCGGAGTCCATGCGCAACGATCCCGACACGCGGTCCGGCGAGCTCCCGGAGAAGGCCCGCGAGGTGCACGGGCGGATCAACGACGCCCTGCAGAGGGCCACCGCGGCGGACCAGGCGGCCTTCCAGGACATCACCGACGACCTGGGCATCCGCGAGGACGCGTTCAACGCCACTGCCCACGACGGGCGCCGGGCCGACCCAGGCACCATCCTGGCCGGCTACCAGGTCAAGGACGATCCGCACGGCACGGTGAAGTACCCGGACGCGATCACCGCCTGGGTGCTCGGCACCGACCGGCAGAAGATCACCGCAACCGAGGCGGTCATGCTGGACGGGCTCACCCTGTTCGCCCGGATGGATTTCGCGGACATCAGGGAAAAGGCGTTCGACGTCTCGGGTGAGAAGTTCTCCCCCGTCAACGGCGCGAACGACAGTCATCGGGACGCGTTCCGGCACGCGTACTGGAATGCGCTGATGACGAAACGCTTCGGTGAGGACTGGGCCAAACGCTATGCGAGCGCGCACGAGCAGTTGCCAGGAAATCCCGGTGACCGGGAATCCATGGACCTCTTCAACAACGAGGTCGGCCGCCGGATCGCCGCGGCGAATCCGCACGCCTCGGACAAGGAGCTGGAGCGTTTGGTGGAGGAGGCCGTGCGGCGCGGTGACACGGTGGTGATCAAGCCGGAGGGCGGTGCCCTGGCCTACAGCGACCAGGTCGAGGACGGCCAGACCGGCGAGAGCAACAACAAACCGTTCGAGGGCAAGGGTCAGGACCCGGGCGGAGTGCCGTCGGAGCTGAAGTCCTGATGGCGGCCCGCCGCGTTCCGGCCCCGGTGCTCACCGGACTGCTCGCAGCCGTCCTCGCCGGGGTGCCGGTCGCCGGGTGCGCCGCGGGCGAGGATCCGGTGCAGGCCGTGATCAGTGCGGAACTGGACCGGGAGCTGAAGGCGTTGGGGCCGGCCGGCCCGGGCGAGGTGACGCTGACGTCACCGGGGGGCCTCGGCTGGGACACGGTGTACGTGTTCGGCCGTGGCACCCGGGACGAGGAGATCTCGAAGGTGGTCGGCGACCCGGTGCGCTGGGAGGAACAGGACGCCAGCCGGTCGTCGTCCGAGCTGATGGTCTTCGTGGCCGGGGGTGAGGCCGTCGGTGCCTACGAGATCGCCGTCGGGTTCGGCCGGGTCGACTACCGGCGGCCGCTGCACCGGGAGGTGCGGCTGGCGACCGCCACCGGGGCCGACGCCGCGGTCCGCGTGGTCGGTCAGTAGGGGATCGGCAGTAGGGGATCGGCAGTAGGAGATCGGCCGGTGGGGGCCGGCCGGCGCCCTTCTGTCGGGGTTCGTTCGGACGGGCTGCCGAGTCGGCGGCCCGTCCGGCCGTCGAACCCGAGCCCGGTCGACCCGGTACGGTCCCGGGTCGACCGCGTCATGGGCTCACGGTCAGGTGGCGACGACCTTGGCCGTGGTCCTGGTGCGATTGAGCTCGCCGTCGGCGATGGACGCCGAAAGGTCCACCGCGGACCTGGTCCACGCGCCGTCGGGCGAGGTGATGCTCACCGGAACGGTCGCGATCGCCTGAGCGTCGGTACAAGGGACGCGGACCGAGCCGCTGCCCGATGCGGTGGACTGTGCGGCCTGCACGGTGATGGCGGCCCACTGGAAATCCGAGTGGCACCGGTAGGTCACGGAGACGTTCAGCGTCCGGCCGGCATCCGCGACGGTGGCGCCGTTGACACCTAGCGAGATGTACGCGGCGTGCGCGGGGGCGGTCGCGAGGATCGCACCGGCCGTGGCAAGGGCGGGGACGGCCAGGAACCGGGTGAGTTTCGTGCGAACGGATGAGCGCATGAGGATCTTCTCCAGTCGTCGCATCGGACAGGGTGAGGTGAGTGCGGGGATTTCCCGCACACCCATGGTGAGGTCCCGTCCCGGTCAGGGCGCCAGGAGAGTTGGCGGACGTCTGAAATGACACGGCGATCTGGCGTGGAGTCGCCCTGGTCCCATATTCCCGGTGCCGCCGTGAACGCCGTGTATATCGGACGTCGACCGCATCCGTATATGGTTCGCCGCGCATTTCCGTCCGCCGGAAATGAGGTGCGGGAATATGCCGGTCGTCGTCGACGGGATCGCCCACGGTCGTCGTCCGGAGGCCGCGAGCCGGGCTGCCCGGATCAGGCGCGCCCTGAGTCACGCGGTCGGCGGATACTGCCCGGTTCGGCCCGTTCGCGGCGAGTTGGCCGCTTCTTCCTGCCAGGCGTGTCCGATAGCGGGTCGCGGTGCAGCCGCTCGGGGATTGGACACTGATGGACCGCTATCCCCCGATCGCCGACCACGGCCTGGTCGGCGACCTGCAGACCGCCGCCCTGGTGTCGCCCCAAGGCGTGGTGAACTGGTTCTGTTCACCGCGGTTCGACTCGCCGAGTGTGTTCGCCTCGCTGTTGGACCACGAGCAGGGCGGGTACTTTCGGCTGGCGCCGCGGAGCCGTGCCCGTAGTCGGCGTACATCGCGCGCAGCAGCCGGCCGCCGGCCTGAACGCGCTGAGGAGCGTCTCGGGGTACTCGATCCAGCAGATCATCAACCTCGGGGAGCAGCAGGTTCCCCGGGCCGCGTTCAAGAAGGCGTCGCTGAGCGACTGGTTCAACGGCAGGGCCGTGCCGGGCGACGCCGCCCGGTTCCGCCGCCTGGTCGAGCTGCTGGAAGCCCGGGCCGAAAGGTCGCCCGGGCACCACGCCAGGACGGTCCGCGACTGGGAGCAGCTGCGGAAACGGGCCCGGGACGAAAGCCGGCCCCGCCCCGCAGCGGCCCCAGCATCGCGGACCCCCGCCGCCCCGCCGCAGCAGCTCCCGCCCGCACCCGGCGACACCGCCAAAGCCGGCCGCGTCCTGGCCGCCCTGCCCCCGGGTGCGCCGTGGCTGCGCAGCCTGCGGACGAACCCGACGGACCGGGTCCACATCACGCACAGCGCCGCGTTCGACAACGCCTGCGACCGGCTGCGGGCCGAGGTCGTGGTGGCTTCGTCCACGTTCAGCAGCAGCGTTTGTCGATGAGTTTCAGCAGCAGTTGGTGATCAGCGCGCTCGCAGATGTTCACGAGAAATGACGGCACCGTCGTCAGCTGGGGCGTTCGTGCCGATCACCAGGGCGACCAGCGCATCCATGGAATCTGGCACGGTAATCTCAGGTCATGCCCGAGACGTCAGTGGCGCACTTCTATGACGAACTGGCCGACGACTACCACCTGATCTACTCAGACTGGGACGCGAGCATCCGTCGGCAGGGGGACGCCCTGGACGCACTGATCGGACAGGATCGCGCGGCGGTGCTCGACTGTTCCTGCGGCATCGGCACCCAGGCCATCGGCCTGGCGCTGCGCGGGCACCGGGTCACCGGGACCGACATCAGCCCTCGCGCCGCCGCCCGCGCTGCCTGGGAGGCTGCCCGCCGGAGCCTGAGCCTGCGCACGGCCGCCGCCGACATGCGGCGCCTCCCGTTTGCCGATGGCCAGTTCGACACTGTCGTCTGCGCCGACAACTCGCTGCCTCACCTGCTGACAGAGCAAGATGTGAACGCGGCCCTGGCTGGGATGCGCCGGGTCCTGCGCCCCGGCGGCCAGCTGCTGATCAGCACACGGCCCTACGACGACCTGCTGCGCGATCGTCCGGCGTCGGCACCTCCGCAAGTCTCCAGGGTCGCCGACGGCGGAGAGCGAACCGTCACCTTCCAGCTCTGGCACTGGCACGACGACGGGGAGCACTACGACTTGGAGCACTTCCAACTCCTTCCGGCAGGCGGAGAATGGCGCGTCCAGGTCCGCCGGACGACCTACTGGGCACTCGGCCATGACCGGCTGGCCGGCCTCGCAGCCGAGGCCGGGTTCGTCGACCCTCGGTGGCGGATGCCACAGGAGACAGGCTTCTTCCAGCCGCTGCTTGTGGCCCGCGCCGGCGGGTAGGCGGTTCCATCGCTCGGCGCGGGACGGTTGATGTCAGCCGGCCTTGGCTGCCTGCTCGGCGCGGGCTCGGGTGCTGGCGAGGCGGTAGGAGCCGGTCCCGGTTTCGATGATGGTGCCGTTGGAGGTGAGGCGGTCGACGATGGCCGCGCAGAGGCGGGGGTCGAGCCGCGGAGCCCCGCAGGGGCCGTGACGGAACATCACGGGCCCTTGCGGCGCCCGCAGCAGGCCTGGCCCGCGCTCGCCCCCTTGGTGTGGGGTGCGGGGCGTCTACGACGGCCGCACCGGGGCGAACTGCTCGACGCCCGCGAGGGTGGTGAGGACGGGACCTCCGCCCTCGGGTGAAGCGTGCCGATCTGCGCCGGGTGGTGGGTGATGGGCGATGGGCGGGTGGTGCGCTCGCGGACCGGTCCGGAGCGCCCTTGCACACCTGGCCAAGTTCTCTGCAAGGGCAGCACAGTCGGCGCGGCCCGGCAGACCTAGGGTCATGGCACGGCGAAGCCCGATCGACGCGGCGAGACGACAGGGGCGAATCCTCCCTGATCAGCCACCGGACGACGGGCCTGTCGGTCACCGACCCGTGGCCGACCCCCAGATGGTCCGCACCACCCGACTCCTCCCCCAGGAAGGCACCACTATGCGTATCCGCAAGGCGATAGCGGCTCTCTCCGTCACGGCCCTCGCGTCGCTCGGCACCATCGCGGCCGCCCCGGCTGCCCAGGCCGCCCTGACCGGCGGCTACGGCTGCTCGGGCTCCCACATATGGTCCGGGAACGTGGGCGGCGCGGGGACGGTCCACACCTACTACGACGGCTCCACCAACTGCTCGGTCTTCGTCAAGGACACCTACGCGGGCGTCAAGACGTACACCGACATCTACATCCAGAAGAGCGGCGACTCCGGATGGATCGACGGTGGCGGGGGCTACTACACCACCTACGCCGGGCCGGTCAGCATCTACGCCCCCGGCGCCTGCATCCGGGAGTGGGTCATCGAGAACAACCCCAGCGGCGACAACATCGTATACGGGCCCACTCCCTGGCACTCCTGCAGCTGACACCGTCCGGCGGCCGTCGCCGGCCCGGCCAGGCCAGGATCCGGTCGGCCGGCCGGCCGGCGGGGGCATCGGACAGGCAGCCACCGGTGAGAGGGCGGGGGGTGGTCCCGGCGGAGTGCCTCGGCCCCACGGCCGCCCCCTGCCCACGTCTCGATCACCTCGCGGGCCGGTCCTGCGGGTGGTCACCTGCCGGGTCGCAGGTGCGGTCGAGGTCGCGCCAGGCGCGCGGGGAGAGGCCGTACGCCTGTTTGAAGGCCCTGCTGAAGTGAGTCGCGTCCACGAAGCCCCAGCTGTGCCCGATCGCGGCGATCGACCGGTACCGCGCCTTCGGTCCGGCCAGTTCCCGCCGGCATTCCTCCAGACGGTTCGAGCGGATCCAGTCGCCCGGGGTGACCCCTGACCGGGCCAGCAGTGTGTAGAGGTGCCGAACCGAGACGCCGTGTGCGGAGGCGATCTGCGCTGCGGACAGGTCGCGATCGCGCAGGTGCGCCCGCATGTACCGGAGGATCCGGAGGTTGAGCGTCGCCTCCGCCGATTCGCGGGCCAAGGGCGAGTCACCGAGCCGGGAGGTGACGGCGGCGCGGATCAGATCGAGGCTGGGTTCCGTGACCGCCTGGGCGTACCGGTCCTGGTGGAGGCCCTCGGTGGCTGCCAGTTGGGAGAAGTAGGCGTAGGCGAGGGCGGCGACGGGGCTGTCGGCGCGGAACGTGACGGCGGTCATCCCCCTCAGTAGCGGTTCGGGCAGCGCGAGCGCGGCGCGCGGGAAGCGCAGGAAGTGGTGGTCGACACCGCCGTCGAAGCCGAGGGCGTACGGCACGGACGTGTCGTAGAGGGCGAACTCCCCCGGTCTCAGCACGGCCTCGCGATCGTTCTGCGTCACCACGCTGGTACCCGTCACCTGGAGGCCCAGGAAGATCTCCGGCTCGGTGTCCTCCCGCGCCAGCCGCGGTGTCCGCCGTATCGTCAGGCCGGTCGCCCGTCCCGAGCAGACACCGATGCAGCCGACCGTGTTCAGCGTGACCTGGACCGAGATGTTCTCCGGCGCGTGGTGGTGGTCGATCTCGATCCGTACGACGGACTCCCAGACCGCGGACCGGACCGCTTCCTCCCGGTCCCCCGGTGGAAAGGCTGCCGTGTCCAGGGTCGCGCTCACAGAGCAGAGCCACCCGGCGACCGCACGGGTGCGGCGCCGAGAACCGCAGGGGACGGACAGCGCGGCTCAAGGCGGCCGTCCCGGTGCTGTCTCCGCACTGAGTGTCCTCCCCCCGAAGGCCCGTTCCGTGCCCAGGATGGCAGGGCCGGTCGCGGCACGCAACGGGTTCCGACGCGGCTGGTTTCCCAGCCGGCTACCCACCGCCGCGAGGCCTGACGGAGCACCTGCCCCAGGCCCGACGGCGTGCCCTCCGACGGCCCGACTCCGCAGGGACCGCCCGCTGGGCCTACACCCGCGTCAACACCGCAGCACAGTTCCTCACCTTCACCGCAGGGCTGGGCGCGCACTCCACGACGTCGCCCAGCACCACGTCGACCAGTGGCTCACCGGCGGTGCGAGCACCCGTCGGGAGATCAGAGGCTTCCTCACCTGGACCGCCCGCCACGGACACAGCCGCGAACCCACGGTGCCGCACCGCACCTCCGCCGAACCGGTCGGCCTGAGCGAACACGGGCACCGGACCCTGCTCAAGCGGTGCCTGCACGACGACAGCCTGCCTCTGGACGTCCGGGCGGCCGGCGCCCTGATCCCGCTCTACGGGCAGCGCCTCAGCCTCCTGGTCCTGGACGAAGCGGAGCTCCGGCCGGGTGGGCAGGTCGTCCAGGTCGAGATCCTCACCCGGCGCACCCGCATCGGCGGACTCCTCGGACAGGTCCGCGACCTGGAATCCGAGCGGGCCCAGGACGCCGTCCAGCGGAACTCCCGCCCCCGGGGCGCAGCACGGGACGGGGGCGGGGGCTGTGGCGCGGCTCGACTGGTTGCCCCGATCACCAGCTGAGGCGGTCCGGTGGACGATGAAGGCCCGGGCCGCGCGGTCCGGGCCTTACTGCGTCCTCGACGGGCCCTGTCGAGGGCTGCCGTCAGACGGTACCCGCGGCCACGGCGGCCGCCGCCGGCTCGGGTGACGGCGATGCGCTGTAGTCGCGCAGCCGGATCGGGGTGGTGCGGGTGTTCTCGGGTGCCTGGGCTGCCAGCATGTCCAGGATCTCCTGGGTGGGGGCGGGCATGAAGAACCGCTCCGCGCCCTCGCGACCCAGGCTCTGGTGCTCCGTCGCGTAGCCGCGCATCTCGCGCTCGTAGGCGGCGAATGCCGTGGCGTGGTCACCACCGGAGGCGGCGAGTTCACCGGCCAGGATGTAGGCGCCGATCAGGGCCTGCGAGGTGCCGCGGCCGGAGGTCGGGCCGGCGCAGTACCCGGCGTCGCCGAGCAGCACGACCCGCCCCTTGGACCAGGTGTCCATCTCCACCTGGGCGTTGGCGTCGAAGAAGAAGTCGGGTGCCTGCGCCATCTCCTGGAGCAGGCGCGGGATCTCCCAGCCGTCGTCCGCGAAGCGTTCGGCGATGATGCGCTGCTGCCCGGCGCGGTCGTGGCGGTCGTACTCCAGGTGCTCGGCGGCGAAGTGGAAGGCGGCGCGGGCCTCGGTGTTGGCGCGGGCGGTGAAGATGTTGGCGGCCTTGCCCGGGGCGGCGTAGAGGCGGCCGGTGTTCTTCAGGCCGAGGTAGTTGTCCAGGCTGAAGATGGCGGTGTAGATACCGAGGTGGCGCACGAACTGCTCTTCGGGGCCGAAGGTGAGTGCCCGGGTGCGCGAGTGCAGACCGTCGGCGCCGACGACCAGGTCGAAGCGGCGGGCGGCGCCGCGCTCGAAGGTGACCTCGACGCCGTGCTCGTCCTCGGTCAGGCTCGCGATGGAGTCCCCGAAGACGTACTCGACGTCGTCGCGGGTGGCCTCGTACAGCATCCTGGTCAGATCGCCCTTGAGGACCTCCAGGTCGCCCGCGAAGATCACGGCCGGCAGGGTCGCGTACTGGCGGCCCTCGGCGTCCACCATGGCGGCGTCGCCCATCTCGGTGTCCAGCTCGCGGATCTGCTCCAGCAGGCCCATCCGGTCCAGCACGTCCAGGGCCTCGCCGCGGAAGTCGACCGCGTAGCCGCCCTGGCGCACCGCTTCGGCGCGCTCCACCACGGTGGGGACGAAGCCGTGGCGGCGCAGCCAGTAGGCGAGGGCGGGGCCGGCCACGCTGGCGCCGGAGATCAGCACGGTGCGGGAAGCGGTGGTGGTGGTCATCTCGGGTTCCTCTCTCAGGTCGATGCGTACAACGTATGGGCGTCAGATTCCCGTGTGAAGTGCGAAATTGAGGAAGGAATCCTAGTGCACTAGGCTTCATGTACTAGTACACCAAGGAGTGCCTCATGTCCGCAGAGCCGCCGTACGCCAAGATCGCCGCCGAGCTGCGGCACCGCATCGGGACCGGCGAGCTGCGCCCGGGTGACCGGGTGCCCTCCACGCGGGCGCTCACCCAGCGGTGGGGGGTCGCCATGGCCACGGCGACCAAGGCACTGGCCGTCCTGCGGCAGGAGGGCCTGGTCCGAGGGGTGCCTGGGGTGGGCACCGTGGTCTGCGCCGTCCCCCGTGCGTCGCGGACGGAGGGGCCGGCGACGGGCCGACGGACGGACGGACCGCCGGAGGAGTCGACTGCGCGCCGGCGCCTGGTGCGGGCGGGGATCGCGATCGCCGACGCGGAGGGGGCGGCCGCGCTCACCATGCGGCGGCTGGCCGCCGAACTCGGCACCTCGGCGATGTCGCTGTACCGGCACGTGCAGAACCGGGACCAGCTCCTCGCGTTGATGGTCGACGCGGCCTACGCACAGGCGCACCTGCCCACCCCGGCCCCGCCCGACTGGCGGTCCCGCCTGGAGCTCTCGGCCCGGGCCCAGTGGCGGCTCTACCAGGAACACCCCTGGCTGGCGGCCACGATGAACCTCGCCCGCCCGCTGCTCGCCCCGAACGGCATGCGCCATGTCGAATGGGCCCTGGCGGCGCTGGAGGGCCTCGGCCTCGACGCCGGCGCCCGGATGCACGCGGCGGTCTCGCTCTTCGGGTTCGTCCGGGGCTGCGCGGTCGACCTCGCGGCGGAGCAGGAGGCGGGTCACGCCAGTGGTGTCAGCGGCGACCAGTGGATGCAGGTCCAGGAGGCCCGGATGGCCGCGCTGCTGTCGGACGGCACCTTCCCGGCGTTCACCGCCGCCCGCACCGACCCCGGCCTGGACCTGTCCGCCGAATCCCTGTTCACCTTCGGCCTCGACCGCCACCTCGACGGCTTGGCGGCCCTGATCGCCGCCGCGGGCGACCAGTCGAACTCCGGCGAGACGGGCAGCACGGTCGTCAATCCCCAGTGAGACTGGGGAAACCTCACCGAGACAGGACAGCCCTGGCGGGCCCTACCCCGAACCTCAGTCACTTCAGTCCCTGACAGGCCCCCGACCAGCACAGACACCCAGTGCCCACACAACACAACGACAACAGGGGACAGCGGCACAGCCGGGCCGGGAGCAGCAGCCCTCGCCACCAGCCGGCCACTGCGGGGCCGCAGGCCGGACCGGCGCTCAGAGCGACGGGCGACACAGACGACACGGGTGGGGCGCACTGGCAGGCGCCGCCCGGGCCCGGTGGCCGCTGCCCAAGGCCGGGACCCGGCCACCAGGAACGGCCGCCACCACTGACCCGTACCCACCGGGCACCGCGGCAGCAGGGAAGTCGGGCCCGGCGGCGGCGTGGGCGGCGCCCGGCGACGCGATATCGGCTTCGCGGGCGCCGGCGGCGCGTGGCACCATGCCGCCATGGCGACGAGCGAGGCCCCCGCAACGGTGGACGAGGCAGTGCGTGAGCTCCGGGGGCTGGCCCACGAGTGGGTCGACGGCCGGCGCGCGGACCCGGACGTTCTGATCCAGGCCGCACTCCGCGCCCTGGTCGCCGAGGTCGACACACCGTCGCTGTGGCTCCTCGCCTGGCTGCTGAGTGGTGAGGAGGACCAGGCCTCGGAGCTGTTCGGCCAGGTGATGGACGAGCTCGGGTTCGGCTTCCACCCGCCCGAGGACTACTGGGAGGGCCGGCTGGCGCTCGCCCGCTGGTGGGCCGCCGAAATCGTCGGCGGATGGCTCGACCCCTTCGAGGGCGCCGAACTCATCATCGAGAACGTCGCGGAGGCTTACGGGCCGGCCGAGGAGTTGGCGCCCCTGGTCGACGCGCTGGACGCGCTCTGGGACCGCGGGCCGCAGACGCCTCCGGACGAAGCCGTCACGTACGTGATCCGGGCCGCCCACGAACTCGTGGCCCGCATCCCGCCCCCTTCTTCCGCCCCTTCTGACAGCACGGCGGCGCCGACAGTGCCGCGACCCGATCCGTGCAGGACCCGGCCGTAACTCCCGCGCGGTCGCCCGCCCACCGGCCCGGCCGCCTCCCCCGGATGCCGGCGCAGCCCCGTCGTTCGGGCCGCTGCCCGGCCGTGGCTTCCCAGGCGTGCAACCACAACGGCGCGGCGGGTCAGCCGATGAGGACTTCGGAGGTCCGACGGGGGTCCGGATGCCGTCGTGGCCGGACCGGCGCAGCCGGATCGCGCCGCGCACCGGCGGCGAGTCCAGGACCGGGCGGACAGCGGCGTCGGACCCGGCAGTGGCTCCGCCGGTACATCGTCGTGGGGGCGTTCGGCGTGGTCACGTCGTGAGGATCCTGGCCAGGCGTGCCGATTCCGCTCGGACGCGCTGGGGTGCGGCCGGTGCGGCCAGGGCGTCGAGGGCTGGGACGGCAGTGCGGATGCCTTCGGCTGCCGCGCACTCGGCGGCGAGTACGAGGGCGTCGGCCAGTCCGCGCCTACCGGGCTCGGCGGCGAGCTCGGTGATCACGGCCGTGAGAATGGCCCATACCGTCGGGCCCGCTCCGCTGCGCGCGGCATCGGCCAGGGCGCCCAGGATCCGGTTCGGCTTGGCCACGGACAGTCGCCAGAGTGCCGCAAGCCATTCGCCGAGTACGTCCGGCCGGAGCCGACCGCGTGCGGTCGCCGTCAGCAGGAAGTCCAGCGCGGCGGTGCGGTCCGCTGCTCGGGTGGCGCTCAGCCCGTAGGCGAGCAGGAGGTGGCTCACCGGTCCGAACTCGCCGGGGACCTCCGCGAGGCGGGGCAGCAGGGGGTTGGTTCCCCGGGGGCCGGCTGTGTCCGCCTGTTCCACCGCGACGGGGAGGACGTGCGCGGCGACGGCCTCCGGGTGCCAGGGCGCCAGCCAGGCCAGCTGGGCGAGCTCGGCGGGCGACATCCCCGGCACGCCCATGAACCGGCAGGTCTCGGTGGGGTCGGGGAGGCGGTGGAGGAGGCCGGTGATGCCCTCGGGTACCGGCGCGGCGCCGACGGCCAGCGGTGCGATGCGCGGGACTGTGGGCAGCGCCCGGCCCTGGACGCCGACCCGCTCGGGCAGCTCCAGGGGTTGGATGTGGAACCGCTGGGATGCGGGCGGTGCCGTGTCCTGGGGCAGGTCGTAGCCGAGGCCGGCGGCGGCTGCGCGGACGGACGGTAGCGCGTGCGGGGCCACCCGGAGCAGAGCCTGGGCCAGGTCCCCGGGCCAGGGACGGGCACCGGCGGCCCGGTACGCCGTGAGCCGCTCGATGAGCGCGGCCGGATCGATCGTGCCGTCGCCAGCCGTGGGCGTGGCGAGCAGGAGCGGCACCGGCGTGTCGGTGATCCCGCACGCCGCCTCGTGAACGCGCAGTGAGGGGATCACGGCGGGGGTGCCCAGGTGGGCGGGGCGGTCCAGCAGCGTGGTCGTGTACCGGCCGGACTCGTGCGTTCGTCCGGTCAGGGCGTCGAGCAGGAAGCCGAGCGCTCCTCCGATGCTGCGGAAGTCCCGGACCGGGGCCGGATTCGCGTCGCGCCGTGCGGCGAGCGGGGCCAGCGCCGTCCGAAGGGCGGCCGCGTCACGGTGGTGCTCGATGACGAGGGCGGCGAACACCGTTTCGAACTCGGCGGGGTCGGGCACCCCGGTGGCCATCACGGCGCCCAGCCGCTCGGCGAGATCGAACGGTCCGGCGGGTGCGGCCGGCAGCGCGGCAGGCCCTGTGTGTGCCGGCGCGGCGGACGCGTCCTCCTGCCGCTCGGCGGCCGGGGTCGGGATGGCCAGCAGGCGGTGGGCATCGGCCTGGAGGGCGGGGCTGAGGGTGGTGGCGGCGGCGCGCACGGCCTCAGCGGTGGAGGGGGCGGCGTGGGGCAGATGGCGGGCGGCGAGTCGCAGGGCCTGTTCCTGGATCGCGGGAGCCGGGTGGGTGAAGGCCTCTGCGACGGCGGGCAGCAGGCCGTCGGATCCGGCCGGGTCGCGGCGCAGCGCGGCGTCGACCCGGCTCAGCTGGGCGGTGGCGAGGGCTTTCTCCGGGCGGGCCAGCACCCCGGCCGTCAGTTCGGCGAACAGCTCGGCCGGCAGCCGCGCGTCCACGGAGCGCAGCGCCGCCTGGGAGACCTTGGCGGCGCCCGGCGCACCGTCGGCGGCCAGTCGGACGTGGTCGCGGGCCCGGGCGAGGATCTCTTCGGCGTCGGGGGCCAGCGCCGTGTACAGCTGGAGGAATCCGCGCAGGTTTCCGGGCCGGTCGCCGCGCAGCAGTCGGCCGAGGCAGAGGTCGATCAGTTCGGCGCGGTCGAGCAGGCCCTCGCCCGCCAGGGCGGTGAGCACCTTGGGCCACTGGTTGTCCGGCCCGGAGTTGGCGGCGTACGGGTGGGCGAACTCTGCTCCGGCGTCGGGGACTTCGAAGAGTCGGCGGACGAACTCGGCGATCCGGGGCTGCGCACGCAGCCAGGAGAGCAGCGAGTGGTGACGCGGCACCGGCTCGCGCAGACCCTGGTCGGCGAACCACTCGCCGATCTCCCGGTGGTGGTGGTGGATCAGTCCGCCCTCGCGCACCCAGCCGATCATGTAGCCGTCGGTGGTGGGGAGTTCGGTGCCGGACCAGACGGCGAGTCCGTGGGTGATGAGCCAGCGGGGGCGGTCACCGCGCGCGGGCAGCCATTCGGCGAGCCGGACCGCGAGTTCGCGGTGGAACGCCGCATCACGGTGCGGTGGGAGCAGGGCCAGCAGGAGGGTGTGCGGGTCGGGGTCGGTGGAGCCGCCGCCGGGCAGCGGCCAGGTGATGCGGAGGAGGCGGCGGGCAGTCAGCCAGTCCAGGGCCTCGGCCGGGGTGGCGGCGGAGAGGATCCCGGCGAACTGCAGGGCGGCGAGCTGGTCGTACGCGGCGGCGAACCGTCGGGCGTCGCCCGAGGAGAGCTCGCGCACCAGCTCGGTGCGGAGCTTGCGCAACGGGGTGCGCAGGTGGCGCAGCTCGGCGGCGGGCACGGGGCGAAGGCGGTCGATCACCCCTTGCGGAATCCGGGCGGCGATGAGCGCGCGCGCCTCGTCCCAGTTGATCGTCTCGCTTGTACGGTCGGTCACGACGCCCCCACCCGGTCCGGCTGATGATCGCAACCTAGCGCGCCTCACCGACAGCGCGTGGGGACGGCGGGAGCACCCGCCCCCACCTGGCGGCCAGGTCGGCGATGCGGGCGGCCCGGGTGGACACCTGGGCGTGGACGCGGCCGCCGGCCTCGGCGGCCTGGGACTGCCCTGACGAATCGGTCGAAACGGATTGTCAGGTTCCGAACAGCGCAAGAACTGTCCGGAAGATGATCGTCAGCCCGCCAGGCAGGTCCGTGACCTGCACCGCCACAGAAACACCACATCGCTTCCGGTCGGAATTGGTCTCGACCATTGCTCCGCCTTCACATTCGGAGGAGGCTCCTCGGCGAAGCGCAGGGGCACGGACCCCGGCGCTCGCCAAGTGGGAGGAAGACCACTCATGTCGCTTCGCAAGGCATTCTCCGCCGCGGCCGTGGCCGGGCTCGTGGCCGGCGGCGCCCTGATCGCCGCCCCGGCCGCCCAGGCGTCCACCTACACCTACATCGGCATCTACCCGACCGCCGCCGCCTGCCACGCGGCCGGCCAGGCGTATGTGAACAGCCACCAGGCCATCGTCTACTTCTGCGACACCACCACCGAGACCGGCCCCGCGCGGCTCTCCGCAGTCCTCTACTGAGCCGCCGGAACGCACCGGTGGTGGGCCGCACGACCGGCGGCCCACCACCGTCCGAAGAGGTGGAGGAACGGGCGCGGCGGCCGTCCTTGAAGTCGTGGTCGCCCGGCCGGCACGTTGTCGGCCGGGCTCAGCCGGTGTGAGCGGGGCGCGGGTCGGGGAGGGTGCCGGTTGGCCAGAGGCTGTCGGGGAAGGCGGCGTCGTCGGAGTCGCTGTCGGGCATGAGGGTGGTGAGCATCTGCTGGGCGGTCTTCGCGTTGTCGGCGGCGCGGGGCAGCATGACGCTCTCGTAGGCGTCGAGGGCCTCGTCGACGGTGGAGTGGTCGATGACGGCTCGGGCGAGTTCGGCGCCGTCGAGCAGCGCGAGGTTGGCGCCGACGCCGACGGGCGGCATCAGGTGGGCGGCGTCGCCGAGCAGGGTGATACCGGGGACGCGCTGCCAGGAGTGGGGCACGGGAAGGACGAACACGGGCCGGTTGACGAAACCGCCCTCGTTGTCGCGCAGGATGTCCAACAGGCTCTCGTGCCAGCCCTGGTACTGGGCGAGGAGGCGCGCGCGCACTGCCCGGGTGTCCGCGAGGTCGAGGCCGGCGTGCCAGTCCTGGGGGCCGCGGAAGTTGATGTAGGCGCGGACGTGTCCGTTGCTGTTGCGCTGCAGCACCAGGCTGCGGCGGCCCGCCTTGGCCGACATGGTGCCGCGACCGACCAGGTGGGCGATGCCGGGGTGACGGTGGTCGACGTCGTCGAAGTGGGCTTCCACCAACGTGACACCGGAGTAGGAGGGTTGGGCGTCGGAGAGCGCTGGGCGCACCCGGGACCAGGCGCCGTCGGCGCCGATGACCAGGTCGAAGTCTTCGCCCGTGCCGTCATGGTGGTGCAGGCGGGCGGTGCCACGGGGCAGTGGGGTGACGGCCCGTACGGAGTGGCTCCAGCGGACCGTGCCGGGGGCGAGGGAGTCCAGCAGGAGTGCGCGCAGCTGTCCGCGGTCGATCTCGGGCCTGCTCAGATCGTCGCTGCCGGCCTGGTCGTGGCGTATCAGGGTCGCCTGGCGGTCGTACAGGCGCCACTCCTGGCTCTCGGGCCGGGAGAGGGCGAGGAACTGGTCGAACAGGCCGGCTGCGTGCAGGGCTGTCTGGCCGGTGTCTTCGTGGATGTCGAGGGTGCCGCCCTGCGAGCGGGAGTGGGGGGCGCTCTCGCCCTCGAAGACCGTGACCGGCACGCCGTGCTGTTGCAGGACACGCGCGCAGACGAGGCCGCCGAGGCCTGCGCCGGCGATCGCAATGCGGGGGGTGGTGGACATGGGGGTCACGCTCCGTTCAACGGTCGGGGAGGGTGCTGGCGCCTGGTGGCGGCGCCCTGTTCCGGGCATGGCGGATCAGTCGTTCCGGTGTGGGGACGCGCCCCGGGGTTCCGGCAGTTGAGTGCCCGTCAGCCGCCTCCACTCACAGAAGCACAGCAGCTTCAAAAGTACAACTGCTCCGACTTTCCAGTGGATAGCCTTTGCGATCGAATCCCCGTAAGGGGGTAGGGTGGGGGCATGGCCGAGACGACGACAGGACGCCGCGAGCGCAAGAAGGCCCAGACGAGGCAGGCCCTGACGGACGCCGCAGTGCGGCTGTTCACCGAGCGCGGCTTCGACAACGTCGGCGTACGCGAGGTGGCGGAGGCGGCCGACGTCTCGCTGAGCACCCTCTTCAAGCACTTCCCCAGCAAGGAAGCCCTCGTCTTCGACCTGGACGCGGACATCGAGAGCGCCGTGGTCGCCGCCGTTCGCGACCGAGCCCCCGGTCAGCCCGTGCTGCACGCCCTGCGCGACCACATGGTGCGCACTCGGACCTCCCTGCGGACCGACGACCCCACTTTCGTCCTCGTCGAATCCACCCCCGCGCTGCGGGACCACGCCCGGCGCATGTGGTCACGCCACGAGAACACGCTGGCCGCCGCTCTCGCCGAGGCCACCGGGCTCGCCCCGGACGCCCCCGCCGTCACCGGCCTGGCCCGCTTCGCCCTGGAAGCCCCCAGCATCGCCCGCACCAGCGACGACCCGGCCCGGACCATGCGCGACCTGTTCACCCTGCTGGAACACGGCTGGGCCGCCACTCCCCTGGCGCGACAGGACGACCGCCCCGGTCGGGACGGGTGACCGCGACCTCCCGGAGGGGCTTCGCGTAGGCGAACGCCCGGTTGTACTCCACCAGCGCCGGGAGCTGCTCCGGCGAGCACCGCGTCGTCCCAGTGGCGGCGCGGCGGCGGCCGCCCCCTCACGCCCCCGGGCGCAGCCAGGGGGCGAGTGCGGTGTCCGTTGCCGTCCGGACGGCGGCGTGCAGGGCTGCGGGGGTGGCGATCCGGTCCGGGCCTTCGAGGAGTACCTGCAGGACGCCGGTGATGGCGCCGATGAACGCGCCGGTGAGCGCTGCCGCCTGCACCAGGTCGAGCCGGTCCGCGAAGGCCTCGGCCAGCCGGCGCGCGATCTCCTGCTGGGCGTCGAGCTGGATCTGCAGGGCGCGGCCGCGTACCGCCGGCACGGTGCGGGTCAGTTCGAGGCGCAGCGCGGCCAGTGGGCCGACCATGTCGTCGCCGGTGTCCGGGACGGTGCTCAGTGCGCGGAGCAGGACCTCGGCCGGGCCCTCCTCGGGGGTGCGGGAGTCGATGGCGGCGATCACGGCCTGCACGCGGGTGTCGGCCTCCGGGAACAGCAGTTCCTCCTTGCTGGCGAAGTAGCTGAAGAACGTGCGCGTGCCGATCTCCGCTGCCGCGGCGATGTCCGCCACCGTGGTCCGGTCGTAGCCCTGTCGCTCGAACAGTTCGGTCGCCGCGTCGACGAGGGCCTGGCGGGTGCGGGCACGTTTGCGGTCGCGAAGGGACATCCGGCCACCTTAGCGCGCGTGATGCGGGTCTGCGTTCGCTGCAAATCTGCATCCATTGCAGATATGCACTGAGTGCATCTATGGTGGCGGCATGACTCCTCGGAGCGTTCTCATCTCCGGGGCCGGTGTGGCCGGCCCCACCCTCGCCTACTGGCTGGCCCGCCACGGCTTCCGTCCGACCGTCGTCGAGAGGGCCGCGAACCTTCGCTCCAGCGGGAACCCGGTCGATGTCCGCGGCGCCGCGCTCCCCGTGGCCGAGGCCATGGGTGTCCTGCCTCGGCTGCACGCCACCGCCACCTCGGCCACCGGGATGCTCCTGCTGGACGCCGCCGGGCGCTCGATCGCCCGGCTCCCCCTGCCCGGCAGCCGGGCGGGCGCCGGGCAGCGGGAGGTCGAGGTCCCGCGCGGCGACCTGGCCGCCGTCCTGTACGAAGCGGCCCGGGGCGACGCCGAGTTCCTCTTCGGCGACAGCATCGCCGCGCTCCACCAGGACGGGCACGGGGTGGACGTCACCTTCGACCGGGCGGCGCCGCGCCGCTTCGACCTGGTGGTCGGCGCGGACGGGCTGCACTCCCACGTGCGGCGCCTCGCCTTCGGCCCGGAGCGCGACTTCGTCCGGCCCACCGGGATACTGGTCGCCACCCTGCCGCTCGGCGAGCCCGCGGACGACCCGAGCGAGGTGCACGTCCACAACGCCCCGGGCCGGCTGGTCTCCGTCCATCCCTCCCGGGGGTCCGCCGTGGCCGCCTTCGTCTTCCGCAGGCCGGACATCACCGCTTTCGACCACCACGACACCGGGCTGCACAAACGGATCGTCACCGAGTCCCACGCGGGTCTCGGGTGGCGGGTGCCCGGCCTGCTCGACCGGGTGGAGAGCACCGACGAGCTCTACTTCGATGCCGTCAGCACCGTCGACCTCCCCTCCTGGTCGCGGGGTCGCATCACCCTGCTGGGCGACGCCGCCTCCTGCGTCTCCCTGCTCGGGGACGGCTCCAGCCTCGCCATGGCCGGGGCCCACGCCCTGGCCGCGGCCCTTGCCGAACACCCGGCCGATCCTGGCACCGCGCTGGCCCGCTACGAGGCCGCCCACCGCGCCCGGGTGATCGCCAAGCGGCGCGGCGTCAAGCGCTCGGCAGCCCTGCTCGTCCCCGCCACCCGGCTCGGCCTCGCCACGCGCAACCTCGCCGCCCGTCTCTGGCCGGCCGGCCGTTCCTGAAGCTGCGCCCCGCTGCCCTGCGGCCGGTCACCTGCGCTGCGGTGCACCCTGGTCGGCCCGGTGGCGCGCGGGCCGGACCCCGTGGCGGCTGACGACGGGTCCGCGGCGCAATGCCGGCGGCCCGAGAGCGCTCGCGAGCCGCCGACCTGCGACGGTGCTCAGCCTGGAGCCTGGAGGGCCGCGGCAGGCCACCGGGCCAGTGGTACCGGTTCTGGGCGGGGAACGCCGCGACGGCGACCGTGAGGCGGCGACGCCGCAGGGAACCACGGCTCGCCCGCGCACGGCCGGGCGACCTCGCGCCGGTCCGCCCGGCGATCGGGATGCCGACGGCGCGGGTGCCCGCCGGCCCTGAGGGCTGCACCGATCGCGCACGGCAGTGCCGCAGGCGTTCTACCGGCCTGCAGGCAGCGGGTGTGTACTGGAGGGTGCCGCTCGAGGGGGACGTATGCCGCGAACGCCGGATCCGGGAACACCTGAGTCAGATCACGGGGAGGAGCCCTGGCTGGGCAGTGACAAGGTCTCCGAGCTGTGGCAGGTACGTGGGCACTGGCTGCCGAGCGCCGCCGCTCTTGCGGATGTCCGCGTCCGCAGGTACGGCGGGGAGAGCCGGGGCACGTGGGGGGCAGCACTGACCTTCTACGACTATCACCCCGGGGACGCGCGGCGGGCCGCGGCGGATATCGCCGAAGGCCGCGTCGACATCCCCTCGGTCTGGCGCCTCAACACTCCTGGCGGTCGGCTGGCGGAGTACGGGGGCCTGTTCGCGTTCCGTCTCGGCTGCTTGATCCTCCTGGCCCTGGTTCTCAGCGGCATGTGGATGCTGGTCCACGAACTGGCGTCCTCCTGAGTCGGCGGCGGCGGGCCCAGACCGGCCGGGCGGGGCAGAACTGCGCGGCACGACCGGAGCAGTTCGGATCCCGCCGGCGGCGGGTTGCGGGACCGCTGCTGCGGGGGTCAGCGGCGGCGGACGATCTCCGGGAAGAGCGGGGACGGGCTGTCGAGGAGCGTGGTCGGGCGGTGGCGCAGGTGGAGGTCGAAGAAGGCGGCGAGGTAGGCGCGTTGGGCCGCGACGGCGCGGGAGCCGTCGATGCTGCCGAGGAGCTGGTCCAGTTGCTCGTCGGGCCAGGTGAGAACCGGGCGGGCGGCAGGCAGCAGGACCGCGAAGTCGCTGAAGGAGAGGTGGCCGGAGCCGCTCAGGGTGAACTGTCGGCGCCAGGAGGTGAGCCGTGGCCAGAGCGCGTCCCACATCGCGTCGCGGGCGGGGCGGACGTCGGAGGCGCCGATGAGCAGCAGCGGGCGGGCCAGGCCGTCGGTGGCGGCGGTGCCGAGGACCGGGCCGTCGAGGGTGACGCCGGCGAGGACGCGCGGTTCGTCGTGCAGGGTCTGGACGGCGGTTGCGCCGCCCATGGAGTGGCCCAGCATGCCGACCGCGGTGAGGTCGAGTGCCCCGCCGAGGCCGGATGGCAGCTCCCGCCGCTCGGCGTCGGGGTTGCCGCCGGCCGCGAGGTCGGTGAGGCGGTCCAGGACGAAGCGGGTGTCGGTGGTGCGGTAGGCGACGATCTCGTCGTCGGTCATGGCGTGTACGGCGGGGGTGTTGCGGACCTCCAGCCGCCCGTCGGGACCGCCGGGGAAGAGCACTTCCCCGGCGTCGAAGGTGTGGTCGATCCCGACGACCACGTACCCGCGTGACGCGAGGTCCTCGGCCTCCGCCGTGCCGAAGGAGCGGTCGCCGCGCGAGCCGGGTGAGTACAGCACGACGGGGCGGCGGCCGGTGCGGTCGGCGGGCGCGTCCCGGAGGGAGTGGGTGAGCGGCCAGACGAGGTGCCCCGGGGTGGTACCGAGGAAGTCGGACTCCAGCTGGGCCTGCTCGGCGGTGCCGGTCCAGGGCGCGCGGGGTCGGCCGGACGAGCCGCAGCCGGCGGCCGGGTACCAGAGCTGCACCATCAGTTCCCGGGGGCGGGGGGTGGGCGCCCACAGGTCGGTGCGGTGCTGGTCCACGAGGTGCAGCGCGGTGGTTGCGACGGGGTGCGGGCCGGTGGGCGCGGGCAGGGAGAGGCGGATGGGTACGGGAGCGGTCGTGCCGGGTGGGGCGGGCGAGGCGGCCTGCACGGCCGGGGCGGTGGCGACGAGTGCGCCGGCGGTCAGCACGGCGGCGAGCGTCGCGAGGACCGGGCGGTGGCGGATGGTCATCCGGACTCCTTCGTGGGGTTCTTCGCGGGGTTCTTCGCGGGGTTCTTCGCGGGGTTCTTCGCGGGGTTCTTCGCGGGGTTCTTCGCGGGGTGCTCATGCCCCCGTCGCCCGGTCCCCGCAGAGGTGGGGGCGGGGACCGGGGTGGTTGCGCCTCCACAGTGGCCGGCCCGGCCGGCCGCCGCGTCCCGCTACGGGCATACGACCCTGGGCGGATGTCCGACGACCGACCCGTGGCTAGCCTTGCCGCGTGGAGATCGCCGAGCCGTTCGCCGCTGCCCCGCCGCCGACGCCGACCCCGTGGACCCGCCGGACGGCCCACTGGGCCCTGGCCGACGTCTTGGCCGCGCTGGCCGGTACCGCCGCGACCGGCGCCCGCGTACTTGCGGCGGTCCGCGAGTTCGACCCGCACGGGCGCGGCAATCCGCCGCCCGAGGCCGCGGCCCTTCCCGTGGCACTGCTCGCCGTTGCGGTGCTCGGCAGCGCGCTCGCGCTGCGCCGTCGGAGCCCGGCCGTGGCGTGCGGGCTCGTGGTGGCGGCCTGGGTCGGCCTGCTCGCCGCCTGTCGGCAGCCGGCGATCGGGCTGGTCGTGGGGTTCTGGGCGGTGCTGGTAGGCCTGCTGGTGGCCTACACGGCGGCGGCCCACGACCGGCGGACCGGCCGGATGGCTCTCGGCGCCGCGGCTCTCGGCTGGACGGTCACCCTGGCGGCACCGGGCGAGGTCCGGGGAAACGTCCTGCTCGCGGTGGTCGGGCAGTCGGCCGCCTGGGCGGCGGGCGACGCCGTGCGGCGCCACCGGGTGCACGCGGCTGCCGCCGCTGCGGACCGCGCGGCGCTGGAGCGTGCCGCACGGGACGGCGAACGCATGCGCCTGGCCCGGGAGGTGCACGACATCGTCGCGCACAGCCTCGGGGTGGTGAGCGTGCAGGCGGGCTTCGGCCAGTACGCGCTGGAGCACCGGCCGCAGGAAGCCGCCGCCGCGCTGGCCGCCATCCGCACGGTGAGCGCGGAAGCCCTGCGGGAGACCCGGGCGCTGCTCGCCGTCCTCCGCGAGGATGCCGGGCCGGTGCCCGCCGTCCCGCCGCCGGCGCCGGCCCTGGCGGTGTCGGACCTGGAACGGCTGGCGGCCCGGACGGCGGCGGCCGGGGTCGCCGTGGACATCCGGGTACGCGGTCCCGAACGTGAACTTCCCCCCGGCGTGGGCCTGTCGGGGTACCGGGTGGTCCAGGAGGCGCTGGCGAACGTGGTGCGCCACGCGGGCGCGGCGCGGGCCCGGGTGGAGGTGGAGTACCGGGACGGCGAGGTGTGGCTGGAGGTCACCGACGACGGCCGCGGCAGCGCCGGTCCCCGGGATCCGTCCGGCGTACCGGGCGGCGGCACCGGCCTGGCGGGCATGCGCGAGCGCGTCGCGCCGTACGGGGGGTGGTGCACCGCCGGCCCGCTGCCGGGCGGCGGGTTCCGGGTGACGGCCGGCCTGCCGCTGGCCGAGGCGGCGGGGCGGTGACCGTTCGGGTGCTGGTCGCCGACGACCAGACACTCGTCCGCGCCGGACTCGTCGGCATCCTCCGGCTCGCCCCGGGGTTCGCCGTCGCAGGGGAGGCCGCGGACGGTGCAGAAGCGGTGGAACTGGCCTGTCGGGAGCGGCCCGACGTGGTGCTGATGGACATTCGGATGCCCGGCCTGGACGGTATCGAGGCGACCCGCCGGATCACCACCGGCCCATCCGGCAGCCGGGTGCTGATCCTCACCACCTTCGAGCTGGACGAGTACGTGCGCGGCACGCTGCGCGCGGGGGCGAGCGGTTTCCTCCTGAAGGACGCGGAACCGGCCGAGCTGCTGGCCGCGACCCGTGCGGTCGCCGCGGGCGGGGCCGCGCTCGCGCCCACCGTCGCCCGCCGCCTGATCACAGACCTCCTCGCCGCCGGCCCGACCGACCGGCCGAGAACGGGGCCCTCCGCCGGCACGACCGCTTTCCCCGACCCCGCCCGGGAACGGGCCCGCACCGCCGTGGCGGCTCTCACTGCCCGGGAACGCGAGGTACTCGCCCTCGTCGGCGACGGTCTCACCAACCCGGAGATCGCCGCCCGCCTACGCATCACCGAGGGCACCGCCAAGACCCACATCTCCCGCCTGCTCCACAAGCTGGCCGCCCGCGACCGCGTCCGCCTCACCATCCTCGCCCACCGCGCCGGGCTCTCCCGCTGAGTGTCCGTCCCGCTGCCACCGCCCGCCCGCTGTACGGCCGTTGCACGGCACCGTGCTGGAGGCCTCGACAGTCGGCGCGATCGCCGGTTCTCCGCCTCGGAGACCGCCAGGAGGCACGTCCCCGGCCGACAGGGAGGGCGGAGCGTGACCACCCGCTCGGCTTGCTCGTGCGGCGGGCCGGGGACGGGCGGGGTGGAGTCCGGTCAGCGACACTCGCCCCGGACACAGACACGGACACGGACACGGACCCGGCTGGCTAGGCGAGCAGGACGGCTGGCAGCGAGGCCTCCAGCACCAGGGCCCTGGGGAGTGTCAGACCGAAGTGCCGCCCCAGCACCCCCAGGGCGGTCCGGTGCACCTCGCGGTTCGCTCGCTCCTCGTCCGGCAAGCCTTCCGCGCTCAGCAACTCCTTGATTCTGTCCGCGACTTCGGGGTCTCCAACGACCTGGCCGTTGCCCCAGGAGTCGTCCAGGTGCAGATTGAACGAGCACACCGTCCGGCCGTCCCGGTAGTGGTGGAAGGTCGGCGGCACCGGCTTGCCGTTCTCCTCCTCGTACTTCAACAGGAAGACCTCGGCCCCGCCCCGGGAGATCGCCGGATCGTTCCGGAGCTCCCCGAACCAGCCCCCGTACGCCACCGCGAAGGTCCACCCGCCGCTCACCCCCAGCCTCAGTCCGATCCCGTCCCAGGCGTCCCCGTACTCCGAGTCCAGCGCCTGGACCAGCCCGTCCCCGGTGAGCTCCCCGACCGGCTCCACCGTCCGCTGCGACCACTGGGCCGAGGCCGCGATCCGCGCCGCCAGTTCCTCGGCCCCGAGCCCTCGGGCCAGCGTCACGCTGTAACCGCCGAAGGCGATGCTTTGTGGCTCCGCGAGCCAGGCGATTCCGTCCGTCATGCAGGTGATCCTTTCGCACGACACCGACAGACCCCCGTCCCGGGCCGCCAGACTGCTCCGATCTGGCCCCGAGGGGCCTTTGCCGCGCTCCTTCACCAGGCGGCTGGTGCCCCTGCACTGCCGGGAGTCGTGGCTGCCGCTCCGGCACGGGCCGAAGGACCGCGGGGACAGGTCTGACTCCTGCTGGGGTCGTGCAGGTGGGGCAGATCGGCCTCGTCCAGGGGGTCGAGCTTGGGACCCCCAGGCGTGTGGCGGTCCGGGGGGAGGCATTGTCAGATCCTGTGGACTGACCGGGCCGTCCAATGACGGGTCGATCAAGCAAGCGACTTGCGGTAACGGACGTACTCGTTCCGTCGCCGGAACCCCACACTCTCGTAAAGGTCGTAGGACCGGTGCGGATTTGCCGTGCCGGTGAACAGCCGGGCGGTCGTTGCACCCTGCCTGCGAAGGCTCCGCAGCCCGTCCAGCAGCAGGACCCGGCCGATTCCGAGGCGTCGCTGATCCGCCCGGACACTCAGTTCTTCCACCTCGCCCACCGTAGGGTCGTGACGACGGATGGAGCAGAGGGCGACACCGACCATGTCCTGCCCGTTCCACGCAGCCCTCCAGCACGCCGGATCGGCGGTGTCGACGAAGTCCTGGAAAGGCCATCTCTGAGCGAAGCAGGTGTCCGTGTATGAATCGACGACCGTCCTCCAGGCTGCACGGAAATGGACTGTCCCGATCGGCCCTGTCCTTATCCCGGCTGGCAGTTCGCCGCCCGGCTCGGGCACCTGCTGCAGATCGCCCAGCTCCAGCTCAACCAGACTGAAGACACGTCGGTAGCCGGCTGCGCGCAGAAGTGCCGTGGCGTCCTGCTCGGAGGCCATGGCGTTCGCACCGACCACTGCCGTCCGCGCCGTTCCGTGCTGTTTGACGAGCTGGCGGATCCGTTCTTCGGCCCAGCTCAGCATGGCTGAGCCGATGCCCTGACCGCGATGCTCGGGCAAGAGGTGACCTCGGTGCAGGTACAGCCACGTATCGTCCCGCTCCTGCCACCACCGGATCGTCGAGTAGCCGACGACGACCCCGTCGAGCAGCACCAGGATCTGGTTCTTGGACGGCTCCTCCAGTTCGGCGGAGGCCTCGGCGACCTCGGCCGCTGTCGGGAGCCCTTCCACAACCGAATGGGAATCGACCCGATCCCGTTCAGCACAACCCAGCCGCACCGCGGCCATGGCGCCGTGGTCTTCGTCGCCGCGATACGGCCGGAACCCGAAGCCGACCGGAAGGTCCTGTCCTGCCATGCCATCCGACATGACCGGATGGTCTCGAACCTCGAGGCAGGTCCGCCACCCTATTCACGCCACGGTCGTCTGCGGCCAGACGCCGGCCGACGGCGGCAGCCCCGGCCGGGCGTCAGCGCACGCCGACCCGCGAGCCGACCACCCCGACGGCGGGTTGGACCGGCTACCGGTGGCACCGCCAGGACGCAGCGGCAGGGCCTGGACGGCGCAGGCCGGGAAGCAGCCGGATCCCGGTGGCAGGGCCGGACCGGCACAGGAGGCCGAACCACGGCGGCCCGGGCCGGCCGGGGGTTTCATGGCCCGGGCCGGTGGCGCAACCACCGTTCATCGCCGACCTGCTGACGAATCCCCTCTGGACGCCGCCGGACGCCAACCGCGGACGTGAGGAGCCGAGCTGGTACCTCAACCCGTGGAACGCCCTGTACGGCGACAGCATCCACAGTGTCTCCAACGCCAGTGGCTCCAACGCCGGCGCCGCCAGATGGCCCGGCACCCGGCTCAGGTTCCGGGGAGGATACGGCGCGTTTCGTAGGCCCACATCGCGATCTCGACCCGGTTGCGGGCGCCGAGTTTGGCCATCAGGCTGGCCAGATGGGTCTTCACCGTGCTGAGGCTGATGTGCAGTGCATCGGCGATCTCGGTGTTGGTCAGCCCGCGAGCGACGGCGAGGAGCACCTGCTCCTCGCGGGCGGTGACGGGTGAGACCGGCTGGGCCACGGGCCGGCCGGCCGGCAGGTCCGCGAATGCCTGGAGCAGACGGACGGTGACGCTGGGCGCGATGAGCGCCTCACCGCCGGACGCCGACCGTACGGCCTGGGCCAGAAGGTCTGGCCCAGTGTCCTTGAGGAGGAATCCGCGGGCGCCGGCACGCAGTGAGCCGTAGACGTACTCGTCGAGGTCGAACGTGGTGATGACGACCACGGCCAGCGGGTCGGCGACGCCCGGGCCGGCGACCAGCCGGGTGGCCTCGAGCCCGTCGATTACGGGCATGCGGATGTCGAACAGGCAGACGTCGGGGCGTAGTTCGCGGGCCAGCCGTACCGCTTCCCGCCCGTCGGCGGCCTCGCCGACCACCTCGATGCCGGGCTGGGCGTTCAGCATGATCCGCAACCCGGTGCGGATGATCGTCTGGTCGTCAGCGACGAGGACGCGAATGGACACCGCTCTCGCTCCTCGCTCTCGGCAGTTCGGCTTCGACATGCCAGCCCCGGTCGGTACCCGGGCCGGCTCGTAGTGTGCCGCCGAGCAGGGTCGCGCGCTCGCGCAGTCCGGTAAGTCCGTATCCGTCGCGACCCCGGCCAGTGCGCCGGCCGTTGTCGCGCACGCTCACCCGTACCGTGTGCCGCTCCGCGGCGACCCGAACGACGAGCTCGGTCGCGTCGACCGCATGGCGCAGCGCGTTGGTCACCGACTCCTGCACGATCCGGTAGACGGCCGCGTCCACGGCCGGGGGCAGCGCGTCCAGTTCGCCGTCGAGCCCCAGGTCGACCCTGAGGTGACCACCCGGGGTGCGCACCAGGCGCTCCAGATCCGCGACTCCGGCAGGGGGCGCCAGCTCGGCGCCGAGCCCGCGGTCGCGCAGCGCGGCGACCATGGCGCGCATTTCCTCCAGCGTGCGCGCCCCTTCCTCCTCGACCCCCTCCAGCGCCTCGACGGCGGCGGACGGGTCGGTGCCCGCGAGCACCCGGCCCGCCTGGGCGATGATCACCATGGCCGACACGTGGTGGGCCACCGTGTCGTGCAGTTCCCGGGCGAGCTGCTCGCGCTCGCGGGAGCGCACCTGCTCCAACTGCCGCTCGCGGGCGGTCACCCGGAACCGCACGGCAGCCCCGACCACGCCGGGCAGCAGCAGGAAGACGAAGCCCACGACCTTTTCGACGACCGGGGTCCCGTCCGCGGCGACACACAGCGCGCCGGCCGCGAGGATCACCGCGCCGCCCAGCACGATCTCGCGTCCCGATCCCCACCGGGGCAGCGCGTACACCAGCACGAGCACGACCGAGCCGGTGTACAGGCCGACGGGCTCGCGCGGTGCGGCGACGAGCGAGGCCACCGGTAGCAGGACCACCGAGCCGAACGCCAGCGTCACCGTCGCCAGCGGGCGGGTCCGGCGCCACAGGGGCAGCAGGCACAGCCATACGGCCAACACCACCGCCACCGGCCGCCACACGACGTTCTCGCGCAGGGTGGCCTCCAGCGCCACACCGGCAAGGCCCGCGGCGAGCAGCGCCCAGTCCCGCCGCACCCGGGCGGGTGCGTCGGGCGGCCGGGGTTCGGTCCACAGGGTTCGCAGGTCGTCTCGGAGCACGGTTCTCAGCCTAGGGATCGCACCGTGCCGCGCATCGGCCGAAAGGACGGGTCGTCACTCCGCCCCGGGGCCGACGGATCCGCGGCCCGCGGGCCGATGCCGCGGAGCGCCGTGGCGACGAGCCTCGGGATCGGCGGCCGCACTAGGACGGCCGCCGAGGTGGTTGGAGGACCCGATGCTCTCGAAAGCCCTGTTGCGCCTGGGCGCAAGCGCCGCCCGCCATCCCTGGCGGGTGATCGCGGCATGGCTGGTCGCCGCCATGCTTGCCGTCCTCGCCGCCCTCGCCTTCGGCGGGCGGACCGCGGACTCGATGACCGCTCCGGGACTGGACTCCCAGCGGGCCGCGGAACTGATCGAGCAGGCCGGCACCGGCCAGGAGGGGATGACCGCCCAGGTCGTCGTCACCCCCCGCGACGGCGGTGCGACGTTCTTCGACGGCGACGGCGCTCGCACCGCTCTCACGCGGCTGCAGACCGAGGTGAAGCGGCTGCCGCACGTGCTCGGCACGAGCGACCCGGCGGGGGCACTCGACGCAGGCCGGGACAGTGCCGTGCGCGGCGGACTCGTCTCGGCCGACGGGCGGATCGCGGTCGTCCGGGTGCAGTACCCCGACCAGAGCCGGCTGTCGGCCGAGGACCTCGACGCCCTCGTCGGTCTCGGCGACCGGCTGCGCGCCGAGCTGCCCCTGCGGATCGAGATGGGCGGGAGCCTCTTCTACGCCTTCTCCGATCCCGACGGCGGCGCAAGCGAGTTGATCGGGCTCCTTGCCGCCGCCGCGATCCTGTTCCTGGCGTTCGGTTCGCTCGTCGCCGCCGCGCTGCCGATCGGCATGGCGGTCTTCGGGCTGACCGTCGGGGTTGCCGCGATGACGGTACTGGCGGGGGTGACGGACGTCCCCGCCTTCGCACCGGTCCTGGGCAGCATGGTCGGGCTCGGAGTGGGCATCGACTACGCGCTGTTCGTGCTCGCCAGACACCGGGAGTACCTCGCGCGCGGGCTCGATCCACACGAGGCGGCCGGACGGGCGGTGGCCACGGCGGGGCGGCCCGTGGTCTTCGCCGGCGGCACCGTCGTCGTGTCGATCCTCGGCATGGCGGTCGCGAACGTGCCGTTCATGACGGTGGGCGGCCTGGCAGTCTCGATCGTCGTCCTGACCATGGTGCTCGCGTCGGTGACGCTGCTGCCGGCCTTCCTCGGCGCGGCCGGCCCGCGCCTGGCCCGGGCCGGCCGGATCGTCCGGGCTCTGCAGACCGGGAGGCCGGGCCGACTCGCACGGCGGCGGGACCCGGCGGCAGGCGCCGCCCACGCCGCCGGGTGGCGTCGCTGGATCGGGCACGTCAGCCAGCACCCGGTGCCGTACGCGGTCGGCGCGGCGGGGCTGCTGCTGACCGCGACGCTGCCCGTGCTCGGCCTGCGCGTCGGCCTGCCCGACGACGGCTCACTGCCGCAGAGCCGTACCGAGCGCCGCGCCTACGACCTCGTCGCCGAGGGGTTCGGCCCGGGCACCAACGGTCCCCTCGTCATCGCCGCGGACCCCTCCGGTGATCCGGGAGTAGTGGACCGTCTCGTCACTGCGGTCGCGGCGGATCCGGGCGTCGCATCCGTCGCGCCGACGCACGTCGATCGGGCCACCGGCATCGCGACCCTCGTGGTGTTCCCGACCACCAGCCCTCAGGACAAGGCCACGGCCGGCACCATCGCCCGGCTGCGCACCGACGTGCTGCCCGCGGCGATCGGGCACGGCCCGGCCAGGGCCCACGTCGGCGGCGCCGCCGCGAGCCTGTCCGACGTGGGCCAACGCACCAGCCAACGCCTGCCGGTGTTCGTCGCCGCCGTGCTGGCGATGTCGTTCCTGCTGCTGATGCTGGTCTTCCGCTCGATACTCGTACCGCTCAAGGCGGTACTGCTGAATCTGCTGAGCATCGGCGCGGCCTACGGCATCATGGTCGCGGTCTTCCAGTGGGGCTGGGGAGGCGCACTCATCGGGCTGGAAGCGACGGTTCCGATCGTGTCGTTCATCCCGATGTTCCTCTTCGCCATCCTGTTCGGCCTGTCGATGGACTACGAGGTGTTCCTCCTCTCCCGCGTACGCGAGGAGTACCTGCGCACCGGCGACAACGGCACGGCGATCGTTGAGGGCGTCTCCGGCACCGCCCGGACCATCACCTCGGCCGCCCTCATCATGGTGGCGGTCTTCCTGTCCTTCGCCGTCGCCGAGGACCCCTCCGCCAAGATGTTCGGGCTCGGCCTGGCCACCGCGATCTTCATCGACGCCACGGTCGTACGCATGGTGCTGGTACCGGCGACCATGACGCTCCTCGGCCGGGCCAACTGGTGGCTGCCGACGTGGCTGGACCGGATGCTTCCCCGCGGCCCGGTCGCCACCGACGGCACCGGCGCGGAATCCACGGGTGAAGCCCCGCGTCCACGGCTGGTCGACCGTTGACTCAACTCCTGCCCGCCCTTGGCGTCCGGCACCTCAGCGCGTCACCTGGGGCATACCGAGTCGTGATCATCGGGTGGTCCTGGCGAGGTCCTTGATCCAGATCATCGAGGCGCGAGGGTGGAGGCCGGCGGGGTGGCTCGCCGGGGTCTTGTCGAACCGGGTGGCGATGCCCCGCGGGGCGGCGGCCGGGGCGGGCGCCCGCCGAGCCGTGGCGGACCGCCGGAGCCCCGGTCCGGTCCGGTGCGGACGGACCGGGGCTCAGCGGTCGACGGCTCAGGCCGTGGGGCCCAGACGGGTCCACGGGTTCTTCGGGTCGGACGCGTTCGGCGTGTCGCCCTTGGTCCAGTACTTGGCCCTCCAGTAGTAGCCGCCGTACGAGACGGCCGTGCGCGTGCTGCCGCCGGGATCGCCCGCGACGACCGGGGTGCCGGGTGCGGTGCCGCTGTTGCGGGGCTCGGCGACGTAGTCCGGCTTGCCGTAGTCGCTGCCGGGGGCGAAGGACTCCAGGCCGTACGAGGCGCCGTGGGTGATCGAGGTGACGGCGTTGCCCTTGTCGTCGCGCAGGTGCCACCACTGGCCCGGGGACATGTCGCAGTCGCGCACGCTCAGGGCGGCCTGGGGGGCGCGGGCGTCGAGGCACTGTTCGTGGCCGCTGGTGGTGCTCTTGATCCGGTACCAGCCCGGGAAGTCGGGCCACTCGGCGGCGACGGTCCACAGCTGGTTGGCGTTGTCGTCCTGCCTCTCGACCAGGTGCGCGGTGTCCCGGCCGCCGGGGTGGTCGAGGAGGTTGCCGCTGTTGACGTCCTCGACCTTGTACCGGTCCCCGGTCTGCCACAGGGTGAACGGGGCCCACGCCGGGTTGTAGGTGCGCCCCGGGTCCCAGGCGTCGGCCTGGCAGCGGGCGCCGTCGCCCTGCGGGGCCTCGGCGGCGGTGGTGGCGCGGCGGTGGTCCTGGGCCAGGCCGTACTCCGTCCCGTTGAGCCCGATGGTGAAGTTCGCCGGGCCGGTGATCGGCAGGTAGTACTTGATGCCGATGTCGCGCGCCTTGCCCGGCGGGAGCTCCTCACAGGTGCCGAGGGTGAGGGTGACGCGGTGGAAGTCGGCCTTCAGCCCGCCGGCGTTGGGGCCGGTGCGGCCCGGCTGGACGGCGTCGGTCAGTTCCTTCCAGGCCTCGTCCTTGAGCAGGGGCGTCGTCGAGGTGGGGATGTCGAAGGAGATCCGGGTGCCCGCGGGCAGCGTGGCGGCGGTGTTGTTGGTGATCCGCAGCTTCGGCTGGATCGGCCACATGTCCTTGACGTCCGTGGGGTAGTCGACGAGTTCGGCGCTCACGTCGAGGACCTGCTGCGGCAGTGCGGTGTCGGCTCGTTCGGCCTTGGCGGGGCCGGCCTGGCGCAGCGCCGTGTCCAGGGTGGTGGTGAGGTCGTACCCCATGCCCCACTCGCCGGAGGGGCGCTTGGCGTAGTCCCCGGCGAGTTCCCAGATCATCGCGCCGCCGATGCCCTGGTCACCGATGTACTGGGCCTTGGCCCGGATGGAGCGGTCGTTCTCAGTGGAGAGGAAGACCTTCTTGTCGGGGTTCCACAGCCAGGAGGACTCCAGTGCGTCGCTGTACTTCTCCTGGTAGGTGCCGCGCAGCTGGACGGACGCCCGGGTGGTGTCGAGTCCGTACGCGGCGAGGTAGCCGGGGGTGCGGCCGTCCTGGAGGTTCTTCGCATGCCACAACGGGTTGGAGCCGGCCGGCACCTCGCGGCCGTTGTCGGTGTCGTGCCAGAGGTTGTCGATGCCGATGGCCCCCTCGCCGCAGGGTGCGCTCGCGCCGCTGCCCTGGGCGCCGTTGCCCTTGCCGCCGGTGCCCGGCGGGCAGGCCTGCTGTTCGGCCATCGTGGCGTGGCCCCACAGCCCGTCGGTGCCGCCGGTGACGTCCTGCCAGCCGCGGGTGTAGTAGGGGATGCCGAGGTTGATCCGGGACGGGGGCAGTGCGCCGCGGTAGTAGTGGTAGGCCCAGTCGGTGTTGAAGTAGCCGTGCTTCTGGAAGTCCTTGGTGTCGGGGGCCTGGTCGTCGTAGATGCCGGCGGCCGCGAGTTCGGCGTCCCGTCCGTCGTCGTAGAGGGGGGCCTGCGGGCCGACGAAGTCGTTCCAGGAGCCGTGCAGGTCGTAGGTCATGACGTTGACGAAGTCCTGGTACTTCAGCGCGGACTGGGCCTCCTGGCCGCGGACGAGGTAGCCGGAGCCGGAGACCGCGGAGGTGAGCAGGTAGTAGCGGCCCTTGGCGGCGCCGGCCCGGTCGAGGGCGCCGCGCAGGGTCTTCATCAGCGCCTCGTATCCGGCGCCGAGCCCCTTGCGGCGGGCGTCGGCGACCGGCCAGTCCCGGGGGTTGCCGGCCTGCGGGAGCGCGGTGGGGTACTCGTAGTCGATGTCCGCGCCGTCGAAGCCGTACTGGTCGAGGAACTCCGCCACGGAGGCGGCGAAGGTGTCGATGGCGGGCTGGTTCACCGAGCCGTCGGCGCGGGTCGTCAGGGTGTAGAAGCCGGAGGACTCCGCCCAGCCGCCGACCGAGATCAGGGTCTTGACCGCCGGGTGCTCCCGCTTGTAGCGGGTGAGGAGGTTGAAGTGGCCCTGGTAGGGCAGGGCGGGGTCCATCTCGGCCCCGGCCGTGCCGGGCCAGGTCGTCCCGGTGGCGGGGTTCCTCGGGTCGGCGGTGTCGCCGACGGAGATCCGGTCGTTCTCGACGTGCGCGAACGCGTAGTTGACGTGGCTGACCTTGGACCAGGGGATGTTGTTCACCAGGTAGGGCGCGGAGCCGTCGGCACCGGTGCGCCAGCCGGTGAAGTAGCCGACCGTGCGGCGGCTGCGGCCCTGGCCGACCCACTCCCGGCCCGATCCGTCGTAGACGTCGCAGTAGCGCGGGCTGGTGCCGTCGACCGGGGTGAGGCCGTCCGGGCGGCAGTCCCCGCTGGACGCGGGCTTGGTGCCGCGGTCGTCCGGTGCGGTGTCGACGGGCGAGCCGGCGTCCGCGGACGCGGGGGCGTTCCCCCCGTCGGAGGCCAGGACGGAGAACTCGGCGGCGGCGGTGCTGGTCGGCACCTCACCGTCGAAGACCGTCCCGCACAGCCCCCGCCAGCCGGCGCAGATCCGCTCCGGTCCTTCGAGGACGCGGTCGTTGGTGCCGCCCGGGTCCAGGGCGAGCTTCACGTACTCGTTGCCCTTGAACAGGTAGGCCGTGCCCGGATCGCGCGGGAGGCTGAACGCGGCGTCGATGTTCTCGGTGAACGCGGGTGCCTTCCGGGCGAGTTCGCCGAAGTTCTCACTGATGGGCTTGGGCCCGTTGACGACCTGGTCCTTCGTCCCGTCGATGGCGACCTTCATGCGCAGGTAGCTGTCCCCGCTGAACATGTACATCTCGTCGCGGGTGCCCGGGACCGGAAGCACCGCGTCGACCTTGGCGCGGAACGCCGCGAACTGCGGCCCCGCCAAGGGGAGGAACGCGTCCTCGACCGGCTGCGGCTGCACCACCCGACCCACCTTGCGCAGGCCGTCCACGGGCTTGAGGCGCCAGTAGCTCGGCAGTCCGGTGGAGCTCGACGGGAGCGTGAAGCCCAGGACCGTCCCCCCGCTGCTGGGCAGCGTCGTCAAGGCGTCGGAGGTCCCGCCGGGGATCTCACCCGAGGCGATCGACGTGACCCTGGCTTCGGCCTCCTGATGCCGGTCCGGGCCGAAGGTCATCGTCGTGGTGAGGTTGCCCTTCTGCAATTCCACGCTCGCCAGGCCGGAGCCGCGGCCGTCCAGGGAGACCGCGGCGTCGATCCCGGACGACGACTCCAGCACCATCGGCGTCGGGTGGCTCGTGCCGTCCACGTTGCAGGACACCTCGTCGAACAACACCACGTCCGGCCCTCGGGAGTTCAGCTTCCACGCGCAGTGCCGCCACTCGTCGGAGGGCGGCTCGGTGCCCTCCGCTCCCAGGTAGAGGATGGGATTGCCGTGGTCGGTGAACACGGCGCGGTCCGTGGCGTTCCACGGGGTCCCGTTGGCGTCGAACCGCCAGAGCTGTTCCTTCGGCGGCCTCCCCTGCGCGCAGCGCTTCTGGACGAGGTCCGGACGGTCCGAGGGCCCGGTCTCGTCCGGGGTCGTCGCGGACAGGCACATTTTCGAGTGGAGATCCATCAGCCCCGTGTACAGCAGGCCGTCCGGCTCGCGGAACGGCGAGAGCTCCACGAACATCCCCGACATGGCCATCCCGCTGTCGCGACTCTCCCGGAACCGCGAGTACGTCTGGTTCTCGTACACGGGCACGACGAGCCGCCCGTCGCCCCGGTGCTGGAGCGAGTGGATCGGAGCGCGCTCGCCCCCCGCGACCATGGGGGCGAAGAACACCGCGTCGTGGTCCCGCCCGGTGCCGTCGGTCATCCAGCCGGTGACCTCCTGGCGGACGGCCAGGACCATGGCCTCGTCGTTGGTGACCATGTAGTCGAGTTCACGGCCCCGCACCTGGGTGGCCTCGTCCGTGTGGACCAGGTGCAGGTCGCCGGCCGCTGCGCCCATCTCGTCCCGGGCCTGGCGCATGGTGGTCCCGGGCAGGGTGTTGAAGTCCCCCATCACCGCCCAGCTCCGGCCCTGCACGGCCGGTGCCGTGGCCACCGCCTGGAGGATCCGACCGGTGTCGTTGCGACCGGCCTGCTCGTTGTTCGCGTGGATGTTGAAGAACCAGGTGTCACCGAACCGGACTCCCAGGACGGGGCGCTCACTGCCCGGCGGGTGCAGGAGGAGGTAGGCCTCGGGCTCCTCCTCGGTGACGAAGACCAGAGCGCGGTTCTCCATGTCGTTGTTGATCTGGGCGACGTGGTAGGTGCGGGGGTTCGCGCGGTCGGGGACGGTCCAGCGGAACCGGCTGAGGATCTCGCCCTCGACGGCATCGGGATCCCACGGGGCACCGGGGCGGGTCTCCGCTCCCGGCTGCAGGAAGTCGCGGCCGAGCAGCGAGAAGTCCTCCGGGCTCTGGTTGGGATCGTCCCACCTGCCCACCCCGGGGTCCGTGTCGGGATGCTCCTGAAGGGCCAACACGTTGTCGCCTGTCGCCAGTAGTCGCGGTATGACGTCCCTCCAGCGCCTCCCGGTGGCCTGCATGTTCCAGGTCGCCGGCCGGAACTCGTGCACCGCCGCCTTGGCGGGCTTCGCCGCCACCACGGCCAGCAGTTCGGCGAGCAGGGTGAGGACCAGCAGCACCGGGAGGAGTCTCGCCGGGAGTAGCCTCGCCGCGGTCGGTGCGGGCCTTGGGCGCTGTGCGCGCGTGGTGTTCATGCCATCCCTCCTGTGGACGAACCTCGGAGGGGGCAGCATCACCGGAGCTGGTTGACACCCGATCAACGGCCCGCCGGCCGGGGTTCAGGGCCCGGGGAGGTCGAGGGTGGCGACGGCTCCGCCGTCGGGGGCGTTCGCGAAGGTCAGCCGGGCGTTGAGGACCACCGCCTGCCCGGTGGCGATGGTGAGGCCGAGGCCGTGCCCTTGGCCGCGTTCGGCGGCCCCGGTGCGGAAGCGCTGCGGCCCGTCGGCAAGGAGGGCGTCCGGGAAGCCCGGTCCGTGGTCCCGCACCGTGATCCGGCTGCCGGTGACGGTGACCTCGACGGGGGCGGTGCCGTGCCGGTGGGCGTTGGCGAGGAGGTTGGTGAGGATCCGCTCCACGCGGCGCGGGTCGGTGCGGACGGTGGCGGGCGCCGTCAGCCGCAGCCGGACACCGCCGTCGCCCTTCCTGCCCACCTCGTCGATGAGATCTCCCAGGGGGACCTCGTCGAGCCGGGCGCTCTCGGCGCCGGCGTCGAGGCGGGAGACCTCCAGCAGGTCCTCCACCAGGCCCCGCAGGGCGCGGACCTGTGCGCGGACCAGGTCGGTGGCCTCATCGTCCTCGGGCAGCAGACCGGCGGCCGTGACCAGGCCCATCAGCGGGGTGCGGAGTTCGTGGGCGACGTCGGCGGTGAAGCGCTTCTCCGCGGCGAGCCGGCCCTGCAGCGTCGCGGCCATCTCGTCCACGGCCGTGGACATCTCGGTGATCTCGTCCCGGGCGCGGCCCCGGCGGCCGATCCGGGCGTCGAGGTCGCCGTCCGCGATCCGGCGGGCGGTCCGGGACCCGTGGCGCAGGCGCCGGTTCATCCGCTCCGCCGCCAGCACGGTGACGGGGACGGCAACGGCCAGGGCTGCGAGGGCGGCCTTGACGATGCTGCGGTCCAGCAGTTGGAGGCTGCGCACGGTGGCGCTCATGTCGGTCCGGACGGCGAGCACCTGGCCGTCGCCGACCGGGACGGCTGCCCACATCCAGTACCAGTTCGGTGCTTTGACGTCGTACCACAGGGCGTACTCCCCCGGAACCTTCGAGCCTTCGAGGGCCTGGGCCAGCGGCTGGGGCAGGTCGGTCCGGGGCTGGAGGGAGGCGTTGTCGGGGCGGCGGCCGGTGCGGGAGAACTCCTGCTGGGCGGCGCCCAGTTGGGCGATCGCCAGGTCGCGCCCGGTCCGGTCGCCGCGCTCCGCGGTCGCCTGGTGGACGAGCACGCCGATCACCACGGCGACCGCACCGCAGGCGAGCGCGACCAGGGCGGTGATCTTCCAGCGCAGGGAGCGCGGGTCCAACGGGTGCGGGCCGGTGCGTCGTGTGGTCATCGCGTCAGCTCCGCAGGAGTTTGTAGCCGAAGCCCCGGACGGTCTCGATGCGGTCGGCGCCGATCTTCTTGCGCAGCCGTACCACGCACAGGTCGACCACCCGGGTGTCGCCCTCCCAGCCGTAGTCCCACACCTCGCGCAGCAGGCGGCGGCGGTCCAGGACCGTGCCGGGGTTCTCCGCGAAGACCAGCAGCAGGCGCAGTTCGGTGGGCGTGAGGGCGACGGCACGGCCGTCCAGGCAGACGTCCAGGCCGCGCGGGTCGATGGTCAGGCCGCCGAAGGTGAGCAGGTCCGGCACGTCCTCGGCGGGCAGGTGCCGGTGGCGACTGCTCGGCTCGCCTGCCGCGATCGGCTCCTGCCGCACGGGCTCCGCAGCCGGGTGGTCGCGGAAGGTGGCGCGGCGCAGCAGGGAGCGGATGCGGGCGACGAGGACGGGGATGTCGACGGGCTTGACCACGTAGTCGTCGGCACCGGCCTCCAGGCCGGCCACGACGTCGAGGGCGTCGCCGCGGGCGGACATCATCAGGATGGGGGTGAGGGTCTCCTCGCGGACGCGCCGGCACAGGCTGATGCCGTCGAGGCCGGGCAGCATCACGTCCAGGATCAGGACGTCGTGTGCGCCGGCCCGGACGGCGTCCAGGCCGTCGAGCCCGTCCCCGGTGACGTCGACCTGGTAGCCGTAGCGTTCCAGTGCCAGTTGGACCGAGCGGCGGATGACCGCGTCGTCCTCGACGAGGAGCACGTTGACCGCTTCGGGTACTCGGGTGGCGGACAAGAGCTCTCCGGTGTCGTCGCCTGGGGTCGGGTCATCATTCCAGCACGTCCGGGGCCGGTTTCCATTGCCGGGGGCTGCCGTGCGGAGGTCGCCACCGGGGGCGGTGCGGGCGGGCGGGGTTGTCACAGCCGCAGGGACGCCGCGACCGGGAGGTGGTCGCTGCCGGTGTCCGGCAGGGTCCACGCGGAGCGCGGGGTGATGCCCTTCACCAGGATCTGGTCGATGCGCACCACCGGGAGGGGCGCGGGCCAGGTGAAGCCGAAGCCGTCGCCGGCTTCCTGCTGGGCCGAGCGCAGCGGCCCGGTGAGCGTGTGCAGCGCGGAGTCGTCGAAGGAGCCGTTGAGGTCGCCCAGGACGACGATCCTCGCAAGCGGCTCGCTCTGTACGGCCGCGGCGAGCCTGGCCGCCGCCTCGTTGCGGGCGGCGGTGGTGAATCCCGCGTCCAGGCGCACCCGGACCGAGGCGAGGTGCGCCGTGTAGAGGGCGACGGGGCCCTTGGGAGTGAGGACGGTGGCGCGCAGGGCCCGGGTCCAGGGCATGATCTCCACCGTCTCCACGTCCTGGAGCGGGTACTTGCTCCACAGTCCGATGCCGCCGTGGACCTGGGAGTAGGCGTAGGTGGCGGCCAGCTCGCGCCGGTAGGTCTCCTGTGCTCGGCCGGCCAGTTCCTCCACCGCGACGACGTCGGCTCCGGAGCCGGCCAGGGCGCGTGCCGTCCGGCGTGGGTCGGGGTTGTCCTCGTTCACGTTGTGGCTGACGACGGTGAAGTCCCCGCCGCCTGTGCGCTTGTCGACCAGGGCGGGTGCGAACAGGACGGTCCAGACAAGGGCGGGCAGCAGGACGGCCACCGCTGCCAGGGCGGAGCGCCGTAGTGCCGCGAGGAGGAAGAGCAGCGTGATGCCCAGGCCCGACCAGGGCATCACGGTCTGCCAGAGGCTGACGAGGTTGGCCGGGCCGTTCGGCAGCCGGGGGCTCAGGACCATCAGGGCGGCGAGCACGGCGGCGGCGCCCGCGAGCAGCCGCCCGCGCCGCCCTGCGGCACGTCGGGTTGGACGGGGCGGACGGGTCGGACGGGCCGGACGGGTCGGACGGCGAAGGACGCGGTCGCGAAGTACGTGGTGGAGAGGGACGTGGTGGCGGACCGTCCGGCGGCGGGGCCTGCGCCCGCCGCCGTCGCCGGGCCCGTGGGCCGACGTGGCGGTGTCCACGGCCGGGGGTGTCGTCGGAGCCGTGCCGGTGCGCGCGCTCATGCCCACTCCTGCCGGCCGCCGTCGAGTGCCGGCAGGACGCCGGGCAGCTTCTGCCGCAGGGCGTCGACGAGCCGGCTGCTGCGCTCCAGGGCGGCCCGCAGGCCGTCGGCGGGGGTGGTGCCGGCGCGCTGGCCGAGCACCACGCCGTAGACGAGCCGGCGCTCCGAGCCGCTCTTGCCGTCGGCGACCTCCAGCGCCCACATCAGGTTCCCGCCGGCCGAGGTGGTCGAACCGGTCTTCAGGCCCACCACCCCGGGCAGGTCGAGCAGCCCATTGGTGTTGCGCAGCGGTGCGGCGCGGCCCGGGAGCGTGGTGTCGCGCAGGGCCACGGTGGCCCGCAGCGCCGGGTCCTTCATCGCCTCGCGGGCCAGTTTGAGCTGGTCGGCGGCGGTGGACACGGTCGTGGCCTCAAGGCCGCTGGCCCCGGTGTAGGTGGTGCCGGTCATCCCTAGCCGGGCGGCCTGCGCGTTCATCCGGGACACGAACGCCTCCTCGCTGCCCGCGTCCCACCGGGCCAGCAGCCGGGCCACGTTGTTGGCGGAGGGCAGCAGCATCACCTCCAGCAGCTTGCGCTGGGTCAGGCGCTGCCCGGCGGTGACGGGGGCGGTGGACTCGTCCACCGAACCCGCCTCCGCGGCGGCCTGCGCGTCGACCGTGATCGTTGGCCCGTCCTCACCGTCCTTGAGCGGGTGGTCCCTGAGAACGACGTACGCCGTCATCACCTTGGTGACGCTCGCGATCGGCACCGGCTGCTGCGGTCCTTTGACGCCGAGCACGCCGACCTTCGCCGCCGCGACTGCCGACTGCCCTTCCTGCGGCCACGGGAGACCGAGGGCGGCGATCGCCTCGGGTGCCGGCAGCACCAGCGCCCCGCCGGCCCGGGTGTCGTTGCCAGTGGCCGCGTCGCCGCCCTGGCGGGTGGCCAGCGCGCCACCGCCGGCTCCAGCCCCGGCGAGCAGGACAACGGCCAAGGCCCACAGCGTCCTGCGGCGGACCCGGGGAAGCCGACCGGGCGCGGTACGCCGGTCTCGGTCTTCGGATTGCGTTTCGGATTGCGTGGGGACTGACACGACGGCGGCCTCCCGGAGCCAAAGGGACAGAGCCCCGGGGCGGTGGCCACCGGGTGTGCCTACAGGCTCCGCGACCGGCACTTCGGCCCGGTCGTAGCGCGGCTTCCGCCAGCGCGCAGTCGTGTATCAACCATGTACCGGACGACCGGTGTCGGAGGCCGGGCAGGAATCCGGGCAGGAGTCCGGGCCCGTCGGGTACCCGGCCTCGTCAATCTCCTTGGTCAGCAAGCCGGGCACCTGCCGCTGCGCCCACAGCGGCGGGGGCCCCTCCTCGGGACGCGGCCACTCCGACACCTCGGCGGCGTTCCCCACCCCCCGAACACCCCACCGGGCCGGGCGGACCGGCGTACCGGCCCGCCGCCGAGGCCACGGAATGCTCCTCAGCCGCTTCCGCCGGGCAGTGGGCGGCCGACGGGGCCTGCCACGCACGCGGTGGCCCCTGTGGCCGTCCCCAATGGAGAGGAGCAACTACAGGGGCCGGCTGGGTCAGTGGCCGACGTAGCCGATGACTTTGGCCACGACTTCGGTGATCTCCGGGCCGCATCCCCCGGGGGAGCGGCCGGTGAATTCCAGGGTGTAGTGCTCGTCGTTGGCGATGAATCTCTGGTTGCCGACGGGGGTGAAGCGGGTGCCGTTGGGTGTGAAGGAGGCGTCCACGGGGACTGAGCCGGTGCTGAACACCTGGACGCCGTAGTCCTGTTCACCCATCGCAGTGGCGCACGCGGGGTCGGTGTTGCGGGCGTGCCTCCAGGTGACGTCGACCACCGCGCCCCTGTCCACGTCGAAGTCCTGGGAGATGGCCCCCGCCCCGATGTCGACCGCCTGGTAGGTGTACCGGGTCAGGCCGGTGCTGTAGAGCGTCACCCCGGACTTCTTGTTCGGCCCGCTGACCAGCCAGGCACCACCGATGTCCTCTCCGGCGTCGAACTCCACATAGCCTCCCGCGGGGGCGGTCGGCTTGGAGAAGGTGCCGTTCGCGATGAGGTTCCCGGCCGCCGCCGCGGGGTGGACGGCGGCCGCGGTGGCCAGAAGGGTGGCGCCCAGGACGGCACCGACTGACGCGCGCTTGTTCATGCCTTTTCCTTCACGTTGAGAAAGCGGACCGCCGTCGCCGCACTGTGGCCGCCTGGACGGGAAGCGTCCGCAAGGGGGAGTGCCTGATGAGGGCGGAACCCGCTTCAGGCAGATCGATCCGGGCTGCCCGCTGGTGGGGCCGCCCGAGGGAGAGCCGGCGAACCGCGCCTCCCACCGGGGCGGCACGGCACGCACCGTTGCACGAGCCAAACTCGCTCGCAGCCGCACCATGCGATCTCCGGAACGCCCCCTGACCGAGAAGCCCTCTTCGGGGCGGGCGGCTCCCGGCGCGGGGCACCCCGTCGAGCGGTCGCGCCCCGACCGGGAGGGCGGCGGGGCGTTCGTGGCCGGCGGTCCGGGCATGGACGCCGGTCATACGGGGGAGGCGGCGGGCGCCTCGGGCGGGCGGCGTCGCCCGCGCAGTGGACGCTGCCGAGAATGTGGCGTGGCGCAGACCGGCAAGGAGGGGCGGGCGCCCTCAGGTCTCGAAGGCACCCGCAGGTCGGCTCACTGTCAGAAGATGCTGAAGATCGGGACGATGCGTCCGCGGGCTTCGGAGGAGAGGTACTGGTCGCCGCCCTGGTACTTGGCGGAGATGCCGGAGAACTCCCCGGAGATGGAGGTCCCGAAATCGTTGAAACTTCCCTCCTCCATGACGGCGATTCCATGGTCGTCGGTCTGCGTCGTGGTGAGGTACTCACCGAAATTGCCGACGTACCAGTCGATGTCCTCGAAGGGCAGCGGCTTGCCCTTGCTGGTCAGACGGCATTTGGCTCTCGCGGAAAAGGTCTGAAGCCTTCCCTTGGTCGTTTCCACCGTCAGGCTCGTCGACTGCTTCACCGCCGGCTGCACTGTCTGCACGTTCGACGTCGTCTGCGACGGCTGAACGTCGTCAGATCTCCTCGGAGACATAGCAACTCCCTGTGATTGAATGACCAACGCCTTTTAGTGCGTCCAAGAACAACATCTCACGCTTCTACATGGTTCGTACTCGTACCGAAGTCGCTCCGCAACGCACTGTAATCGAAACCCGAAGAAGGACCCTCCAGCTGGCCGACCTTCGGCTCAGCCGCGACAGCGTCCGCTGCTGCGCGTCGAGGCCGACGCGGACGCCGACCGGCATCGGCAGGTTCGGGCCGGCGTGCCCGAACTCGACGTTGCCCAGGACCGGGACGTCGCGATCGCCGAGGACGTCGAGGACGATCTCGGCCAGGGCCGGGGACGCACCGGGTTCGAGTCCACCGATGCCGCGCGGCACGCCCACGACCGTGCCGGAGATCCGGTCGAGGATGCCGCTGTGCCGCAGCACCTGCAGGTGATGAAGCTCTCTGAATCTGAATCTGGTCAGTGTTGCTCCGGCTCCTCGGTTCCTTGATGGATGGATGGCCTGGGGAGTGGGGTGAGCGGGATGACCCTTTGCTGCTGATCGGATCGGCGAGACCATGCCCGCGCGGATGAGTCATCGGAAGCGGCCTGGGACTTCGCACGCCGCGGGTGGCTTCGAGGGGCTGCGGGAGGCGTCCCGTCGGCCGCGGACCAGTCCGACCAGGTTGCCGGCGGAGGTGGAGGCCGGCCGGGCTGGTCGCCTCCAGCAGGTCGGCCAGGCGCTCGGCACGCTCGGCGGCCGCCTGGTCGTGGACGGCGGCGAGCGCACTCATCGGGCCACCCAGCCGGCAGCGGGGTCGCCGGCGGGCACGGCGGCGGCCGGGGTCGGCCCGTCGGTGCGGGCGGGCGCGGTGTCCGGGGGCACGGGCTGCAGGACTGCCACGTCGGCGACCACCCAGGCGGCGTCCTGCGCGCCCTCACCCCAGCGCACGTGCGCGATCCACGGACCGGGACCCGGGCGGCGCAGGGCTGTGACCAGCCCGGAGCACCACCGGCCCCCGGTGCGGACCCAGGCCAGCCGCCAGCACCGGTCGCCGCCTCCCGGATCGGGAGCGCCGGCCATCTCGGCCGGCACCGCGGCGGCGTCCCGCCACCGGCCGAAGTACGGCCCGGCAACCGGCGCCGGGCCGGCGGGCTCGGGCAGCGGGCGCACCGTCTGCTCCGAGTAGAGGTACCAGCCCCAGGCCTGGCCGTCGGATGCGGCCGCGTCGTCGCCCCAGCGCACGTGGACCACCCAGCGCGGGCTGCCGGGCGGACGGCGCCACACCGCGAGCAGCCCGGGCCGCCACCGGCCGCCGAGCCGGACCTCCACCAGGCGCCACCTGCGCACGTCCCGGGAGGGGCCGGGCAGCGTCATCAGCTCCCGCGGCGCCCGCTCGGCGTCCCCCGGCTGCGCGTCGGGATACCGGGGGCGGGAGAGCGGCACGGCTGAGGTCATAGACTCAGTATTCGACAATTTGTTCGAGTGATCAAACGTCAGCTACCCCGCCGCCCGCCAACCGGTTGCGCCGAGCCACGATAGGTGTTCACTTCGACACGCAAACTGTCACCAAGATCGAATCGATGGCGTGATGACAGTGCCGGAGCCGCAGGCCGCAGTGCGATCCGGTGCGGTTGAGGGTTGGAGTCCTCCCGGCAGGCCCGGGACTGGCTCACGCCGCGCCGGCCCAGGGTGCTGCTGCGTGCCTGGGCCGAGGGCCAGCACCGCCTGTGGCTCGGCTACGAGGCCGAGGGCGCCCGCCCGTTCGGCCTCGACGCCGACGAGCACGCCGCCGTCCTCGCCCTGTGCGACCTCAGCGACGACGAGCGAGCCCAGGCCATCCGGTCGTAACCGGAAGCGGCCCGCCGCAACTGCTGATTCAGCAGACGGCGAGCCCCCGCCGACCGGCAGGATCTGACCCGCGACCACCGACCGAGGAGACCCCGTGCTGCCGTACCCGAGCCCGATGGACCTGTACTTCCGCTGCCCCGACTGCACGCTGACCGCACAGCCCGACTCCTCCGAGCACCCGACCGACCCGGCCGGGCCCGGCTGGACCGGGGAGACCGCCGAGATCCGCTGCTCCGAGTGCGGGCACCGCCACCGGGTCACGGCCGACCCAAGGGTTGCCGCCAAGCAGGAGTGGATGACCCCGGTCCTTGCGGTTCGGTGGCGGACCGATGGGTGGCCGGCGACCGTCGTAGACCCGGTCCCAAGCCTTTCCCCACTCGTCGATCGCCTCCTCGGACTGCCCGCAAGCCCTCGCGATCGCCTTGACCACCTCGCGCTTCGGCCGCTGACCGCGCAGGACCCGGCTGAGGGTTGACCTCTTGCAGACCTTGCCGACGCCCTTCCGCAACAGTGTGCGCTGCGAGGGGCCACCCGAGTCCGTGATCAGCCTCCCGAGTTCGTTGGTGAGGTGGTGGGGTCCACCACCGCGTGGAGCCCCGGTGTCCATGCAGGATGTCCTGGCCCCGCCTCGTCGGCCGGGCCGGTGGCGGCTTCGGCGACCGCCGGGCTGGCCCGCTCGATCGCGGCCTCGATGTCCTCGTCGGCGGCGAGCGTGGCCTTGATGGCGTCCCGGATCGCGACGGCCCGGCCGGCGGCGGGTCAGGTCCGAGGCTGAACCACCGGCTCCCGAACCCCCATCACTTAAAGAAGGGCCGTACGACGTAGGCCACGAGAATTAGAAACCGCCCGGTCACGGGCTTGTGGTGGAGAGGGGAAACAGTAGCGGAGTTGCCCAACCAGCGCAGATGGCGCGTCCACCAGTCCGGATCCGTTTCTTCGCTGTTGGCCAAAGCCCCTCTCTGGCTCAAAGTCGAGGCATGACCACCACTCAGAACCCACAGGAGCCCACCACGCCCACCACGGCTGACCTGATGACTGACCAGGAGCCCTTCCTGTCCCTGCACACCACCGTCGTCCTGCTCACCGCGATCGTGATCGGCTTCGTCATCGGCGGCCTGACCACGTTCACCGGTGTCCCAGTCGCTGCCGCCGTCATCGCGGGGACCACCAGCGCCGGCGTCAGCATCCCCGTCCTGCGAACCCTCATCCGCTGAACTGGTGGAACAGACGGCGTGCCCTCGGCGCCAGGGGTCTGAGGGCACGCCGCCCGGCCCCGTGCGCTCGTACCGCCCGCACACGGCCCCGCTGATCAAGTAAGTACCGGCGGCTCCGCGACCTACCACGACCTCACTGCCGAGCCGAACGGCGCGGCCGATCCGGAGAGGCTTGGCGCTCTCCTCAAGGCTGGTCCTTGATCGGAATCTGCTTGATGTACCGGCTGAGGAACCGCATCGCTCCCTCCGAGATCCGGATGTCCACACCGACCTGGTTACCCATCGAACCCTGCCGCACTTCGACCAGCTGGCGTCGCTCCAGCAGCTGGAACATCCGTTCAGGGATCCGCAGTTGATAGAGGTTGCGGCCCTGGGCGACCGCTTCGGCGTACTGGGCGCCTTCTTGGGAGGTCAGATACAGTTCCCGGTCGGCTGCGGGCGAGCCGCTCTGGTAGGTCACGAGGATCCGGCCGCCAGGATCGTTCATCAGCCGTTGGACGGCCGCCTCGAGATCCATCCCGGCGATTTCCGCTTCCTCCTTCTCGGATTCGGCGGCGATCTTCGCGAGCCCGGAACCGAGGGTGATCTGCCGCCAGTAGTTCATCAGCAACGGCGCGGCGAGCCGCAACGCCAGCGCGCCGACTGCGGCTCCCACCACCACCGCGCCGACCCCGCCGAGCTTGTCACCGAAGTTGTTCGGGAACACCTCGCCGGGGCTGTACGCCTGAGGATGGACCGCGGCCACGAGGTCGTGGGTGAGCAGGGCGATCTGCGAGTTCTTGCCCACCCGGGTGTTGTCCCAGGCTCCGCCCTCGATCGCCATCAGGTCCTGGACGCTCCGTTGGGTGAGCCGTGCGAGGATGTCATCGGTGTTGAACGCGTTGAGCACTTCCGCGACGACCCGCCAGTTCTTCTTGCTGTCGGCGTCTCTCAACCGCGCGTCGAGCCCCTTGACGTAGCCGCGGTTGTAGTCGTCCATTCCCGGCCTTGCAGCCACGACCTTCTGCTGCCCGCTCAGACCGTGCTCGTAGCCCTTCCGGTACTCCTCCGATGCCTCGGTCGGCTCAGCGGGCGTCACTGATCCGTGAGTCGGGTCGACCTGACGCGCGAGACTCGGCGCGCTGCTTCCTGCCACGGTCACCGGGCCGGTACCGGTCGAGAACTCCGCGGCCGCCCGGTCGGCAACGCGGTCCAGGGCCGAGCCCGGTTCGGGTGGGGCGACCGCACCACCTCGGCCCTGCTGCACGGCGTGGGCGATTTCGTGAGCGAGCAGTCGGCGGCCCTCAACGGTCGCAGGGTCGTAGCGATTCGCACCGAAGGCGATGTGTTCGCCGACCGTGTAGGCATGCGCGCCAACCTCCCGTGCCGACTCTGCGGCGTCAGCGTCGGCGTGGACGCGAATTCCGCTGAAGTCCCGGCCAAATCGACGCTCGACGGTCGCCCGCACGGCATCGTCAAGGGGCTGACCGGCGGATTCCAGAACCCTACGGACCGACTCCGGGACCGGTGCGGGGTCCTTGCCGACCGGCACTCGACGCACACGCTTGTGCTCCACCGGCTACCTCCGGTTTCGAGATACTGCCCTCGCTCAGGATGCCCTGCGGACGTCACACCTGCGCATCCCAATTCCAACCGATGGCCTGCTGCCAACTCGACCACTGTCGCACACCCGTGGGTGTCGGCGCTGACATCGGCGTGGAGTGGTGCTTTCGCGGTCGGGCATGAGTCTCCGGTAACTCACCGTGCCACAGAAGAAACAGTACGCATGTTCTCGGGTTCCTCGCGGGAGCCGGGGGCCTTCGCCCACCCGCCCGGCATCGGCCGGATACCGATCTCAGTCCCACCACCCCTCGCCGGACTGCCAGCGCTGCACCCACTCCAGGAAACCCCACGGCTTGTCGGCTGGCGCCAGGGCCCCGCGGCGGCGGTGACGCAGGAGGGGTTCGTCGTCGCGTTCGCTGCAATGGCCGTGGAGCTCGCCGTTCAGGCGGCGGTGAGTGTGCGTCAGCTTCGGCGCTGGGAGGCCTCGGATCCGCCGCTGCCGCACCCGGGGCAGCAGGAGGTCTTGGAGGCGCTGCTCGGTGTCCCGTTGGAGGAGCTCGGCTTCGAGGTGCCTGCCGAGCGGCGCGGCGCGCAGCGGGTTGGCGGGCATCGCGGCGGGGTGGAGCGTCGGCGGTTCGTGGTGGACGTCGGCGCTATGGTCGGCGCGGCGGCGCTGCCCGCTGCCCGGTCGGGCGGGCGGATTGGGCGGTGGATGTCGCGCTGCTGCGCGGTGAGGTGTCCGGGCTGTATGCCATCGATCATGCTGCGGGCGGGCGCGTTCTGCCTCGGACGGGAATGGCTGCGTCAAGAGGGCGTTGACGCTGCGACCGCCGCCGCCCTCATCCCAGTGCCATCCCTGTCCGTCACGCCGGAGGGGAAAGATCCCGTAGTGCGGGCCGGCCCCGCCTGCGCCCACTTCCAGGAGGAATCTGCGATAGGCCGCGGGGAAGGACACGTCGAGCTCTTCCTCGGCCTCCGCCACCTCGCTCTCGGTGAGCGGCGGATCGAGTAGGAAGCGATGCCCGGAGCCTTGCCAGCGGGCACCGAAGACATTCTCGGGGAACGGCGCCTTCCCCAGCGCCAAGACCTGCTCACGCACTCCGGACCAGTTCAACTCTGGCCTCATCACCTACGCCACCGACGATCTGTCGGGCCTTCGCGTTGGCGATCGTGTCAGTCCCGCTGGAAAGGATCAACGGGGTTCGGGCGGGCGGGACTGACGGCAGTGGGAAACGATCACCTTGAGAGCGGAAAGCGATCCCCATCGGGGGCCAGCCATGGCCTGCTCACCCCCACTCATAAACTCCGCCCGGGGGAGACTGTCGGCATGCCTGCCACCAACCCGCTCGTCTCCTCGGCCGAGATCCACGCCTACCTCGTCGACCAGCTCAACGATGTCCTCCGCCGGCCGGGGATGTGGGGTGGGGAGCTCGCCATCCGGCTGACGCTGGACCATCTTCTGTTCGTTGAGGGTCAGCAGGGAGCATGGGACGAGGAGAAGCGCGCCCTGGAGTGGCGCGAGGCGTGGCACCGACCGGCGTGACCGGGGCGTTCGAGGTCTTCCTGCCAACTGCCCACGACGCAAGCATGGCCTCTGTCTACGCAGAGTTCGCGTACCGGCAGGGATGGCTCAAGCTCGACCGGGCGCTGAGCTCGGAGGAGTACGCCACGATGCTTGCCGAGATCGACACCTGGGCCGCCCGACACCGGACATGGCCCGGCGTGATCTCGGCCTTCGGCACGCCGTCAGTGCTCTTCGGCAGCACCAACCCCTACTACGGGAAGACGCTCGGATACGCGACCGCCGACCGCTCCGCGCCCATGCTGTTCTTCCACCGCGCCTGACTCTGGACCACCTCACCGACACGCCCCTCGCCGGACGGATCCTGCGGGTCCTCGCCTGGTACGCCCCCGACCGCATACCCCGCTACCTCCTCGACCCCCTCGCCAAGGAGGCAAGCCTGCCAGCGCTCACCGAGGCGGTCGGCCGACTCCTCGCCTACAACATGATCACCGACAACGGGGACGGCACCCTGAGCGTCCACCGCCTCGTCCAGGTCCTTGCCCGCACCTCCGACGAGCACGACCCCCACCGTCGGATCGAGGACATCGATCGGGACCGCGTATGGGCGACGCACCTGCTCGCGACAGCCCTCCCTGACAGTGCCGAGCTGCCCGCGAACTGGCCCCGCTACCGCGAACTCCTCCCCCACGCAGATGCCCTCACCGGCAAGCATTCGCCAGACCGCGACACCGTCGACACCATCCGGGTCCTCGACCGCACCGCCACCTTCCGCGAGAACCAGCGGGCGCTGACCACTGCCGTCACTGCCCTCCGGCGTGCCCTCGCCGACAGCGAACGCCTCCTCGGCGACGACCACCCCGGCACCCTGATCTCCCGCAACAACCTCGCCCTCGCCTACATGTCCGCCCGCGATGTGGCCCACGCCATCCCCCTGTACGAGAGCGCCCTCGCCGACAGCGAACGCGCCCTCGGCCACGACCACCCCGACACCCTGCTCGCAGACCTCGTCGCCGCCCGCCGCAGCGCCGGCACCGCGGGCGCAGTCGCGGTCGCCGCCTGGCCGCTGCGCTACGGAGTGGTCCAGCACCGGCACCGGCACCGGCACCGGCACCGGCACCGGCACCGGCACCGGCACCGGCACCCGGGAGTATCCGCTGCTGGACCAGGTACGCGCCTGGAGCCCCGACGACCGCGAGCGCGGCGCCACCGCGCACATCAACATCAGCCGGACCCTGCTCCCCGCCGTCTCGCTGCCGTACGGCTGACCCCGCCTGCGTGGGGGTCAGCCGGCGCAGGGCATCGACGCCCACTGGTACGAGCCGTCCTTCCCGCAACCCGCGGGCGTCAGCCGGAGGTTGGTTTGGAGATCACTGTTCAGTGGATCAGAACGTCCTGGACGAAGCAGTCCCGGGGCGGGGAGGTTGCGGCGCGTAGGAACGCGGCCCCGGTCGGGTTCCCTGTACCGCAGACCGCACCTTCGTTCGCGCACGTTGTCCGCATGAAGGAACGGGATGGCTTCGAGCCGCGCGAGAGTTGGGACGAGCTTCGCAAGCTCGACATCGGCCTTCGCAAAGCCGATGGTCGCCTGCGCGTGCTTCCCCGGGTGGAGCCGCTGTTCGGCCTGCCCCCTCGGCCACGAAGGCCTCCGGCAGTGCGCCTCCACCCGGGCGAGTGGGTCCGCTGGCAGCTGAACTTCCGGTTCAGCAGTGCGGCCGGGATGCAGGACTGGACGTACTGGCTGGACACGTTCAACATCGCCTATGGCCCTGCTGACGCCGACCTGTTCTTGTCGGCGCCGACAGTATTCATCGATGAGTGCGGGCCGCTGCGGTAGTCCGACCTGTGGTGACCAGCTGTTGGCTCGTTCTGCTTGGGCCCCGGTCCGCGCGAGGCGTTAGGAGCTGGCGCCGGTCTCGATGATGTTGCCGCCGAAGGAGGTGGGCCGGTCGACGACGGCCGCGCAGAGGCGGGGCAGCTCGGTCTGTCCGAGGTCCTCCCCGCGCAGGCGGGGGTCACTCTGCGGGGCCGTCGCTGTCAGGCACGCCCCTGCTGTCCTTTCGGGCGTGGGGAGGGGAGTGTGACGGCTGTGCTCAAAAGCCGGCTGTATCGAGTTCGAGGCTCAGTGGGGCCGGGAGTTGCAGGAAGGTTCCGAAGGGGTGGGGTCCTTCGACCCGCGTGTAGCCGAGCCGGCCCGGTTGGGAGAACAGGGTGCAGGTGCGTTCCTGCCGGTCGACCAGGAGGTAGACGGGAGCGCCGAACTGCGAGTAGCGCCGCCGTTTGGCGGTTCTGTCGGTTTCACCGTTCGAAGGTGATGTCACCTCGACGACGAGAACGGTCTGGTCCGGGAGGAGGGCTCCCTCCGTCTTCGCCAGCTCGGCGGGTACCACCGCGAGGTCCGGCACGTAGAAGTTCTCCGTGCCGGGCAGGTCGAGGTTCCCGGAGCCGGCGCGGAGGCCGAGTTCGCGCATGCGGGGCCCGATCTGCTCGCGGATCAGATCGACAGCGCTCTCGTGAGCCCATGACGGTGACACGGGGGTGATGACTCCCTCGACGATCTCGACACGGTCACCCGCAATATGCTGAATCGCATACTTCAGGGCCTGCTCCGGGTTCGGCACCCGACTGTAGTCACCCGGGCCGGCATGCGCTGTGCTCACGTGCTGCTCTCCTGTTTGGATCTCAATCCTCAGAGCGGACCAGCGACAGTAGGTTGCTGCGGCCTGGCTGCCACGGCCACAGCACCGGGCCTGCCCCGGCGTGCAGAGGCGTTGGGAGGAGCCAACGCACCCGGTAACGTTACTAGGCATCGCCGCAGGACGTGGGCAGCCCGCGATTCATCGACTCCTTTCGAAACCACCCCCCGCGCCCGCGGAGGTCAGCCGAGCGGGGACTTCCCCGTCGGCATGATCACGGTGTCCTCCCCGCGCCCGCCGGGGTCCCAGCCCAGGCGCAGGATCTGGGACCCTTCGAGCTCGATCTGCCCGGCGAGCAGGGGGTGGGTCCCACCGGCTCGGTCGAGCAGGTGGAAGTGGGTGTGTGCGTCCACGGAGACCACCATGCCTATCTCGATTCCGGGAGCGTAGCGGACCGAGGGTTTTGGGTGCTCTGCCCGGCGCCCTCCCGAAGTGGGCGGCGTCGAGCATCCGCGTCTCGTTGCGCCGCAGCCCGTAGGCGTAGCGGTCCGGCGCGACGACCTCCCTGGCCACCGCGCCCTCGCCGCCGGACGCGAACACGAGCTGAGTACCTGTGTCTGAACCCCCGTTTTGGGTAGCTTGGAGCCCTACCCAGCCTGGGCTGGTGTCCGAGGACGACGGGCCGGTTGGCGAGCGGTGGCGCGAGGGTTGTGGTGTACGGCTGAGGCCGGATGCACCGCCGGGCACGCTGTACTGCTCGGCGGTGTGTCGTTCCAGGCAGTGGCGGGTGGACCAGCGGCCGCGGAAGCGGGTGGCGGCCGAACTGGGCGGGGCCGGCCGGGTGGAGTGCCCGAAGTGCGACGTGTGGTGGGTGGCCGGGGTGGATCGGCGTTCGAACGCCCGGTACTGCTCGCGGCGGTGCGTGATGAGGGCCTGGCGGGCCCGGAGGGAACCGTTCGGCGAACGGTCACAGTGACCGTTGAGCGAACGGCGAGTGCGCTCCCAATCGGTCAAATCTGTTCATCCGCAGGCATGTTGTTGTGATCAGCTCACCGGCAGCCTGACTCTGCTTCCGGAAGCGGGCCGGTTCCTGAAACGGCCAACAGCCGGTCCCTGCCTGCGAGTTGGTGGTGTGATCCACATGGATCAGGAGACCGAGAGGTTCGACAAGGTCGGCAGCTGCTGCCCACGCCGGCCTGCGAGACGAGGACGGGCGGGCGCCCGGAGAAGCACCGGCGGCGCGAGATCGTGGACGCCATTCGCTACGTCGTGGACGCCAGCTGCAAGTGGCGCGCGCTGCCGAAGGACTTCCCGCCTTGGCGGACCTGCTACGGGTTCATGGCCCGCTGGGCCGCGGCCGGCGTCATCGGGCAGATCCGTGACCAGCTCCGCGCCCGGGTCCGCCGCGACATGGGCCGGGCCCCCGGCGCGGTCGCCACGATCATCGACTCGCAGTCGGTGAAGGCCGCCGAGACCGTCGGCAAGGACTCCCGCGGCTACGATGCGGCGAAGAAGATCAACGGGCGCAAGCGGCACCTGGTCGTGGACACCAAGGGTCTGCCGCTGTTCGTCATGGTCACCCCGGCCGACGTCACCGACCGCGACGCCGCGAAGGAAGTCCTGTTCCGGCTCAGGTTGATGCACCCGGAGATCGCCATCGTCTGGGCCGACTCCGCCTACGCGGGCCAGCTGGTCGGCTGGGCGAAGAAGTACCTGAACCTCACGGTCAAGACGGTCAGCCGGCCCAAGAGGCGAAGGGGTTCGGGTCCTGCCCCGCCGCTGGGTGGTCGAACGGTCGCACGCCTGGGTCATGCACGCCCGCCGGCACGCCCGCGACTACGAACGGCTCGTTCAGCACTCCGAATCGCTGATCACCTGGGCCGCAATCACCCTGATGACCAGGCGCATCACCCAGCGGCAGTCTCGCAGATCAGGTCAGCCGGCCTCCCGCGAAGCCCAGCGGGACTGATCGTTCTCGAAGCCGGTCCGCCGACCCACCCCCGCACCGGCCGGAAGAACCGGCCGCCGTCCACTCTGACACGGCCCCCGACGCCTGTCAGGCCGTGCACCACGGTCGGAAGCGATCGGAATCAGGCCTGCCCGTCGTCCGGGCTGTCGTCTTGGCCCACCCGCGAGCGCCAGTCCGCGGCGGCCATCGCCTGCCACCGCACGCCGATCTCGATCTGGGCCGGCGTGAGCCCGGTCAGGTGGAGAGTGGAACGGGCCATCTCGTGGATCATGAGAGCGCGCAGGAACGTTAGGGACTACGAGAGGCTCATCTCCCACAGCGAGGCCCACCTCACTTGGACCTTCATCACGCTCATGACCCGCCGCCTCACCCGGCCTCCACGGCCGCCCCGCACCCCACCCCGTCGAGCCGCCCAGCAAGCCCAAGCAGATGCGCATCCGGATGCAGAAGCCACACACCATCCGCCTCGCCCCCGCCGCCAAGCCGGACGCTGCCCGGCCAGCCGCGAACCGACCCGAACTCTGAACCAGGGCTCGGGTGCTCGCCGGCCAACCCGGACACTCTGAACGGAAGAGGGAGCAGGCAGAGCCTCAGCCCTTGCGGCGCTTGGCAATCACACTCAGAACCACCGGGAGAACCAGTTCCTCCCCCGGGCGACGGCAGCAGTCGGCAGGCCTGTCTTCTTGGCGACACTCTCGGCCATAGGCCCCGTGATCCTGTCGATCGCACCCGACATCAGACCGCCGCCCAGGACGAGGATGGTCGAGCTTCCGCAGGCGTTGATCGCAACGTGTACGGGCGCCGCTTCGACCCACCGTTCGCCGAGCCGCCGGGCGCGGACGCCGAGGACCAGCTCTTGGCCCTCACCGGCCGCGACCCGGCCTGGTCGGCCGATCGTATCTGAGGCCGCCGCGTTGCCCGTCGACGGCCCCGGGCGGATGCGGAAGGTTCAGAACATGAGGTCGTAGCCGGCGTCCTCGTTGGCGCTGAAGTTGGCGTTGCCGGCGGAGTCGGAGAACCGGAGCGTGCCACCGACGACGGAGCCGGTGAACTCCTTGAGCCTGACCCCCTCGTGCGCAACGGACGCGAGCACCGCGATGGCGAGCTCCGAGCCTTCGTCGAACCTGAGCTGGAGCGTGCAGTAGACGTTGTCGGCATCCGTACCGGCGACCATCTTCGTGCAGAGACCGTACGCGGTACCGGGGTCGCTGCCCCTGGCGGCCTTGAAGGTGGCCTTGGTGGCGTAGGGGACACCTACGTCCGAGATCGCGCCGCCCGCCAGCGGCGCCGCCACGCTGTCGATGACGAGGTTGGGAATGACGGCCGCCCTGGTCGAACGGTGGGCATCCGCCCGGTCCTGACTATCCGCCAGTGCCGGCACGCCCATCGCGGCAGTCGCGCCGACCACCAGGGCGGCGACAGCCACAGGGAAGGGCTGCTTGAAGAAGAAGGGTCGTCGCACGGGTTGCTCCAGGGTCGTGACGAGATGGGCCTGTTGGCCGATCCGTATCCGAGCGCACCGTTCGTGGGCGGATCGTGCGCCCCGCGCGGACGGACACGGAGTTCCACTCCAACGAACGACGCTCACTCGCCCGATGGGCGCACCAGGGGGCCGGTCAGCGGTCCAGGAGGGCGGAGGCGGAGGCGGAAGCGATGCCGAGGGCGGTGGCCAGCGTAAGGACGCCGAGGTCCAGCAGTAGGTGCGAGGGGGTGCTGATCAGGAGCCCGCGCCGGGCGTCGACCTGGTAGCTGAGCGGGTTGGCCAGGCTGACCGCCTGGGCCAGCCCGGCATCAGGCGGACCGGGTAGAGCGGCGTTGGAGCCGGAGAGCAAGGAGCCCCGTTCGAATCTTGGCCTGGGGAAATACTGCCCAGATGCTTAGAAACAGGCTCTGAACGCCGTCATCGCCGATCTGGCCCTGCCCTGGAGCTCCGGCGCGGTTGAAGGACACGTCACCCGCATCAAGATGCTGAAGAGGCAGATCGACGACCAGGCCGACTTCGGCCTCCTACGCCGTCGCCTCCTCCTATCACCGTGATCAATCAGCCAAGACCCCTCAATCAACGGCAGAGCCCACAAGTTGAGCCAGAGCCCGAGATGGCGGACATCAGTTGTCCAGCACGTCCGACAACATCCCAGGCCGTCGCTGTTCGAAGGGCGGTGGTGGCGGGTGGCGGCACGCTGCTCGGACGCGCTGTCAGCCGGCCCTGGAGAGGAAGCCCTCTACCGCTGCCGTGAACGCCTGTGGGTCGTCCAGCCAGGGGTAGTGGCCGGCGCCCGGCTGGACGGCGAGCCGCACCTCGGGGAAGAGTGACGCGGCGTCGGCGGCGGACTCGGCGGTGGGCCACAGGTCCACCTCGCCGACGAGGAGCAGCACCGGGCAGGGCAGGGCGCCGAGGCGGCGCCGGAGTTCCCCGGTGTCGGGTGTGTAGTCCTTGTAGTAGTGCTCGCTGACGGGGAGCGCTCGCTGGGCGGGGTCGGCGGCGGCGTGGGCGCGGGCGGCGTCGTCCCAGCGGCCGTACATCAGCGGCTCGAAGGCGAGGCGGTACGGCGCGGCCTCGGCAAAGGTGTTCGCGGTCATCATGTGCCGGTGCGCCGTCACGGCCTCGGTGTGCCAGGGCTCGGCCGCGCGGGAGGCGATCACCTTCTCCACGCCCGTGTCGGAGGGCAGTCCGACGGCGGCGTAGGAGGGGGCGACCAGGGTCAGGCTGGTCAGGCGGTCGGGGTGGGCGGCGGCGTAGAGCATGGCCAGGCTGCCGCCGGCGGAGTGGCCGAGCAGGTCGACGCGGTCCATGCCGAGGTGGCGGCGCAGCGCCTCGACGTCGGCCACCAGGCGGTCGACCCGGTAGGTGGCCGGGTCGGCGGGCGTCGCGGAGGCGCCGGTGCCGCGGGTGTCGGGCAGGATCAGGGTGCGGTGAGCGGACAGGCCGCCGAGGTCGCCGAGGTATTCGGCGGCGCGGCCGGGGCCGCCGGGGAGGCAGAGCAGCGGCGGGCCGTCGCCGAGGGTGCGGAAGGCGAGCGTGGTTCCGTCGTACGAGGTGATGAACTCCATGGCGGGCAGCCTGTGGGGTGGTGGCCGGGTCCGGCTATCGTTCAGCCACAGCTAAACGATCGGAGGGTGGGGCGGGCGTGGCGGTGGAGATCCGGCTCTCGGCGGCCGAGGTGGCCCGGGTGCGGCTCGCAGTGTCGCCGCTGGCCGAAACGGTGCTCGGGGTACGGGCAGCGCTCGGCGTCGGCGGGCACGAGGTGCACCGGTCGTGGGTACGCGAGGCGCAGCCGGTGCTGGCAGCGGAGTCGGAGCTGCCGTTGCTGCGGACGCTGCTCGAAGGCTGCCTGCCGTCGTTCCTGTTCCCGGTGCCGCAGGAGCGCCTGCCGGCGTTCGACACCGAGCTGGCGGGCCTGCGGGCGGCGGACCCTGCGTACGTCACGGCTGAGTGCGCTGCCGCGCTGGGTGCCCGGGCCGGGGAACTGCCGGGGCCGGCAGAGCTATTGGGACGGGTTGCCGATGCGCTGACGCGCTGCCACGTCCGGCTGGTGGCCCCGCACTGGGGGCGGATGCGGGCGGTGCTGGAGGCGGACCTGGCCCGGCGGGCGGTCGCGCTGGTGGACGGCGGGGTGGAGGGACTCTTCGCGCAACTGCACGCCGATGTGGTGTGGCGGGACGGCGAGTTGGTCGTGCACGGGCGCCGCCGCCCGGGCGCGGTGTGGACGGTCGAGGCAGGCGGGCACGGGCTGGTGCTGATGCCGTCCGTCTTCGGCTGGCCCAACGTCATCGTCGACTACTCTCCCCGCGCTGCCGCCTCCATCCGCTACCCGGCCTCCGGTGTCGGGCTGCTCTGGGAGCAGCCCCGGCCGAGCTCCGCTGGCCTCGCCGCCGTCCTCGGCCGCACCCGCGCCGCCCTGCTCGCCGAACTCGGCGAACCGCTGAGCACCCCCGACCTCGCCGCCCGCCTGGGCGTCACGCCCGGCGCAGTCTCCCAGCACCTCGGCGCGCTGCGCGGCGCCGGGCTGGTGACGACCTCCCGCACGGGTCGTACAGCCGTTCACCTGCGCACTCGGACAGGCACGGCGCTCACGGCCCAGCCGTCGGACTGACCCTGGCCCTACCCCTCACGTACCCCCTCCACCGCTGCCCCGCCCACCGCGTTCCGAACCCGCCGTAACCGCCGAGGCCTCGCCCGGCACCGTCCCGCCCCACTGCGTGCCCACCGGAACCGGGCCGGTGCACCCTCACCCGGGTGGCCGAGGACGGATCGGTACTGTGGCAAGGACACCCCGTCGAGAGGCGCCCTCCCCCATGGCCAAGAACTCCGCCGAACCGCGTGCCGTAGCCCGCGGGCCCCTGCTGCAGCTGACCGGCGCCACCCGCTCGTACGGCGAGCGGGAGGTGCTGCACCCCGTGAGCCTGTCGCTGGCCGCCGGAGAGTGCGTGGCGCTGCTCGGACACAACGGATCGGGCAAGTCGACCCTGCTCAGGGTCGCGGCCGGACGCGACGTACCCAGCAAGGGCACCGTGTTCTTCGACGGCATCCCGATGGACGAGAACGATCCCCGGGTCCGGGCCCGGGTGGCGGTGGTCGGCGACACCGTCGCCTGTTACCCCGACCTGACCGTCCGTGAGCACCTGCTTCTGGTCGCGGTTGCGCACGGGGTCGCCGATGCGCCCGACTGGGTCTCCCGGGTACTGGCCGACCGGATGCTCACGGCCCGGGCCGACGCACTGCCCTCCGCCCTCTCCTCCGGGCAGATGCAGGCCCTGCTGCTGGCCTGCGCGCTGGTGCGCCCGCGCGATCTGCTGCTGCTGGACGAGCCCGAGCAGCGCCTGGACCCAGACGCCCGCCGACACCTCGCCGACCTCCTCAGGGCAGAACTGGCCGACGGTGTCGGGGTGTTGCTCGTCACCCACCATACCGACCTCGCCCTGGACGTGGCCGACCGGGTCGTGGTGCTGGAGGACGGCAGGATCCTGAAGCAGGGCGCGACCCGCAAGGTACTGGCGGCGGAGTACGCGGCCCGCACCGCCGCGGACTCGGCGGGTGCCCGGTGACCACCGCCCACCCGGAGGCCGGCCCCGCCGTCGAGGCCTGGACGGACGACGACGACTGGACCGACGAGACACTCGCCCTGCTACGCGCCCTGCGCGCCCCCCACCGACGCAACCGCGCCAAGTCGGTCGGCTTCGCCGTCTACTGCGTGATACTCATCCTGATCATCTGGGGCGGCGTACCCAGCCTCGGCCTGTTCCTGCAGGCGTCCATGGGCGCCGACTACACCGGCCACGGCGGCGACCTGCTCGCCGCAATGCCCGCCGGCATCACCGCGGCCGGGCTGCTCACCTTCCTCCTGCTGGTCCGGGACGGCCTGTGGCGCGGCCCGGTGGTGCCACCCCGGGCGGCGGCCGACTGGCTGCTGGTCCACCCCGTCCGGCCCCGCCCGGTCCTCCGGCCGTGGTTCTGGCTGTCCTGCACCGTGGCCGCGTTCCCCGGCCTGGTGGCGGCGGTCGGCGGCATGGTCGCGCTCGGGCTGACCGTCCGGGCCGGCCTGCCGGCCGCACTCGGCTGGTGCCTGCTCGGAGGGCTCTGCGTGCCGCTTCTGGCAACCTGCGCCGCGTTGGTGGTGGAGCGCGGCGACCGCGCCGCCCGCTGGGTGCGCCGGCTCACCCCGTGTCTCACACTGTTGATCATCGCGCTGGCGGGGCAGAGCGCACTGGCCGTCGCCGGTCACCCGGTGCACTGGCTGGAGCTGGTGGAAATGTGGTCGGGGCCGTGGGGCTGGGCCGCGATCGCCGCACTGGCGCCGACCCCGGCCGCTTCGGCGGGCAGCTGGGTGGCCGCCGCACTCCTGCTGGCGTCGACCGGTGCCGCCCTGGTACTCGCCGACCGGGCCGCTTCGACGGTGCCACTGTCCCGGCTGCGGGAACGGGCCAGGACAGCCGCCGGGGTGCTGGCCGCGCTCCGGACGGTCGAGCTGCGCAGCGCGCGGCTGGCGGTGAACAGCGCCAACGGCAGCGCCCGGCAACGCCGGGTCCGGCTGCCGGCGCCCCGGCGGGCCTGGCTGGTGGTGCCGTGGCGGGACACCCTCGCCCTGCTGCGCTCCCCCGCCCGGCTGGGTCGCGCGGCGGCGCTGGCGGTTCCCGCACTGCTCTGCGCCGTCCTCGCGCACGGCGCCACGGGCGGGTTGGCCTGGCTGGCCACCGCCGTCTCGCTGGTGTTCGGCTACCTGGCCGTCGCACAGTTCCTGGAGCCGGCCCGGATCGAGACGGACGATGTCCGGCGGGCCTCCTGGTCACCGTATCCGTTTGCCGCTCTGATGCTGCGTCATGCAATCGTTCCGACGCTGGCCGGGGTGCTGCTGGGGCTGGCCTGCGCCGGGGCGCTGCTCGCAGCGGGCGCGGGCCCGGCAGCCTGGCTCGCACCGGTTGCCGCACCGGCCCTGGTAGCGGCGGGGCTGGTGAACGCCTGCCGCGGGGTGCTGCGCAAGGACCTGATGTTCTCCCCGGCCCAGGGGGCGGGCGGCGGGACGGGCCCGCTGCTGTTCGCCGCCTGGTACGCGGCCGGGCCCGCCGTGGGGGTGGCGGCGCTGACGCCGATGTTCTCCTCCGCGCTGCGCGGCGGGGCGATCGTGCCGGTCGGCAGGGCCGCCCTGATGGCGGTCGTGGTTGCGGTCCTGCTGCTGCGCTGGGCGCAGGCCAGGGCCGCGAAGATGAGCAAGGCCCGCCCGGGGAGCACTCCGTAGGGGAACGAATCCGAGGACCTCGGTGGTCGTGGGCGAGGTGTGGTCGCTCGATCGTGGCGCCGGTGGCCCGGCCGTGCCGGATCGCGGTAGCGAGGGCGAGTGGCCGTGCCGGATCGCGGTAGCGAGGGCGAGTGGCCGTCGACCCCGTGCGGGCGAAGACGCCGGCCCCGGTGCGGGCGCCGTGCTGTTCCAGGCCGAGCCGGCTTTTGACGGCGCCGACGACCGCTTCGATCCGCCGGCGGACCCGGGCGAGCCGACCGAAGCGGACCGGCTCGCCCTTGCGGTCCGGCCCGCACGAGGTGCAGAAACGATCTTCGCGGTGAGGGGCGTGGGCGGTCGTATGAGGCACGTACCACGCCTGGAGCTCCAGGCGGGCAAGGTCGCCCGGCTCCCCTGACGTGGTCGCTGCATCGACGTGATCAAGGTTGCGCGGTTCCCGAACCCTCCGCTAGCGTGTTCGGCGTCTGTAATCGACACAAAGGGAGTGGCGAGGGCTAAGCGACCTGCGAAGGACCGCGATCAGCAAGTCCGTTGAGGACTGATCGACGGTTGAGAGGGCCGATGAAGGCCGGAGTCGGACACGGGATCCGACCACCCCATCTCCGCTGCTGAAGCAAGCAGTGTTCTTCACCGAGTTCGTTACGCGTACTCCCACTCCGGGCGATTCGCCGCACCGCGGCGCTGCTCCTCGATTACAAGGACTCCTCATGGCTTCCCGCTCGTCCGGGCTGATCACTACTTGCTGCGGCCTGACCTCGACTACGACCAGGGCCTTGCTCTTGGCGCGCTGCTTCACCTCGATGCCGCCCTCGGGACCGAGCACGCATCCCGCTTCCTTTCCGCAGATGGCTTGTGGCTTCAGCGGACCGACGCTCCGCCCAAGAGGGGCCTGGATCCGCAGCGTATTCGGCAGTTCGTGGACCAGCTGTGCTCCTTCGCCGGCGAGTGCGCTGAACTCTTCGCAGCGCTGGAGAACGAGCATTGATTGTTCGTCCTCTCTGAACTTCCTGTCGCCCAGCAGTCCACTTGGCGGCCCTGGCCGTCGGCATGTCGGCGGGCTCTGCCAGCATCACGGTCATGACCGACACTGATGACCTCGTGCAACGCGTCGCCGGCCGGGCCGCATCGGACAACGAGGACCTTCCCGCGCCTGTCGGCGATGCCCAGATTGCGGAGGCCGAGGGGCAACTGGGCTTCGCGCTGCATCCCCTGCTTGCGCGTCTGTACCGCGAAGTCGCTGACGGCGGCTTCGGCCCTGACTACCGACTACTGCCGCTGCTCGGTCCGGGCTCCAGCGTCGCCGGCGAGTACCTGACGCGACGTGAGGCGTCCGTTGGCATGGAGCACCCGGAGTGGCCCGAAGGCGTCGTACCGATCCTGACCTGGGGTTGTGCCATGTACGCAGGCGTTGATTGTCTCAGTGAGGACGGTCAGGTCCTGCTCTTCGAGCCGAACCCGTACAGCGGCGGATCGTGGGATCAGTGTTGGTTCCTCGACTCCGCCAGCCTCGCAGCGTGGCTGGAGACCTGGCTCGCGGGGACGGGCTGGTTCGAGGAGGACGCCTTTGACAGGGACGACCTGGTTGAGCCTCAGCCATGGGACCAGGCAGCAAGCCGACTACCCTCCGGCGCATAGCGGAACACCAACGCTTCGTCCCGTTGGGCCGGGTCCGGCCGGAGTCCGGCGCGGAACCGAGGGCCGGTAGCGGCCTGTCCGCTCCGGCACCCCGGCCTCCATCGGGTTGTGGTGCGCGTGCGCGCGGCTGGAACGACGCGCCAGGTCCAGCGGGAACGGGTTGAGCAGTGGCCCGGATCCGGCATCACGGTGCAAGTCGTAGAACCTGCGCAGCACCGTCCCTGTGTGGGCGGCGGTCGACGGAGCATAGCCGCGCCCAGGCCTCCTTAGGGGATGACCCCGTGGCGTCCCTGACGTGCTGCCGCCTCCCTCTCCGGCAGAACCCTTACGTTCCTGAGGCGACGTCAACTCCCGCCCTCTGCACGTACGGTCCTCGACATGACCGGAATCCGTCGCACAGTCGCAGCGGCAACCCTGCTGCTCGCCCTGCCCCTGTCCGTGGCCGCCGCCGCACCAGCCCTGGCCGCGCCCACGCCCACGCCCGCGGCCGCCGCCGCGACCCCCGTGCCGGCAGGCATCCATGCCGAACTACCGCGCCCGACGGGCCCGTTCGCGGTCGGCCGGGAGATCCTGCACCTCGTCGACCAGGACCGGCCCGACCCATGGGTGCCGTCGGCGGGCCCGCGCCAGCTGATGCTCTCGATGTACTACCCCGCAAAGGCAGGGACGGGCGGGCCGGCCCCGTACATGACTCCCGAGGCGGCCCGCCTCATGCTGGACGGAAAGATTCCGGGCAACACGATCCCCACCGCAGCGGTCGCGGACACCCGGACCTGGGCGAAGTCCGCCGCGCGCCCCGCGCACGGGCGCTTCCCGCTCGTGGTGCTGTCCCCGGGCTTCACCATGCCGCGCACCGAACTGACCAGTCTCGCCGAGGATCTGGCCAGCCGTGGATACGTCGTCGCGCTCGTCGACCACACCTACGAGAACACCGGCACCACCTTCCCCGACGGTAGGACGCTCACCTGCGCGATCTGCGGCCGGATGCCGGAGGGAGGTCCTGAGGCCGTACCCGCAAGCCGGGCGAAGGACGTGTCCTTCGTCATCGACCAGCTGACCGCCCACCCCCACCCGGCCTGGCGCTACTCGCGCATGATCGACGACGACCGGATCGGCATGGCCGGGCACTCGCTCGGCGGCGCGGCGGCCGTACCGGCCCTCCTCACCGACGACCGGATCCTGGCCGGGGTGAACCTCGACGGCACCATGGACATCAAGGTCCCCGCCACCGGACTCGACGGCAAGCCGTTCATGATGATCGGCCACCCACTGGACGGCGAGGAGGACCCCAGCTGGACGGAGAGCTGGCCCCACCTGGACGGCTGGAAGCGGTGGCTGACCGTCGCCGGCGCCAACCACAGTTCCTTCACCGACGTCCCGGTGCTGGCCGAGAAGCTCGGCATCCCCAGCCCTCCCGGCACCACGGTCTCCGCCAAGCGGGGGGTGGAGCTCACCCGGTCCTATGTCGCGGCCTTCTTCGACCTGCACCTGAAGGGCATCGACCAGCCGATCCTCGACGGTCCGACCGCGGACCACCCTGAGGTCAGCTTCGAGTCCTAAGGGTCAAACGGCCGGCAGGCAGCTGACCGAAGCCGTCAACTCCACTGCGAGGAAGCCGTCATGAGTGTCGGCCCGAGCGGCGGGTGAGGGAGATGCAGGCCCATCCGGCGGCGATCAGCAGAGCACCGGCGGCACCTGCCGGCCATCGCCATCCGCCGGGCGAGCCCGTCGGGGGAAGCTCACCCGACGGGCTCGGGGACGGCACCGGCGCGGGGCTGGTCCGGCTCGGCGAGGGGCTCGTGGTCGGCGGGGTCGGCGGGGTCGGCGAGGACGACGTCGGTGAAGGCGACGGCGACGACGACGACGGGGAAGGTGACGACGAGGGCGAAGGCGACGGCGACGGACTGGGCGAGGGACTCGGGGACGGCGAAGGCGACGGAGACGGAGACGGCGAAGGCGCCTGGCAGGCGACCTCCACCTCGCCCAACCGCAGCGCGGTGATGTCGCCCTGGTAGAGCGGCTGTCCTGAGGCGTCGTTGAGGGCCCCGGACACATGGATGTCCAACCAGGCCTCGGCCGTGGCCTGACGGGCCTGCGCGGCAGGGTCCTGGTGCGGTGTCACCACCACGGTCAGCGTGCTCGGCCCGACGTTCGTCACCCCGAAGTCCGCCCCGGTGACCTGGAGGACCGTGGTGCCCAGGCCGACGTTGTTGCCGAGGACGGTGATCTGGCTGCTGTCGGTTCGGTTGTACGCCAGGGCGTACGGGCCGACCGGCGGCGGCACGCACTCCGCGTAGGAGTCGAGCGAGGCCACCGACCCCGCGGACGTCGGGGCCAGCCTGATCAGCCCCTTCTCGTTCAACAGCACCTCCAGCGCGGTCAGCTGGGCCTGCGCGTAGTACTTGGCCGGGTCGGTGGCGGTGCGGGTCGTCATCGTGCTGATCGTGATCCGCTGCAGCATGCCGTCGGGATCGGAGAAGTCCCCGGGGTCGGCGTCCGGGACGGTGGTGCTCACCGCCCTGCCGTAGGTACCGGTGTAGCCGGCCATGCCGATCGCGGGCACGGACTGGTTGGTGAGCTGGACCAGCGTCGCCTTCGCCAGCTCCCCGGGGCCGAGTGCCGCGTTCGCGGAGGTCGAACCCTGCGTCAGCACCAGCACCGCCACCGCGCCGACCGTCGTCCCCGCCACGGCCACCGCTGCGGGGGAAAAACCGCGTTCACGTCGCATCATGAGCCACTTCTTAGCAGCGGCCCGTCACCCTCCGACCGCGCCACGCGCCCGCACCACGCGCCCCTCCTCCATCCGCACCAGCACACGCACAGGCACCGCCAAGCACCCCGCCAAGCTCACGGGACCCGGCGTCAAAGCCCGAGGCACGCCCGACGAGAGGAGGATCCGGTCAGATCATCCGATGGTTCGACACGCCGTCCCGGACCATCCGCACATTGGGCAACCTGCCTCGCCAGAGCTCCCGCTCCCCGGTGAGCTCGAAGCCGTGGTGCCGGTAGAAGCGGACCGCCCTCGCGTTGTACTCGGTGACCCAGAGGCGTACCGGCGTGTCCTGCGCCCAGGCGAGGAACCCGTCCATCAGCCGCTGCCCGATGCCCTGGCCCTGGGCTTCGTCCAGCAGGTACATCGGCCCGAGGGTGACCATCTCGTCCCGGCGGCCGCAGAGGACCCCGACGATCCGGTCGTCGCAGCGGACGACCCGGCAGTAGAGCTGATCCAGCTGCCGCCCGGCCTCCTCGATGAACACCCGCCACTGGCCGATGCCCTCCGCGGTGACGGTGGGGCCGCGGTGCTCACGGATCCACGCCTCGTCGATCCCCGCCGCCGCGTTGGGGTAGGTCTGGATCCACGCCCTCAGCTGCATTCTGCTCACGGCCGCGGCATCGACAGGGTGAGGGACTTCGATCCGATGGAACATGAGGACATCCTGGACGACCGGACGCCGACCGCGTGCCGGCACGCGCGGACGACGGCGACTCGGACGCACCTGCCGGGGCCGACGGGGCCGACCGGGTCGGCCGGGCGCAGACCCACACCCGGCCGGCACCCGGCCCACACCCGACCAGTACCTGGCAGCTCCGTCAGCCCTGGTCGCCGAAGTCCAGCCGGTCGGCCAACCCGGCGGCGGTGAACGCCGCCACCAGCTCGTCACGGCCCTCGGTGAAGTGCGCCCAGCTGTCGTAGTGGACGGGAACCACCCGGCGGGCGCCGAGGATGGCGGCGGCCTCGGCGGCCTGGGTGCTGTCGAGCACGATCAGCGCGCCGTCGAAGAGGATGGGGAACCGAGGCGCCCCGGCGAAGAGGAGGGCGGTGTCCACCGGGCCGAAGCGCTCGGCGATCTGCCGGACCAGGTCGAGCGAGGCGTTGTCACCACTGACGTAGACCGTCGGCAGGCCGTCCCCGGTCAGGACGAAGCCGACGACCTGGCCGGTCAGCGGCTCGACCGCTTCGCGCGCACCGGGGCCGTGCAGGGCGGGCACGCCCGTCACGGTGACGGTGCCGCCCCCGGGGCGGTCCAGCTTGATCGCCTCCCAGTCGGCCAGCCCCCTGGCCCCGCCCCCCAGGCGCTGCGCCCCGGTGGGGGTGGTGAGGGTGAGGGGCACGTCGGCGAGGAGTGCCCGGCCGGACCGGTCGAGGTTGTCGGGGTGCTCGTCGTGCGAGAGCAGGACCGCGTCGACGCGGCCGAGGTCCGCGGGGCTGCCCGAGGGCGGCGCGGTCTTGGCCAGGATCGGGCGGGCCGGCACCCGGTATTCACCGGGGGCGTCGAAGGTGGGGTCGGTCAGGAACCGCAGGCCGCCGTACTCGAAGAGGGCCGTCGGACCGCCGAAGACGCGGACGGGAATCTGCTCACCGGGCGTGCTGGAGTCGGCCGTGGAAAGAGCCATGAAAGAAACACCTCACGGATAGAGATCGGTTCATCCGTGAGAGACGGTAGCCGCTTCTCACGGCTGGGGGCAACCCTTAACATGAGAACTAAGATGAGAGCCATGAAGGAGACCGAGCCCGCCGAGCCCGCCGTGCCACCCGCCCCCGGCGCGGAGCAGCACCCTGCGCTCGACTTCGCCAACAGCGCCATGGCCCTGCCCGGCGGCCAGTTCACCGACCTCCTGGGCACCCCCGCCGCCGCCAACCGGTGGCTGATCGAGCACGACCTCGCCCCGGCCGAGGTGGACCTGCAGGAGATGTGCACCGCACAGCTGCGGTCGCTGCGCGAGGAGGTCAGATCGCTGCTTGCCTCCCGGGTCGGCGGCCTCCCGGCCCTGCCCGGGGCGCTCGCGGCCGTCAACGACGCGCTCACCCGCGCCCCCGCGGCCTCCCTGCTGCACTGGGACCACACCCACGGCCCGTTCCGCGTCGCGTCCCACCCCAACACCCAGATCGTCGAGCACGCCCTCGCGGTCCTCGCCTCCGACGCCGCCGACCTGCTCACCGGTCCGGACGCCGAACGCCTCACCGCCTGCGGATCCGCGCCCTGCAACCGGTACCTGCTGCGCCACGGCCGCCGCCACTGGTGCTCGGTCCGCTGCGGCGACCGCGCCCGGGCCGCGCGCGCCTACGCCCGGCGCACCCGGGCCGAGTCCCCCGCCGCCCCCTGATCCAGGACACCCCTGCCACGGAAGGCCCTGCCGACATGGTCACCCCGACGCTGTCCCCGCTCACGTTCGCACCGCACGAGATCGCCGAGATCGTCGACCTCTACGCGAGCAACCCGGGCTACTGCCTGGACTCGGGCGAGTACGATCCCGAGCTCGTCCAGGCCGACCAGGTCGAGGCGGACCTCCGCGAGGAGGTCGGTACCGAGTCCTGCGAGGTCCTGCTCGCCCGCGACGCCCGGGGCGCCCTGCTGGGGCTCCTCTCCCTGCTCCACCGGCACCCGCGCGACGGCCGGCCCTGGATCGGGCTGCTGCTGGTGCACGGCAGGCTGCACCGCAAGGGCGTCGGCCGGCGGCTGGTCGACCTGGTCGAGGAACGCCTGCGCGCCGAGGGCAGGGACGGCATCCGCCTGGCCGTCCTGGAGAACCGGCCGTCCTCGCTGGCCTTCTGGAGCTCCCTAGGCTGGCAGGAGATCGACCGCCGTCCCGACGTCCAACGCGGCCGCCCCTGCATCGTGATGCACAAGGAACTCGCCTGAGCCCGGCTGCCGCGGGCCGCCCCTGACCTCGGCTACGCCCGAGGACAGCCACCCCCGCCCGAAGTCAGCCGCCCCTGACCTCGGCTACGCCCGGGTGCGCCGCGCCTGCCGCCACAGCAGGGGCAGGCCGACCGCCGCGGCGACCGCGACGAGGCCGGCCAGGCCGACCGCGCGGCCGGTGCCGACGGCCTGCACCTCCTGGTAGGCCGCGGTGATCGCGTCGGCGGTGGTCTGGTCGACCGAGGCGAGGATCTGGTCGGCGAGTTTGGAGTCGGTGACGGCATTGCCCAGTTGCTCGGCGTCGGCCTCGGAGAGCCCGGCCGCGCGTGCCCGACTGACCGCCTGGTTGGTCTCCACGGCCTGCTGGACGGCCACCGTCACGGCGACCCCGAAGGCGCCGCCCAGCATGCTGGTGACCTTGAACATCCCCGAGGCCGCCCCGGCCAGTTCCTCCGGCGGCCCGGCCACCGCGGTGTCGGAGAGCGGGATCGACATCAGGCCGAGGCCCGCTCCGAGGATCAACAGCCCGACGGCCAGTACCGCGTAGTGGTACGACGTGCCGAGCACCGCCGCCACCAGGGTGCCGGCGCCCAGCAGATAGAGGCCGAGGACCACCGGCAGCCGGGCTCCGCGCCGGGCCGCCACCCGCCCGCCGATCGGGTTGAGCAGCAGGATGGTCGCCGTCGAGGGCAGCAGCAACAGCCCTGCGGCCACCGGGCCGTAGCCCCGGACCTCCTGCAGGTACAGCGTCAGCAGGAAGCTGACCCCGGCGAAGACGATGTTCATCACGGAGTTGGCCACCAGCGCCCCGCTGAACGGGCGGGAGGAGAACAGCCTGAGGTCGAGCAGGGGGTCCGCGACGCGCCGCTCCACCAGGACGAACAGCCCCGCCAGGACGACGGAGCCAACCAGCAGCCCGATGATCACCGGGTCGGTGAAGCCGTCCTCCTGTCCGGCCGTGCATCCGTAGAGCAGGCAGAACGCGGCGGCGGCACTGATCACCAGGCCCGCCAGGTCGATGTGCCGGGTGGCGTTCGGGTCGGTGGACTCCACGGCGGCCCGGCGGACCAGCCAGAGGCCCACCAGCGCCACCGGAGCGTTGATCCAGAAGATCGACCGCCAGCCGAGCAGCCCGGTCAGCAGTCCGCCGACCGCAGGCCCGGCGGCCTGGCCCACCCAGGCCACCGCCATCCAGGCGCCGAACGCGCGCGGTTGCTCCTCGACGGGGAACATCGGCGGGATCAGTGCGAGCGTGGCCGGCAGGATCAGCGCCGCGCCGACGCCCATCAGCGCCCGCCCCGCGATCATGCCCTCCACCCCCGGTGTGAACGCCGCCGGAATCGAGACCAGGCCCATCACCACCAGGCCGATCTCCAGCATCCGACGGCGGCCGAACACGTCGCCCAGCCTCCCGGCCGCCAGTACCAGCGCACCCGTGGAGAGGCTGAAGGCGTTGTTGGCCCACTGCAGCGCCGGCAGCGACACCGACAACTCGTCCGCGATCGTCGGAACGGCGACGCCGAAGTCCGCGAACGACAACCAGACCATGCCGGCGGCGACACACATGCCGGCCATCGCCGTCCATCTGTCCGGCGAGTAGCCGCCGTTCGGCGCCCCAGGCGATCGGGCCATCTGTCGGCTCCCTCATCCCGCGCCCGGCGCCGCTGCCGGACGGACCAGCCCACTATCCGGGCTCGCCCCCGCCACCTCCCGCACCCACGCCGGACGCCCCCTGGATCCGTCCCGTACGCAGCAGCGCACCCGGGCGCGACGCGGGTCGCCCTCCCGTCCCGGTCCGAGGCGGGTTTCCGGCAGGCGGGGCGGGCATCCGGCAGACAGGGGTCCGACAGGCAGGTGCCGACAGGCAGGTACCGGCGGGCCGGTGTCCGGGCAGGCGGGGGGGGGGGGGGGGCCCCCCCCCCCCCCCCCCCCCCCCCCCCCCCCCGGGGGGGGCCCCCCCCCCGGCCCCCCCCCCCCCCCCCCCGGGGGGGGGGGGGGTGGGGGGGGGTGGGCCCCCCGGCCGCCGGGGGGCCGCCCGGCGGGGCCCCCCGGGCGGGCCCGGGGGGGCGGGGGGCGGGGCGGGGGGGGGGGGCGGGGCCCCCCCGCCCCCCCCCGCGGCCGCGTCACTCCGGGGTGACGTACGCCCCGGAGATGCCGCCGTCCACCAGGAAGGTGTTGGCGGTCATGAACGAGGAGTCGTCGCTGGCCAGGAAGGCGACGGCGGCCGCGATCTCCTGCGGCTCGGCGAACCGGCCCAGCGGGATGTGCACCAGTCGGCGGGCGGCCCGCTCCGGGTCCTTGGCGAACAGCTCCTGCAGCAGCGGGGTGTTCACCGGCCCCGGGCAGAGCGCGTTGACCCGGATGCCCTCCCGGGCGAACTGCACGCCCAGCTCCCGGGACATCGCCAGCACCCCGCCCTTGGAGGCGCTGTAGGAGATCTGCGACGTCGCCGCACCCATCACCGCGACGAAGGAGGCGGTGTTGATGATCGAGCCCTTGCCCTGCCGCCGCATGTGCTCGATGGCGTACTTGCAGCACAGGTAGACGCTGGTCAGGTTGACGTCCTGGACCCGCCGCCAGGCGTCGAGCCCGGTGGTCAGGATGGAGTCGTCGTCGGGCGGCGAGATGCCGGCGTTGTTGAAGGCGATGTCCAGCCGGCCGTAGTGGTCGACGGTCTGCTGGTACACGGCCCGCACGGCCGCCTCGTCGGTGACGTCGGCCTGCAGGAACAGGCCGCCGACCTCGTCCGCCGCCTTGCCGCCGGTCGTCTCGTCCAGGTCCACGCACACCACCTTGGCGCCCTCGGCGGCGAAGCGCCGGGCCGTGGCCAGGCCGATCCCGCTGCCCGCGCCGGTGATGACGGCCACCCGGCCGTCGAGTCGCTCGGTCATGCTCATCATTCCTCCGTGGAGATGAAGACGTTCTTGGTCTGGGTGAAGGCGTCGAGGGCGTCCGGGCCGAGTTCGCGGCCCAGTCCGGACTGCTTGAACCCGCCGAACGGGGTCGAATAGCGCACCGAGGAGTGCGAGTTGACGGAGAGGTTGCCCGCCTCCACGGCGCGGGAGACCCGCAGGGCCCGGCCGAGGTCCGTGGTCCAGATCGATCCGGACAGGCCGTACTCGGTGGAGTTGGCGATCCGTACCGCGTCCTGCTCGCCGCGGAACGGGACCACCGCGACCACCGGGCCGAAGATCTCCTCGGTGAAGGCCCGGTCGTCGTGCCGGACGGGCGCCAGCACCGTCGGCGGGTACCAGAAGCCCGGACCGTCGGGGGCCGAGCCGCGGAACGCCACCGCCGAGTCGTCGGGGACGTAGGACGCCACCCTGGCCCGGTGGGCCGCCGAGATCAGCGGTCCCATCTCGGTCTTCGCGTCGGCCGGGTCGCCGACCCGCACCCCCTGCACGGCGGTCTCCAGCAGCGCCATGAACTCCTCGTACACGGAGTCCTCGACCAGGATCCGCGAGCGGGCGCAGCAGTCCTGCCCGGCGTTGTCGAAGACCGCGTACGGGGCGGTGGCGGCGGCCCGGGCCAGGTCGGCGTCGGCGAAGACGATGTTGGCGCTCTTGCCGCCGAGTTCGAGGGTGACCGGCTTGACCTGGGCCGCGCAGCCCGCCATCACGGACCGGCCGACGGCGCCGGATCCGGTGAACACCACCTTGCGGACGGCGGGGTGGGTGACGAAGCGCTGTCCGACCACCGGGCCGCGCCCGGGCAGGATCTGCAGGACGCCCGGCGGCAGGCCCGCGCGCAGGGCGAGTTCGCCCAGGCGCAGTGCGGTGAGCGGGGTGAGCTCGGCCGGTTTGACGATGACGGTGTTGCCGGCCGCGAGGGCCGGCGCCAGGGCCCAGGCGGCGATCGGCATCGGGAAGTTCCACGGCACGATGACGCCGACCACGCCCAGGGGCTCCTGGAAAGTGAGGTCCACGCCGCCGGCCACCGGGATCTGCCGGCCGAGGTGCCGCTCGGGGGCGGCCGCGTAGTACTCGATCACGTCCCGGGCGTTGCCGGCCTCCCAGCGGGCGTTGCCCACCGTGTGCCCGGCGTTGGCCACCTCCAGGGCGGCCAGGTGCTCCCGGTCGGCGTCGACGGCGGCGGCGAACGCCCGCAGCAGCCTGGCCCGGTCGGCGGGGGCGACCTTGCGCCAGGTCTCGAAGGCGGTCGCGGCCCGCGCGATGGCCGCGTCGGTCTCGGCGAGCGTGGCCAGTTCGACGGTGGTGATCACCTCCTCGGTGGCCGGGTTGATCACCGGGTGGAGGTCGGGTTCGGTCATCTGGCTGCCTCCTTGCAGCTGGCCGCGGTGAACGCCTCGAACAGCCGAGAGTCCTCCGGGTCGGTCTCGGGGTGCCACTGGACGGCCACCGTGAAGGCCCGGCCGGGCAGTTCGAGCGCCTCGACGTTCTCGTCGGCGCTCCAGGCGGTGGCCCGCAGGCCGGTGCCGAGGCGGCCGACCGCCTGGTGGTGGTAGCAGGAGACCTGCGCCACCGGGCCGAGGATCTCGCCGAGCCGGCTGTCGGGCCGGATCACCACCCCTCGTCTGACGTAGGTGGCGGGCGGGTCCTGGTGGCTCTGGTCGGGCAGGTGCTGGCGCAGGTCGCCGCCGAGGGCGACGTTGAGCAGTTGCAGTCCGCGGCAGATGCCGAGGACCGGCAGGTCGCGGTCGAGTGCGGCCGCCAGCAGGTCCGACTCCCAGCGGTCCCGGTGCGGTTGGGGCGATCCGGTGCGCGGGTGGGGTTCGGCTCCGTAGCGGGCGGGGTCGATGTCGGCACCGCCCGCGAGGAGCAGCCCGTCGAGGGCGCCGATCAGCCGTACGACGCCGCCGTCCTGGGGCGGGAGCAGGACGGGGGTGCCCCCGGCCCGGCAGACGGCGTCGAGGTAGCTGCCGGGGAGGACGGCGGCGGGCTGTCGCCAGACGCTCCAGGCGGCCTCCTCCAGGTAGGTGGTGATGCCGATCAGCGGGCGCACGGTCACAGCCGCTCGAATCCGCGGCGCCGCTCCCAGTCGGTCACCGACCTCTCGTAGGCGGCCAGTTCGGTCCGGCCGGCGTGGGCGTAGTGCTGGACGACGTCCGCGCCGAAGGCCTCGGCGGCGACCTTGCTGCGCTCGAACGCCTCGACCGCGTCGCGCAGCGTGGCCGGTACCCGGGGTGCGTCGGAGGCGTAGGCGTTGCCGGTGGACTCGGCCTCCAGCGGCAGCCGGTGCTCGATCCCGTGCAGGCCGGCCGCGATCAGCGCGGCGACCGCGAGGTACGGGTTGACGTCGCCGCCGGGCACCCGGTTCTCGAACCGCAGCGAGGCGCCGTGGCCGACCACCCGCAGGGCGCAGGTGCGGTTGTCGCGGCCCCAGGCGACGGCGGTCGGGGCGAAGCTGCCCGGCGCGTACCTCTTGTAGGAGTTGACGGTCGGTGCGAGCAGCAGCGAGAAGTCGGCCAGGCAGGCGAGTTGGCCGGCCAGGAAGTGCTCCATGACCGGGGAGAAGCCGTGCGGCCCGTCGCCGGGCATCACCGGGTGGCCCTGGTCGTCGCGAAGGCTGAGGTGGATGTGACAGGAGTTGCCCTCGCGCTCGTTGTACTTGGCCATGAAGGTGAGGCTGACCCCCTCCTGCGCGGCGATCTCCTTGGCGCCGGTCTTGTAGACGGCGTGGTCGTCGCAGGTGGTGAGCGCCTTCCCGTACTTGAAGGCGATCTCGTGCTGGCCCGGGTTGCACTCCCCCTTGGCGGACTCCACGGTGAGCCCGGCGCCCGCCATGCTGTTGCGCAGCCGGCGCAGCAGGGGTTCGATCCGCGAGGTGCCGAGGATGGAGTAGTCGACGTTGTACTGGTTGACCGGGGTGAGCCCGTGGTACGCCTTGTCCCAGGCCTGCTCATAGCTGTCCCGGAAGACGATGAACTCCAGTTCGGTGCCGACGAACGCGTGCCAGCCGTGGGCGGCCAGCCGGTCGAGCTGGCGGCGCAGGATCTGCCGCGGCGAGACGCCGACCGGCGTGCCGTCGTGGTGGTGGACGTCGCACTGGACCATGACGGTGGCGGGGTGCCAGGGCACGGCCCGCAGGGTGTCCAGGTCGGGGGTGAGGACGAAGTCCCCGTATCCGCTGTCCCAGGAGGAGATCCGGTAGCCGTCCACGGTGTTCATGTCGATGTCGACGGCGAGCAGGTAGCCGCAGCCCTCGGCCGCGTTGGGGACGACGTCGCTGAGGAAGAACTCGGCGGCGATCCGCTTGCCCTGGAGCCGGCCCTGCATGTCGGTCATGGCCAGGACGACGGTGTCGACGGTGCCGTCGGCGACCTGCCGCTCCAGGCGTTCGAGGGTGAGCCGGGGGGCGGTCATCGGGTCTCCATTTCGTCGGCGGTGGCGGCGTCGCGCTCCGGCGGTTCCTGGCCGCCGGCTGCGGGGACGCCGTGGATCCGGGGGCCGGTGAACCAGTGCCGGGCGGAGAACAGCCACCACAGGCCGGCGAAGCCGAGCACCACGGCGACGGCCACGGGGGTGTAGTTGAAGCTCACGGCGGTGACGGGGCTGACGGTGGGCAGCATGAACAGCACGGTGATCACGGCGGTCCAGCCGACGGCGACGGCTCCGACGGGCCGGCTCCAGCGGCCGAGGTGCCAGGGGCCGCGCGCGAACTCCTCGCCCTGGCGCAGCCGCAGGAAGACCGGGATCACGTAGGAGAGGTAGAGGCCGATCACCGAGATGGAGGTGACGGCGGTGTAGGCGGTGGTGTTCCACAGGGCCGGCAGCCCGAGCAGCAGGGCGCCGCCGGCGGCCAGCCAGACGGCGCTGGTGGGGGTCTGGGTGCGGGGGTTGATCCGGTGCCAGATCCGGGAGCCCGGCAGTGCGCCGTCCCGGGAGAAGGCGTAGATCATGCGGGAGTTGGCGGTGACCGAGGCCATGCCGCAGAAGAACTGGGCGCCGATCACGATCAGCAGCAGCAGTTTGGCCCCGGTCGGGCCGATCGCGTCGATGAAGATCTGCGCGGGCGGTACGCCGGTGGAGCTGGTGAGCGCCCCGTCGTAGTCCTGGATGGCGAAGGTGATGCCGAGCAGCAGGATCCAGCCGGCCACCAGCGAGACGACGATGGCGTTGACGATGCCGCGCGGACCGGAGCGGGCCGCGTCGTGGGTCTCCTCGGTCATGTGGGCGGAGGCGTCGTATCCGGTGAGGGTGTACTGGGCCAGGAGCAGGCCGAGCATGCCGACGTAGAAGCCGTTCCCGAAGCCTGTGTTGTTGACGAATTCGGTGAACACGAAGGAGGCGGAGGCGTGGTGGTCGGGCAGCAGGGCCAGCGCGCCCACGATCACCGCGACGCCGACCAGGTGCCACCAGACGCTCACGCTGTTGAACAGGGCGACCAGCCTGACGCCCCGGGTGTTGAGCAGCCCGTGCGCCAGCAGGATCACCGCGAAGACCGCCACGGTGTGGCCGGGGGTGGCGGAGAAGCCGAACTGGAGGTCGAGGAAGGCGTTGGTGAAGAAGGCCGCGCCGTAGTCGACGCCGGCGGTGACGGCCACCTGGCCCAGGAAGTTGAACCAGCCGGTGAACCAGGAGGCGGCGGCCCCCTTGCTGCGGGCCAGTCGGGCTGCCCAGTAGTAGAGGCCGCCCGCGGTCGGGTAGCTGGAGCAGATCTCCGCCATCGCGAGGCCGACGCAGAGGGTCATCAGGCCGACCAGCGGCCAGCCCCAGGTGATCATCGCCGGGCCGCCGGTGTTCATGCCCATCCCGTAGAGGGTGAGGCAGCCGGAGAGGACGGAGACGATGGAGAAGGACACCGCGAAGTTCGAGAAGCCCGACATCGACCGGGCCAACTCCTGGGTGTAGCCGAGTTCGCGCAGCCGCCGCTCGTCCTCGGACGCGGCGGGAGCCTTGGTGGCGGGGATCTCGGCGACGGGGATCTTGGCGGACACGGTCGTGGAATCGGGAGGAAACACTGCTCTGGCAGTCTGCTCGGCCGGGCTGGAGCCGGCCTGCTCTTCGGACGTCATACGCACCCCTGGGGAATGAGGCGGGACCGGCACGTGCGCCCACGTCGTCGTGGTGCACCCTCCTTGCGGGCCAATGGCCTGAAAGCAGACCATTGAACCCGTGGGCAGCATCGTTCACCCGCGGCCGCCCCGCCGTCAAGAGCACTCCCCCGACCGGCCCCCGGGCATCCCCGGGTACGATCACCCCGTGGAGGCACAGGTGGACCGGCAGCTCGACAGCGTCTTCCGACCCGTACGCACCGGCAACGCCTTCGAGGAGACCGTCGAGCGGATCCTGCAGGCCATCAAGCTGGGCGTGGTCGGCCACGGCGACCGGCTCCCCGCCGAACGCGACCTCGCCACCCGGTTGAACATCAGCCGGGAGACCCTGCGCGAGGCCCTCCGCTCGCTCCAGCAGGCCGGCTGGGTCGAGGCCCGCCGCGGCCGCTACGGCGGCACCTTCGTCACCTACCGGCTGCCCGCACCGGACGTCGGAGAGCTGCGCCGCGCCGCGGAGGACCTCGGCGCGGAGCTGGAGGACGCGCTGACCCTGCGCCTGGTGCTGGAGACGGGCGCCGCCGAACTGGCCGCCCGGCGCGAACTGACCGCGGACCAGCGCGCCTACCTGCTGCAGCGGCTGGCCGACGCGGACGGCGCCAGCGCCGAGGAGTACCGGCAGTGCGACTCCCGCTTCCACCTGGCGATCGGCGAACTCACCGGCTCGCCCTCGCTCGCCGCCGGCATCACCGAGGCCCGGATCCGGCTCAACGACCTGCTCAACGCCATCCCCATGCTCGGCCGCAACATCGACCACGCCTCCGAGCAGCACGGGGCGATGACCAGGGCGATCCTGGCCGGTGACGCCGCGGCCGCCCGCCGGGCCACCGAGGAGCACCTGGAGGCGACCGCCGCACTCCTGCGCGCGTTCCTGGGCTGAACGGCCCCCGGGTCCGCGAACGCGGTGGGGGCCCAGGGCTCCTGGCCGCCCGCAGGCCTGCCCGGGCGTCAGGGGAGCGAGCGGCCCGGGCTACGGGACGAGGACGATCTTGCCCGCGACCGTTCCGGACTCCGCGAGGCGCATGGCCTCGGCGGCGCGCTCCAGCGGGAGTTCGACGGCTATGTGGGCGCTGATCCCGCCCTCGCGCAGGGCCGTGAACACCTGGGCGAGGTCGCCGCGCAGGCGGGAGCGGAAGCGGTCCCGGGAGAGGGCGCGGCCGGCCCAGACGTTGAAGAAGTACGCGTGGCGGCCGTTGGGCAGTCCGTTCCACAGCCAGACCCGGCCGAGCAGCTTGAGCACCGGCCACTGCTTGGAGCCCTGGTCGTCGCGGGTCGCCGCGCTGCCGTAGGAGACGAGGGTCCCGCCGCGGGCGAGCAGACCCCAGGAGTCGATGATGCTGCGGCCGCCGACGTGGTCGAAGACGGCGTCCACACCGTTCGGGGCGAGCTCCCGCACCCGGGCGGGGACGTCGTCGCCGCGGTAGTCCACGGGGGTCACACCGAGGGCGCGCAGCGCGTCGTGGTGGCGGGCCGAGGCCGTGCCGATGACGCGGGCGCCGGCGGCGAGCGCCAGCTGGACCAGGACCGACCCGACGCCGCCGTTGGCGCCGTGGACCAGGACGGTCTGCCCGGATCGCACCCGGGCCTTGCGGTGCAGCATCTGCCAGGCCGTCAGGCCGTTGACCACCGCCGTCTCCGCCTCCGCCGCGCCGACACCCTCCGGCACCTCGACCAGGTCCGCGGCGTCCAGCGCGACATGGCTGGCCCAGCCGCCGGTCTTGGTGAGGGCGGCGACGCGCCGGCCGACCAGCTCGGGGCCGACACCGGGGCCGACCGTCAGCACCGTCCCGACCAGGTCGTAGCCGGGGACGAAGGGAAAGGGCGGCTGGTCGTAGTAGCGGCCGCGGCGCATCTGCTGCTCGGCGAAGGAGACACCGGTGGCCTCCACGCCGACCAGGACCTGTCCGGCGGCGGGCACCGGCAGCGGCAGTCCCGTGCGGACCTGCAGCCCCTCCGGCTCGACCTTGCCCGGCAGAACGACCTCGGTGTACTCGGTGGCGACCATGACGACCCCTTCAGTGTTTGATGTACTCGCTTCCGTTAGAAGCTGTAACTAGAATGAACATCACTAAGCCCTCTGTCAAGCGAGCAGATCCATCGATCGTGAGCAGCCCTGCCGAGAGTGATAGCGTCTAACTCTGCGCTCGCCCCAACGGCGGAGGCCGACGGATCCGAGAACGGGCACCAGAGCCGGAAGAGGTGGCAGACATGGCCGACAGGGCGCCGACCCCACGGGAGCGGTACCGGCAGCAGGTCCGCGCGGAGGTCAAGGAGCGGGCCTGGGAGCAGATCGCCGGCGTGGGCGCCTCCGCACTCTCACTGAACGCGATCGCCAAGCAGATGGGCCTGAGCGGGCCCGCGCTCTACCGGTACTTCGCCAACCGCGACGAGCTGATCACCGAACTCGTCCGGGACGCCTACCGCAGCCTCGCCGACACCCTGCTGGCCACCGGCTCCGCACAGGGCACCCACCCGGCGGACCTCGGGGAACTCGCGCACGCCCTGCGCCGCTGGGCGCTGGCCGACCCGCACCGCTACTTCCTCGTCTACGGGACCCCGGTGCCGGGCTACCACGCCCCCGAGGACACCGCCGCGACCGCCTCGGAGATCATGTCGACGCTGCTCGACGCCTGCGTCGCCGCCGACCCCGGCCCGGAGCCGACCGGTCCCGCCGCCGACCTCGACGCCCACCTGGCGGACCACCGCCCCTGGGCCGCCGGGCACCCGGGCGCCCACCCGGCCGACCTGCGCCGCGCACTGGCCTTCTGGAGCCGCCTGCACGGCGTGCTCTCACTCGAACTGGCAGGCCACTTCACGGGTATGGACCTCGACCCGGAGCAGCTCTTCGCCTCCGAGGTGGCCTCCCTCACCGCCTGAGTACCACCGCCTGAGCACCACCGCCGCAGGCATCCTGCCGGCCGTAGCCGGGGGCCTCAGAGGCGCTCCTCCATGCGGATCGCCTTGCGGAGTTCCTCGTGGGCGCCGCCCTGGTGGCTCTGGTGCTCTTCGAGGAGGGCTGCCGCGATCGCGTCGAGCTTGCGCTGGACGGCGTGCTCGGCGCGGCGCTCGGCGTTCTTGAGGAGTGCCAGCAGGAGCAGCGTGATCGCGGTCATGGCGTCGCCGACGAGGATCTGCCACTCCGCTGACAGGCCGACCGCGTGGACCGCGATGAAGGCGGCCACCAGCAGGACGCAGAACAACGAGAAGGCCGGCGAGCTGGTGAGGTTGGACGCGGCCTCGGCGAGCCGCTCGAACCGGCCGCGCGCGCCGTCGGTGCGGTCGGCGGGGTGTGACAGGGTCATGACTCGTCCCTACCCTCTGCCGTGTGCGGACGCGTCCGGTTTCACCCGCCGCCCGGCTCCCCCACCGCCCGGCACGGCCGTCAGTGCCCGAGCGCGTCGGCGAGTTGGCTCTTGTTCATCTTCGAGCGGCCCCTGATGTTGCGCTGCCTGGCCTCGTTGTACAGCTGGTCGAAGGTCGGCCCGCGGGAGCCGGAGTGGGAGTGCAGGCCGCCGCGGCGGCCGGAGGACATGTCGTGGGTGGAGGAGCGGCTGGCGGTCCTGGACTCGCCGTGCCTGGCCCGCTCCTTGTTCACCGTCCGGGCCGCGATCTCCTTGGCGCGTTCGGGGCTCTCACCGCGGTCCTCCGCGCTCTCCTTGATGTGCTCGTACTGCCGCTCGCGTTTGGGACTCGATCCACGGGGCATCAGGAACCTCCTTCGTCGGTGCGCTCGTCGGCGGGCGCCCACGGACCGGGCCGCCCGGGCGCCGTCCTCGCAGGCGGCGGCGCCCCGGCACCCGGCGGTGGTCAGCCGTGCCGCATGTCGTCCGGGTCCTCGGGCATCGGCGGCGCACCCTCCCCGGTCATCCGGGCCTGGGGCCGCTCACGGAGGGACGCGTCACCGGTGCCCGCCGAGGTGCCGTCCGGGGCCAGCCGGCCGCGCCAGCCGCCGCTCTCCCGGCCCTGCTCCTCGATGAAGCCCTTGAACCGCTTCAGGTCGCCCTTGACCTGCCGGTCCAGGACGCCGAACATCGCACCGGCCTTCTCGGCCATGCCGTGCGGCTCGAAATCCATGGCCAGGCTCACCCGGGTGTGGGCGTCGTCGAGGCGCTGGAAGGTCACGACTCCCAGCTGCTGGACGTCGCCGCCCACCGTGCGCCAGGAGATCCGCTCGTCGGGCAGCTGGTCGACGATCTCGGTGTCGAACTCGCGTCGCGCACCGGCGACCTTCGTCGTCCAGTGGCAGTGCCGGTCGTCCGTCTGGCGGACCTCCTCCACGCCCTGCATGAAGCGCGGGAAGTCCTCGAACTGCGTCCACTGGTTGTAGGCGCTGTGCAGGGGGACGTCCACATCGATGGACTCCTTCACCTTGCTCACAACGGTCTCCTTCCGCATGACAGGCCGGACGTTCCGTGCCACCGACGCGTCTGCCCCCTCCTCGGGCACCCAATCAGGCACCTCGTCGGGCAGCCGGCCTGGAGGCTCGGCGGTCAGGCGGCCCGCGAGGTGCGGGCCGGCCGGAGGAGTACCGCGCGCTCGGACTCGGTCAGCCCGCCCCACACGCCGTAGGGCTCCCGCACCTCCAGCGCGTACCGGAGGCACTCGCGGCGGACCCGGCAGCCCTGGCAGACCTTCTTCGCCTCCTCCTCCCGGTCGTCGTGGGCCTGGCCGCGTTCACCGAACGGGTGGAAGAACAGGCTCGCGTCGACGTCGCGGCACTCCGCCGCGAGCTGCCAGTTCCAGTGGTCGTCGTGGGCGCCGGGCAGGCGCGAGATGTCGGTCACGGAGTTCTCACCTCGGGTGGACGGGGATCGGGACGGTCGGTACTACGGTGTCGACCGGGGTGTCGACCGGCCGCGGGACGCCTCGTGGCGCCGGGCCACTCGGCCGCCTGCCCGCTTTCGCCGGTCCCATCCGCCTCGGTTTCAGGGATTCCCGCCCGGGCAGATGCGCTGCCACAGGACAGTCGGCAGCAGCAGCACAAGGGGGAGGTGCACCCGATGGACGGGAGCAGCAGGGTGGTGACCGCACAGGTCCAGGTCGAGCTGATCACGGCCGAGGGGGACGGCGTCGCCGTGCAGTCCTCCTGGGTCTACGACACCCGGGACCCGATCGCCGTCAGGATCGACTTCCAGCTCACCGTCGGCGCGTGCCAGCGGTGGCTCTTCGCCCGCGCGCTGCTCGCCGAGGGCCTGGCCGCGCCGGCGGGTGAGGGCGATGTGGTGTTCGCGCCCGAGACGGACGGCGTCCACGTGCTGATGCTGCTGTGCGGGGTGGACGGTGCCGCCGTGCTCCGCGCGCGCACCGGTGACCTGCGGCGGTTCCTCCGCAGCACGTACGCGTGCCTGCCGCAGGGGGCGGAGCGGTGCGGGGACGCGCTGGACCGCTGGCTGCCCACCGTGCTCGGCACGGCGTAGCCGCCCAATCCGGCTACGCCGGCTCCGGGCGGGCGCGGCGGCCCGTCCCGGCCGCCGCCGGCCCTGCGGGAGCCAGTCCCGCGGGAGCCAGCCCCGTGGGAGTCAGTCCTGCGGGAGTCAGCCCTGCGGGAGCCGGCCCCGTGGGAGTCAGCCCCGTGGGAGTCAGCCCTGCGGGAGGTCGATCTCGACCCAGACGGCCTTGCCGGGGGCGCCGACGCGCGGCTCGTGCCCCCACCGGCTGGCGAGCAGGGCGACGGTGTGCAGTCCGTGGCCGCCCGTGCGCACGGGCGAGTGCGGCACCCGCGGGAGGGGCGGCTCGTCGGAGCCGTCCAGCACCTCGATGCGCAGGGTGTGCGCGGTCGCGGCCAGCACCAGCTGGTCCGGTCCGCCGGCGTGCTGGCAGGCGTTGGTGGCGAGTTCCGAGACGAGGAGCAGCACGTCGTCGGCCCGCGCCTGCTGGTCCGGGTCGGCGGTGGGCAACCAGCCCCAGTCCTCCAGCGCCGACCGGGTGTGGTCCCGGCAGCGACCGACCGCTCCCGGCGCGCCGCTCAGGGTCAGCCTGCGGGTCTGGCCCGTGGCTGGCATCCCGGACAGGACCGACCGGCTCGTGGCCCGGAACTCACTGGCGTTCATCTGCCCTCACTCTTACGACCTCTTACGACCGACCGAGGCCGGGTGGTGTGGCCGGCCGTTGCTTCCTTGTGCCCACCGGTTCGCAGGAGACACCGGTGAACACCCGCCGAGTCGCGCCGGCCCGTGAAAGGCGACGACCGCTGCGCGGATCGCCGCCGGGTGGCCGCGGCGCCGTCAGGCGAGGGCGGAGCCGAGGTCCGCGCGGATGTCGAACACGGTTTCCGCCCCGGTGACCTCGAAGACCCTGGCGACCGCGGGCTGCAGCCCGGCGAGGATGAGGGTGACGTGTGCCTGGTCCGCTTCGGCGCGGGTGTTGAGCAGCAGGTTGAGGCCGGTGGAGTCGCAGAACGAGAGGTCGTGGCAGTCGATGACCACCCGCTCCTGCGGACGCCCGATCGCCTCGTGCAGCCGCTCGCGCAGGAGCGCGGTGCTGTCGTAGTCCAGCTCGCCGATCGGGGACACCACGACGGCGGTGCCCTCGGTCCGCAGGTCGGCCCTCAGTCGGACGGCGATCGCCCCTTCGCCGGGGTGCGGAGGGGGCGTGTTCGGTTCGGGGACGCTCTCGGGCATCGCTCTCCTCAGGTCGGATCGGCCGGCTGCACGTATGACCATACGGCGGCACCGTGCGCACGGTACGCCGGGTGGCGGACGCGGTCGAGCAGTCGCACCCGACTGTGGAGGACTGGTGAGGAGTGGGGGTTTCTCCCGTAAAGGCCGGTCTGATCCGGTCCAGACCGGGCAGGCGAGTCGCGCTGCCCAGAGCGGGTGACCACCAGCAGAGGAGAGAGCATGCCGAGCGTCGCGTCCCGCATTTCGACCCGTGACCGCGTCAACGCCCCTTCGGCCCACGGCTCGGCCGGACCTGCCGCGACCGGCGACCCCGCAACCAGCGACCAGATGGCCAGTGCCGAGCTGACCTGCCCGGCCGACCTCGTCCGGATGGCGGCGGGCCTGGGGATCGAGGCGGACCAGCCCTCCGCCGTGTGCCCGGCGGATGCCCGCCGGCTCTCCAAGGTGCTGTTCGCCCGCCTGCGCGCGGCCGAGGAGGGCACGGCCGAGTACTCGTACGTGCGCGGCACCCTGATCGAGCTGAACATGGCGCTGGTGAAGTTCGCGGCGAGCCGGTTCACCCACCGCAAGGAGCCGGTCGAGGACATGCTCCAGGTCGGCACGATCGGCCTCATCAAGGCCATCGACCGCTTCGACCCGTCGTTCGAGGTCGAGTTCTCCACGTTCGCGCTGCCGACCATCAGCGGGGAGATCAAGCGGTTCTTCCGGGACACCGGCTGGATGGTGCACGTCCCCCGCCGGCTGCAGGAGCTGCGCCTGGTGCTGGCCAAGACCAGTGACGCGATGGAGCAGCTGCTCGACCGCGCTCCCACCCCGGGCGAGCTGGCGGAGCACCTTGCACTGACCGAGGACGAGGTGCGCGAGGGCCTGATCGCCTCCCAGGCGCAGAGCGCCTCCTCGCTCGACGCCCCGGCGCCCGGCCACCAGACGGACGGCGGCAGCGCGCTGGCCGACCGGATCGCGCGGGAGGAGGGCGCCTTCGAGACCGTGCTCTGCCTGGAGACCCTCAAACCGGTCCTCGCCGCCCTGCCCGAGCGGGACCGCACCATCCTGTCGCTGCGCTTCGGGGCCGAGTTGACCCAGGGCGAGATCGGCCGCCGGCTGGGCATCTCGCAGATGCACGTGTCCCGGCTGCTCACCCGCATCCTGACCGGTCTGCGGGCCGAGCTCCAGGCCGAGGCCTGACCCGCCCGGACCGCAGAGCGGCGCTCGACGGCGGCCCGTCGAGTGCCGTCTCCGCACGTGTCCGCACGTGTCCGCACGTGCCCGCCCGTTTCCGCCCCGCGGTACCAGCGGCTGCGGGTCCGGTAGGCGGGCGCCGAGGTGGGCCCGGTCACTTTCGACCGGTGCCGCGCCGCCTTCCGGGTCGGCCCCGGCACCGGCCCGGACCTGGTGCCGCAGGGGTCGCGAGCCGGTCCTGCACCGGTTTGGAGGGGTTCGCCCCCGACCGAACGGGTGCGGTAGCGTCCGGGACGGTACGGACGCGTGCCTGGCACGGCTTCGGCACGGCCCTCGGCCGCGTGCGAAGCCGGATCGGGCGTTGACTGTGGCGGGCCTACGGCCTGGCGCTCTACGAGAAAGGCCACGTCCCGATGGCTCGCACGACGAAGGCGCAGACGCAGCACCCCCCGAGCGGTGGCAGCGCGCAGGTCGGCGAACCGGACCTGCGGCGGCTGCTGGCCGGACTGACCGCCGTGCGCGACGGCGACTTCGGCACCCGGCTGCCCGACGACGCGGACGGCCTGCTGGGCGAGATCGCCACCGTGTTCAACGGCATGGTCGACCAGCTCTCCCTGTTCACCTCCGAGGTGACCAGGGTCGCCCGGGAGGTCGGCACCGACGGGCGGCTCGGCGGGCAGGCGGAGGTCCCCGCCGTGTCGGGGACGTGGAAGGACCTGACCGACTCCGTCAACGCGATGGCGGGCAACCTCACCAGCCAGGTCCGGGACATCGCCCAGGTCGCCACCGCCGTCGCCAAGGGCGACCTCTCCCAGAAGATCGACGTCGCCGCGCGCGGCGAGATCCTGGAGCTCAAGAACACCGTCAACACCATGGTCGACCAGCTGTCCGCGTTCGCCGACGAGGTGACCAGGGTCGCCCGCGAGGTCGGCAGCGAGGGCCGGCTCGGCGGGCAGGCCCAGGTGCCGGGGGTCGCCGGGACGTGGCGCGACCTGACCGACTCGGTCAACTTCATGGCGGGCAACCTCACCGACCAGGTGCGCAACATCGCCCAGGTCACCACCGCCGTCGCCAAGGGCGACCTCTCCCAGAAGATCACCGTCGACGCCCGCGGCGAGATCCTGGAGCTCAAGAACACCGTCAACACCATGGTCGACCAGCTGTCCGCGTTCGCCGACGAGGTGACCAGGATGGCCCGCGAGGTCGGCACCGAGGGCATCCTGGGCGGCCAGGCGGACGTCAAGGGCGTCTCGGGCACGTGGCGCGACCTCACCGACTCGGTCAACTTCATGGCGGGCAACCTCACCGCGCAGGTCCGCTCGATCGCCCAGGTGGCCACCGCCGTCGCCGAGGGAGACCTCTCGCAGAAGGTCAACGTGACCGCCCGCGGCGAGATCATGGAGCTCAAGGAGACCATCAACACGATGGTCGACCAGCTCTCGTCCTTCGCCGGCGAGGTGACCAGGGTCGCCCGCGAGGTCGGCACCGAGGGGCGCCTGGGCGGGCAGGCGGACGTGCGCGACGTCTCCGGGACGTGGCGCGACCTGACCGAGTCGGTCAACGTGATGGCCGACAACCTCACCGCCCAGGTCCGCTCCATCGCCGACGTGACCACCGCGGTCGCCCGGGGCGACCTCTCGCAGAAGATCCGGGTGGACGCGCGCGGCGAGATCCTGGAGCTCAAGACCACCATCAACACCATGGTCGACCAGCTGAGCGCCTTCGCCGACGAGGTGACCAGGGTCGCCCGCGAGGTCGGCACCGAGGGCAACCTCGGCGGCCAGGCGACCGTCCGCGGCGCCTCCGGCACCTGGAAGGACCTCACCGACAACGTCAACGTGATGGCCTCCAACCTCACCGGCCAGGTCCGCTCGATCGCCCAGGTGGCCACCGCCGTCGCCAAGGGCGACCTGTCGCAGAAGATCAACGTGGAGGCCGGGGGCGAGGTCGCCGCGCTGGCCGGCGTCATCAACACGATGGTCGACACGCTCTCCGCCTTCGCGGACGAGGTGACCAGGGTCGCCCGCGAGGTGGGCACCGAGGGCACGCTCGGCGGGCAGGCCCGGGTGCCGAACGTGGCCGGCACCTGGAAGGACCTCACCGACAACGTCAACTTCATGGCCCACAACCTGACCAGCCAGGTCCGCAACATCGCGCAGGTGACCACCGCCGTCGCCCGGGGCGACCTCACCCGCAAGATCGACGTGGACGCGCGCGGCGAGATCCTGGAGCTCAAGACCACCATCAACACCATGGTCGACCAGCTGTCCGCGTTCGCCGCGGAGGTCACCCGGGTGGCCCGCGAGGTCGGCAGCGAGGGCCGGCTCGGCGGCCAGGCCGAGGTCGAGGGCGTCTCCGGCACCTGGAAGCGACTCACCGAGAACGTCAACGAGCTGGCCGGCAACCTCACCCGCCAGGTCCGCGCGATCGCGGAGGTCACCGGTGCGGTCGCCGAGGGCGACCTGACGCGCTCGATCACCGTGGACGCCTCCGGTGAGGTCGCCGACCTCAAGGACAACATCAACTTCATGGTGGAGTCGCTGCGCGAGACCATCCGGGCCAACGAGGAACAGGACTGGCTCAAGTCCAACCTCGCCCGGATCTCCGGTCTGATGCAGGGCCGGCGCGACCTCACGGTGGTCGCCGAGCTGATCATGGACGAGCTGACCCCGCTGGTCTCGGCCCAGTGCGGTGCCTTCTACCTCGCCGAGGAGAGCGCCGGCACGGTCTTCCTCAACCTGATCGGCTCCTACGCCTTCCCCGCGGGCTCCACACCCACCCGGTTCAGGCTCGGCGAGTCCTTCGTCGGCCAGGCCGCGCGCAGCCGGCGCACGATCGCCGTCGACGACCTGCCGCCCGGCTACCTCAGCGTCTCCTCCGGCCTGGGCCGCACCGAGCCCGTCTCCCTGGTGGTGCTGCCCATCGTGGTCGAGGAGCAGATCCTCGGCGTCATCGAGCTGGCCACCGTCCGGTCCTTCTCCACCATCCATCTCGCCTTCCTCGAACAGCTGATGGAGGCCATCGGCGTCAACGTCAACACGATCGTAGCCAACGCCCGCACCGACGAGCTGCTCGGCGAGTCCCAGCGGCTGACCTCCGAACTCCGGGTCCGCTCAGAGGAGTTGCAGGCGCGCCAGGAGGAACTGCAGTCCTCCAACGCGCAGTTGGAGGACAAGGCGGCGCTGCTCGCGGCGCAGAACCGGGACATCGAGACCAAGAACCTGGAGATCGAGCAGGCCCGCCAGGAGCTGGAGGACCGCGCGCACCAGCTGTCGCTGGCCTCCAGCTACAAGTCGGAGTTCCTGGCCAACATGAGCCACGAGCTGCGCACCCCGCTCAACAGCCTGCTCATCCTCGCCCAGCTGCTGGCCCAGAACCCGACCAGGAACCTCACGGCCAAGCAGGTCGAGTACGCGGGCATCATCCACTCCGCGGGCTCCGACCTGCTCCAGCTGATCAACGACATCCTCGACCTCTCCAAGGTCGAGGCGGGGAAGATGGACATCACCCCGGAGCGGATCCCGCTGCGCAAGCTCCTCGACTACGTCGAGGCCACCTTCCGGCCGCTGACGAGCCAGAAGAGCCTGCGGTTCACCGTGGAGACCGCGTCGGCGCTGCCGCTGGAACTGCTGACCGACGACTACCGGTTGCGGCAGGTGCTGCGCAACCTGCTGTCCAACGCGGTCAAGTTCACCGAACGCGGCGGCGTGGAGCTGCGGATCGAGGTGGCGCACGACGCGCAGGTGCCGGAGGTCGCGCGCCGCGAGGACGGTCCGGTGATCGCCTTCCACGTCGTGGACACCGGCATCGGGATCGAGCCCGAGCATCTGGAGAGCGTCTTCGGGGCGTTCCAGCAGGCGGACGGGACGACCAGCCGCAAGTACGGCGGCACCGGGCTGGGCCTGTCGATCAGCCGGGAGATCGCCTTCCTCCTCGGGGGTGCGATCACCGCCACCAGCGTGCCGGGCCAGGGCAGCACCTTCACGCTGTACCTGCCCGCCACCCGGGCCGAGTTCCTCGAGCTGAACACCCAGACCCCGCCGGCGGCACTGGAGGCCGGGACGGCCGAGGCGGCCACCGCGGGCGGACGCGACGAGGCGGCGGCGCCCGCCGCGGCGCCCGCGGCGGCCCAGCCCAAGCGGCTGCTCGTCGTCGAGGAACGACCGCGCGGCCTGCTGTCTCTGGTCGCGGAGAGTGCCGTGGCCGACCTCGCGGGCCCCTCGGACCCCGGGGACCGGCGGGCGCCGGTGGAGGTCATCACCACGGTCGGCGCCCAGGAGGCGGCAACGACGCTGGCCGCGACGCCGTGCCACTGCGTGGTGCTCGAACTCGACCTGCCGGGCGGCGCGGCGCTGGCCTTCCTGGAGGAGATGGCCCGGGACGCCGCCCTGCACGGCGTGCCGGTCCTGGCGCACAACAACCGCCGGCTGGGCGCCGAACAGGAACGCCTCCTCCAGCAGCGGGCCGCCCTGCAGCCACTCGAACTGCTCTCCAGCCTGGACGAGTTGCGTGAGCGCATCACCCTGCACCTCAGCGCCGACCAGCCCGGTGACGTGCTGCCGCTGGTGCGCACCGAGGACCCGGCCACCGCGCTCCCCCTGGACGTCGACAACGCGCTCGCCGGGCTGACGGTGCTGGTCGTCGACGACGACGACCGCAACCTCTACGCGCTCACCGGGATCCTGGAACTGAACGGCATGCGGGTGCTGCAGGCCGAGAACGGCCGCGCGGCGATCGAGGTCCTCACCGGGCACCGCCACATCGACCTGATCCTGATGGACGTGATGATGCCGGAAATGGACGGCTACGCCGCCACCGCCGCCATCCGTGCGATGCCCGAGCACGCGAACCTGCCGATCATCGCGGTCACCGCCAAGGCCATGATCGGCGACCGGGAGAAGAGCCTCGCCTCGGGAGCCACCGACTACGTCACCAAGCCGGTCGACGCGGTCGACCTGATCGCCCGGCTCGAACGGTGGCTGCGGCCTTAGGCCCGGTCGCGATCCGGCCACAGCCGTGGTGACCGCCACAGCCGCCGGCCGCACCGCGCCCCCGGACCGACGACCACGCCAACCGAGGAGACACCGATGCACGACTCCCACCAGCCTCGGGACGCAGAGGGACAGCCGCGCCCGCAGGTCCGGCCCGGCCGCACCAGCGCGCCCGGCCCGGCCCAGGCCCTCCCCTCGGTCGTGGCGCCGCGCGGTTCGGCCGACCACGGCACCGAGCGGACCGCCCCGCCCGCCGGCGGGGGCGCGGTGGGCCGGCTGACGTCCACCGTCGACCGGCTGCGCCGCGAGCTCACCCGGGCGCAGGCACAGGCGGACGGGCGGGCGCTGGTCGAGCTCGCCAAGGGGATCCTGGTGGAGCGCCTGGGCGTCTCCCCCGCCGAGGCCGGCCGCCAACTCGACACGCTGGCCGACCAGTCGACGCTGTCCGTACTGGAGTTGGCCGCCGACCTGGTCAACCAGTCCTCGCACGACCGGATCGCCGACGTCGCCCGCGAGTTCATGGCCTCCGCGGGCGAGCCGTCGGTGGGCGTCCGGCTGCGCAGCGCCGAGACGGGGATGCTGGGCGCCTCCGACGTCCAGGCGGTGGCCCAGTCCGTGCTGGAGCATGCGCTACGGCCGCTCGGGGCGCAGGCGGTGGCGATCTGGGCGGCCAACTCCGACCAGTCCCTGACCCTGGCGGGAAGTGCCGGGTTCTCCGACGAGGAGGCGCTGCGCTGGCGCCACGTCCCGCCCGGTGTCCCCGTCCCGGCCCGCCGCGCGCTGACCGAACGGGCCCCGGCCGCCTACGAGTCGCTGACCGCGGCGGGCCTCCCCTCGATCGGGCAGCGGGAGTTCGGCGGCGGACGGCTGGCGGTACCGGCCGGCGCGGGCGGCCGGATCACCGGCGTCCTGGAGGTCTGCTGGAGCGGCCGCATGCCGGCCCGGTCGCAGTCCCTGCAACGGCAGTTCGAGGCCCTGGCCGAACTGTGCGCCACCGCTCTGGAGTCCCGCCCGGCCACCGGGAGCGGTGACGGCGACGTCGACCCGCAGACGACCGACCTCCTGGAGCTGATCCACGACCTGCAGGACCCGTGCCTGGTGATGCGACCGGACCTCGACCCGGCCGGCCGGGCGACCGACTACCTGATCAGGCACGTCAACCCGAGCTTCGAGGACTTCGCCGGCCGACCGCGCAGCGCCATCGTCGGCGCCCGGCTGCTGGAGGCCTACCCGCTGGCCGCCGAACCGGGCGGCCTCTTCGAGAAGATCGAGTACGTCCTGGCCACCGGCGAGTCGTTCCGCTCACCGGCGATGAACCTCTCCGCCCTGGTCGACGGCGTCCCGCTGACCACCCGGGCCAGCGTGAGCGTCAGCCGGTTCGGGACCAGCGCGGTCGTCATCTGGCGGACCGAGGACGGCGCCGCCCGTGTCGCCAGCCTGCTCCAGCACGCCCAACGCCTCGGGCGCATCGGCGGGTTCGAGGAGAACCTGCACACCGGCGAGATCGCCTGGAACGACACCCTGTTCGACCTCCACGGCCTGCCGTCGAACGCCGAGCCCATTCCGCTCGAACACCTGCCGGCGCATGCGCACCCCGACGACGAGCACACCATCGGCCGGTTCCTGCGCACCCTGCTGCACCACCAGCGGCCCGCCTCCACGGCCTTCCGCCTCCAGCGGGCCGACGGTATCGCCCGGCACATCCGGGTCGTCGCCGAACCCGTCCTCGGTGCCGACGCCCGCATCACCGCCGTCCGCGGCGCCTACCAGGACGTCTCCGCCCAGCACTGGACCGAGGTCGCGCTCGCCGCCACCCGCGACCAGCTCGCCCACACCGAACAGCAGGCCGCCGAACGCAACCGGCTCGCCCTGCAGCTGCAGCACGCCATCATGCCGCCCAGCCGCGGCCCGCTGGACCTGCACGACCTCCAGGTCGCGGTGCGCTACCGGCCCGCCGAGAAGGACCACCTGGTCGGCGGCGACTGGTACGACGCACTCGCCCTGCCGACCGGCCAGGTGCTCCTGTGCGTGGGCGACGTGGCCGGGCACGGCATCGAGGCCGCCACCGGCATGGTCGCCCTGCGCAACGCCCTGCGCGGACTGGCCGCCACCGGCGCCGGACCGGGCCAACTCCTCGGCTGGCTCAACACCGTGACCCACCATCTGACCGACAACGTGACGGCTACGACCATCTGCGCCCTCTACGATCCGCGGACCAGGGCGCTGCGCTGGGCCAGGGCGGGCCACCTCCCCCCGATCCTGCTGCGCGACGGCCGGGCCACCGAACTGCCCACCGTGGCCGGGATCCTGCTGGGCGCGATCGACCAGGCCGACTACGAGGAGGGCGAGATACAGCTCAAGGCCGGCGACACCCTGATGCTGTACACCGACGGCCTGATCGAGCGCCGGGACCGCTCCCTGGAGGAGTCCCTCGACGACCTGCTCACCACCGCCGGGAACTCCGACGGCCTCACTGAACTCGAACGCCGGCTCGACCACCTGCTGCGGTACAGCAGTTCCGACACCGACGACGACACCTGTCTGATCGGCATCACGGTCTGCTGACCCGCCCCTGCCGGGCTCGCGCCCGAAGGTGTGGAGTGCCTGGTCCGGGGCAGGCGGGGACTGAGAGCGCGCCGCGCCGGGATCCGCCCGGGCGGCGCCGACACCCGAGGGAGATGCGATGAGCGGCATCGAGATCTGGGACTTCCGCAGCACGTCCGGCCACGTCTGCGGCAGCGATCTGGCGGGCTACCACGTGGAGGCGACGGACGGCCCGATCGGGAAGGTCGACGGCCTGTCCGAGGCGGCCGGCGCGGGGTTCCTGGTCGTGGACACCGGCCCGTGGATCTTCGGTAAACACGTCCTGCTCCCGGCCGGCACCGTGGTCCGGGTCGACCAGGACGACAGGAAGGTCTACGTCGACCGGACCAAGAGCGAGATCAAGGGCGGCCCGGAGTTCGACAAGGACAAGCACCACGCCGACCCCGACTACCAGGAGAGGTACACGGGTTACTACGGCCCGTTCTACGGCGGCCCCGTCGTCTGACCCGCGACACCCCGGACGGGGTCGGGGTGGGGCAGGGCGCCGACTCGGTCGGCGCCCTGCCCCACCGGTGCGGCGTGGTCTCAGCCGAGCAGGAGGTACCTGGTGGACGGGGAGCCCTGGTTGTAACTGCAGTCGGTGTTCTGGGTGGTGGCGCTGTAGGTGAAGCCGGAGGGGATGGTGCAGGCGGTCAGCCCGTCGACCGGGGTGCGCAGGTGGAACCGGGGCGCCGTCCAACTGCCCGAGCTGCACTGGGTGGACTGGGTCACCTGGTCGTAGACGTACCCGGTCGGGACGCTACAGGCCCAGGCGCCGTCCAGCCCGGTGAGCGAGCTTGCGGAGGCGGGGGTGGCCGCCGTGGCGGTGGTCGCGGTAGCCGCACCGGACAGCAGCACCAGGGCCTGCGAGGGCGGCGAGCAACAGGCGGACGGTGCCGGTACGGACAGGGCCGGTACGGGTGGTGCGTGCGGCGGACATGGGTCTCCCAAGGGGGTGGCCGGTGTCATGGAGTCGCACGGTGTCGCGGGCGCGGATCCGCGCCCGTCGCCGGTTCTAGCACGCCGCCCCGCCCCGGCACCCCGGGCCGCCGGGGCGGACGGTCACCCTGCGGCGCTCCGTCCACTCCCGACCGCGCCGCGGCTCCGGGCGGGCTCAGCCGAGCGGCGGCGGCGCCTGGCGCGCCTGGCGTAGCCGCCGTGCCCCGGGTGTCGGGTGTCGGGTGTCGGCCTGTGGGGTGTCGGCTGTCGGTCGCCTTCGAGCGTCGGCGTCAGGCGCTGAGCACGTCCAGGGACAGGCGTTTGGCGCGGTCCAAATCGGTATCGTCGCCGAAGAGTTGGTAGCGGGTGTTGGCAGCGCGCAGGTAGGCGTCGATGCGGAAGGCGTCGTCGACCGGGAAGCGGCTGCCGGCGGCGGCGAGTTCGGACTCCAGCAGGTGCAGCCACTCGCGGACGAGGTCGCGGACCGCGTCGGCGACGGGGCCTTCGCGGCGGCCGTATTCGACCGAGGCCGTGGTGATGAAGCACCCGCCGGGGAAGACGCCGTCCCGCAGGTAGGCGCCCCAGTTGTCGAGCAGGGCGCAGAGCCGGGGCCGCCCCGGGGCGGCGGGCCACGACGGCTCGACGACGTGCCGCAGGTACAGGGCGCGGGCCTCGGCGACGGCGGCGATCTGGATGGCCTCCCGGTTGGCGAACACCGTGAGGATGCCGCTCTTGCTGTGCCCGGTCCGGGCGGCGAGCGCGCCGACGGTGATGGCGTCCAGCCCGTGCACGGTCGCGGACATGGCGGCCTGCCGGGCGACTTCACGCCGTGTCCGGTCGCCGCGGGCGCGGCGGCCGTCGGCGCGCGGCGCGGGGGAATCCGCGGCGGAGTCGGGGGTGTCCGGGGCCATGCGCCCATTGTATGCGATCGATCGGTCGTGTAGTGTCCCGCAATAATTACGACCGGTCGATCGCATAGTGGGGGCGTAGATCATGGGTGTCGACGGCGGCGGGCTGGACGGCTTTGCGAAACGCGTGATCTCGCTGTCCGGGGGCGAGAAGACCGTCCACGTGGCCGGGAACGGGCCTGCGGTGGTCGTGATGCCCGAAATGCCCGGCATCAGCCCCGACGTCGTGCGCTTCGCCGGGTGGGTGCGCGATGCGGGGTTCACCGTCTACGTGCCCTCGCTCTTCGGTGTCGACGGGGCGTATCCCACCGTCGAGCTCGCCGAGCCGATCCTCAAACGGGCGTGCATCAGCGAGGAGTTCAGGGCGTTCGCGGGCGGTGGCACGAGTCCGGTGGCGGTGTGGCTGCGCGCGCTGGCCAGGACCGCGCACGACGAGTGCGGCGGACCGGGCGTCGGCGCGGTGGGGATGTGCTTCACCGGCAACTTCGCGCTGAGCATGACGCTGGAACCGGCCGTCATCGCCCCGGTCCTCGGCCAGCCCTCGTTGCCGCTGGACGATCCGGCCGCCCTGGAGCTGTCGCCCGAGGACGAGGCCGCCATCCGCGAGCGGTTCGAGCGCGACGGACTCACCGCACTCGGCCTGCGCTTCGACACCGACAAGTGGTGTACCGGCCAACGCTTCGCCGCCTACGCACAACTGCTCGGCGACCGCTTCGACGGCCGCGTCCTCCCCGGCGAGCACGCGAACCCCGAACCACCGCCGTTCTTCCGCGACCTGGTCCAGACCCCCCACAGCGTGCTCACCGCGCACCTCGTCGACGAGGAGGGCCACCCCACCGTGCAGGCCCGCGACGAAGTCCTCGCATTCCTGCGCGCCCGCCTGCTTCCCGACCACACCACGGCCTGACGGCCGGAAGCAGCTTGATCGCGACGGCACGCCGGCCGAAGCCCGCCGGGGGGGGGGGGGGGGGGCCCCGCCCCCCCCGCCCCCCCCCGCGGCGGCGCGGCCCCCCCCCCCCCCCCCCCCCCCCCC
>NZ_JBICZP010000015.1:0-2832 GCF_043202015.1 Kitasatospora sp. NPDC048239 | reverse complement strand
CCGCGACGAAGCCCTCGCATGCCTGCGCCCCCGCCGGGTTCCCCCCCCCCCCCCGGCCGCACGGCGGTAACCAGTTTTTACCCCCCGGCCCCCCCCCCCCCCCCCCCCGGCCCCCCCCCCCCCCCCCCCCCGGCCGCTCCGGGCGGCGCGAAGCCGCGTCACCCCAGGGTCGCCGTCACCACGGTCGCGTCCAGGTCCTCGCACCACCCCAGGACCGGCGAAAGGCCCGCCTCGCCCGCCACCGCCAACGCCGTCGCCGCCTGGCGCTCACTGGTCTCGAACAGCAGCGCCCCGCCCGGCGCGAGCCACTCGGGCGCCGAGCGGGCAACTCTGCGCAGCACCTCCAGGCCGTCCGCGCCGCCGTCCAGCGCCGGACGCGCCTCGTGCACCCGCGCCTCCGCGGGCAGCAACTCGATGTCGGCGCTCGGCACATAGGGAACGTTCGCGATCAGCACCCCCACCCGCCCGCGCAACGCACCCGGCAGCGCCTCGAAGAGGTCCCCCTCGTACACCCCGGCCGCCACGCCCGCCAGATTGCGCCGTGCGCACCGAACCGCCGCCGCGTCCACATCCGCCGCGTGCAGCTCCACCGGGTACCCGACCGCCGCCGCCACCGCCGCGCCCAACGCGCCGCTGCCACAGCACAGATCCACCACCAGCGCGCCCTGACCCACCAGGGCCGCCGCACTGCTCACCAGGAACTCGCTGCGCCGCCGGGGGACGAACACACCCTCGTCGACACCGATCCGCAGACCGCAGAACTCCGCCCATCCCGCCACGTGTTCCAGCGGTCGGCCCTCGGCCCGACGGCGCACCATCAGCGCCAACTGGGCCGGCGATCCGGCCGCCTCCAACAGAACACGCGCTTCGTCCTCCGCGAACACGCACCCCGCGGCCCGCAGCCGGGCCGCCACCGAGGAACGCAACAACGAGGAAGAGAAAACCGACACAAGAACCCCTCAGGCAAAGGAAGAACCAACCTGGGGCCTCCCCGGGGGACACGCCACCCCGGCACCGACCAGTCCCATCGCCATACCCGAGGGCAACGGCTAGAACAACGGCGCCACAACGGCCCGACCGCGTACGGGGAGCACCCGCTCCAGCACACCGAACACCGGTCCCACCTCCCCTGATAGCAGACGGTCACAGACAGCTGCCGCCACAGTACACCACCGGCCACCCCGATCCCGGCGGTACAGTGGTCGCACGCCCACTACGGCTGGGCGGATGCCCGCGCGCCGACGAAGGCCGGGCCCGGAAAGCACCGAAGGAGTCCCACCGTGCCGACAGGCGTGGCCATCCGCGACCCTCGCGAGCAGCTGTTCGACGCCGCCGAACGCGTTCTGCTCCGCGGTGGTCCCAGTGCGTTGACCAGCCGCGCGGTCACCACGGAGGCCGACTGCGCGAAGGGCGTCCTGCACCGGCACTTCGCCGACTTCGACGCCTTCCTCGCCGACCTCGTCCTGGAGCGCTCCGCCCGCATCCACGGCCAGGCCGCCGACCTGCTGGCCCGGGCCGGCACCGGCACCGTCGCCGAGAACCTCACCGCCGCCCTGACCGACCTGTTCGAGTCGGTGGCCGTGGCGATCGTCAGCCTCGTCACCTCCCGTGACAGCCTGCGCGCGCGGCTGCGCGAGTCCATGCCCACCGGTGTCCCGCTGCTCACCGAGGCCACGGCCATGATCGCGTCCTACCTCACCGCCGAGCGCGAGTTGGGCCGCCTCACGGCCACCAGCGACATCGACGCCCTCGCCCCCACCCTCATCGGCACCACGCACATGCTCTTCGCCGACCGGACCGGCACCCCGCCGGAGCCCGCGGCCGTCCACCGCGCCGTCGCCACCGTCATCGCCGGCGCCACGCCCCAGCCCGCGGGCTGACGCGGCGGCGCCGCGCGGGCTGTCGTTCCTCGCGGCGTCGGCGCCTCAGGGCCCGGTTGCGCCCTGCGGGGCGGAGGTGCGGTAGCCGCCCACCGCGCCCGGCGGGACCAGACACGGGAGCAGCCACTCCCACAGGGCCCCCAGCCGGCGGGCCAACTCATCACCGCCGCAGCCGCTGCCGTGCACCACCTCCAGGCCGCAGGCCGCCGCCACCGCCAGGGACTCCACGCCCACCCCGCCCGAGCGCGCCCGCAGTTCGCCGGCCCGACGCGCCGAAGCCAGCAGCTCCCGGACCATCTGCGCCCAGACACCGTGCAGGCCCCCCACGCCGGAGCCCGCGACCGTGACGCCGCCGCTCCACAGCTCCTCCTCCCGGCCCAGTCGGAAGCCCGCCCGTACCACCACGTCCGACTCCAGCACCCGGACGAGCCAGAACCCGGCGTCGATCAGCCCCTGTAGCGGCGACACCCCCGCGCCCGCGGTGCAGCCTCCTCGTACCGCCGTCTCCGCACGCTCCACCACCGCCCGCGCCAACTCCTCCTTGGAGGCGAAGTGGAAGTACAGCGCACCCTTCGTCACTCCGGCGGCTCCGGCGATCCCGCCCAGCGTCGCCCCCGCATACCCCGAGCGGTCGAACTGCGCCGCTCCCGCCTCGACAAGACGCCCCCGCGTCCGCTCCGACCTCTCCTGCATCACGAACCCACAACCCCTCACACCGGAACCACAGAAAAAGAGAGGGCCGCCCCTGTCAGGCGACCCCCGTAGCCTCGGCCGCCATCGGCCACACCACCACACACCCGCGCCCGCAGGACATCCCCCACCCGGAGGGGAGGGAGGGCCCCGCCGCTACCGCACCTGCACGTACCGTCCGCCGCCGGCCGCCTCACCCACCACAGCCGCGCCCGCGCCACCCACACCCGCGCCCGAACCGCCCGCAGCCGCACCCGCTGCC
>NZ_JBICZP010000014.1:205571-236959 GCF_043202015.1 Kitasatospora sp. NPDC048239 | reverse complement strand
CCTCACCAAGTAACACCCCGCACCACCCCACGCCACACGACAACGCCGCTGCACCCACCCGAACACCCGGGCAGGGAGCAGCGGCGTCGCGGCATATCCGGGGCGATCAGGCACCGTTGTCGTTTCCTATGCTGATCGACATGTTGATACTGGAGCGACTCCGGAGCGACCACGCACCCGCCCTGCTCGCCTTCGAACAGGAGAACCGGGCGTACTTCGCGCGGTCCGTGCCGGACCGGGGGGACGACTACTTCACCGGCTTCGCCTCCCGTCACCGCGACCTGCTCGCCGAACAGGACACCGGGGCATGCCACTTCCACGTCGTCGTCGACGACCGGGGACAGCTGATCGGACGCGTCAACCTGGTGGATGTCAGCGCCGGCTCCGCCGAACTCGGCTACCGGATCGGCGAAAGCGCCGCGGGCCGCGGGGTCGCCACGGCCGCGGTCGGGGAGGCCTGCCGAATCGCGGTGGCCGAGTACGCGCTGCGCTCACTCGTCGCGGTCACCACCCTCGACAATCCGGCGTCCAGGGCGGTGCTCGAACGCAACGGGTTCACGGTGGTCGAGAGCATCACCCTGGTCGGGCGGCCGGGTGTGCGGTACCGGCGCCGACTCGTCGCCGCCTCCTGACCGTTGGGCGAACCGGCCCCACGCGGCGGATCCGCGTCGGCAGCGGAAAACCCTTCGCACCCGGGCTCCCTGCTGTGGCAGGGTGCACACGAAGATCCACCCGACCGACCATCGCCCGGGAGCGTTCGATGACGACAGTGCCACGCCTGGTCCCGCTATTGGAGCAGTACGACTTCGCCCGCAAGCGGCTCATCGACCGCCTCACCGGCCCGGTCGTGAACAGTGGGAACGGCATGGACGTCGCGGTCAGCGCCATGACGGACGACGAGTACCTGTGGGAGCCGGTTCCGGGCTGCTGGTCGGTCCGCCGACGCGCCGACGGGCCGGGCCTGCAGGCCACCCTCCTGGTCGGCGCCGGCGACTGGGGGCGCGATGCCACTCCTCCGCCGCACCCGGAGCCGGCGCCGCTCACCACCATCGCCTGGCGCCTCAGCCACCTCGGTGAACAGCTGGCCCTGCGTGCGGAGTACACCGTCGGCGACCGCAAGCTGACCCGCGACGACTACCCCGCCAACGGGGACGCCGCCTCGGCGATCGCGGCCTTCGACGCCGCCGCCGAGGCCTGGCGCGAGGCTCTGCTGGCGGCCGACGACGCGGCGCTCGACACCGTCGGCCTCAGCACCTACCCGTACGGCAGCGACTCGGAGAACCCGTTCCTCGACATCGTCTGGTGGGTCAACCAGGAGCTCCTCCACCACGGCGCCGAGATAGCCCTGCTCCGCGACCTCTACCGCGCACGGACGTCCTGAGCGCACCGCGGTCCTGAACGCACGGCCGTCCTGAGCATGCGTGAGCCCTGAACGTGCGTCAGTCCCGCGCGCGCGTTCAGGGCCTCAGGCGGGCCGGGGCGGCAGCGGGAGCGGGAGGGCGGGCAGGCCGTCGATGCTGGTGGCGACGTGCTCCTTGCCCTCGCAGTAGGTGCCGAACTCCTCGTCCGTCTTGCGGTCGAAGTACTCCTCGTGCAGGGCGCGGTCGGCGCGGTAGTCCATGAACGGCACCGCGAAACCACAGGAGTCGCTGACCCGGTCGGCCTTCACCAGGACGATGGCCCGCAGCGCGGAGCCGTCAGCGCCCGGCTCGAACCGGCCCAGGAGCCCGGCGAACCGCGGGTCGTCCCGGAACACCGGTTCGCCGCGCCCGTGCACCCGGACCACGGTGGGCGGGCCGTCGAAGGCGCACCACATCAGGGTGATCCGGCCGTTCTCCCGCAGATGGGCGATGGTCTCGGCGGTCGAGCCCCCGAAGTCCAGGTAGGCGACGGTGAGTTCGTCGATCACGGTGAAGGTGCCGGACCGCCCCTTGGGCGAGACGTTGACATGCCCGTCGGCCGCCAGAGGTGCGGTGGCCACGAAGTAGACGGGCTGACCCTCGATGAACTTCCGCAGCCGGCCGTCGATTCTTTCGTAAGTCTTTCCCATGACCGGAATTCTGCCCCCATCTCGAATGCCAAGAACCCGGTTTTCAGCATACGAGACGGCGGGGCCGACCGACTGGCCGGGGGCGGTCCGGCGGCCGGCGCACAGGGGCCCTCGCGCGGCAGCGTGCCGCACGAGGGCCCCGGGACCGGCCGTCGGTCACCGCATCATGTAGACGCCGTCCATGAACTCGATGATCTGCTGGTCGGTGAGCCGCTGACCGTCGCGGTGGCCCATCGCCAGGTCCGCCTCGCTGATCATGCCGACCAGCTTCTCGCCCTCGATCACCGGGATCCGGCGGATCTGGTGCTGCTCCATCTTCTTCAGCACCGCGTCCATGCCGTCCTCGGCGCGCACGCAGTGCAGGTGCCCGGCCAGCTCCATGGCCTTCATCTGCGCCGGGTCCCTGCCCTCCGCGATACATCGGACCACGATGTCGCGGTCCGTGATGATGCCCTTGAGCTTCTGGTCGTCGCCGCAGATCGGCAGGGCGCCGACGTTCATCCCCGCCATCATCCTGGCGGCCTCGGCGAGGCTCTGGTCGGCGCGGATGCACTGTGCACCGGTGTGCATGATGTCTCGGGCAGTGGTCACTGGGACTCCTCCTCAGATCTCCCCCGACTTCTTGCCGTAACTGTGCGATCACCATAAGCAACACGGCGGCCGCCCGCGAGCCCGGCGGCCTGTCCCCCGTCCGCGACCGGCCCGCACCCGGCCGACAGCGGGCCCGCGTCCGGCCGATACTGGGGGCGTGACTGCGGATCCGGGAAGCACCACCGCGGACCCGGCCGGCGTCGTCGACGAGGCTGTGCGGGCCCGGCCGACGACCGCCCTGCGCCCCTACGTCGCCTGGTACTCCGGCTACCGCCAGCGCGGGATCGCCCCCGCCGTCCACCGCGGCCTGCCGTCGCCGTACCTGACCTTCATCGTCACGCTCGACGAGCCCCTCGTCGTGGCCGGACACCCCGACCCGGCCCAGCCGCCGGACCGCTACGACACCCTCCTCGGCGGCCTGCACACCGCCCCCGCCCTGATCACCCACGACGGCCGGCAGTCGGGCGTCCAGGTCGCCGTGCACCCGCTGGCCGCGCGGGCGCTGTTCGGGGTACCCGCCGGCGAGCTGGCCGGGATCGACCTGTCGGCCGGGGACGTCCTCGGACCGGTCGGCGAGCGGCTGCAGCACGCACTGCGCAGCGCCGCCGACTGGCCCGAGCGGTTCGCCGCACTGGACGGCGCGCTGCTGCGGGCGGCCCGCCCGTCCGGTCGGGTGCCCGCCGAGGTGCTCTGGGCCTGGCAGGCACTGCGGCGCAGCGGCGGGGCGCTGTCGGTGGCGGAGCTGGCCCGGGAGACCGGGTGGAGCGCCCGCCACCTCCAGGAGCGCTTCCGGCGCGAGATCGGTCTCACCCCGAAGGCCGCGGCCAGGGTGATCCGCTTCGACCGCGCCCGGCACCTGCTCGCCGGGCCGCTGCCGCCGCCCCGCCTCGCCGAACTGGCCGTGCGCTGCGGCTACTTCGACCAGGCGCACCTGGCACGCGAGTTCCGCTCCCTGGCGGGGTGTGCGCCGACGGCGTGGCTGGCCGCGGAGGGGCCGGAGACAGCGAAGTTCCGAAACGTCCAAGGCGGGGCGGGCCCGGCGGCGCCAGAGTGGGAGCAGTGACGCGCTCCGGCGGTAGGGCCGGGCGTGAACCCGCTTCGAGGAGGCCGGCTCCCATGGCCACTGCACCGAACTCCACGCCCCGCTCCGCCGCGGACAGCGGCGCGGATTCCAGCGCGCACACCAACGCGCACACCAGCACGGACTCCGGCGCCGCGCCGCCTCCGCAGGTGTGGCCCAGCCTGCGGGCGCGTAATGCCCGGGCCCTGATCCGGTTCCTGGTGGACGCCTTCGGCTTCACCGAGGTCGTCGCCTACGGCGAGGGCGAGTTCGTCGCCCATGCCGAGCTGGCCTGGCCCGAGGGCGGGGGCGTGATGCTGGGCTCCGACCGGGAGGATCCGGCGGGCGCCGAGCCGTGGCCGGGGCGGCCGGGCGGCTTCACCGCCTACGTGGTGACGGCGGGCCCGGACGCGGTGCACGCCCGTGCCGTCGCCGCCGGGGCACGGATCACCTCCGACCTGCAGGTGACCGACTACGGGTCGCGGGATTTCGCCGCCGCGGACCCGGAGGGCAACCGCTGGTACTTCGGCACCTACCGGGGCGCCCCGCGCCCCGCGGCGGGCTGAGGCCGCCGTGGCCCGCGCGGCCCACGGCGCGGACCCGGCCGGCGCCACCGGCCCGGCCGCCTCGGCCGACCCGGTGGAACGGCTGCGGGCGATCTGCCTGGCGCTCCCGGAGGTGTCCGAGCGGGTCAGCCACGGCGAGCCGACCTGGTTCGCGGGCACCGGCACACGCGCCCGGGTCTTCGTGATGCTCGCCGACCACCACCACGACGACCGCCTGGCGTTCTGGTGCCCGGCCGCGGCCGGCGCGCAGGAGTTCCTGACGGCGCGGGAGCCCGAGCTGTTCTTCCGCCCGCCGTACGTCGGCCACCGGGGCTGGATCGGGGTCCGCCTCGATGCGGGGCCGGTCGGCTGGGAGCGGGTGGAGGACCTGGTGGCGGACGCCCACGCCCTGGTGGCCCGTCCGGCGGCCCCTAAGCCCCCGACGGCCCCGGGGCCGTCCCGCGGGACGGCCCGGCCGGGCTGATCCGGACGGTCCGGGCCCTGCTCGCACCGGGACCTGCTCGCACCGGGGCCCGGTCGGCGGTTCCCGCCGAGCGCGCCCCGCGGCCGCGGCCCGGGCAGACTGGTCCACGGGAGGCCGCTATGCCGCAGATGCTCGTGGACGGGCGCACCCTCGCCCTGTCGCACCTCGACAAGGTGTACTTCCCGCAGACGGGCACGCTCAAGGGCGAGGTGCTGCGCTACTACGCCGCCGTCCACACCGCGCTGCTGCCCCACCTCGCCGACCGCCCGGTCTCCTTCCTGCGCTGCCCGGAGGGGGTCGAGGGCGAGATGTTCATCGCCAAGAACCCGCCCGCCGGGACACCGCGCTGGGTGCGCACGGTCGAGGTGCCGAGCAACAGCGGCGAGCTCCGCCAGGTGGTGCTCGACGACGGCGCCGCGCTGCTCTGGGCGGCCAATCTGGGCTGCCTCGAACTGCACGTGCCGCAGTGGCACGCCGCCGCGCCCGGCCGCGCCGACCGGCTGGTGCTGGACCTCGATCCCGGCGAGGGGGCGTCCGTGCTCACCTGCCGCACGGTGGCCGGGCTGCTGCGGGAGCGCCTGGCGGCGGACGGACTGGAGGCCTGGGTGAAGACCTCGGGCTCCAAGGGCCTGCACCTGCTGGCGCCGCTGGAGCCGACACCGAGTGCGCGGGTCTCCGCCTACGCGAAGGCGCTGGCGGCCGCGCTGGAGGCGGAGCACCCGGAGCTGGTCGTGCACACCATGGCGAAGGCGCGGCGCACCGGGCGGGTGCTGGTGGACTGGTCGCAGAACGCCGCCAAGAAGACCACCGCCGCGCCGTACACCGTCCGGGCCCGGGCGCGTCCGACCGTCTCCACGCCGGTGTCCTGGGCGGAGCTGGCGGCGGCGGAGTCGGCGGAGGACCTGGTGTTCACCATCGCCGAGGTGCCGGGCCGGCTGGCGGAGCAGGGTGATCTGCTCGCGCCGCTGCTGGACCCGGCCCGCGCCCGCCCGCTGCCGGCAGCCCCGAGCGCCGTGACCGCACCACCCGCCGTGACCGCACCGCCCGCCGCTGCGCCACTGGCGCCGCCCGTGGAGGTGATGCGGCCCGCCGCCGTCCCGGCCGTCCCCCCGGCGGACGGGCTGGGCGGGGCGGGCGTCCAGTACGAACTGAAGCTGGACGGCTTCCGCTGCCTGGCCTTCGCACGCGGCGAGCACCCCCCGTACCTCCAGTCCCGGTCCGGGCGGGATCTCGCGCCCGAGTTCCCGTCGATCGCCGCCGCCGTCGCCCGGCTGCCCGCCGGGCTGGTCCTGGACGCGGAGCTGGTCGCCTGGCGCGGCGGGCGGTTCGCCTTCGAGGAGCTGCTGCGCACCCGCCAGGCCCGGACCTCCGAGGACGTGGCGCTCGGGCTGATCGCCTTCGACGTCCTGGCCCTGCCCGGCGGCCGCGACGTCCGCCGCCTCCCGCTCACCGACCGCCGGCGGCTGCTGCTCGCCGCGCTCGCCGACGTCCCCCCGCCGATCCAGCCCGTGCTGGCCACCACCGACCGGGCGGAGGCGCTGACCTGGATGGAGCAGCTGGCCGACACCGGCGTCGAGGGCCTGGTCTGCAAGGCCGCCGGCTCCGCCTACCGGGCCCGGGGGGCCGGGCGGGTCTGGGTGAAGTACCGCCGCAGCGACACCGTCGACGCCACCGTCCGCGCCCTCACCGGCACTTCGGCCCGCCCCCAGGCGCTCGTCCTGGAGCTCGACGACGGCCGGGTCCTGCTCTCCTCCCCCCGGCTGACGCCGCTGCAGGCCCGCCAGGTCTCCGAGGCGGCGGCCGGCCTGCTCGCCCCGCCCGTGCGCGACCCCGACCACGGCACCCTCCGCCCGCTGACCGCCCCGCTGCGGGCCGAGGTCACCCTCACCGGCCGCCCGCCGACGGCGACCTTCGCCCGCCTCCGCGGGGACTGACCTCGGGCTCCCTTTCGCCTTCGATCGATCAGGTCACCTCCCGCGGGTCGGTGTTGGTACTGTTCTGTCCCGCATTCGCCCCGACCGGAACGGCCTCGGCCCCGGTGCGGCGGGCGGGTGGGACAGCGCGTTCGGCGGGGGCGGGGGATGGGAACGATGGCGACCGACCGGGTGAAGCCGCAGCTGGTCTTCGTGCACGGCATCGGCGGCCCGCGCGAGCCTCGGCAGGAACTCTCCGAGTGGAAACAGGCGTTGGCGCACGGGGCCCGGGAGGCCGGATACGCCTCGGAGATCTCCGCGCTGACCATGGACTGGTCCGCCGACTCCTCCTTCGCCTACTACGGCGACCTCTTCACCACGGGCCAGGCCCAGGGCGCCGGCGGAGCAGGTGAGTTGGACGAGCAGCAGGCGCAGCTCACGCTCGACCTGCTGGCCGAGCTCCTGGACGAACTGGCGGCCCTGCCCGAGCACCGCGGCAACCGGGGACTCGACCGGGTGCGCGCCCAACTGCGGCCGGGCGAGCAGGCGCAGGGCGCGATGAACGCGGTACGGCACCTGAACCGGATGCTGGCCGCCGTCGCCGCCGTCCCCGGGCTGAGCTGGGGCGCCCGTCGGCTCAGCCGCGTCGAGCTGCTCGGGATCCTCTCCCAGCCGGGCCGCTACCTGCGGCGGGCCGAGCCGGACGCCGCCGGGCGCACCCTCGACCAGCGGATCCGCGCGCGGGTCCTCGACTGCCTCGACCCGGAGCGGCCCGCGATCGTGCTGGCGCACTCGCTGGGCACCGTGGTCGCCCTGGAGTCGCTGGCCGAACACCCCGGGCCGGTGGAGCTGTTCGTGACCGTCGGCTCGCCGATCACCACCCGCGGCGTGGTCTGGCCGCTGCTGCGGCCGCGCCCGCCGGCCACCCCGGAGTCCGTCACCGCCTGGGCGGACTTCCGGGACGGCGACGACGTCGTGGTGCCGAAGCGCAGGCTGGCCGACGCCGTCTCGCCGAACTCCGCCGGGATCCGGCCGACTCCGCACCGGCTGGACTCGGCCACGCTCTGGTCCCACAACGCCGCCACGTACCTGCGGCGCAAGGAGGTCGCGAGGCCGGTGATGGCGGCCCTGGCGGCCCTGACCGCCGCGCGGCCATGAGCGATGCCTGGCAGCCACCGACCCGCCACCTCCTCCTGATAGCAACCCAGTGCGCGGCGATGCCGGACCTGGACGGCCTGGAGACGGTGGCCGACCGGCTGTTCGACGTGCTCACCGACCCCGGTGTCGGCGGCTGCGAGCCCAGCCCGGTGGCCGACCCCGCACACCTGCGGTCGGGCACGGTCACCTGGCGCGAGGCCGAGGACGCCGTCCTGGCCGCCGTCCGCGCGGCCGGGGAGGCCGGCGCGACGCTCGTCCTGGCCCTCCTCGGCCACGGCCAGACCCCGGCGAGCGGCGGGCCGCTCTGGTACATGGCCGCCGACAGCCTCCCCGACGCGGCCGACCGGTCGCTCGACGTGTCCGCCCTGCTCGACCGGGCCACCGACCACCCCGGCGTGGCCGGCGTCATCGCGCTGGTCGACACCTGCCATGCCGCGACCGGGGTGCCCGGCACCGCCGCCCTGGCCGGCGGCTTCCGGAACGGGCGGAAGCGCCTGGCGGCCCTGCTGGCCAGCGGCGTCCAGCAGGAGGCGTTCCGGCTCGACTTCAGCCGCACGCTGACCGCGCTGTTAGGCGAGGGGCTGCCGGGCGAGGGCGACTACCTCCTCCCCGGTGCCCTGAAGCTGAAGATCGCACCGGAGCTGACCGACCAGGACGTCCACGCCGTCGGGTACGACGGCGACGCCGACGCCGACGGTCCGCTCTGGCTGGCGCTGAACCGCCGGCGCCACGCCTGGAAGCCCTCGGCCGCCATCGGCTCGATCGGCGCCGAGGACCTCGCGCGGGCCCTGCGCGCCCGGCCCGCCGACCCGACCGACGGCCCGACCGCACTCGGCGGCCCGACCGCGCCCGGCGGCTGGACCAGGCAGGCGCTGCTCGGCCTCTCCGCGCAGGGCCGCGGCCCGACCGCACCGCCGGCCGCCCGCTGGGCCGGCGAGGTGGCCGACGGTGTGGTCGCCGCAATGGACACCGGCGGCCTCCTGGTCGAACTGGCCGGCCCGGCCCTGACCACCCCGCTGCTGCGCCGCCTGGCCGCCGAGTTCAACCGCCAGTGGGCCGCCGGCGGCACCCCGCCGGTCCGGCCGCCCGGCTCGCTGACCGGCCGCCCGCTGCTGCAGCACCTGCTGGAGCACGCCGCCCTGCGCGCGCCGAGCGCCTCCGACGGCTCACCGCACCTCGCCCTGGCCTGGTACGTGGTCGCGATGGCGGAGGCCTGCCACTACGACCTGTCGGACGCCCGGGTCCAGCGCTGGGCGCGCGACACGGGCGACCCGATCGGCCTCAACACCGTCCGCGAGACGTACCGGCGGCAGCGGCGGGAGCGCGCCCTGCGGCTGGTGGTCAGCCTGCACGCGGCCCAGGTCGACTGGCCCGACTCGCTGTCCGCCTGCCTGCGGGACGGCCCGGACTGCCTGCACCACCGCCACTTCCCGTGCCAGCCCGACCAGAGCGGCGTCGAGCAGGCGCTGCCCGAGGTCGTCGACTGGGCGGAGCGCCTGCTGCCGCCCGGCTCCCTGGTCCAGCACGTCGACATCGTGGCGGCGGCCCCCGTCCTGCTGGACTGGCACCCGGAGCGGACCAGGGTCGGGATCCTGCGGCTCGGTGTCAACGCCACGGTGACGCTCCGCTGGGCGGGCCGGCTCGTCGTACCGGCCCGGCTGCGCGGCATGAACGAACACGCCCGCGCGCTGCTGGAGAAGATGGAACAGCAGCCGCTCGACCAGTGCGCGCCCGTGGACTGGGTGGACCCCGCCGACTCCGGGGCGGAGCAGCTGGCCGAGGCGCTGCTCTCCGGGGCCTACCAGCGGGCGGTCGGGATCGGCCGCCGCCCGCCCCAGCTCCAGGACCTGGTCACCGCCTTCCTGCCCTACACCCCGATCCTGTTCTGGCCGTGCGCGGACGCCGACCACGGCACGGACCTCGCCGAGGAGGGACGGGCCTGTCTCACCCACCTGTGGGAGAGCCTGCCCGAGGGGCTCGGCGACGCCTACCGCCGCCGCTGGCACGGCCGCAGCGACCGGGACCCGGTGACGGACGGCCACCTCACCCGCCTGGCCGACCTGCGCTCCGCCTGGCACGACCACGACTGGCTCGACTTCTGCACCCGCTACGACCAGCACGCGCCCGCCGCCCCGAGGAGCACCTGATGTCCTGGAACACCTACTACCGCGGCGACGGGGAGCCACGCGACGTCACCCTCGCTCCCCCGCCGCCGTGGCGCAGCTTCACCCGCGGCGGGGCGCACCGGGCCTTTCTGCCGCCCGAGGGGCTGGCCGACGCCGTCAACGCCGCCCTGTACCTGCACCGCCCGCTGCTGATCACGGGGAACACCGGCACCGGCAAGTCCACCGTGATCGAGCAGGTCGCGGCGGAGCTGAAGCTCGGCGAGCCCCTGCGCTGGCACATCACCTCCCGCAGCACCCTGCCGGAGGCGCTCTGCCGGTACGACGCGCTCGGCCACATCCACGCCCTGCGGGTCCAGCAGCCCCCCTCCGGTCCGCGGTCCGGCCGCAGCGGCCGCGCCGCCCGGCGCTCCGGCCGCGCCGACATCGCCCCGTTCCTCCAACTGGGCCCGCTGGGAACGGCGCTGATGCCCGCGGAGCGCCCCAGGGCGCTGCTCGTCGACGAGATCGACAAGAGTGACATCGACCTGCCCGCCGACCTGCTCGACGTCCTGGAGAGCGGGCGCTTCGAGATCCCCGAACTGGTCCGCCACCCCCGGCAGGAGGCGCTGGTCCGCGAGTGGGAGGGGCGTGCCACCCACCTGGTGAGGCACGGCAAGGTCCAGTGCACGACCTTCCCCTTCATCGTGATGACCAGCAACGGCGAGCGGGACTTCCCCGCGCCGTTCCTGCGCCGCTGCATCCGCTACGACATGCCGACCCCGACCCGGGAGACGCTGCGCCGGGCGGTCGAGTCCCACCTGGGGGCCGCGGTGGACGCGCTGGGGCCGGCCGCCGAGCTCATCACCGCGTTCGCCGAACGGGTCGGCCGGGGCGAGCAGTTGGCGGTGGACCAGCTGCTGAACGCCGTCCGGCTGGTGACCGACGACCAGGCCCCGACCGGCGCCCAGCGGGAGCGGCTGCTCGAACTGATGCTGCGGGACCTCTCCGGTGCGTGAGCAGGGCGGCGTCGCGGCGCTCGTCGCGGCCCTCAGCAGCCTCCTTCCCCCGGACACCGACGCGACCGCGCTGGCGGACGCACTGTGGCTGGCCGCCGCGCCGGTCGCGGCCGGGGACGGCCCGGAGCCGTCGCCGGGCGCCCGCCCGCCCGGCGCGCCCGCCGTCCCGCCTCGGGGACCGGCCCCCAGGGCTGACGCCGAGCCCCGGCCCGTCCCCGAGGCGGCGGACGGCACGCCGCAGGCCGGCGGCGGTGTGCCGCTGTTCGAGGACCTGCCGCTGCCCACCGGGGCGGTGCCCGACAGCCGCCCGGTCGAGGTGGCCGCCGGCCGGTCGCTGCCGCACGCCCTGGAACTCGGCCGCGCCCTGCGCCCGTTCAAGCGCCGCCACCCGCGCGGCGCCCGGCGGTCGCTGGACCTCGACGCGACCCTGCGCGAGTACGCCAACGGCGGCGAGCTCGTACCGGTCCTCGGCCCCGCCCCGGAGCCGTGGTTCGAGGTCGTCCTCCTGGTGGACACCCATCCGACCATGGAGGTCTGGCGGGAGACCGTCGCCGAGTTCACCGCCCTGCTCACCGGCCTCGGGGCGTTCCGCCGGATCCGGCCGCTGCGGCTGACCGTCGGAGCCGAGCCCGCCGTCACCGACCCGCGCGGGCGGCCGGTCGCCGGCGGGCGGGTCACCGCGCCCGGCGGCCGGCGCCTGGTCCTCGTCCTGTCCGACTGCGCCGCACCCGGGTGGCGGCGGCCCGAGCCGTGGCAGCTGCTGCGCCGCTGGGGCGCCTCCACCCCGGTGGTCCTGCTCAACCCGCTGCCCGCCCGCCTCTGGGGCACCACCGCCCTCGACCAGCCCGCCGTCCGGGTCCGCCACCGCACGCCCTCCGCCCACAACACGGAGCTCTCCTTCGACGTCCCGCTGATGGTGCGCGGTCTGTTCGGCGACGATCGGGGCTGGGTGGCGCTGCCGACCGTCTCCCTCACCCCGCACTCGCTGCGCCGCTGGGCGGCCGGTGTGATGCGCGGGGCGCCCGCCGGACACGACGCCGTCCTCGTCCCCGAGTCCGGCGTCCTCAGCTCGCCCTTCGCCGCCCACGCGGCGCCCCCGCCCGACGACTCCCGGCGCACGGCGGCCTTCCTGCACACCGCCTCGCCCGCCGCCAAGCGGCTGGCCGCCCTGGGCAGCCCGTTCAGCCGGCTCAGCCTCCCGCTGCTGCAGCTCATCCGGCAGGAGGCGGTACCGGAGGCCGGCGTGAGCGACCTCGCCGAGCTGATGACCAGCGGCCTCCTCGACATCCGGACGCCGCAGGACGGCCCCGCCCTGCTCACCTACACCGGCGCCGCCCGCGCCGCACTCGCCCCGCTGCTCACCCGCCACGACGCCTGGACCGTCCAGGACGCCCTGACCCGCTACATCGCCACCCGCCGCCCCCGGCCCGGCCGGGCCCTGGCGGCGGTCGCGGTCGAGGACACCGCGGACCTCCCGGCGGAGCTGCGACCGTTCGCGGTGGCCTCGCAGGAGCTGCTGACCGTCCTGGACGGCGGCCGCGGACCACGGGCGGCGGCCGGCGGCGGCGGAGCCGGCGTGCCACTCCCCGAGCCGGCGTTCCCCGACCCGGCGCGCAGCGCGGCGCTGCTCATCGGCGTGTCCCGCCACGGGACCCTGCCCCGGCTTCCCGATGTCCACCGGGCGGTGGCCGACCTGCACTCCCTCCTCACGTCCCCCGCGAGCTGGAACCTCGACGCCGATCGCTGCCAGATCCTGTACGACCCCACCCCGAACGTCGTACTCGACGCGCTGGGAAGCCTGTGCAGCCGAGCGGACGACACCGTCCTGGTGTACTTCGCCGGGCACAGCCGGGGCGACCCGCTGGAAGAGGACCTCCAGCTGCTGTTGGCCGGATACGAATCCGACTCCCGCCACGAGGATCGACTACCGCTCCGCAGTATGGCCAGGATGTTCGACGCCAGAGCGCCGAAACAGCTCGTGCTGTTGCTGGAGCCGTGCTCCGAGGCCTCCGAAGCCGCGGCGGTCATCCGGTCCGGTGCCCCGGGTTCGAGCGTGCACGTCCTCGGCGCCCAGTCGAACGAGCACCCGGGCGGCAGCTCCCTCCCGCTCGCCGCCCTCCTGGAAAGCCTGGCCTCGACGGGTTTGGCGGGCGGACCGGAGCTGATCGACCTGGCCGCCGTCGCCGAGCTCCTCTCGCACCCCCCGTCGCGGGTCACGGCCGTTCACTCCGGGGAGTCCGGGCAGCCCGCGCCCGTCCTGATGCGCAACGCCCAGGTGCTCCAGCACCGCCCACGGCATGTACGGGCGATCTACGACGAGGTGTGTCGCCTGGCGGACGACTGTCTGGACGACTACCACCCGGGCGAGTCCCACGACGAGTTCCACGCGCTCCTGCTGGCACTCGTCAGCTTCATCGACGGGTACCCCGCACGGCGGTCCAGTCTGTCCGAGCCGCAGATCAGGGCGCAGCTCGGACGCGATCTGGACGCGTTCCTCGCTCCCGCGATCCGCCTTGAGCCCAACTTGTCCGACGCCGGCCCGGATGGCTTCGTCGCGGACTGGTACGGCAAGCTCGCCACGACCGGTCACCGTGTGCCGATCGAGATCCGCACGCTGACCCTCCGGAGTCCGAGCCGACCCGAGTGGGCCGCGCACCCGGGCCCCGGGCGTCCGCTACGGATCGCCTTCGTGCTCGACCGCTCGGGCCGCGCCAACGGCGAGTTGTTCAACATCCACCCGAACGTCGGCGTGATTCCGGCCCGAGGCTCCGTACGGCACTCCTGCAGGATTCTGCTCCGGGTCCTCGTGGCCGAACCGGAGCCCGAGCCGGAAGAGTCCCTCGACAGTGCACTGCGCAATGCCGTGGCCCGCACCTGCCGACGGTTCTCGGGCGGGTCGACCGCGGGCGGGCAGACACTGGACGCCGTTCACGAACACGTGCCGCTGATGTCGTCCGTGTCCTACGCCTCACTGTCGCACGTCGACCCGAGTCTCGGGTCGGTCGAGTGGCACCCCGTGGAGACCTACGAGCACGGCCTCACCCTGGGATCGCTGCGGGTTCACGCGGTGGCCGTCCTGGAAGGGTTCATGTTCAAGACGGATCCGCGCCTGACCGACCTGGAGGTGGTCGTCGTCGACCCCCGCTGGGACCAGCAGCTGGCGAAGGTGGCCGTCCGCGTGGACGTGGAGCTGGTCTTCGAGGCGCAGGTCGACTCGCCCGGCCACCAGGTGACGCTGAAGCTCTCGGACGTGGAGGTTCCCGGCTGACCGGGTAGGCGGGCGCCCGCCTCACCGGTGCGCGGCCTGCGCCGCGTGGGCGAACTCCGTGACGAAGGTGTCGTTGAAGACGGGCAGGTCGTCCGGCCTGCGGCTGGAGACGAGCACGCCCGGACCGGCACGGCAGATGTGGACCTCCTCGTCGACCCAGGTGGCGCCGGCGTTGCGGAGGTCGGTGCGCAGGCTCGGCCAGGAGGTGAGGGTGCGGCCGCGGACGGCGTCGGCCTCGATCAGGGTCCAGGGGCCGTGGCAGATCACCGCGACGGGGCGGCCGGACGCGCAGAAGGCGCGGACGAAGGCCACGGCGGCCGGGTCCGTGCGCAGGTGGTCGGGGCTCGCGACGCCGCCGGGGAGGACCAGGCCGTCGTAGTCGGCGGTGTCGGCCTCGCCGACCGGCTGGTCCACGGCGAAGGTGTCGCCGGGGGTGAGGTGGTGGAAGGCCAGCACCCGGCCGGGCGCGGTGGACAGCAGGCGCGGTGTGCCCCCCGCCTCGGCCACGGCCTGCCAGGGGGAGGTGAGTTCGATCTGCTCGGCGCCCTCCGGGGCGACCAGGACGGCGATGGTCCGGCCGGTGAGGGTGGTCCGGGGCCAGGGCACGGCGCTCACTTCCGGTAGTGCGCGTCCAGTGCGGCGCGGCCGCCCAGTTCGACCGCCGAGGGCGGCGGGGCGGAGCGGATCCGGGCGCGCGGGCAGTCCAGGTGGACGACCAGTTCCAGGTGGTCGATCCGGGAGACCAGCCCGACGGGGACGAGCACCCGGGCCCCCGGCACCCAGGGGCCGGTGTCGACCAGGATGTGGTCGCCGGCGTCGTGTTCCACCCGGCCGAGCGGGCCGTCGGTCGCCTCCACCTCGTAGCCGGTCAGGCTCAGGTCCGCGGCGTGGTGGGAGCCCGGGCGGTACTCCCACAGGTCGGTGGTCATCATGCCTCCGGATGGTCCCAGGGCCGGTTCTCGCCGGACCGGCCGCGCCCGCCTTCGCCCGTACGGCGGCGGCGCAGCAGGACAATGACGCCGACCGAGACGGCCACCCCGAGCGCCCACACCAGCGCGATGGCCGTCAGGACCGGCACGGTGGGCGTCCGAACGCCGATGCTGAGGCAGATCGCGGCCAGTACCAGCGCGGTCATCACCACGCCGGACGGTATCCGGCGGGCCAGGCCGCGCAGCGTGCGCCGGAACCGGCTCGGACGCTTCGCACCCATCGTGCTCAGCCGCCGGTCGAGGCGGGCGTCCTGACGCAGATCACCCTCGATCTCCTCGAGAAGCCGCCGCTCCCGTCCGCTCAAGGCGGGTCCGTCCATCTCGGCCACCTCCGACACTTCCGGTGACGTCCTGGCACCCGGCGGTTGCCCGGTGCAGCCATGTGCCCGGTACGGGCGCTAACCGCTCATCGCGGCCGGGCCGAAGGCCCGGGGGCGGGCGAGCAGACTGTCGTCCAACACGCGCAGCAGGGCGGTGGTGTCGCGGTGCACCTCGGCCGCGCCCGCCGCCAGCAGCTCCGGTCCGATGACGCCGTCGGCCGCCACCGCGACGCAGGGGACCCCGATCCGGCGGGCCTCCCGCACCTCGCGGACGCTGCCGGCGACGTAGACCGCATGGGACGCGGCGCCGTCCACCAGGTTGAGGGCCGCGCTCAGCGGATCGGCTCCGGGGGCGGTCACGGTCAGCGCGCGGGCGCCGGCCGGCCCTGGCCCGGTGAGCACCACCGTCCAGCCCCGGGCGGCGCACTCGCGCAGCAACTCGGCCGAACCGGGCAGGGCCGGGCGCCAGTCGGTACCGAAGAGTGCTGCCGAGATGACCGTCATGGCCCACCTCTCCCGTTCCGAAGCCCCTCAGGAGCGTCTCCGAGGAGCTTCCGAAGGCCTTCCGAAGCGCGTTCGTCCCACATGCCGTACCGCTTCGCACCCGTGCGGCGACCGTCCGCACGCCGTGCACCGGCCGTGCTCTTCCAGGTTAGGCCCGGACCCCCCTCCCCCGCCCGATACGGAGAGTCGGCGGATCCGATGTAGCGCTTACCGCACGGCTACGGCACGCACGGTGACCACCTGCGCCGGGCCCGATCTCGAACGGCGGGCCCGGTACCCGGCGGGCTGGTCGCACGGCGGGCAGGCCGCCCGCCGGGTCGGTCACTCGCCGGGCAGGTCGGCGGGCTCCGGGTCCTCGGCCAGGCGGGCGTGCAGGTGCTCGGCGTGGTACTTGCCGTCGCCGAAGCGGTGGGAGGCGCGCAGGGTGCCCTCGGCGGGGTAGCCGCAGCGCTCGGCGACCCGGCACGAGGCCTCGTTGCCGACCGCGTGGGCGATCTCCACCCGCCGGACCCAGGACTCGGCTATGCCCCAGGTGGTGACGGCCCGGGTGGCCCGGGTGGCGAGGCCGCGCCCGCGGCCGGCGGGGAGCAGCCAGTAGCCGATCATGGCCAGGCCGTCGGCGCGGTCGACCCAGCGCAGCCCGACGGTGCCGAGCAGTTCGTCGTCCCCGGCACCCACGATGGCGAAGGGGGCGCTGTTGCCGCTCTCCCAGCCGGCGGCGAGGCGGTCCAGGAACGCCTCGGCCCCGGCCTGGTCGGTGGCGCGGATCGGACTCCACATGGCGATGTCCGGGTCGGCGGCGGCGGCGAGCATGCCGGCCGCCGCTCCACCGCGCACGGTCGTGCTCGGGCCCCAGGGGCGCAGCACGGCGTCGCCCAGGTCCAGGGTGGTCGGTCGGAAGGCGCGCTGCTCAACGGTGGGCTCAACGGTGTTCATGCGGCTTTCCTACCCCGGGGTACCACCCGTGCGCCAGCGAATTTCCGCAGGCCACCGCCACCCCGCCGGGGCAGCCGGCGGTGACCGGGCCTTCCCCGGTCACCGCCGACGCGTCATCAGATCCGGGCGAGGTAGCCGTTGTCCACCAGCCACAGCACGTTCAGCCGGGCCGGGCCGTTCGGCACCAAGGCCGCGTCGAGCTGGTACTGCAGGCCGTAGCCGGGCTGGCCGAACCACGGGGCGATCGGGCCCGCGTGCACCTTGAACGGCTTCAGCACCTTGTAGTCGTGGTAGTTGCAGGGCGCCGCCGGGTTGCTGTCCAGGCTCTGCGGCGGGATGGACCGGGTGCCGTAGGGCAGGCCCTCGGGCGCGAGGAAGCTGCCGTACTCGCTGCCGTAGCGGTCGATGTTCTGGTTCGGGTAGAGGGTGATCTCGAACTCGATCGGGGTGCCGTCCGGCAGCGTGACGTAGCCGTTGGCCGGCGGGTAGATCCAGCCGGGGGCGCCGTTGTTGGCGGTGGGGCTGTAGTAGGTGGCGAGGAACTGGTCGGTGGAGAGGCTGCCGGTGCGCTGGTAGCCGATCAGCTCGCGGCCGACCCGGCCGGTGGTCGGCAGGTCCTCGGGGCCGAGCCGCGCGTCGCCTTGGTGGTCGGCGGTCGAGCACTCGTCGGAGGGGGTGGCGGTGGCGGCGGTGGCGGCCGCATCGGCGGCGGAGGCCGGCAGGCTCGGGGCGATCAGGGCGACGGCCGCGGCGAGTGGCGCGACGAGCAGGCGAAGGCGAAGGCGCACGATGTGTCTCCGTCGTATCGGGGTCGGGGCGGTCGGAGGATGATCCGTCACCCTCCGTGTCCAGGTCGCCACCTAGGCAAGCGGATCAGCTGATCCTTCGTCAACACGGCTGGCCCGCAAGGTCGGCCAAATCTCGCCTTTCGGCCAACCCGCGCACGGATGGCCCCCTGGGGCGTGCACGCTGGAGGGTCGCGCGGGCGTGCGGACGGAGCCGGGCTGCGGTTCGAGCCCCCGGCCCGGCTCCGCGCCGCCGGCCCCCGCGGGTGGGGACGGTCGGTCGGCGTCACCGGCCGCTGGGGGCCACCTTGCCGAGGGCGTGCAGCAGCCGGTCGAGGGCGTCGCGGGAGTTGGGCTCGGTCAGGTTGACCATCAGCCGGAAGACGGCCCGGAGCAGGGCGGGGCTGCTCAGGCCCAGCGCGCCGGCCGGGCCGAGCAGACGGGGCCGGGCGAGTACCCGGGCGGCGAGGCGTCCGAGCGCGAAGTAGCCGTCGTAGGCCGAGCGCAGCGCCTGCGGGTAGGCGTACAGGGCGAGTTCGCGGCCGTGGTCGGTGCGGCGGGCCAGCGCCTGGACGATCGTCTCGGCGGCGTAGCGACCGGACTCCATCGCGTACGCGATGCCCTCGCCGGTCGCGGGGCTGACGGTGCCGCCCGCGTCGCCGACCAGCAGCAGGCCGTCCGCGTAGTGGGGCCGGCGGTTGAGGCCCATCGGCAGCGCGGAGCCGCGGACGGGTTCGGTGACGGCCTCCGGGGTGTAGCCGTACTCGGGCGGCAGGCCGGCGCACCAACTGCGCAGCAGTTCCCGCCAGTCGAGCTCGCCCGCGACGGCGGCGGTGTCGAGCACGCCGAGACCGATGTTGGCGGTGCCGTCGCCCATCCCGAACACCCAGGCGTAGCCGGGCACCACACGCCGCTCCGGGTTCCCGGGGTCGCGCAGGTCGAGCCAGGCCTCCAGGTAGCGGTCGTCGTGGCGCGGCGTGGTGAAGTACGTCCGGTAGGCCACGCCCATCGCGCGGTCGGTGCGGCGGTAGCGCTTCATCGCCAGTGACAGCCGGGTGGAGTTGCCGTCCGCGGCGACCACCAGCGGGGCGCGGTACTCGACGGGCTGCTTGCGGTCGCCGAGGCGGGCCGTCACTCCGATGATCCGCCCGCTCCGCTCGTCCACCAACGGGCCTGCCACATTGGCCCGTTCGATCAGGCGGGCGCCGGCCGCCTCGGCCCGGCGGGCGAGCAGCTCGTCGAAGTCCGCGCGCCGCCGGACCAGCCCGAAGCCGGGGTAGGCGGACAGCTCCGGCCAGTCCAGCTCCAGCCGGTGGCGGCCGCTGACCAGCCGCAGCCCCCGGTTGTGCAGCCAGCCCGCCTCCTCGGAGACGTCGACGCCCATGTCCGTCAGCTGCCTGACGACGCGCGGGGTCAGACCGTCGCCGCAGACCTTCTCGCGGGGGAAGGCGGACTTCTCCAGCAGCAGCACGTCGAGCCCGGTGCGGGCCAGGTGGTACGCGGCGGTGGAGCCCGCCGGGCCCGCGCCGACCACGATCACGTCGGCGCCGTCCTCCAGGCGGCCGGGGCCACCGCCAACGGTCAACTGCTGCTCGGGGCCGGGCATCGCGCACTCCAGGGGTCTGATCGGCTGCGGACTCGGCTGGACCCGGCTGGAGTCGGGCGGTCCCGACGGTCGCGACGGTCCCAGCGGTCTCAGACGATAGGGACAGCGACGGCCAGGCTCACGCTCCGACACGCGGGCCCGCCCCGATGGCCGGTCAATACCGGCCACCGGGGCGGGCCGCACAGCGCGGGTCGCCGCGGCACGGTTCAGGTCGGTCGCCACGATCCGTTCTGATCCGGACCGGTCGCCGCCGCCTGGTCGGCGCGGACCGGTCAGAGACCGCCGTTGACCACCGCGCTGGAGACGCCGCCCGGCCGGACGTTCCACTTGGTGAGGATCTTGTCGTACTCCCCGCCGCGGATCACCTGGTCCAGGGCCTTGGCGAGCACGTCCCGCAGCTGGGTGTTGTCCTTGGCCACCGTGATGCCGTACGGGCCGGACTGCAGGAAGTGGGTGCTGGCCAGCTGGAACCGGCCGCCGCGCTGCGGCTGCATGGTGTTGTACTGGGCCACCGGGTAGTCGTTGAGGTCGGCGACCGCCGTCCCGGCGGCGACCTCCGCGAGCGCCTGGTCGTCGTCCTCGAACTGGCGGATCTGCAGCGGCTTGCCGATCCGCAGGCAGGCCGTGCTCTGGCGGCCGGCCTGCTCGTCCTGGATGGTGCCGCGCTGGACGGCCACGGCGTGCCCGCAGAGGCTGTCCAGGGTGCTGAGGTTCAGCGGGTTGCCGGTCTTGACCACCATCGAGGTACCGGTCAGGAAGTAGTCGATGAAGTCCACGCCCGGGTCGACCTGGTGGCCGTCGTCGGCGGCGCCGAGCTGGCGCTGCTTGGTGTCGATGACGGCCGACATCACCAGGTCGAGCTGCTTGGACTGGACGGCCGGAATCAGCTTGTCGAACGCCATGTCCGCGAACTCGACCCGCAGGCCGAGGTAGTTGCCGATGGCGGTGGCGAGCTCGGGATCCAGCCCGGCGGGGGCGCCGTTCGGGTCCTTGAAGTCGACCGGGACGTAGTTGAGGTAGGAGCCGATCCGGAGCACCCCGGCGGCCTTGACCGCCTTGGGGATCCGGGCCCGCAGGTCGGCCTGGCTGCCGGGCTGGACGGCGGGGGCGCCGGCGCAGCCGGAGAGCAGCAGGCCGCCGCCGGCGAGTACGGCGGCGGTGCGCAGGGGTGCGGGGGCGCTGCGGGGACGCCCGGGCACGGGGGTGCCGGGTCCGGGGGCGCCGGGTCTGGCGCTACCGGGTCTGGCGCTTCCGGGTCTGGGGGTGTGTGCGGGCATGAGGGAGCGGTGCGTCACGGTGCGTCTTCTTCGCGGTGTGAGGGAGTGAGGGCAGGGAGGCGCCACACCGGGAAGGCTGCCGGGGTACGGAGCGCGGACCTCGTCGCCGTGTGCCCAGATCGGGCCGCCCCGGGGTAGTGGGGGCGGCCGGTCGGCGGAGGTCCGCCGTCGGGGGCGGTCCGGGCCATCCTCGCACCCTGCCGGGGCGGAGCGGCCGCCGGGTGCCCCGCGGGGCGTCCGGCGGCCCCTCCTCGACCGGCGGTCAGCGCGCCTCACACGCCGCCCGGATGACCGGATTGCGGCTTTGATCCGACCGGACAATCCGCTTGTACGGGTCGAAATCCGGACAGCTCAGGGGTTCACCGCGAGCACCACGTAGGCCGCCAGGATCGCCAGGTGCACCGCGCCCTGCAGCGGGGTCGCCCGGCGCGGGATGACCGTCAGCGTGCCGACCGCGATGGTCAGCGAGAGCAGCACCAGATGGGACGGGCCCAGACCCAGCACCAGCGGGCCGGACAGCCAGGCCGAGGCCACCGCGACCGCCGGGATGGTCAGCCCGATGCTCGCCAGCGCCGAACCGAGCGCAAGGTTGAGGCTGGTCTGCACCCGGTTGCGCAGCGCCGCCCGCAGCGCCGCGATGGTCTCCGGGAGCAGCACCAGCAGTGCGATCACCACACCGACCACCGAGGACGGCAGGCCGGCCGAGTAGACGGCGGACTCGATGGTCGGCGAGACGCTCTTGGCCAGCCCCACCACCGAGACCAGCGCGACGGCGAGCAGCGCCAGGCTGGTCCAGGCCGCCCGGGCGGTCGGCGGATCGGCGTGGTCCTCGTCCAGCACCCTGCCCTCCGAGGTGACCGGCAGGAAGTAGTCCCGGTGCCGGACGGTCAGCGTGGCCACGAACAGTCCGTACAGCACGATCGACGCGGTCGCCGCGAAGATCAGCTGGGTGGAGGAGAACTGCGGGCCCGGCGAGCTGGTGGTGAAGGTCGGCAGCACCAGGCTGAGCGTGGCCAGGGTGCCGATGCAGGCCAGGGCCGCGCCGGTGCCCTCGGCGTTGAACACCGCCACCCGGTACCTGAACGCGGCGACCAGGATGGACAGGCCCAGGATGCCGTTGCAGGTGATCATCACGGCGGCGAACACCGTGTCCCGGGCGAGGGTCGCGGCCTTGTCCCCGCCGTCGGCCATCAGCGTCACGATCAGCGCCACCTCGATGACGGTCACCGCGACCGCGAGCAGCAGCGAGCCGAACGGCTCCCCCACCCGGTGGGCGATCACCTCGGCGTGGTGCACGGCGGCGAGCACCGCACCGGCCAGGAAGCAGGACACCAGCCCCACCACCCAGCCGGGCAGGTCGCGGTGCCAGGTCAGGACGAGGAGGACGAAGGCCACCACCGGAACGGCGGCGGTCCACTGAGCGGTGGCCGCGCGGAGCTTGGTGAACATGCGGCCGAGCATCGCAGACCGGCCCCCGCGCGACCGGGCGACGCCACCGGGGCCGCCGCGGACGTGACCGGCCGCACAGCCTCCGCAGCCGGGAACCGCGCTGGTCAGCCACCGTACTCGGCGAGGTATCCGAGCACCTTCCCGACGTGCGCCTTCACCCGCTCGGGTACGCCGCCGGTGTCGGCGACGGTCTTGTCACTGGTCCGGTAGCCGGCCGTGACGAGGGCGGACAGGTCACCGGCCAGGCCCCGGCGCTTGAACTGCTGATCGAGCCAGCAGACGTAGTTGCCCATCGACGCGATCGCGTCCGCCGGGTCCAGGTAGTCCTTGACACCGTCGTGGTCGCCGTCCTGCGCCCAGGCGTTGAAGACGGCGGGCGTCCACATCGCGATGCCGTACTCGCCGGACTCGGGGTGGGCGGCCTTCGGGTCGAAGCCGCTCTCGGCCTTCAGCATGGCGGCCAGCAGCACCGGGGTGATCTCCGGTTCCGGGCAGCGGCGGGCGGCGTCCTCGATCGGACCGCGCAGCGCAGCGGGGACGTCGGCGCCCGCCGGGATCGCGCCGGCCGGGACGGGGGCGGGCCGGGCCGAGGCGGACTGCACCGGCACGGGGGCGGGCCGGGCGGCGGGGGCGGGCTCCGGGCCACCGGTGGCGGCAAGCAGCACCGCGGCCGCCGCGGCCAGGCCGCCGGCCCCGGCGAGCAGGCCGCCCCGGCGCGCCGGACGCGGGCGGGCCCGCCGCGACGGGCCGCGCCCCGCCGGCGGGGCAGCCCCGGCCGGCAGGGCGGTCCCGGCCACCAGGGCGGCGAGGTCGACCCGGCCGCGCGCCTCGCGGTCGGCGGCGAGACAGGCCGTCACCACCGCCCGCCACGGCGCGGGCAGGGCGTCGTCCAACCGCAGCGGCGCCGCGCCCCGCGCATAGGCCTGGGCGGCGAGCGAGCGGGCCCGTGCGGTGGCGCCGAGGAAGGGGTGCAGCCCGCCGGTGAGCGCCTGGTGGGCCAGGACGCCGAAGGCCCAGATGTCGGCGCTGGGGCGCAGGGCCATGCCGCGGGCGCCGGTGCGCTGGGACCACCATTCTGGCGGGACGTGGTCGGGCGAGCCGAGCGGCGGGGCGTAGGCGTGGGTGCCCTCCAGTTCGGCGGTGAGGCCGAAGTCGGCCAGCTTGGCGGTGCCGTCGGGCATCAGCAGGATGTTGGCGGGCTTGAGGTCACCGTGCACCCACCCGCCGGTGTGCATGTGGGTGAGGCCCGCGCAGACCTCGGCGAGGACGCGTTCGGCCCCGGGGACGGGCCTGCCGGGCCGGGCCGAGTCCAGGACGTCCTGCAGGCTGCGGGCGGCGCGCTCCATCACCAGGGCGACGGCGCCGTCGAGTCGGGGGTGGGCTGGGTCGTCGATGGTGACGACGGCGAGGGTGCGGATGAGGTGGGGGTGGTCGGCCCGGCGGCTGAAGCGCGTCTCGCTGCGGGCGATCTCGGTCATGGTGCGGCGCTGGCCGGGGCTGAGCCGGGCGGGGCTGAGGAACTTGACGGCGGCGTCCGGGGGTTGGCCCGGTCCGGTGGCGGCGTGGACGCTCCCCCAGGCCCCGCTGCCGATGAGCTCGCCGATGCGGTAGCCCGCCACGGGGTAGCCGGCCGGGATGTCGGACGGCGGTTCGGTGGCGTCGGGGGTGGGCTCTTCGGGCGTGGGCCTTTCGGGGCTTGACCTCTCCGGGCTCGGCGTCGCCGGGCGGGGGCTGTCGGGGTCCACCGCGGGGTCAGCAGCCGCGCCGGGGCGGGAGCAGCGCCAGGTGCTCCTCCCGCACCAGGTCGAACCTCAGTGCCAGCGCCACGAGTTCCTCCCGCTTGCCACCCGCCCGGGCGCCCACTGCCGGGTCCTCGTCCGCGCTCTCGCGCAGCCGGAGCTTGGCGACCACCAGGTAGTCGATGTGGTAGTTGACGGCCGAGCGGGTGAGCCCCCGGCAGGAGGGCAGGGCCCGCAGCCGGGCCACCACGTCGGTGGCGCCCGGCACCGCGGCGGCGGAGGGCGAGCGCAGTCTGGGTTCGCACAGGGCGAGCAGCACGAGGAAGTACTTCGAGGTGGGGTCGAGCGCGAACGGGCTGACCGTGCGCTCCCCGCCGCCTCCGCCGGACTCGCCGTCGAGGTAGGCGTGCTGGGGTGCGAAGACCTTGAAGGCGGCCGGTTCGCCGAGGGCCGGCAGCAGCACCCGGGAGAACTCGAAGGGCACCGGTGCGCCGAGCCGACCGGGCGCCACCTTCACGTGCTCGCCCGCACCCTCCAGGTTCTCCACCACATACGTGGCGGTGGCACTGAAGTTGGAGAGCCGCCAGTAGTCCTCGGCCGCGGTGACCTCGCCGGCCCGGCGCGAGACGCCCTGGTCGGCGAGCGGGATGGCGACGGGCCGTCCGGGCTCGCCGCGACCGAAAAGCGCGGCCTCTCCAGGGCCCATCCGCAGCAGTGCCGGCCGACCGCCGGAGGCGGATTCCGGGCGGGATTCGGGCAGTTGAACGATGACCGTGTCCACGCAGCCACCTCCGTGAGTCGCGACGATGGTACCGGCCCGAACGACTTCGCGCCGGTCCGCCACCCGTACGAGTGAAGGCGCTGCGGGCGCGCCCCGGACGTCACGTGAACGCGCCGATCCCTTGAGGGCGTTGGACGCGACCGGCGGGGGCGGGGGCCGTGGATCCCCCTCGGCAACCTCCTGAACACCTCGTTGAACAGCATTCAAAGAAGTTGCGGAATGTAGTTGAACCGTCACCTTGAGTGTGATGCAGCCCACATATGGCATGTTCACAATGTGTGCAAGACTCATCCCACGGAGTGAGATTCCCTTTCTTTCCAAGGAGGTTCATATCATGCGCGCTCGGATCGCAGCCCTGATCGTCGCGGTGGCAGGGATCGCAGCGGCCACGGCCGGACCGGCCTCGGCGACTACGGCAGCAGGCGAGGCCGGTGGAGTGAGCTGTACGGCCGTCGTCAACCACCCGTGCGTCTGGCAGCAGAAGGACGGCGGAGGAGGCGTCATCGGCGTCGCCCAGGTCTCGCCCGCCCACCCGGCGCAGCTGACGCTGGTTCAGGTCGAGGTGAAGACCCAGCGCGCCTGGGGCAGCCCCTGGGTGACGGTCGCCTCCGCGACCACCCTGCAGACCGGGTTCGCCAAGGCGGTGACGCCGCGCGTGGTCACCAACGAGCTCACCATGATCTGCGCCACCGGCGGCCCCGCCCAGGACGCCGCCCAGCGGGTCACCAGCTGCACCAGCCCGTTCTGACCGCACTGCTGAGCCGCACCCACCACGGACCGGGGCCCTGCGCGCCCCCTCCCCCGGGTCGGCCGCCGGGTCCGCAACCGGCGGCCGGCCCGCCCGGCCGTCAGACCCTTCGCTCCCACCCTCCCCCCTGTACGACACCCGTTCCCTCGGCGCCCGCCTCCGGCCACCACGCTCCCGTTCCGCACCACGCGCCCTCCCGCGTCCGCCGCCACCCGGCACCACCAGCAGCCGCTCAGAAAGCTCCCAGCCCACGCTCAGGCCAAGGCGCGCCGACAATGCGCCAACCTCCCCGCCGGAACCCGACCGGCCTGCACAACCCTCCTCGGAGCATGGGACTTTGCACTATCTTGGTAATTCGTGGAGCGGGGCGGGCCGCCCACCGGGCAGGCGTGCGCCGATCGGCGGATCCTGCCCCGCACCGTGCTCCGCCCCGACCACCGCAGCGCACACGTGGAGGAAGGGGGAGCGTGTCGATGCCTGACGGGAGCACGCGTTCGACCGGGGCCGTCAGTGGCCCGACCACCAGGACCACCGCCCGCGCCACCGATGGAGCCGGGCCCGCCGGCATCAGACCCGCCGGCACCGGGACCACCGAGACGACGACCACCGAGGCGGGGCCGGTCGGCGCAGGCCCCGTGAGCTCGGGGCCGACGGGCGCAGGGCCCACCGGCTCGGGGCCCACCGGTCGGGGCACTCCGGCGGCCGCGCGGCTCTCCGGGCGGCGCTCCACCGTCGACGCCGTTCTGCGCAACTCGCCGCTCCAACCGCTGTTCCGGCTCGCGGCCACCCGCCGCCTCGCCGTGCTGGCCTACCACGGCGTGGACGACCCGCAGACCTTCGCACTCCAGATGGCCCGCCTGCTCCGACTCGCCCGCCCGGTCACCCTGGCCCGGGTCGAGCAGGCCGTCCGCTCCGGGCGCCCGCTGCCGCCGCGCAGCGTGCTGGTCACCTTCGACGACGGCGACCGCACCGTACTGACCGAGGGACTGCCCGTCCTCACCCGGCTCGGCATCCCCGCCGCGGCCTTCGTGGTGACCGAACTCATCGACGGCGACCGGCCGTTCTGGTGGTCCGAGGCCGCGTTCCTGGCCGCCCACGGCGGCGCCGCGCGCGCCCTGGCCGGCTGCGCCCCCGGCGCGGTGGTGCGCAGGATGAAGTCCCTGCCCGACCAGGACCGCCGCACCGCCCTCGCCGAGCTGCGGGAGAGCGCCCGCGCCCAGGCGCCCCGGCAGGAACAGCTCACCCGGCAGGACCTATTGGGCCTCCACCGGTCCGGCGTGGCGATCGGCAACCACACCGCGGGCCACCCCTGCCTGGACCACTGTGACGACGACACCGTCCGGGACGAGATCACCCGCGCCCACCACTCGCTCACCGGTTGGCTCGACGGCGAGGAACCCACCGCCTTCGCCTACCCCAACGGCAACACCGACCCGCGCGTGGACGCCGTCCTGCGCCAACTCGGCTACCGGATCGGCTTCCTGTTCGACCACCGGCACGACCGCCTGCTGCCGCACCGCCCGCTGCAGGTCAGCCGGCTTCGGGTGAACTCCACCACCAGCCGGGACAGGTTCGACACAATTCTCTCCGGGCTCCATCCGGCCGTGCACCGACTGCGCGGCGGGGCCTGAGAAACACCGGGAGCCTGAGGGACACGGAGTCCTGGGGGACACCCGAGTCTTAGCGACACCGGGCGGCGAGACACTGGGGGTTGGGGATGGCACCTGTCGAGACGACGGTCCGGGCGGTCGGGCCCGTCCGGTACCGGACCGCCGCACTACCGGCCGACATCCTGGACGGCTGGCGGGAGTTGGCGGCCGGCGACCCGGACGGCTCCTGGTTCGGCACGCCCGAGTGGACCCTCGCCTGGTGGGAGACGCTCGGCGCGAAGCAGGGCGGCGGCGAGATCACGGTCTGGCGCGAGGCGGACGGCCGGGTCTCGGCCGTCGTCCCGCTGCTGCGCACCTGGCGCCGCCTCCACCCGCGCGCGCCACTGGCCGTCCCCTGCCTGACCGTGCTCGGCTCGGGCCCCGGCGCCGCCGACCACTGCGGCTTCACCGCCGCACCGGAGCGCCGGGCCGAGGTCGCCGACTGGCTCCACCGCCGGGCCCGGCGGGCGACCCTGCTGCTCACCGACCTCGACCCGGGGCAGCGCGACCGGCTGCCGCCCGGCGCGGTCGAGACCGGCCGCACCCCGTGCCCGCGCACCGACCTCAGGGCCGGCCCGGAGGCGCTCGGCTCCCGGCAGTTCCGGGCCGACCTGCGCCGCTACGGCCGCAAGCTGGCGGCCGACGGGGTCACCTTCCGCTGGGTGGCACCGGCCGTCGGGGAGCGCGAACTCGCCGAGCGGATCGAACTGTTGCACGCCGTGCTCCGGCTGCACCGGGAGCGTCGGGCCGCCCTCGGCCTGCCGACCACCTTCGACGCGGCCCGCGCACCGCTGCACGTCCGGCTGATCGAACGGGCCGCCGCGACCGGCCGGGGCGAGGGCCCGGCCTTCCTGGTCGCCGAGCGGGCCGGCGAGGTGGTCGGCGTGCTCTACGGGTTCCGGTGGCGGGACACCTTCGCCTACTACCAGATCGGCTGGGACCAGTCCCTGGCGCCGCTGCGGCTCGGCACGGCCGTGATCGCCGAGGCGATCCGGGCCGCCGCCGACCAGGGCCTCGCCACCTTCGACTTCCTGCGCGGCACCGAGCCGTACAAGTACCGGTTCGACGCGGTGGACCGCGAGGACGTCTCCTGGCTGGTGCCGCACGGCCTCCCGGGCGCGCTGCTCGGCCTCAAGTACCGGGCCAAGGCGGCCCGTCAGGCCTGAGACCGCCACGAAGCGGGCGCGGCCCCGGGCACCGACGCGATCCCGGGTGCCCCGCCGGTCGCAGGTGCCCCGCCGGTCGCAGGTGCCCCGCCGGTCGCAGGTGCCCCGCCGGTCGCAGGTGCCCCGTCGGTCGTCGCGGGACCGGAGCTGGTGCGGATGCTCTGCGTCGCCACCGGGATGCCCTGCCCGACGGGCGTCGACGCCGTCACCGGCACACCGGCGCGAACGGCCGCCGTCACCCCCACTCCAGCGGTCGCCGCGGCGGCGGCTGGAGTCGCCTCGAAGCCGACCGCCGCCAGCGAGTACAGGCGCAGGACGAAGTTCGGATGCTCCGGGTGGCCGCCGGTCCAGTCGGCGTCCTTGCTACGGATCACCTGCGTGCGCTCCCCCGAACCGAGGCACTCGACCGGGCCGAGCCGCATCCGGATGTTGGGACACCAGCGCCCGTTCCAGCTGTGCTCCAACTCCAGCTCCCACTCGTCCTCCCGGACGTCCAGGAACTCCCCCACCCGACCCGCCAGCACAGCGGTCCCGTACGAGGCCCGAACCACCGCCCGCTGGTCGAAGACGGCGTCCTTCCCGATGACCGTGATCCGCCACGGCCCGCTCATTCGCAGCACAGCCACCCTCCCAAGCCCTCCCCATCCGCGGGACAACCGAACCCCGCACTCCCTCGACGGCCCCGCACCCCCCACCGGTTCAGATCCCCGCCCCGGCTCCCGCCGTGATGGCCGCCCATGAGGTGCAACTGATCCGAGACGGCGGTCCTTCGGCTCGGGCGGCTGCTCGCGGTCTGCCGGCGGCAGTCGACAGTCATCGCCGTGAAGCCTGCCGGCTGGCCGGCCCTGCGGGGCGGGGATCCGTCAGACGTCCAGTCGGCTCAACCGGGTTCTTCCGGTGCTCATCCCGGCGTGAAGCTCACCGGTCAGCGGTCATGCGGGCGGGATGGACCTGCCCACGGGTCCGCTCTCCGCGGTGGCGTCATGGCGGTAGCCCGCCGACTTGGCGGTGGGCACCGCCCGGGCCACTCTGGTCCAGACCATTGACGGAGGGCCGCCCGAGGCAGCAGGATCGGCGACGCCCGCGGGGCCCGTCGGCCGCATCTCGCACGTTCTGTGATCCTTCGCCAGTCGAAAGGCAGGGAACCATGCGCAGGATCGTGAAGGCCGCTGCCACCGCAGCAGTCGGCGGAGCACTGCTCCTCGGCTTCACCGGGTCGGCCACCGCCGCCGCCCTCCCCCCGGGCCCGGTCTCGCTCGGCGGCAAGGGGTGCCCGACGCACTACTGGAACCAGGCCCGGTACGGCTCGTACGACCAGTACCTGCAGTACACCTACATCGGGGGCAACGGCATCCGGTTCGGCATGTACGCCGTGTACTTCAACAACCCGGCGCGGGGCACCGGTTACGACTCGGCGATCTCCTACACGTGCTGACCACCGGCAGTTGCCCGGGGTGGGCGCCTGCGCCCACCCCGGGCGGCTCCGCCCACCCCGGGCGGCTCCGCCCACCCCGGGCGGCTCCGCTCCCAGGACCGCTTGAGGGGCGGCGCCGGGAGCGGGATCCCGCGTGGCAGGCTTGCGGGCCATGAGTGAACGCGACGCGGGTGGGACGGACGAGCGGGTGCCACTACTGGTGGTGGACGCCGCCAACGTGGTGGGCTCGGTGCCCGACGGCTGGTGGCGGGACCGCCGGGGGGCGGCCGAGCGGCTGCGCGACGCGCTGGTCGCCGTCGCCCGGCACGGACCGGCCGTCCGGGACGAGGCTCACGCCCGGCCGGAGCCCGGACCGGTGGAGGTGGTGCTGGTCGTGGAGGGCGCGGCCCGCGGAGTGGCGGCGGTGCCGGGTGTCCGGGTCGTCGCCGCCCCCGGCTCCGGCGACGACCGGATCGTCGAACTGGTCGCGGAGGCCCTGGCCGCCGGGCCCCGACGGGACTGCCGGGTCGTCACCGCGGACCGCGGCCTGCGCGCCCGGGTCACCGCCCTCGGCGCCGGGGTGCTCGGCCCGCGCTCGGTGTGGCCGGCCCACCCCGCCCGCCCGGAGTCCTGAGACCCTTGGCCGCACGGGTGCGCCCACCCCGCGGGTCGCCGGCCGCTCGGCGGTCGACGACCCGGCGGAGCGGGCCCATGGCTGCGGTACGGGTCAGAACTGGACGTCCGTGCAGGAGTAGAAGGCGTTCGCGGTGTCGGCCACGTCCCAGACCGCGACGACCACGTGGTGCCCGGTGCGGCCGGTGGGGAGGGTCGCGGTGTGGGTGGTGGTGGCGGCGGGCTGTCGGCCGTTGTAGGGGACGGTCAGGAACGGGGTGAGGTCGAGGGCGGCCCGGGTGATCTTCTGGGTCGCGTCGTAGCCGGGCCTGGTGAGGAAGTACCGGAAGTTCGTCGTCGAGTGCCTGGCCTCGATCTCCCAGGTGAAGGTGAGCTGCTGACCGCCCGTCACCTTGGTGGTCGGCCACTTGCCGCTGCGCGGGTTGTCCAGCGGCGCCCATCGCGCGTCGGCGCCCGCGCAGATGGTTCCGTCGGCGGGCCCCTTGGCCGGAAAGCCCTTGGGGCCCTCGACGCTCTGGGGCTCCCACTGGATGTCACCGCAGTTGGTGACGACACCCGCGCCGCAGAGCGCCGAGCGGCTCGGCGGGAGGTTGATGAAGCCGTGCGACTGGGCCGGTCCGGCCGTCACGAGCGGGACGGCCGCGGCCGCGGCCAGCACGGCACCGATGATGTGGCGTCTACGCATGATGCTCCTCCGTGGGGGTGGATGGAGAGTGCGCCCGACGCAGGCGGCGCGTGGGGGTGCGCCGATCCGCCGGCATCGACCGGACGGCCCTGGCCGCCGAGTCGATTGGCATGTTTGCGCCAGGTCGGTACCGGAACCGTAGACGCCGCCCCCGCGCACCGTCAATGGTCTGTACCACAGCGGGAGTTGGGCAATCCGGCGAGGGTCGGTGCGGCCCAGGACCGGGCCACCGACCGTCGACCCGCTGTCCGCCGCGCTCACGACTGCTCTGACCCCGGAGACCCGGGCGCGGGCGGCAGCCGCGGCCGGCGCGATCCGCACCGGCGGGGCGGCGGTGGCCGCGGGCCTGCTGCTCGCCGCGGGCGGAGGCGAACGGACGCGGGGGGGCGGGGCCCGCCCCCCCCCGCCCGGGGGCCCCCCCCCGCCCGGGCCCCCCCCGGGGGGGGGGCCGGGGGCGCCGCGCCCCCGCCCCCCCGCGCCCCGCAACCCCCCGGGTGCGGGGGGCACGAGCCCACGG
>NZ_JBICZP010000014.1:139158-205562 GCF_043202015.1 Kitasatospora sp. NPDC048239 | reverse complement strand
GGGGGGGGGGGGGGGGGGGGGGGGGGCCCCGCGGGGGGGGGGGGGGCGGGGGGGGGGGGGGGGGGGGGGGGGGGCGCGGGGGGGGGGGGCGCCCCCCCCCCCCCCCCCCCGCGTCCGGGTGTACCGCAGCGGCAGGTCCCGCCGCGGTCGGGAGGCCGGGCTACTCGGCGCCGCTGACGCCGGGCGCGACGAACCGCCGGTGGAGCGGGGAGAAGGAGACCTCGGGGGTGCCGGCGATGCCGGCCTTCTCGACCGCCGGCGTCAGCCGCTGGGCGAGGAACGCCTCGAAGGCCTGCGGGGACTCCCACACGTCGGTCACACACAGGCCCTGCTCGTCGAACCAGGCCACATGGACCTGGCCGCCCGCCGACGGGATCTCCTCCCAGTCGACGGCGTCCCGCACCGCGTTGTACTGCTCCGGCGTGACCCCGGCCCAGCGCATCGACATCACCACAGCCATGTCCGTTCCCCTTGCTCAGTAGTGGCATACCGGTCACCCACCAGCCAACAGCCTCCACCGGCGCGACGCACCCCGACGAGGGGCGAAGGCGCCCCCGGCGGCATCGGCCGCATCTGCGGCACAGCGCACAGCAGGCAGGACGGCTGATCACCGGCCGCCGGTCAGCCTCCGAAGAGCTGCTCGCCGACGCACTGCCGCCACGGCCCGAGCTCGTCGAACCGGTAGCAGCTCTGCGTCCTCCCGGCGAACCAGAGGGCCAGGAACACGACCAGGACGGACGCCACGACGGCGAACGACGACAGCACCACGCCGGTGACGGCCCTGCCCCGGCCGACGCCGGTCCGCCTGGCCGTCCGCAGGGCGACGACGCCCACGATCACGCCGGCGACACCGAACAGACCGCCGACCAGGACGACCGAGGTCGCCGCGCCGACGCCGCCCAGCACCGTCGCGGCCACGGCCGGCCCGTTCCGGCCACCCGGCGCCGACGGATGCGGGCCGTGGCCGGCGTCCTGGAGGCGGGGCGCGTACCGGTCCGCCCAAGCGGCCTCCGCCGTTGCCGACCGACCCGGCGCCGCCACTGTCCCCTGCGTGTTCATCAAGCGTCCTTCCGTCACATGGGCAGGCCCCGATCCTGCGTCACGGGGCCTCGGGCGCACATCGCGGGAAATCGGGAGATCAGGCTCCCCCGATCGGGGGAGGCCATCGCTGAGCTGCCCGGCCATACTCGTGATCATGATCAAGGGAATCCAGCCGCTGTTGCGCGGCTCCACGTACACGGGCGTCCTGTTCGCCTTCTGCGGCGCGTTGGCGAGCCTCCCGCTGCTGCCCTTCGCACTGATTCCGGCGCTGGCGTGGCCGTCCGCTCCGGAGGAGGTTCAGCTCGCTCTGGTCCTGCTGCTCTGGGCGGTACTGGTCGGTGTGGTCGGGCTGGCCCGCACCACGCGGCGGGTACTGATCGTGTCCGCCCGCCGGCTGCTGCGGGTGCCGTTGCCGGATCCGGTGGCCGCCCGGCGGCCCGCGGGCGCGCCCGACACCATGCTCACCCCCGCCGTGCCCGCCCCCGCCGCGCCGACCGGCGCCGACCGCTGGCGGACTCCGCTCTGGCTGCTGCTGCACGTGGCGCTGGGGTGGACGGGTGGCCTGGTGGGCGGTGTGCTGATCGCGGCGGGCCTGGCCATGCCGGGCGGCTGGACCGGCTCCGAGGCGAAGGTGATCCTGTTCGGCTGGTCGGTGCAGGCCGCGGGCGGCTGGAGCTGGGTGGCGGCGGTCGGCTGCGTGCTGCTGGCGGTGGCGGTGTGTGTGGCGGTGGCGAACATCCTGCGCTGGACGGCGCCGCAGCTGCTGGGCCCCTCGGCGGCCGAGCGGCTCGCGCTGGCGGCCGAGCGGGAGCTACTGCTGGCCGAACGCAACCGGCTGGCCCACGAGTTGCACGACTCGATCGGACACACGCTGACGGCGGCCACGATCCAGGCGGCGGTGGCGGGCGAGGTGCTCTCCGCCGACCCGGTGGCGGCGCGGGCCGCCATGCGCAGCATCGAGGAGTCGACCCGGGCCGCGCTGGAGGACCTGGACTACGTGCTGGGTGTGCTGCGCGAGGAGAAGGCGGGGACGGCGCCGACCCGGACCCTGGCCGACCTGCCCGAGCTGCTGGACCGGTTGGGGCACGCGGGCGCGGTGGTGGAGCCGGAGCTGTCCGGCGAGTTGGCGCAGGTGCAGGGGACGCTCTCCCGGGCGGCGTACCGGATCCTCCAGGAGGGGCTGACGAACGCGCTGCGGCACGGGGCGGGCGGGCCGATCGGGCTCCGGGTGGCGGCCGCCCCGGACGGGCTGGAACTCAGCGTGGTCAACCGGACCGGCACGGGTGCGGACCCGGCCAACGGGGCCTTCCCGACGTCCGGGCACGGCCTGACCGGACTGGCCGAGCGGGTACGGCTGCTGAACGGCGAGTTCGAGGCCGGCCCGCACGGGGAGCAGCACTGGCGGCTGGCCGTTCGGCTGCCGGTACGCTTGCCGGCATGATCGGCTCTGACGCGAGCGCAAGCGCAACCCTCCTGACCGGCCCTGACGCGAACGCAGCCGCCATGACCGACCCCGCCGCCCCCTCCGCCGGCCCTACCGGCACCGCCGTCACGCTCGTGATCGCGGACGACGACGAGGTGACCCGCAGCGGTCTGCGCACCCTGCTCGCGGCGCAGCCGGGGATCGCGGTGGTCGGGGAGGCCGCCGACGGTGTCGAGGCGGTCGAGCAGGCGCTGCGGCTGCGGCCGGACGTGGTGCTGATGGATGTGCGGATGCCCCGTCGCAACGGGATCGACGCCACCCGGCAGCTGCTGGCCGAGTCGGCCGACCCGCCGAGGGTCGTGGTGATCACCACCTTCGAGAACGACGACTACGTCACCGCCGCGCTCAGCGCGGGGGCCAGCGGGTTCGTGCTCAAGCGGCGTCCGGTCCGGGAGATCGCGGAGGCGGTGCGGGTGGTGGCGGCCGGGGAGGCGATCCTCTTCCCCGCGGCCCTGCGCCGGATGGTCGCCGCCCGCCCGCTGGGCTCCGCCCAGGCGTTGCCGCAGGCGGCGCTGACCGGGCGGGAGGAGGAGGTGCTGCGGTTGATGGCCACCGGCCTGTCCAACCCGGAGATCGCGGGGTCGCTCGTGGTGAGCCTGGAGACGGTCAAGACGCACGTCGGGAACGTGCTGACCAAGCTCGGCGCCCAGAACCGGACCCACGCGGTGGTGATCGCGTACGAGTCCGGGCTGGTGGTACCGGGGGTCGTCGGCTGACACGGCGCAAGGTGGCCCCGACCCGTCCTTCCGGACCCCGGCCTGCGCTCCGGCCCCGGCCGTTCTCCTCGCCGCTCCCCTGTCGGCACCCCGGGGCCGCCGGATATTCCGCAGCGTGCGAACGTTCGGGGATGTAGGCTCTCCGATCAAGGACTTTTGAACGAGTTCAGGAACAGGAATTGGGGGGCCGGTGTACCGTCACCGTGTCATGATCTCCGCTGCCGTCGTCGCGGCAGTCGTCGGCTTCGTACCCGCCACGGCGCAGGCGGCGAGCCCGTCGGCCGGTCCCGGCGGGGCCGCGAGCACCACCGCCCCGGCCGAAGGCGCCGGGCAGGGCGCCCCCTCGGCGGGCGCCTCCGCGCGGACGGCCGAGGATGCCGCCGCCGAGAAGGCCGCGAGGGACGCCGTGGCGAAGGACATCGCCGCGGGGAACGCCGAGGCCGCCAAGGCCAAGACCGGCGCCCGGGCCGCTGCGCCGGGTGCGGCGGCCGAGCAGCCGTACTTCCAGGTCTTCACCGGTGAGTCCAACCGGAACGCGCACGGCATGGGGATGGCGGTCGGCGTCAGCACCGACCTGACCCAGGGGGTCGTCGACTACAAGGTCGACTGGGGTGACGGCAGCACCTCCTCCGAGGTCGGCACCCTCAAGGAGGTGCGGTTCCTCGACCACACCTTCGCCGAGGTCGGGACCCACAAGATCACGATCACGGCGACCGAGCTGCTCAACAAGCTGACCGCCGTCACCGTCAAAGAGGTGGTCCTTGACGGCACCGAGTTCACCCCGCACTCGCCCACCCGGCTGCTGGACACCCGCGACGGCACCGGGGCCCCGGCCGCCGGAGCGGTCGCCCCGTACGCCACGACCCGCGTGAAGGTCGCCGGCAACGGCGACATCCCGGCGGGGGTGACGTCGGTGGCGCTGAACATCACCGCCACCAACACCACGGCGGACGGTCACGTCATCGCGTACGCCTCCGGCACGAAGCAGCCGACCACCTCGAACGTGAACTTCACGGCCGGGCAGACCGTGCCGACCCTGGCGATCGTCCCGGTCGGCGCGGACGGGTACGTCGAGCTGGCCAACCGCAGCGGCGCCCCGACGGACCTGATCGCCGACGTGACGGGCTACTTCACCAAGTCCGCGGCCAACGGGTACACCTCCGTGAAGCCGTCCCGGATCGCCGACACCCGCGAGGGCCGGGGCACGGCCCAGGGGCAGGCCGCCGGGCAGAGCACCTTCACCGTGCAGGTCGCCGGCCAGGGCGGGCTTCCGGCCCAGGGCGTCGCGGCCGTCGCGCTCAACGTCACGGTCACCGACCCGAAGGGCCCCGGCCACCTGACCGTGTTCCCGAGCGGCGAGCAGCCGTCGGCCACCTCGAACCTGAACTTCACCGCCGGGCAGACGGTCGCCAACGCGGTGATCGTGCCGGTCGGCCCCGACGGCCGGATCGGCATCCGCAACGGCGCCTGGGCCGGAGCGGACGTGGTCGTGGACGTCACCGGCTACTACGGCACCGACGGCAAGGCCGCCTACCTGCCGGAGGAGCCCCGGCGGCTGGTCGACACCCGGCCCTGGTCGCCGCTCGCCGGCCGGAGCTACGACCGAGAAGGGGTCTGGACGTCCGACCGGGCGCTCGAAGCCCTCGTCCTGAACACGACGGTGACCAACCCGCAGGGCAGCGGCCACCTCGCGGTCGCTCCGGATCCGACCGACCAGGGCGGCGCCCAGCCGACTCCGCCGGACTCCTCGGTCCTGAACTGGACCAAGGGCGCCACCGTCTCCAACCTGGTCCAGGCGGACATCAGGAACGCGCGGTACGTCGACATCTGGAACCTGGGCTGGGAGCCGACCGACCTGATCGTCGACCTGGTCGGTACGTACGACCGGAGCTGACGCCCCGCCCGCACCGCACGCCGGCCGTCCGCCCCTCCGGGGGCGGGCGGCCGGTGCCGTTTCCGCAGTCGGCGGCCGTTTCCACAGCCGGGGCCGGGCACGCGGCGCGGGCCTTCAGCGCCGTTTCTCAAGCCCCGATTCTCAGCGCCGGCCCTTCAGCCAGTCGGTGAAGGCGGCCAGTGCGGGGGCCGGGTCGCGGCGGCCGAGGCCGATGCGGAAGCGGTCGGTGGGGGTGGGGGTGAGTTCGGAGCGGTAGATGCTCGCGGGCAGGAGCAGGACGCCGGCCTGCTCGACCAGCCGGGTACAGAACTCCTCCACGCCGTCCGCGCCGAGGTAGCGGGGATAGGCGACGCAGCCGCCGTCCGGGGCGCGCCACTCGAAGAGGTCGGGGAAGGCGGCGAAGAAGGCGTCGAACCGCGGCAGGTTGGCGGCGATGATCGCCCGGTTGCGGGACAGGATCTGCTCGCGGTTGTTGATCGCGATCCGGGCCAGGATCTCGCTGGGCGCGGAGTTGCAGATGGTGGTGTAGTGCTTGGCGCGCTCCAGACGGCTGCGCAACTCCCGGTCGCGGCAGGCGATCCAGCCGACCCGCAGGCCCGGCAGGCCGAGGGACTTGGAGGTGACGTTGAGCGAGAGGGCGGTCCGGGAGAGGTCGGCGGCCTGCGGCAGGGTGCGGGCCTGGTCGTACTCCAGGCCGCGGTAGACCTCGTCGCTGAAGAGGTGGATGCCGCGCTCGTCGCAGAGTTGGGCGATCCGGGTGAGGTCGGCCGCGTCGATCACCTTGCCGGTGGGATTGTTGGGGAAGTTGACGGAGACCACGCGGGTGTTGGGGCGCAGCGCGGCGGTCAGTTCGTCCAGGTCGAGCGCCCAGTCGCGCCCGGCGTCCAGGGCGACACCGGTGACCTCGCAGAGCGAGAGCGGAATCGTCTCCGCGGACTGGTAGTTGGGCGTCACGACGACGGCGTGGTCGGCTGGACCGAGCAGCACCTGCATGGCCAGGTTGAGGGCCTCCTGCGCGCCGCCGAAGCAGATCACGTCGTCGGCGTCGACGTGCTCGTACATGCCGGCGATCGCCCGCCGCAGGGCCGGGTCCCCGAAGGTCTCGGTGTAGCCGAGGGTGAGGTTGTCCCAGGCGTGCCGGTCCTCGGGGCCGGCCAGGGCGAGCAGTTCGGACATCGCCATGGTCTGCGCGTCCGAGGCGGTGAGGTGGTGGCGGGCGGTGAACTCCCAGCGGGAGAAGTGGGTTTCCAACCGGAAGTCGGGCAGCCTGGTCATCGGTGGTTCCTCTGTTCCGCGTTCGGCAGTTCTGCGTCGGCCTGTTGGGCTTCGGTCTGCAGTGCTTCGGCCTGTTGGGCTTCGGCCTGCAGTGCTTCGGCCTGTTGGGCTTCGCTCTGTTGCGCGTCGGCCCGTTGGGCCTCCGGCCCGGTCCTGAGCTCGGCGAGCAGGGTGTAGACCGTCGAGCGCGAGACCTTGAGCGCGGTGGCGACGGCCGGGACTGCGCGGCGTACCGCGAGCACCCCGGCCTGGTCGAGTTCGCGCAGCACGGCGAGCCGGTCCTCGCGGCCGAGCCGGTCCAGCGGTCGGCCGTGGGCGCGGACGTAGCCGCCGACGACGTCGTTCATCCGCTCCGTCCAGTCCCGTTCGAAGAGCGGTTCGGGGCGGGGGGCGGTGGGGGCGGCGAAGCCGGCCAGCAGGGCGGCGGCGTGTTCCAGCGGTCCGCGGTCGAGGTTGACGCAGAGCACGGCCGAGGGGCGGCCTTCGGCGTCGCGGAGCACGGCGCTGACCGAGGAGAGCCGCCGTCCGTCGGGCAGCAGCTTCTCGTAGGGCCCGTAGACGTCGGGCGCGGACGGGTCCAGCCCGTCCAGTTCGCCGAGCAGGGACGGGTCGCCGGGGCCGCGGCCGCTCATCGGGTTCCAGAGGGCGAGGACCTCGTCCCGGACGGCGTCGTGCAGCACCACCTCGGCGTAGGGGCCGAGCAGCAGCGCCACCGCCTGGCACACCGGCGACCAGGCCTGGACGCGTGGGTCTGGGGTCTCTGCGGTCATATCTGGACTGTACGTCCAGTCTGGACGTTTCGTCCAACGCCGCGCGGCGCGCAGTACCGGGAACCGGGCCCCCGCCTCCCGGGGAGCGGGAGGCGGGGGCGGTCGGGCTCAGACGCAGCTGATCAGCAGGGCGAGGGTGGCGGTGCAGGTACGGGACGCGCGGTCGTTGGTCGCGACCGGGTCGGCGGGCGCGCTCGCGGTGCGGGCGGCGGTGACGGTGAAGGCCCGGCCGAGGTTGAGCAGGCCGACCTGCACCGTGACGTGGCGGGTGGTGCTCGCACCCTGGGCGAGCGGGGTGGCGACGGTGCAGTTCAGCCTGCCGGACGCGATGGTGCAGTCGGTCGACGAGGCGCTGAACCCGCTGGGCAGGTCCGCGGTGACGGTGGCCGAGGTCACCGCGGCGGGGCCGTGGTTGGTCAGGGTGAGGGTGTAGTCGACCCGGCCGGAGAACAGCCCGCCCACCGGCGTGGCGCCGAGCGAGACGGCGAGGTCGGCGGTGGGTGCGGTGTAGCCGAAGCGGTCGGCGGGGGTCGCCGCGCTGGTGCCGCCCGGCGTGGCGACCCGGACGTCCACGGTCCCGGCGGCGGACGCGGCGGGCGCGGTGGCGGTGCAGCCGGTCGCGGTGCAGGAGAAGGTGGTGGCGTTTCCGGCGGCGCCGAAGCTCACGGCGGTGGCACCCTCCAGGTCGGTCCCGGTGATGGCGACGACCGTGCCGCCGGCCTGCGGGCCGGACGCCGGGCTGATCCCGGTCACCACCGGCACCGGCAGCGGGAAGCCGAGGACGCTCACGGCGGCGCCGGTGAAGTCGGTCAGGTAGCCGCGCCGCCCGTCCGGGGTGAGCGCCAGCGTGAACGGGCTCGCGCCGACCGGCACCGTCGCGGTGACCGCGCGGTCGGCGGTGGTGATCACGCTCAGAGTGTCGTCGGCGTAGTTCGAGGCGTACGCGTACCGGCCGTCCGGGGAGAGCGCGACGGCGAACGGGTTGGTCCCCACCGTCACGGTGCCCGCGACGGTCCCCGCGGCGGTGTCCAGCACGCTGAGGGTGTTGTCGCCGCCGTTGGCGGTCCACAGCCGGGAGCCGTCGGAGCTCAGCGCCAGGCCGAACACCCCGTGGCCGACCGCGATGGTCGCGCTCACCGTGTTGCTCGCGGTGTCGACGACGCTCACCGCCTGGGCGCCCGAGGCGGCGACGTAGAGGTGCGCGCCGTCCGGGTCGACGACCAGGCCGTGCGGCTCGGCGCCGACCGGGACGGTGGCGGTCACGGCGTTGGTCGCGGTGTCCAGCACGCTGACCGTGCCGTCCCCGGCGTTGCCGACGTAGACGTGTGCGCCGTCGCGGGCGACGGCCACCCCGAAGGGCTCGGCGCCGACCGGGACGGTGGCGGTCACGGCGTTGGTCGCGGTGTCCAGCACGCTGACCGTGCCGTCGAGGTGGTGGGTGAGGTACGCGTGCCGCCCGTCCGGTGCCCAGGCCACGGCGTACGAGCCGGTACCGGCCGTGAAGGTGCCGGCCACCGTGCCGGTGGCGGTGTCGAGGACGCTCACGGTGCCACTGCTCTGGCTGGTCACGAACGCCCGGCCGCCGTCCGGCGCGAGTGCGACGCCCGCCGGATAGTCCGCCACGGCCACGGTGGCGGTCACGGCGGGCGGCGGCGCGGCGGCCTCCGCGGTGCCGGGCTGCGACAGCAGCGCGGCCGTGGCCGCACCGGTGGCGACCACGGCCGTCCAGGAGCGGCGCGGGGAGCGACGTATTCTCACGGGGGTCTTCTCCAGACTCGTCAAGGCAGCGGGGAACGCAGGGCTCCGGTACGCGCGGGAGCCGCACGAAGCGTAGGAGACCCTTTGACGGAGCGTCAGGAGTTGATCGGGATTGTTGCCAAGTGTTCAGAACCGGTCACCGGTCACGCCAGAGTGAGCGCAGTCCGGCGGCGAGGTGATCAAGGCCCCGCTGCGGGGTGAACGGAGGGCCCCGACGGAGCCGGTGCCCGTGCGGCTTCGGACCGTGCCCGGGGAAGGCACGGGTGGCGGCCCGGCGGCGGTCGGGCGCAGCCTGGAGGGAGGCGATCGCGCGTGCCCCGGGAGGCGGTCGGTGATCGGTCGAGGAGCGGCCATGGACGAGACCGACGTACTGGTCGTGGGCGCGGGCCCGGTGGGCCTGACGGCCGCCGCCGAGCTGCGGCGCCACGGGGTCGGCTGCCGGATCGTGGACCGGCTCGCCACCCCGCAGCACTACGCCAAGGCCGTCGGGGTGCAGCCGCGCACGATGGAGGTGTGGGACGCGATGGGCATGGTCGGCGCGGCCCTCGACGAGGCCGTCCCGATGCGCGGCCAGCTCCTGTACTCCGACGGGCAGCCCGGCCCCCGGATCGAGCTGGCCCTGCCGCCCGACGTCCCGTACGCCTTCGCCGCGCTGCCGCAGTACACGACGGAGCGCCTGCTCACCGAGCACCTGGCCGGCTGGGGCACGCACGTCGAGCGCGGCACCGAGCTGGTCTCCCTCGAACAGGACACCGACCACGTCCGGGCCGCGCTCCGGGGTCCGTCCGGGCCGCGGGAGCTGCGGGCCCGCTACGTGGTCGGCTGCGACGGCGCGCACAGCCTGGTGCGGAAGGCGGCCGGCCTGCGGTTCGAGGGCGACGCCTTCCCCGAGCAGTACATGCTGGGCGATGTGGAGGTGGACTGGGACCTCCCGGCGGGGTACGGCATCCGGGCCGTGCACCACGACGCGGACGGGAAGGTCGACGACCTGCTGGTCTGCATCCCGCTCCCGGGCCGGGGGCGGTACCGGATGTCGATGACGGTGCCGGACGAACTGTCCCGCGCGGGTTCGGGGGACGGCGTCGAGCACGGGTTGGAGGGCGGCCGGGCCCCCGAGCTGCGGCACATCCAGGCGGTGCTCGACCGGCTCTCGCCCCGGCCCGCGCACGCCTCGGCGCTGCGCTGGTCCTCCGCCTTCCGGATCAGCCACCGCCTGGTGGACCGCTACCGGGCCGGGCGGCTGTTCGTGGCCGGGGACGCCGCCCACATCCACCCGCCCACCGGCGCCCAGGGCATGAACACCGGCGTCCAGGACGCCTACAACCTGGCCTGGAAACTGGCGCTCGCGGTGCGCGGCATCCCCGCCGACGGCCTGCTCGACAGCTACCACGCCGAGCGGTACCCGGTCGGCGCGGAGGTCGTCGGGCGGACGGTCCGGCACGCCAGGGCGGGCGTCCCGGCCGACGCCGAGTCCGACTCCGACGACCTGGAGACGATCCTGCGGCGGGAGGCCCAACTCCTGGTCGGGTATCCGGACAGCCCGCTGGTCGAGCAGGCCGAGGGCGCGGACGCCGGGACGGGTGGCCCCGCCCCCGGCGACCGGGCGCCGGACTGCCGCGGGCTGGAGCGCGAGCTCGCGAGCTACCCGAGCCGGCTGTTCGACCTGCTGCGCAGCCCCCGGCACACGCTGCTGTTCCACGTCGACCCCGGGGCCGCCGGCGAGCAGGTGACCACGTGTGCGGTGGCCGCGCTGTCCGCGGCCCACGGGCTACTGGACGTGTACGCGGTGCTCGCCCCGGGCGCGCCGCAGCCGCAGTGGCGCCTGCCGTTCCTCCGGGACGGCGCGGGCGAGTTCGCCGCCGCCTACGCGGCCCGCCCCGGGGAGGCGTTCCTCATCCGCCCGGACGGCTACCTGGCCGGGCGGTTCCACCCGCCGACGCCGGAGCGGCTGGCGGGCTGCCTGCGCCGGACGTTCGGCGTGGGGTGAGGCCGCTGGTGAGCGGGTGTCGAACGCACGGACGTAAACGCCGTTGACCGAACGACCACTTGTGGTACGTTCAGCGTCGCCGTTTACCGCAGGGACCGAGGAGGTGAGACCGATCAACGCTGTGACAGATCGGAGCTCCCTCCCGCGCATCGCGTAGGGAGCGCCGCACCAGGCACCCCGAAAGGCTCCTGCCATGCGCTTCACCTCCCGGACGTCCTCCGACGGCGTCACCGAGCAACTCTTCACCCTCGCTTCCGACTTCGGTGAGATCCCCGGCGCCCTGTGGACGCCGGACGACGCCACCGCGGGCCGCCCCCTGATCCTGATGGGGCACGGCGGCGGCCAGCACAAGACGGCCCCCGGCATCGCGGCGCGTGCCCGGCGCTTCGCGGCCGACGGCGGTTTCGCGGTGGCGGCCGTCGACGCGCCCGGCCACGGCGACCGGCCGAGGACCGCCGAACACGACCGGATCATCACCGAGTTGCGGACCCGCGCGCAGACCGGAGGGGACGTGTCGCCGGTGGTCGCCGAGTTCCACGCGCTCCTGGCCGGCCAGAGCGTCCCGGAGTGGCGGGCGGTCCTGGACGCGGTCCAGGAGCTCGACCGGGTCGGGGCCGGGCCGGTGGGCTACTGGGGCATGTCGATGGGTTGCGGACTCGGCGTTCCGTTCGTCGCCGCCGAGCCCCGCGTCCGCGCGGCGGTGCTGGGTCTGAACGGGGCGGAGACCTCGGCCGGGGCGGCGGCACGGATCACCGTCCCGGTGGAGTTCCTGGTGCAGTGGGACGACCAGATGGTGCCGCGGGCCGCGAGCCTGGCGCTGTTCGACCTCTTCGCCTCCGCCGAGAAGACGCTGCACGCCAACCCCGGCCGGCACGGGGAGATCCCGGCGTTCGAACTGGACAGCTCGCTGCGGTTCTTCGCCCGGCACCTGGGCTGACACCCGGCCGGGAGCGACCCGCCGGGTGCGAGGCGCCGATCGGGCTTCGCTCCCGGTCGGCGGGTACGGCACACACCTGGTGCCGGGCGGCACGGCAACGTGCTGCCCGGCAGCGGGTGGTGGGGGTCTCAGGAGCGGCGCAGGCGGCGCAGCCGACGCGCGAGAGCGAGCGCGCCGGCCCCGATGGCGGGCACGCCGATGACACTGCCGAGCAGCGCGGGATTGCCGCCCGTGCCGGCGGTGGCCGGAGCGACGGGCGCGTCAGGGGCGGTCGGGGCGGTGCTCGGCGTGGCAGCCGGGGCGGTGCTCGGCATGGCAGCCGGGGCGGGCGCGGCGGGGGCGTCGGCGGGCGTGCCGGGGATCGAGTCGGTCCTGATGTTCCTGGTCTGCTCGGCCAGCAGCACCCGGGAGCCGGGCGCGGTCAGCCCGGAGCGCAGGGTGATGGACGGGAGGCCGCCGTCGGACGCTCCGTCACGGGGCAGCCCCGCCTCGGCGTTGATGCGCAGCTTCCGGGTGGCGGTGTCGCCGACCGGGACGGTGACGCCGCCGGGCAGCGTGCCGCTGAGGCCGGCGCTGCCGTCGGCGTGCCGCTCCAGCGGGACCGGCTTCCAGGCGCCGTCGGCGGGGTCCTGGTAGTCGATGGCGATCGCGCGCTCCGGGGCGCCGGTGCCACCGGTGGCCGTCAGGACCAGGACGTAGGTGCTGGTCTCGGTACCGGTGTTGGTGACGGCCTCGGTGAACTCGACCGGCTGGCCGGCGAGTCCGACCGAGGCCGGGCCGTGGACGGCCAGGGTGGCATGCTTCACGGCCTCCGCGTGGGCGGCGGGCGCCGAGAGCGCGACGGAGCCGCACAGGGCGACGGCCCCGAGAGCGGCGGCGACGGCGGCGGAGCGACGCGAACGGCGGGTGCGGATGACAGTGGACATGACGGTTCCCCCCTGGAACGTCGGTGCGGGCATAAGGAGTTACCGGCTTCCGGGCATGCGGGCACGCGGGCGTGCCGCGGAAGCGGTCGGCTGTGCGATGAGTGGAGTCGAGCGGACGCACGAGGCAGGTACCGCGGTTGCGTCGCTTCCGGGTGGTGGCCACCACCCCGCCCCTGCCTCACCCTTGAAGACGCATGGCGCGCGCCAGGGTTGCAGGTGGGTACGGAGAAATTTTCCGCTCCCCCGAGAAGACGCTGCACGCCGGCGCCGAGGGCGGGCACGCCCGGGCCGATCAGGACGGGGCGGGACCGCCCTCGACTGCCGTGCGCTGACGCCGGTAGTGGCGAGCTGCCCGGGCGCGGTTTCCGCACGACGGCTTGCACCACTCCTGCCGCCCGTGGCTCTTGACGAAGTAGCGCACGCACCGGGGCGCGGTGCAGGATCGCAACTGCGTGCACTGCGGGCCGCTGAGGAAGTCGATGGCGGCTCGGGCCAGGGCCGCGACAAGCCGGACGTGCGGATCGTCTTCCGCGGACAGCAGTCGGGCGGTGGGGACTCCTCCGACGGGCCAGTCGATCTGCGGGGCGACCGGTTCCCGCGCGGCAGCCGTGTTGAGGCGGGCCGCTGCCTGGTCGGCAGTCATCAGGCGATGGGCGTCCGCCGGGCTGGGGGGAGCCGGACTGACCGCTCGGGCGAACAGGGCCCGGACGGCCTGCCGGAGCTCGATGATCCCGAGCCTGAGGTCTTCGTCCGCTACGAGTTCTCCCGCCGGAAGGAGGCCGGCCAGCAGGTCCCCCTGCTCCTGGATCCAGCGCGTCGTTCCCCGGACCGTGGCGAGGTCATCGGCGACGCCGCCATCTCCGTCGTGGCGAATCGTGCTCGCCAGTTCCAATGCCAGCCAGCGCTCCACGAGGCATCCCCTTCCATCTCGGTGCCCGGTCGTCAGCCACTTGATCACATCCCTCCGCACACCCTAGGGTCTCTAACGGTAAACAAAAAACTTCCGTTAGGACGGGAACGGGTGGCGACACCTGCCCCGGCACAGGACGGCGGCCGAGCCCGCCATGGGAGGCGACAGCGGAATGACACTGCTCGCACAGATCAGCGACCTGCACCTGGACGGCAGCGAGCGGGCGACCCGACGCGCCACCCGCGTCATGGACTACCTGCGAGCCCTGCCCCGCCCGGTTGACGCACTCCTGGTCACCGGGGACATCGCCGACCACGGCGAGGAGGCCGAGTACGAGGAGGCGGCCCGGATCCTGGCAGCCCCCTTCCCCGTGCTCACCTGCCCCGGGAACCACGACGCGCGACCGGCCTACCGCAAGGCCCTGCTCGAAGAGGCGCCCGACCACGGCCCCATCAACGAGGTCCACCACATCGCCGGCACCGCCATCCTGATGTGCGACTCCACCATCCCGGGCCGCGACGAGGGACGCCTCGACGACCGGACACTCGCCTGGATCGACACCACCCTCACCGCGCTGCCGCAGGACACCGCGGCCCTGATCGCCTTCCACCAGCCGCCGGTCGAACTCCACCACCCCCTGCCCGACTCCGGCATGCTCGAAGAGCCCGGACAACTGGCCGACCTGCTCGACGCGCACCCGCAGGTCGCCGCCGTCCTCACGGGCCACGCCCACACCGCGGCCGCCTCGACCTTCGCCGCGCGTCCGCTGATCGTCGGACCGGCCATCACCTGGACGCTGCGCATGCCCTGGGAGGGCGACCAGGCCGCAGACCGCGACCAGCCGCCCGGCCTCGCGTTCCACGTCCTGTCCGACGACCGGCGCCTGACCACCCACTACCGCGTCGTGCTCTGATCCCCCGCTCGCACGATCCGGAGGCACCGTGGTCCATCCCTACGCCGTCGCCGGGTTCCTGGTGGCAGTCCTCCCCCTGATCGCCACCCCCGGTGCCAGCCTGGCCCTGCTGGTCCAACACGTCACCGACGGCGGCCGCCGCCAGGCCCTTCCCGTCATCCTCGGCACCGTCACCGGCCTGTACATCCACGCGACCCTCGCCGTGGCCGGACTGTCAGCACTGGTCATGCGCTCCAGCCTGGCCTTCACCGCCGTCAAGCTCATCGGCGCCGCCTACCTCATCGGCCTGGGCATCTGGACATGGCGTTCCGCCGCACCGGACGCGGCGCCCGCCCCGCACCGCCAACGCCTGCCGAAGGGGTCGGACTCCGTCTACGCCCAAGCGCTGCTCGCCAACGTCCTCAACCCGAAGGCGGCGGCCATCTACCTGACCCTGGTCCCCCAGTTCATCGCACCCCACCGGCCGTTCGGCGGCCAGATCCTCACCCTGGCCACCGCCCACGCGCTGCTGGTCGCACTCTGGCTCGCCGCCTGGACCTTCCTCATCCTGCGCGCCTCACACGCCCTGCACACACCCCGCTTCCAGCAGGCCGCCGCCAAGGCCACGTCGGCTGTCCTCATCACCCTCGGCATCCGGAGCGCCGTGACGTAGGCCGGGAGCCACCTCCGGCGCCGCGGTGACGTGGGCGAACGGCGTTCAAGTGCCGGCCTCGGGCTGATGGTCCGTGGAACAACCATCTGTGGATCAAGCATCAGCGGACGGTTACGACTTCGTGAAGGCTCGATGGAAACCATTGCATCTTCAACTATGCACAGGAAAGGCTTGCCTTAGCAGTCACTCACCATGGCCGCGTCACAGCGGTCCCCCGTCCCCCTGGAGTACCTCAATGCCGCTCGTCCCCAGCAGTGTCGTCGACACCGCCCGCCCGTATGTGGTGGGCCTGTCGCGCATCGCGATCGGCCTGCTCTTCACCTGCCACGGCGCAGCCTCGCTGTTCGGCGTCCTGGGTGGCGCCAAGGGCGGCGGCACAGTGGAGGCGCTGTCCTGGCCCGGCTGGTACGCGGCCGTGATCCAGCTGGTCGGCGGCGGTCTGGTGACACTCGGCCTGGGTACCCGGACAGCGGCGGTGATCTGCTCCGGCTCGATGGCGTACGCGTACTTCAGCGTGCACCAGGAGCACTCGCTGTTCCCGCTCCAGAACGGTGGCGAGCCCTCCGCGCTGTTCTGCTGGGCCCTCCTCCTGGTCGCCGCCACGGGCCCGGGCGCCCTCGCCGTGGACAGCCTGCTGACCCGCCGTTCGGCCCCGGCCACCACCGAGCCGGCCACCGCCTGACCGGCGCACGTCCGATGCCTGCCCGACCCGCCGAGCCGGCGGGTCGGGCAGGCATCGGCGTTCGGGGCGCAGCGGGTCAGAGAGTGCCGAACTCACCGGCCCGGACACCGGAGATGAACGACCGCCAGGAATCGGCCGGGAAGACGAGCGCGGGGCCCTCGGGGTCCTTGGAGTCGCGCACGGGCACGAGACCAGGGAGACCGGGTGCCGCCTCAAGGCAGTCACCACCCTGCTGGCTGTAGCTGGACTTCATCCACGCCGCGCGTGTCAAGTTGATGCCGGACATGTATTTCCTTCCCGAGCAGCGCGAATCCATTCGAGAGTCGCCGTCTCGGCCAGCGCTCCCACCTGCAGCCGATCGTAGTGTCTCTTCCAAACTGCCAGCATGCCGGAATCGCGCTCAAGATGGCTTCGCCCCTCCGACTCCGAGTAGCCCAGCAGGGAGTGGTCAGGGAGGGTGAGAAGTCGTATGGGCAGGGCAAACGGCCTGTGCTCGGCCATGGAGAACGGGGCGACCTGAAGAATCACGTGACTCTCGTCGAACTGCCCTTCAAGGATGGCCAACTGGTCCTTCATCACAGCCGGACCGCCGATCGGACGCCGCAGGCAACTCTCGTCGAGAACGGCATGCACGAGTGGCGGACTGCTTCGCTTCAGCAACTGCTGACGAGTGAGCAGGAAGGCCACTCGCTCCTCGGCCTGCCTTCGCGTGATCGATCCTCGGCGCACATCAGCCATCGCCAAGGCCGCCGCATAGGCCTCGGTCTGGAACAGGCCAGGCACGACACCAGACTCGAAGATCCGTATCTCGGTTGCCTTCGCCTCGTGGCTCGCATACTCCGGGAAGCCCTCAAGAAGTGCCGAGTGCTTGTTCTGCAGCCACATCAGCAGCAGCGTGCCACCGGTCTCCAGCGCCTCATCCGCCCTCCGAGCGAACTTCTCACTCGGAGGCTCACGCGTTGCAAGTTCAGCGTAGGAGACATAGGACGGGTCGAACCCGACCTTCTTTGCCAGTTGGGCCTGGGTAAGCTCCCTCGCCTCGCGTGACCTGCGAAGCTGTACGCCGAACGGCGCCCAGGGTCCTGACGTCGGGTCAAGTTGCCTGCGGTTCACCATGTGTCACCAACTTGTGGATCATCAGCATCAAATTCAAATCTCGGGCTGTTCCTACACCCCCGCGCGGCATCATAAACACGAGCCGTAAGGGGCTCGACGCACAGAGCAACCATTGGAGCATCCATGCCCCGTCGCCCTCACATTCCCGCCTACAAGCCCGAGGTGGGTGAGGTCGTCCGCGACATCGCCCACCGCTCCCCCGGCGGGACGCCCGCCGAGGGTGTCTACATGGACACCCTCGGCGGGCTGGCCTACCTCCGCCCCGAGCGCGGCGGCTGCGAGTGGACCACCAGGCCCGAGGACCTCCGGCGGCTCGAACTCCCCCGCCTCGTCCCCGTCCAGCAGCCGAGTCGGCCCCGCGCGCACGACGCGGCGTGAGCGTCGGCGGCAAACTGCTCGCGATCACGCTCGCCGTACCAAGCCTCAGCGCCGCCACCGCCGCAGTCGTCTGCTGGCCGATCCGCAGCGGGCCCCTCGCCCCGCGGATCCTCATCTTCGGCCTGATCCTCGCGACCGGTGTCATCGCCGGAATCCCCGCCTGCTTCAGCCGGCTGTCGGCGACCGAATCCGATCGCCCTCCTCCCGACCGCCCTCCTCCCGACCGCCCTCCGGCCCGGGGCCCCCGCAGGAACCGGGCGGGGGCCCCGGAGCACCCCGAACCTCCCACCAAGGAAGCCGACTTGCTGTACCCGCTGCCCGAGATCCTGACCCACCCGCCGCGCCGCCGGCTCGACCACCAGGCCCTCGTCCTGAACGCCGACGGCGCGGTCCTCCTCGTCGAGACCACCTACCGCAACGGTTTCACCCTCCCCGGCGGCCCCGCCGAGCGCGACGAGCTCCCCCATCTCGCCGCCCGCCGGCACACCGAGACCGAGACCGGCCTCGTCCTCCCCCTCCGCACCCTGCTCGCGACCGACTACGTGGACGAGCAACTCCTGCCCGAGGGCGTGACCTTCGTCTACTGGGGCGGTCGCCTCACCCGCGCGCAGGAGACGACCGTCGGCCGCCACCGCCCGCCCGAGCAGATCGTCGGCCTGCACTGGGTGCACGACGCCCGGCTCGCCGACGTCATGGCCACCGACCAGCACCGCCGGGTCACCCAGTCACTCACCGCCCTCGCCCGCGGCGCCCATCTCCCCTTCCTCCTGCGCGGCATCCCCGCCGGCTGAGGCCTGTTCCGGTAGGCCGGCACCGGGCAGGCGTCCATGCGCTCCGGCCTGCTGGTCGACGAGGTTCGCATGGTTCACGTGGTTCACGTGGTTCGGGCGAGGCCGTCGTGCAGGTGGGCCACGGCCGGAGCGGGGATCCCCACCTCACTGGCAGCGCTGCGGCTGAGCGGTGCGCCGCAGGGTTGCGGGTGTCTGTCCGTACCAGCGTTGGACGGCGCGGCGCAGGGCTCGGGCGTCGGCGTAGCCGGTGCGGGCGGCTACCGCGTTGATGCTGAGGTCGGTGTCGTGGAGGAGTCCGGTGACGTGGGCTCGGCGGATGTCCTCGACCTCACCGCTCCACGTGGTGCCGTGTTCCTCGAGCCGGCGTTGCAGGGTCCGGGTGCTGAGGCTCATGCGCTGCGCCACGGCGGACAGGGTGGGAGGGGCCGTTTCGTGCGCGGACGCCAGGGCGGCACGGAAGAGATCCAGCCAGCCGCGCAGCGGGATGGAGGTGGCGAGCGTCTGCTCGGCGTGCCTGCGCAGCACTGCCGACAGCCCCGGCTGGGAGAGGGGTGATGGCGCCTTCAGGTCGGCGGCGCGGAAGGTGATGGAACTGACCGGTGCCTCGAAGTCGATGGCGCGCGTGCCGTACAGCTCGATGAGGGCGTCGTGGCTCCGGGGCACCTCGGTGGCCAGGGCGACGTGCACGGGGACGAGGTGACGCCGTGCGGCATGGCCCAGGCGCGACTGGAACAGGCCGAGCGCGCACGCGCGGACGGCGCAGGCGGCCTCGAAGGTCAGATCGGCCCCGTTGTCGTGACTGACGGAGACGTGTCGGCCGTGCTCGATGACCTCGATGCTGCCCGTGCCCACGTCGAGGACGGTCGCCAGATACGTCGCTGCGTCACGGATCCCCTCAAGCGGGCTGGGCGCGCAGGTGATCAGGTAGTCCCAGACGCCGAGACTGCCGATGCCCGACTGCTGTGTCATCAGCAGCGCCACCTCGGGCCAAGCCGTGTGTGCGGTCATCAGCTCCGCGATGCGGATGCTGGTGGTGGTGGGAGCCCGGCACAGGTCGTCGTTGAGGTGCTCCGGCGCGAGGCCGAGCAGATGTGCGTACCCCTTCGCGGGTACGCCGAGCAGGCGTGCAGCGTTGACGTTGAGGCGGGTGAGGGCCGAGGAGGTCGTCCCCTCGTGTGCGGGCGGGATCACAGGGGCCGAGCGTAGACCAGCTCGAATCACAAGATCATCGCGGGGTGCGGCGCCGGGTGTTCCCGTCCCGGCGCGGGCGGTCCGCCCGTGGCGCGCGAGGTCTCCTTGCTGGCGCGTGCTGCCCTCGCTGAAGGATCTTCACAGCAGTAGCGTGATGATCGTTCTCGCGTGAGCCCGTCCGACTCGGTGAGCCCGGACCAGGGGCGGCCGGTGTACCGCAGCCGGTCAGGTCGGCGGGCTCCGCCACGTGGTGCAGAAGCTCCCCGTCGCAGTGGTCGACGGGACGATCGCAACAACGTCCCCGCACCGACCCGCATTGACCTGCATCGACCTGTGTTGACCTGCAGTGATGGCGGTCAGGCGCGGTGGGCAATTCAAGAAGATGAGTCGAAGGAAAGCATGATGCAGAAGTTCGCCACCCCCGCCCCGGTCACCGCCGTCCTGGACATTCCGGCGGGACGCATCCGGTTGGTCGCCGCGGACCGGGCCGACACCACGGTCGAGGTGCTGCCCGCCGACACCTCCAGGGGCCGTGACGTGAAGGCGGCGGAGCAGGTCACCGTCGACTACTCCGGCGGCCTCCTGCGGATCGACTCCCCGGCGGCAAGGAACGGGATCCTCGGCGACTCCGGCGCCGTCGAGGTGACCGTCCGACTGCCCGCGGGCTCCCGCGTCGAGGCCAAGGCGGCCAGCGCCGACCTGCGGGGCGTCGGACGACTGGGCGACGTCACCCTCGAACTCGCGCACGGCTCGGTCGAGCTCGACGAGACCGCGAGCAGCTACCTCACCCTCCAGGCCGGCGACATCCGGGTCGGCCGCCTGGGAGGACCCGCCCAGATCACCACCCAGAAGGGCGACATCACCATCACCGAGGCCGTACAGGGCACGGTGGCCCTGCGAACCGCTGCCGGAGACCTGTCCGTCGGCGCCGCCCGCGGTGTCTCCGCCACCCTGGACGCCGCCACCGCCTACGGCCGGATCGACAACGCGCTCAGGAACGCCGACGACACCCCCGCGCTCAGCATCCACGCCACCACCGCCCACGGCGACATCACCGCCCGCAGCCTCTGACACACCGCCAGCCCTCACCTGGCGCGCGAGATGCTCCTCGACCCCTGAGGCCTCCTCGCCCTCGTCACCCCTGCCGTCACGGCACGACCACGGCGTCGCCATGCCCGGAAACGCTGCCAAGGAAGGACAAGAAGAATGAGCACCACGGAGGACTACCAGGCCGCGGAGCAGCTTCTGCACCGCCCCGCCCGCCCCGGCGAGCTCGTCGTCGGCGACAAGGTCAGGCCGCAGTGGATCGACGGGGGCGCCCGCTTCTGGTACGCGGTGAGCAACGGCACCGGCAGGCGGTTCGTGCTGGCCGACCCGGCGGCGGGCACCCGCGAGCCGGCCTTCGACCACGCCCGGGTCGCCGCCTCGCTGGCCACCGCCACCGGGCAGCAGGTCGACCCCGAGGCCCTGCCGTTCCCGGCCGTCGCACTGGTCGGCAACACCGTGGAGTTCGCCGCGTTCGGCGCGTACTGGCGCTGCCGTCTCGACGACTACACCTGCGAGCCGGCCGAGTTCACGCCACCGGGCAGCCCGCTGGACGTGCCGTCGCCCGACGGCACGGTCGCGGTGTCCCGGCGGGGGCACGACCTGTGGGCGCGCTCGCTCTCCGACGGCCGCGAGTGGGCGCTGACCACCGACGGCGGGCCCGACCACCAGTACGGCCCCGGCCCGGACTGCACGGCCAACGCCACCCTGCTGCGCAAGATCGGCCTGCCGTACCTGCCGCCCGCGGTGGCCTGGTCGCCCGACTCGACGAAGGTGCTGGCGCACCGGACCGACGAGCGCGGCGTCCGGCAGACCCACCTGGTGGAGGCCGGGCCCGCCGACGGCGGCGCGCCCGCCGTACACACCCAGCGGTACGCCCACCCCGGGGACGAGAACGTGCCGCGGGCCGAGCTGGTCGTGCTGGACGTCGCCGCCGACACGGTGGTGCGCGCCCAGGCCGAGCCGCTGCTCATGCCGCAGATGTCACCGATCACCACCAAGTGGGCGTGGTGGGCGGAGGACGGCTCGGCGGTGTACTACCTCGACCGGCCCCGCGACCTGCGCACGCTCACCCTGCACCGCCTGGATCCCGCCACCGGCGAGGTCACCACCGTGCTCGGCGAGACCGGCGACACCCGGGTCGAGCCGAACCAGTGGCAGTACGAGCCGCCGATCGTGCGGGTGCTGGCCGACGAGGTGCTCTGGTACTCGCAGCGGGACGGCTGGGGCCACCTCTACCGGTACGACCTGCACACCGGCGCGCTGCTCGGTCAGGTCACCTCCGGGCCGTGGGCGGTGCGGCAGATCCTGCGCGTCGACGAGGCGGCGCGGGTGGTGCACTTCACCGCCTCCGGGCTGGTCGAGGAGGACCCGTACCGGCGCACGGTGTGCCGCGTCGGGCTGGACGGCTCCGGCTTCGCCAAGGTCACCGACGACGAGCTGGACCACGTCGTCACGGTGCCGGACGGCCAGGAGTACTTCATCGACTCCGCGTCCACGGTCGACACCCCGCCGGTGACCCGCGTCCACGACTGGAACGGGCGGGTGCTGGTCGAGCTGGAGCGCGCCGACACCGGCAGGCTCACCGCCACCGGCTGGACGCCGCCGGAGCGGTTCCGCGTCAAGGCAGCCGACGGGGTGACGGACATCTACGGGGTGCTGTACCGGCCGCGCGGGTTCGACCCCGCCCGACGCTACGCCGTGGTGGACAACGTCTACCCCGGCCCGCAGGTCACCCGGGTCGCCCCGTGCTTCGACCCCGGCGGGATGGGCATGGACGCAGAACCCCTCGCGGCGCTGGGCTTCGTGGTGGTGGCGGTGGACGGGCGGGGCACCCCGGGGCGGAGCAAGGCGTTCCACGACGCCTCCTACGGCCGCCTGGCCGACGCGGGCTCCCTGGCCGACCACGTGGCGGCGCTGCGGCAACTGGCCCAGACCCGGCCGTGGATGGACCTGGACCGGGTGGGCGTGTTCGGCCACTCCGGCGGCGGGTTCGCCGCGGCGCGGGCGATGCTGGACTTCCCCGAGGTGTTCAAGGCCGGCGTCGCCCTCTCCGGCTCCCACGACGCCCCCCGCTTCAACCAGGGCTTCGTGGAGACCTATGACGGCGCGGCCGACCCCGAGGCATGGGCCCGTACGTCCAGCGTGTCCGACGCCGGCCTCGCGGACCGGCTGGCCGGCAAACTGCTGCTCGTCCACGGCGAGATGGACGACCAGGTCCACCCGTCTCACACGCTGCGGCTGGCCGACCGCCTCGTCGCCGCCGACAAGGACTTCGAGCTGCTCATCGTGCCCGGCGCCGAGCACACGCTCATCGACTGCCTGGCCTACGTCCGCAAGCGCTGCTGGGACTTCATGGTGCGCGAGCTGATGGGCACCCAGCCCCCGGCCTACCGCCCTGCCCCGATCGCCCTCGGCCCCGAGCTGCTCGGCGAGCTCTTCTCCTGAGCCCGACAGGGTCTCCGACGTTCTGGCTCGCCGCGACGCCACGGCCCGGCTCCTGGGCGGGAGCCGGGCCGTGGTGTCGGGGCAGGGGTCGGCGGGACCGGCCCCCGGTTTCGCCGCGACGGGAGTATGAGGCCGTGGTCCCGGATGCGTCCCGGCACCAGCGCACCAACCGGAGGGTCCTGTCGTGGGCCTGTCCGGGGTCGGGCACGGGATACGCCCCGCACGCATGCGCGCGGGGCGTGCCCGTCTACTGCCTCGGGCCTGCCAGGGCGTAGACCACGGTGCCGGTGGCCAGCAGGGCCAGTGCCGTTGCGGTGGACGCCGTGGTGCCGGCGGGGAAGATCATCCAGTGGATCACCTCTCCCAACCTGCCCTGGGGAGCGGGGATGAGGAGGGCGGCCGCGATCCAGCCGGTCGGCAGGGTCCAGGCGAGTTGGGCCCCGCACAGCGCCGCCCCGAGCGCGGCCAGGCCGACCAGGCCCGCGCTGTCCCGGAGGACGACCTCGGTGGGGGCGAGCTTCGCGCCCGCCGCCTGGACCACCAGCATCGCGGCGCCGGCGAACACGCCGATCAGCAGGACGTGTGCCGCGCGGCGGGGCACCCACCGGATCGCGGCCGTCCTCTCCAGCACGACGTCCGGTCCGCCGAGCCCGACGGAGGCGGCCGCCACGTTCGCGGTGAGGACCAGGATCGCCACCCCCAGGTCCACCGGGCCCGGTCCGCCCTGGTTGAGGGCCCACACCGCCACCGCGACGAGCGCGACCGCGGCGGCCGAGGCGGGCACCTGCCGTGAACGGGCGTAGAGCGTCAGCCACCTCATCGCGCCGTCTCCCCGGCCAGGGCCGAGAGCTGCACGTACCCCGAGCAGGAGACCGTGGCGGCCCGCACTGCGGCGATCCGCGAGCGCTGCTCGGCGGGTGGCGCCGCCATCAGCTTCTCCCAGCTGGTGTCGGCGTCCGCCCAGGTCTTGAGCGACCACGCCTCGGTGCCCTTCGGCTCCAGCGGCTGGAGCCGGGGATCGTGCAGGGCCCAGCTCACCGCGATGCTCTGGACGGCGACGTCGTCGCTCCCCCCGCCCTCCCGGTCGCTGTGCCCGTGGCAGTTCGGGGCCAGGCCCTGGCCGATCAGCACACGGGTGAGTTGCTCACCCTTCGCGTCGACGAGCTGCCGTTCGTCGAAGTCGACCAGCACCACGTCGCCGGAGAGTGGGCGTTCCTGGCCGAGCGCGCGCAGCATGGTGTCCTCCCGCACCGAGGTCGGTGCCTTGTCGCCGAGGAGGTCGTGCAGCACGCGCAGCGCCTCCTTGCCGCGCAGCGCGAGTTCGGGCAGGCGTGCGCGGTTCGCCTGTGTCACGCACACCGGTCCGTCGCAGACCTGGGCTGCGGCGGCGCGGTCGACGACGTAGGCGTCACGCGGAGCGGACGGGAGGACCGGCAGGGCCACGGCCAGGCCGACCAGCACGGGGATCACCGCGAGCAGCCGGGCCCGCCGGGTCACGGCCGACAGCAGGGCGAAGCCGGTGGCGAGCAGGCCGAGCAGCCAGAGCGTCTGACCGAGGTGCACGGAGCCGGACAGGGTCAGCAGCATCTCCCGCGGCTCCACCGTCACCGGGGACAGCTGGGCGAGCCGGCTGGGCGCCGCGATGCTTACCGGCAGTACCCCGTCACCGTTCTGCCGCAGGAGGACACCCGTCAGCAGGAGGACGAGCACCACCAGGGCGGGCGGGGTGAGCACGGAGGGCAGCGCCCGTGCGACGCCCATGCCGAACACGGCTCCCGCGACGAGGGCCAGCGCCGCCACGAGCGAGATCGGCAGCCAGCCCAGCGGTGTGTAGGCGGTTCCGCCGAGGGCCACCTGGACGCCGCCCACGAGGAGCAGCAGGCCGAAGCCCGCCACCAGTGCGAGCGCCAGCGCCCCGGCCGACAGCGCCGCGCGGTGCCAGGCCGGCCGCGGCGTGGTCACCAGCAGTTCGGCCATCCGCGAGCGGGATTCGCGCAGCCCGTACACCGCCCCGATGCCCACCGCGAGCGGCCACCAGAAGCCCAGCAGGTACCTGGTCCACATGGCCATGGTGGTCCACTGGGCCGTCCACCCCGCGGTGCCCTTCCACCAGATCCCGTCGATCAGGCAGAAGACCGCCAGGCTGCCGCCCAGGACGACGATGCCCGGCCACGGGGCGGCGGAGCGCTTCCACTCGATTCGCAGGACACGCGCGCTCACCAGTTGCCTCCCGGCTGCCCGGAGTTGCGGAGCAGCGCCGAGTAGCCGCGCTCCAGGGGGCTGTCGCCGGGGTACTCGGCGCCGCCCGCCGCGGCCAGGTCCTCGGGTGTGCCCTGGAAGACGAGGCGGCCGTCGGCGAAGAGCACCACGTCGGAGCAGGCCGCCGCGACGTCCTCGACCAGGTGGGTGGAGACCACCACGCAGGTGTCGCGGCCCAGTTCCTGCAGCAGTTCGCGAAAGCGCAGCCGCTGCGCCGGGTCCAGGCCGGCCGTCGGCTCGTCCAGCAGCAGCACCGCGGGGTCGTTGACGATGGCCTGGGCGATGCCGGCCCGCCGCACCATGCCGCCGGACAGGGTCTTCATCCGGTGGTCGGCGCGGTCCGCCAGGCCCACCCGTTCCACCGCCCGCTGGACGGCCGCGGGGATGTCCGCCTTCGGGACCTCCTTCAACCAGGCCATGTACTCGACGAACTCACGTACCGTGAAGCGCTTGTAGTAGCCGAAGTCCTGCGGCAGGTAGCCGATCCGGCGGCGCAGCGCCCGGTGGTCGCCGATCCCGCCCACGGAGGTGCCGAGCAGTTCCAGTTCGCCCTCGGCGGGGCGCAGTACGGTGGCCAGCGCCCGGATCAGGGTGGTCTTTCCCGCCCCGTTGGGCCCCAGGAGGCCGTGGGTGCCGGTGCCCAGGGAGAGGTCGAGTCCGTCGACGGCCATCTTCTTCCGTCCGACCCGTACTCTCAGGCCCTCGGCCCGGATCTCCCAGGCGTAGGTCTTCGGCGCGGTGTCCGCCGCGCTCGTGGTGGGCGTCATGCGGTGGTCCCTTTCGAGGGTCGACGATGGTTTCACAGCGTTGAGTACGCGTTTCTGCGGGCGATCACGGCGCCGACGCCGAGGGCCAGGAGCAGTCCCCAGGCGGGCAGTCGGTCCGGTTGCAGGGCGAGCTCCAGGGCGTGCGGGACGCGGCCGGTGGCCCAGGCGGGCGCCACGATGGCGGCGGCCCACGCGGTGGCCAGCCCGGCGGCGGCGCGGGTCACGCCGACCACGCTGCCCAGGGCCAGGGCGGTGGAGGTGAAGGCCAGGGAGGGCAGCAGCCACTGCGCGGCCGTCATGGATCCGCTCCACCAGCCGCCCGCCAGGAGCACGGGCAGGACCACCACGAGGACCGCGGTGGTGCGTCTGAGCAGCAGGGGCAGCCCGGACCGGGCGGTCGAGGCCGTCAGCTCGTGCGCCGGGTCCAGGCCGCGCGACCAGGAGGCGGCGACGCCGCACAGCGGCAGCACGGGCGCGATCAGCAGCATCGGCGAGGCGTCGCCGGAGAGCGCCGACGGCCAGGCCTCGTCCAGCAGCAGCGCCATCAGGGTGACGAGGACGGTCATGGCCAGCCAGGGGCCCATGGCCGGGGTCATCCAGGCCGACACCCAGCGCGGGCGGAACCGCCGCGAGGGTGCCCTGACGGCCGCGTCCAGCTGCGGCTCCAGACCGGCCCGGACGGTGTCGACGAGCGCGGCGATGCCGGGTGCCTCGGTGACCACGGACTCCGCCAGGCGGCCGCGGCACATCGCGCAGGTCTCCAGGTGGGCCTCCAGGGCCCATACCGCGTCCGCGGCCAGCTCCGTGTCACCGCGTGCGTAGTCGTCGATCAGCCGCATCGACGCGTGTCCCGCGCTCATGCCAGCGCCTCCCTCATCGCGATCCGGGCCCGACGGGCACGTGTCTTGACCGTGCCCTCGGGCAGTCTGAGCAGGACGGCGGTCTCCCGGACGGTGAGTCCGTCGAGCACCATCGCCTGCAGTACCTGTCGGAGCTCCGGCGCCAGCTGCCGCAGGGCGTCGCCGACGTCGCCGCCGACGGTCCCGGCGAGTGCCTCCTCCTCGGCCGCGGGCACCACCGCCCGCTCGGCGGCGGCGACCGGCGGTTCGGCGTGGTGGGCACGCCGGCGGAACGCGTCGACGAGGCGGCGCGCCGCGATCGTCCACAGCCATCCGACGGCCGTCCCGCCGACCGCGCTGCCGGCGAACGCGTCGGCCGCCCGCCACACCGCCAGATAGGTCTCCTGCATGACCTCGGCGACGATCTGCTCGTCGGCGCAGCGGCGGCGCAGTCGCACCGCCAGCCACGGCGACGTGCGCCGGTACAACTCGTCGAACGCTCCGCGTTCACCTCTGGCCACCAGCCGGAGGAGTCGCTCCTCGTCCAGCTCGTCCAGTGCTCTCCTGCGTGATCTCACACCTGCCAGACGACGGAATCGGCGTGCAGGTTCTGCATTCGGGGTGATCCGCGTCACAGTGCCGCGGGGGGAGGTTTGTCCGGGCCGGGGGCGCATCGCACGAGGTGGGGGCTCTGGGAGGCCGTCGGGCCGGGCCGTGACCGTGGCCGCGCCCCCGTCGTACCCCGGCCGTGCTCCCGCCTCGCCCCCCGGCGGGACCGGCGGGGGTGCGGTGCGGCGGGCCCGGTGCGCCGTGGCCCGGTGGGAGGCACCGGACGCACCGGCCACCAGGCCGGATGCCCCGCGCGGGGCTCCGCGGCCTTCCCATAGAGTGCTTCCGTCCGCTACACACCTGTGGCGCCGGGTGCCGACCCGTCCACGGGCCCGACCGAGGAGCAGCCGTGACCGACCAGGCGTCCATATCCCTGCAGCAGGAGATCGCCCGGGACCTCCAGGTGAGCGCGTCCTTCGACGCCGCGCAGGAGATCGAGCGCCGGGTGGCCTTCCTCGCCGACCGGCTGACCTCCACGGGTCTGCGCGCGCTGGTGCTCGGCATCAGCGGCGGCGTGGACTCCACGACGGCGGGCCGGCTGTGCCAGCTCGCCGTGGAGCGGGTCCGGGCCGCCGGGCACGACGCGACCTTCTTCGCGATGCGGCTGCCGTACGGCGCGCAGGCGGACGAGAAGGACGCGCAGCTGGCGCTGGAGTTCATCCGGCCGGACCGGATCCTGACCGTGGACGTGAAGGCCGCCAGCGACGCCGCGCTGGAGGCGGCGCTGGCCGGGGGCACGGTCTTCCGGGACGCGCACCACCAGGACTTCGTGCACGGCAACATCAAGGCGCGGCAGCGCATGATCGCCCAGTACGCGGTGGCGGGTGCGCACGAGGGGCTGGTCGTGGGCACCGACCACGCCGCCGAGGCGGTCTCCGGCTTCTTCACCAAGTTCGGCGACGGTGCGGCCGACGTCGTCCCGCTCACCGGTCTGACCAAGCGGCGGGTGCGGGCCGTGTCGCAGGTCCTGGGTGCGCCGTCCGCACTGACCCACAAGACCCCGACCGCCGACCTGGAGACGCTGGACCCGGGCAAGCCGGACGAGGACGCGCTCGGCGTCACCTACGACGACATCGACGACTTCCTGGAGGGCGAGCCGGTCGAGCAGGCGGCCTTCGAGGTGATCGTCCGCCGCTACCGGCTCACCGAGCACAAGCGGCAGCTGCCGATCGCCCCCTGACGCGGTCGGGCTCGCCCTGCGGCGCGCTCCGGGCGCCGCAGGGCGGACGGGGCGCCGCAGGGCGGACGGGGCGCCGCAGGGCGGACGGGGCGCCGCAGGGCGGACGGGGCGGTACGGGCGTCCGCAGACCTTAGGCCCTGTCCGGCGGGCCCGTACCGTCAGCGCGCCCCGGTCGGCCCGGCCTCCCCGGGCCGGCCGGGGCCGCTCTCCTCGACCCACACGCCCGGCAGGTGCGGCTCCAGGTCACGGAAGAGGCGCCGCGCGTCGATGACGGCCTCCGGTGGGTGGACGCCCGGGCGGCGGGCGGTACCGTCCAGCACCTGCGCCAGCCCGAGCGCGAGCGGGATCCCGGTGGCCCGGGCCATGTCGGCGAGCAGGCGCGGCGGCTCCTCGGCCGGGCGGGCCAGGACGGTGAGCGGGCGGCCGTCGCGCAGGCCCGTGGCGGCGGCGAAGAACGGCGGCAGCGCGCCCGGGCCGCGGAACGCGGCGGCGCGGACGGCGGCCGCCAGGGCGCGGCCGGTCGGCGGGTCGGCGAGCAGCGCCGCGGCGGACTCGTTGTCCAGCCGCCCCCGGTCGAGGTCGCGCCGCAGGCCGTCCAGGTAGGCGGCGGTGCCGCGGGTGACCACCATCAGACAGGCCGCGTTGCCGACGGGCGCGAGGCTGCGGTGCAGGGTGACGGGTTCCGGGTGGCCGACGGTGTACCCGGTGCCGGTGCGGCCGCCCGGCAGGGCGAGGGTGACCGGCCGCAGCGGCGGCCGCCGCACCGGCTCCCCCCGCTCGACGACGGCGACCGTGCCGCTGATCTGCTCCATCCAGTGGACGGCGGCGGCGCCCGGGCGGCCGTCCGGACCGGTCAACTCCTCGCCCGCGTCGGGGACGTCGACGGGCCAGGCGGTGTACAGGTCGTGCAGGGTGTCGAGCCGTTCGGCGGCGAGCACGGCCAGCAGGTTGGAGAGGCCCGGGCTGGCGCCCATGCCGAGCACGGCCGTGACGCCCGACCTCCTCGCCTCACCGTCCAGTTCGAGCATCCGGACGGTCGGTTCCCAGTCGTCGCACAGGTCCAGGTAATGGGTGCCGGTGCGGATCGCGGCGGCCAGTACCGCCGGGCCGAACCGGTAGTAGGGGCCCACGGTGTTGAGTACCGCATCGGCCTCGGCGAGCGCGGCTTCGAGTCGCCCGCCGTCCGTGATGTCGAGCTGACGGACCGTCAGATCCACTCGGCACGGCTGGAGCGCGGCGGCCAGCCGGCGGGCCGCCGCGAGGTCGCGGTCGGCGACGACGAGGCTCCGGACGCCGGGCAGTTCGACGGCGGCCCGGACGGCGGCCGCACCCATCGCGCCCGCTCCGCCGAGGGCGAGGATCCTCATCGGTGCGCCCCTTTCGGCGCCACGGACTCCAGGTAGCGGCGCAGGTCGTCCAGGTAGCCGTCGACATAGACCGAGCGGGGTGCGGCCACCGCGGTGAGCAGGCCCCGGAGGGAGTCGTCCTCGACGCCGGGCGCGGCCAGGCCGTGGCTCGCCCCCGGATAGCTCCGTACGGTCAACTGGCCCGGCCCGGTGAGGAGTCGGCGGTAGCCGGACTCGGTGTCGGCGACGTCGACGTTACGGTCCCGGCCGCCGAGCACCAGCAGCACGGGCACCTTGAGCGCGGCCAGGTCGGCGGTGGCGTCCGCGGTGAAGTTCCGGCCGATGAAGCGCCAGCGCCCGGGCGTCAGATCGCCGAGGTCGGCGCCGACGGCGGCCCTGGCCTGTTCGTACGTGGCCCCCTTGCGCAGCTGGTCGTTGACCCGCTCGCGGCGGGCGAGTTCGGCGTCGATTCGACTCCGCGGGGCATGCTCGTCGGCGAGTTCGGCGAGCAGGTTGTAGCGGCCCTGCCGGAGCCAGTCGACCGCCGGGGAGACGGCGATCACGAACCGGACCTCGGGCACCCGGTTGGCGACCTTGGGCAGCACCCAGCCGGCCTGGCTGATGCCCCAGAGTCCGATCCGGTCGGGGTCGACGCCGGGCTGGGACCTGGCCCAGGCGATGGCGGCGGCGGTCTCGGCGGCCCGGTCGTCCATGGACTGGTCGAGCCAGTCGCCGGGCGCACCCCCGACACCGGGCTTGTTCCAGGAGAGCGAGGCGAAGCCGGCCCGGGCGAGGGACTCCCAGATCGGCCGGTAGAAGGAGTCGCGGGTGGCATCGGCCGGGCCGTCGCCGTGGACGAAGACCACCAGGCCGAACGGCCCGTCGCCGCCCTCGGGCCGGGCGAGTACGCCGTCCAGCGGCTGGGCGCCACCGGTGATGGTCACCCGCTGTTCGCGCAGCTCGTAGCTGTGCTGGTAGGCCACCCAGCCGACCGCGGCGCCGGCCGTCAGGACCAGCGCGAGCAGGGTGCCGAGCAGCCGCCGGAGCCACGTGCGGGGTGTTCGTCGCGCCATCAGGCCACCAGATCCCATCGCCATCCATCGCTATCTATCACTGCCAAAACTATCGTTTCGTTTTCGATAGTTTGGAGCGTACTACACTCCTCCGGGGAAGGGAGCGGTCGAGATGACGGAGGAACCAAGGCCCGAGGTCCCCACCAGGACGCTTGTCGAAGGGCTGGTCCGGGCGGACGGCACGGTCGACGCCGGCGAGCTGTACGAGGTGGCCGGCACACTCGGGATGTCCGACCAGCAGGTGCGGCTCTGCATCAAGCGGATGGCCGCCGAGGGCCGGATCGTCCAGGAGGGCCGGGGTCGGCGCGCCGTGCTGCGGGAGACCGAGGAGGCCCGGCTCGCGGCCGAACCGGAGGTCGACTTCGTCCGGCACATGTACGCCCAGGACGCCGGGCTCGCACCCTGGGACGGCAGCTGGCACCTCGCCGCCTTTGCCGTGCCCGAGTCCGCCCGCCCCGCCCGGGACGCACTGCGCGAGGCCCTGGTCGCGCTCGGCGGTGCGGCCGTCCAGGGTGGCGTCTACGCCTGCGCCAACGCCTGGGAGCCGTACGTCGAGGCCGAGGCCGAGCGGCTCGGGGTGCGCGACCGGCTGACCCTGATGACCAGCACCGACCTGCGGATCGGCGACGAGGCGGGGCCGGCGGCACTGGCCCGACGGCTCTGGCCGATCGACGAACTCGCCGACGGGCACCGCCGGTTGGCCGCCATCGCAGGCGAACGGCTGGCCCGGCTGACCGGCGCCCAACCCCCCGGCCGGACCGAACGGCTCGCCATCACCGTGGAGTTGGCGGCCGCGTTCACCCGCGCGACGACGCCCGACCCGCTGCTGCCGCCCGAACTCCTGCCCCATCCCTGGCCCGGCGCGGAGGCCCGCACGCTGACCGCCGACTGCTGGCGGCTGCTGCTGGCGGCCGAGGCCTCCGACCCCGCACCCGGGCCCCGGCTCTTCCACCGCTACGAGCGGGTGGTGCGCGAGATCACCGGTAGGCCGGAGGGCACCTGACGCCGCAGCGGGCGCGGTCGGGACCCGACCCGCACTGCAGCCGACATCCGGGCCGCCCGCCCGCTACCGCGTCAGGCGATAAATTGGATTTTGTAAGTCGTATTAGCTAGCGTGTGCATCGTGAGGCTGACCAAGAGCACCGACATCGCTCTCCGCATCGCCATGCGGCTGGCCGTCGTCGAGGACGACGCCACCCCGACCACCCGCGAGGTGGCCGAGGCGGTCGGCGTGCCGTACACGCACGCCGCCAAGGTGGTCAGCCGGCTGCAGCACCTCGGCGTGGTGGAGGCGCGGCGCGGACGCGGAGGGGGCCTGGCCCTCACCTTCGCCGGCCGCACCGGATCACTCGGGCTGCTGCTGCGCGAGCTGGAGGGCGTCGGGGACGTGGTCGGCTGCGAGGACGATCCGCCGTGCCCGCTGCGCGCCGCCTGCCGTCTGCGCGGGGCGCTGCGCACCGCACAGGAGGCGTTCTTCGCGGCGCTCGACCCGCTCTGCATCGGCGACCTGGTCGCCTCCCCCACCGGGCCGGTCCTGCTCAGCCTCACCATCAGACCCACGGACTGACCCGACCCGCCCCGCCCCGCGGGGGCCGCCGAACACCTCCCCCGGGGCAGAACGCCCACACCCGCTTCCGCACGCACCTGCACGCGGGCTTAAATACGACTTTCAGATACCAGTTTGGAGCGAGATCGATGCTGTCCGCCAAATCCGCCGAGGTCGTCGAAGCCACTCTGCCCGCCGTGGGCGCCGCGATCGGCGACATCACCCCGCTGTTCTACGACAAGCTGTTCGCCGCCCACCCGGAGCTGCTGCGCGACCTCTTCAACCGGGGCAACCAGGCGAACGGCACCCAGCGGCAGGCGCTGGCCGGGTCGATAGCCGTCTTCGCCTCCGCGCTGATCGCCCACCCCGACCAGCGGCCGGACGCCATGCTCGCCCGGATCGCGCACAAGCACGTGTCGGTCGGCATCTCCGCCGACCAGTACCGCATCGTCCACGAGCACCTCTTCGCCGCCATCGTCGAGGTCCTCGGCGAGGCCGTCACCCCCGAGGTGGCCGCCGCCTGGGACGAGGTCTACTGGCTGATGGCCAACGCGCTGATCGCCATCGAGGACCGGCTGCGCGCCGAGGCCGCCGCCGGGCAGGGCAGCGCGGACCCGGCCGACCTGTGGCGCCCGTACACCGTGGTCGCCCGCTACCAGGAGACCGACGAGGTGGCCACCTTCCTGGTCCGCCCCGCGGACGGCGGGCCCGTGCCGCCCGCCCGCCCCGGCCAGTACGTCTCGGTGCGGACGGTGCTGGCGGACGGCGCGCGGCAGATCCGCCAGTACAGCCTCTCCGGCCACCCGGACGGCGCGCTCCAGTTCTCCGTCAAGCGGGCCGCCGGGTCCGAGGACACCCCGGCCGGCGAGGTCTCCACCCACCTGCACGACCACCTGCGGGCCGGCGGGGTCGTCGAACTCACCCCGCCGCTCGGCGATGTCGCGCTGGCCGACGGCGACGGGCCGGTCCTGCTCGCCTCCGCCGGCATCGGCAACACCCCGATGACCGCCATGCTCGCCCACCTGTCCGCCGTCGGATCGACCCGGCCGGTGGTCGCCGTGCACGGTGACCGCGACCAGCTCGCGCACGCCTTCCGGGCCGAACTCACCCAGCTCACCGCCAAACTGACGGACGCCACCGCCCATGTCTTCTACGAGCGGCCGCTCGGCGACTGGCCGGCCGAGCGCACCGGACTGGTCGACCTCTCCACGGTGGCCGTCCCGCCCGGCACCACCGCCTACCTGTGCGGTCCGCTGCCCTTCCTGCGCTCCGTCCGGACGCAGCTGCTAGCCGCGGGCGTGCCGGCGGCGGACATCCACTACGAGGTGTTCGGCCCCGACCTGTGGCTGGGCGCCTGATCCGACCGGCGTGGCGGTCCGCGCACCCTGGAGGTCGGCCCGGTCACCACGGCCCGGTCACCGCGGCCTGGTCACTGCGGCCCGGTCACTGCGGCCCGGTCAATGCGGCCTGAGCTCCAGGGTGCAGCACTTGGCGCCGCCCCCGCCCTTGAGCAGTTCGGAGAGGTCCACCGGGACGGGCTCGTACCCGTGCTCGGCCAGCCGACCGGCGAGGCACTTGGCGGTCTCCGGCAGCAGCACCCGGCGGCCGTCGGAGACGGCGTTCAGGCCGAACACCTCGGCGTCCGCACGGTCCGCGAGGATCGCGTCCGGGTAGAGGGCGCGCAGGGCGGCCCGGCTGTCGGGGGCGAAGGCCTCCGGGTAGTACATGACGTGGTCGTCGTCGAGGACGGCCAGCGCGGTGTCCAGGTGGTAGAAGCGCGGGTCCACCAGGGTCAGGCTGAGCACGGGCACGCCGAACAGCGCGCCGGCCTCGGCGTGGGCCGCACGGTCGGTCCGGAAGCCCGTCCCGGCCAGGACCCTGCGCCCGGCGACCAGGTGGTCGCCCTCGCCCTCGTTGACGAACCCGGCCCGGTGGACCTCGCGGAAGCCGTTGGCCTGGAACCAGCTCTGGTAGGCGTCGGACTCCCCGGCCCGCTCCGGGTGCCGGAACGTGGCGACCAGCGCCCGGCCGTCCAGCACGGTGGCGCCGTTGGCCGCGTACACCATGTCGGGCAGGCCCGGCACCGGCTCGATCAGGTCCACCGTGTGGCCGAGCCGCCGGTACAAGGAGGCCAGCCGCTCCCACTGGCGGACGGCGAGGGCGGTGTCGGTGGGCTGCGCCGGATCCATCCAGGGGTTGATCGCGTAGTCGACGGTGAAGTGCGTCGGTCGGCACATCAGGTAGCGACGCGGCCTGGCGGTCCGCTCCGGGGTTCGGTTCGGCATACGGCAACCTCCGCCGTCCGGTGGTGCGGGAACACGGGAGGGGTACCGGGGTACCCCGGCCGCACGGGAGTAGGGGCGTTCGCCCCAGAGAGCGGCTGCCCGGGTGGCGCCGTTCGTACGCACGTGCGGACTACCCCGGCGGACGCAACCCCCCGCGCACCCGGCGCGGTCCCCGGCGCACAGGCGCACGGGGGGCTCTGCACCGGAGGGTGACAACCGCTCAGACCGCGCCCGGCGCCCGGCTTCCCGAGCCCGCCGACCGGTGGACCGGCAGCAACAAAGCAACGGCCCGCCGTGTTCCGGGAAGCGCACGTGGCCCATCTCACGTACCGCTACGGGCCACCTACGGTGGCGTAGGTCACTTGAGACAGTGAACTATCTCCTTCATGTCGAACCTCCAGGAGACCCTTGACCTCAGTTCGTACGCCGCCCTCGGCGACAGCTTCACCGAGGGCCTGAACGACCCCGGGGCCGGCGGCGCCTTCGCCGGCTGGGCGGACCGGCTGGCAGGCCTGCTCGCCGAGGGTCGCCCGCCCGGCGGGTTCCGCTACGCGAACCTCGCCGTACGCGGCCGACTGCTCGACCAGATCACCGCCGAGCAGGTGCCGCAGGTCCGCCGCATCCAGCCCGACCTGATCACCTTCTGCGCCGGCGGCAACGACATCCTGCGCCCGGGCAGCGACCCGGACGAGGTGGCCGAGCGCTTCGAGGCCGCCGTCGTCCAGCTCGTCGAGTCGGCGGGGACGGTCCTCATCTGCACCGGCTTCGACACCCGGGGAGTGCCGCTGTTCAAGCACCTGCGCGGCAAGATCGCCACCTACAACGGCCACATGCGGGCCGTCGCCGACCGCAACGGCTGCAAGGTGGCGGACCTCTGGTCGCTGCGCGCGGTGCAGGACCGCCGGGCCTGGAGCGAGGACCGGCTGCACCTGTCCGGCGAGGGCCACCAGCGGGTCGCCCTGCTGGCCGCCCGCTCGCTGGGGCTGCGCACCGAGCAGGACCCGGAGGCGCCCTGGCCGGACATGCCCGAGCTCTCCCCCGCCGAACAGCGCAGGGAGAACCTGCACTGGGCCCGCACCTACCTGGTCCCGTGGGTCGGCCGCCGCCTGCGCGGCGAGTCCTCCGGCGACCACGTCGAGGCGAAGCGCCCGGAGCTGCTTCCCCTCTGAGAGGGTGTTCGACAGGGGACCCCCCAACTGTCCGGCTCGAGTGATGCGGCACGGCCTTGATTCCATGATCCCGCAGAGGTCGGGTCCAGGTCGGCGGTACTGATCATTCGTGACTGAACGACGCCGGCACCCCTCGGACCTGAAGGACGATCAGTGGGAGCTCATTGAGCCTCTGCTGCGGTGGCGGGCCGCCCGCACCGAAGCGACGCGGGAACCCACCCGCGTCGCTTCGACGGCTTCGACGCCGGTGTGCTCCAGGACGGTGATACCCAGCCGGCCGCAGGCGCGGCGCAGCGCCGGAGCCCCGCCCTCCGCGACCGGGTATGTGGAGCAACAGTGCAGAGCCGCCCCCGAAGCCGGTCCCGAGTCGACGCGTCCGGATATGCTGGCGCCCGATGACGAGTTGCGCGCGGGGGCGGCGTGTCTCTGTTGCGGTGGCTCACCGACAGCGACGGCAGGGGAGATCGTGCTCAAGCTGAACGCCCCGGACAACACGACGAACTACACCATCTCCGACCACGACTACCCGGAATCCGCCACGGGACGTTCCGGGCCCGGCTGGAGCTGGATGTGGGTGCCCTACCCGTTCAACTCGCAGTCGGTGAAAGGGCAGTTCTCCCACCGGGTCTTCAAGCACCACCAGACGTCCCACAGCGACCTGCGGGCCTTCATCGGTGAGAACATCGCCGGCCATGATCAGCGATGGTCCACGGCCGCCGTTGCCGCTCTTCGGGACGTCACCGCGCAGGAGTTCGTCCTGGTCTGCTCGAACGTCTGGGCGTTCGCGTCATTCGAGGTCCGCTCGGGCCGGAGCGCGGAAGCGGGTACGGCCTTCTACAACGGCTGGGTCAACGACGTGAACAGCGACCCGGACAACCCGTACGTACTGATGGCCTCCAACAAGCCCACCGTCCTGGTGCGGCGTTGACCCGAGCCTGAAGGCCTCTCTGAGGCTGCGTCAGGCGGACCGGCGGCCCCGCCACCCTTCGATCGGTACGGGTGGGCGGGCCGCCGGACGCCCGAGCTCGCCTCCCGCTTGCCCGTGCTCAATTAGCCCCCGCCCGAGGATGGTTGACGACCGACTACCAGGCGTAGCCTCGATCGGTACGGAACGCGCATCCATCGGGGGGACCATGCTGTTCGTCGCCGTCATCGCCATCGTCGCCGGGTTCGCCCTCGGGTGCCTCACCGCCTCGGCCGTCCTGAGGAACCAGGCGATCGATGCGGCCCGACGGGCCGCCGCCTCAGCCGCTGTCGCCGCGAAGTCCGCGGAGGATGCCCGGGCGCTGGTCGCGACGACGGTGTCAGCGGTACGGACGGTTCCGGCGGTGTCGGCGGCGCGGGCTCCGACGGTGTCCACCGCGAAACCGAAGCCGAAGCCGAAAGCGGAGCCCGGGCCGAAAGCACGGCCGAATCCGGCACCCGTTTCGGGCGCCCGGCGCACGGAACTCGCCCTCGTGCACTCCGCGCTGGTCGGGCTGGAGCAACGGCGCCGGGCCGAGGCGGCGGATCCCTCCGCACCCCGGGACGCCGTACCCCGATCCCGGCAACGCGCCGCCAAGCCCGCGCCCGAGCCCGCCGCCACGCCCGCGCCGACCCCCGTCGATGAGGACGGCCTGCCCCGCCTCACCGCGACCACCGGTCCGCTGGACGGCCCCGGGCCGGTCCCGCAGCGCCAGGAGGGCGAGCGGTTCCACTACTCCGGCCGGACCGACGAGCCGACCGAGCTGGAGTTCCCCATCGAGCGGCCCGAGCCCGGAGTGGTGGCCGTGGCACTGGTGGAGGCGACGACCAAGTCGAGCCTCTCCATCACGCCGATGGTCAGGACGCGCACCCGCGTCGACACCCACTCCTCCCTGCTCTACGTCGCCTCCTACCATGGGCGCGGACGCTCCCGCAGGGTGCTGGCCGGCGACGTCACCCACCTCAAGGTGGAGGCAGGCCGCCGCAGCGAGTGGTCGGTCCGGCTGTACGCCCCCACGGAGGTCGACGAACTGCTCGGCGAGCGCGAGGGGTTCGGCGAAACAGTCCTGGCGGTCCGCCCCGGCGACCCCACCGAGGTGGTCATCCACGCCAAGTCCTCCTCGTGGCACGCCCAGTTCGTCTGCGGCTGCTGGCGCGACGACGACTGCGAGTGCCCCTCGCCCAAGGGGCTGCCCTCCTGGTTCCGGACCTACATCAGTGCCTACGGCGAGGCCATGCGGGTGGTCACCCTCCCCCGCCCCGGCCTGTTCGTCCTGCACACCGACAAACCCACGGACCCCTGGCGGCTCCAGGTCCGCCCCTACGGCTCCGGCCCAAAGCACGACTGACCCCGGGCGGCCTACACTCTCCGTTGTGGCAGCCGTGGAGTCAGTGATCCGTCCGGCGGTCGCGGCCGATCTGAATGCCGTGGCCGGGATCTTCACGCACTACGTCCGCCACACCGTGATCACCTTCGAGGAGATTCCTGCGCCGGTGGACGCCTGGCAGCGGCGGCTCGACGAGCTCGCCGCCCAGGGTCTGCCCTTCCTGGTCGCGGAGCTGTCCGGTGAAGTCGCGGGCTATGCCTACGCGGCCCCGTGGCGCCCCAAGCCCGCCTATCGGCACACCGTCGAGAACTCGATCTACCTCGCCCCCGGCCGGACGGGCCGAGGTCTCGGCGGCGCCCTGCTGGAAGCCCTGCTGGACGCCTGTGCCCGGACCCGCGCACGACAGATGATCGCCGTCATCGCCGACGCAGGCGCCGACGCCTCGGTCGCACTGCACCGCCGTTTCGGGTTCGCCGATGTGGGCCGGCTGACTGCCGTCGGCTACAAGCACGGCCGCTGGATCGACACCGTACTGATGCAGCGAACGCTTGGCCGCACACCGGCAGGCCCACGCCCGGACTCGACCGAGACCGCTGACCTGGATCGGTGACCTGCGAAGTACGGGCCTCGGGCCGCGAGGAGTTCGGGCAGACGCTCGGGAGCGTGAACGGACAGGTCGCTGCCCCGGGGAGGTACTGCTGCCGCAGGCCGTTGGTGTTCTCGTTGGGGCGTAGCCCGGCTGTACGAGCCGGGAGCAGACCTCCCGGCTCAACTCGACAGGCCCCTGAGCGCTGGACCGGGGTGTTGCGACGAACCGTAGGACCCACGTGGCCCGGTGCGGGAGCGGTGGTTCAGGGGGTTGTGGTGGGTGTTGAGGGCTGGAAGGTGGCGGGCAGGCTGCCCTGGGTGAGGGTGGCGGCGAGGTCCCGGGCCTCGTCCTCGTTGTAGGTTCCGCTGATGACGACCTCGCCGCCGGTGATCGCCTGCATGACGGCCGGGTGTGAGACGACCGTGCCGTCCAGCAGGATGGCGATCTGGTTGGCCGGGTCGGACCGCTGGGCCAGCTTGCCCGTCACCTCGGTGAAGGCCGCCGCGCCCTTCTGGTTGAAGGAGAGCGTGACCTGCCAGCCCCGGCTGGACTGGATGTCGAACTCCGCCGCGGCCTTGGTGACATCGGCACCGCGTACCGCGAGCGGTCCGAGGGCCAGCTTCATGGCGGCCGGTTCGGTCGTGGAGACCGAGCCGCAGACCACCAGCGCGGCCGCCGGATCGGTCGGCGCGGTCAGGGCCTGCGCGGTGGCGCCACAGGTCAGAGCGGTGAACCGGGAGGCGAGATCGGGCGGCACCGTCCCGGTCGGCAACGGGTCCGGCCCGCCGATCGGTTGGGCGGTGGCGCCGGGCGCGAGCGCGAGGACCGGGCGGAACTCCAGCACGGCCTGTCGGCCCAGGGCGACCAGGCGGTCGGCGGCGACCGGGCCCGCGACCGAGAGCCGCAGCCCGCCGGGCACCGGCGACACCTGGGCGTCCGACAGACCGCGCGCCTTGGCCCGGCCGAGCAACAGCTCGCCGGAGCGCGCGAGTTGCGCCTCGTCCAGTTGGTGGTCGGGGGTGAACACGGCCACCGTGCGGATGGCCGAGGAACTCGAGGCCGACGACGCCGCGGGGGTCGACCGTGCCGGCTCGGGCGTCGCCTTGTCGGCGGAGCAGGCGGCGACCGCCGAACCGGCGAAGGCGAGGACGACCGTCGCCGTCAGTACCCGGAAGGACTTTCGGCCGGCCCGCGGAGTAGCGATTCCCATGCCGTGAGTCTCCAGCGGGCCGGTCCCCGGTCGCTGGAGACCGCCGATCACGTGACGCAACCGTGACACGTACCTCCCGGGCGAGGATCGGAGAGCTGCCTGGGTCACCCCGTCACGAGGTCACCGGGGCGGACGGGTCACCGGGACGAGACCGGACTGGTAGGCGATGGCGACCAGTTGGGCGCGGTCGCGGGCGTCGAGCTTGGCCATGGCGCGATGGACGTGGGTCCGCACGGTGAAGGGGCTCACGTACATCCGCTCGGCGATCTCCTCGTTGGTCAGGCCGGTGGCGGCCATCGCCATCACCTCGCGCTCGCGGGCGGTGAGGGCCGACAGTCGCTGCGGCGCGTCGGGGGCGGCGGGCTCGGGCTGGGCGAGGAACTGGTCGATCACGGCGCGGGTGGCGGCGGGCGAGAGCAGGGCCTCGCCCGCCGCGACCGTCCGCAGCGCCGCGAGCAGCTCCTTCGGGTCGGCGCCCTTGCCGAGGAAGCCGCCGGCGCCCGCCCGCAGCGCCTGGGCCACGTACTCGTCGATCTCGAAGGTGGTGAGGATGAGCACCCGGGTACCCGCGAGGTCCTCGTCACCGCAGATCGCGGCCGTCGCGGACAACCCGTCCACTCCGGGCATCCGGATGTCCATCAGGACCACGTCGGGCCGGGTGGCGCGGGCGAGTTCGACGGCCTCGCGGCCGTCGGCGGCCTCCCCCACCACCTCCATGTCCTCGGCGGCGTCGATGAGCACCCGGAACGCGCCGCGCAGCAGCGCCTGGTCGTCGGCGAGCAGTACGCGAATGGTCATGCGGCTTCCTTGTCCTCTCGGGCGGCGGCGGTTCGCAGGGGGAGTTCGGCGGAGACCAGGAAGCCGCCTCCCGGACGGCGGTCGGCGGAGAACCGGCCGCCCACCGCGGAAGCCCGCTCGCGCATGCCGATGAGTCCGAAGCCGGTGGCACCGGCCGCCGGACGGGCCGCCGCGGGGCCGGTCCTGGTCCTGGTCGCGGACCCGGGCCCGGCGGGCGCGGTGCCGGCGGGCCTGCTGACGACGCGCCCGCTCGCGACGGGCCTGCCGTTGGCGACGGGCGAACCGTTGGCGACGGTGAGCACGACCCGGCTGTCGGAGTAGGCCAGCGTGACCTCGGCGCCGGCGACCCCGGCGTGCTTGGCGACGTTGGTCAGGGACTCCTGGACGATCCGGTAGGCGGTCAGGTCGACCCCCGCGGAGAGCGGGCGCGGCTCACCCTCGACCGCGAGCCGGACCGGCAGTCCGGTGCGTTCGAACGAGCTGATCAGGGCGGGGAGCTGGCCGAGGCCGGGGGCCGGCTCCAGGGGCGCCTCGGGATCGTCGGCGCGGCGCAGCAGCCCGACCGTGGCCTTGAGCTCCTGCAGTGCGGAGCCGGTGGTGTCCGTGAGGTGGCTGAGCATCTCCCGGGCCTCGGTGGGGTGGGTGTCCATGAGGTGGACGGCGATGCCGGCCTGGGCGTTGGCCAGTGCGATGTGGTGGGCGACCACGTCGTGCAGGTCGCGGGCGATCCGGATCCGCTCGTCGGCGACCCGGCGGCGGGCCTCCTCCTCCCGGGTGCGTTCGGCGCGTTCGGCGCGCTCCTCGATCGCGGCCAGGTGGGCGCGCCGGTTGCGGATCGAGTCACCGATGGCACCGGGCAGCACCACCCAGGTCAGCACCCCGATCTTCTCCCCCAGCGGCGCGCCGGAGTCGACGATCAGGGCGGTGACGGTGAGCACGACGCCCGAGACGGCCGTCGCCACCCGCGCGGTGAGCCGGTCGGTGCGCACCGCGAGGAAGTAGAGCGCGACGAGGAGCGGGGCGATCAGGGTCGGGCTGGGCCGCGTGGCGGTCAGCTCGACCACGACCCCGCAGGCCAGCGTCACGGCGGCCACCGTGCGCGGGTACCGCCGGTGGTAGAACACGGCCGCGCCGGAGAGCACCGCCAGGACGAACGCCGTGGGCTCGGGGCTCCTGTAGTGACCGCTCGGGTCGACCCTGGTGCCCGCGACGGTCAGCGCGATCAGCGCGAGCCCGGCCACGGTGTCGATCAGACGGGGGTGGCGGCGGGCCAGGCGCTGCCAGATGTCGGTCATTCTCCTGCTCTCCGGTTCCGGGGTGCCCTGGCGGCGCCCCCGGCCGGGGTTCTGCCAGTACGGCGTCCGCCGCCGGGTGGCGACGGGCGGGCCGGGGGCCGTCGGCGCGCACGGCGACGGCCCCTGACCTGGGAGGAGGATTCAGACGCCCACCGAGTGCCTGACCGGCTCCGGCTCCGGCTCCGGCACCCGGGTGTTCAGCCGGGCGCCCTCGACGTCGATGTCGGGCAGGATCCGCTCCAGCGGGCGCGGCAGCCACCACGCCCTGCGGCCGAGCAGGGCGAGGGCGGCCGGCACGATCGCCATCCGGACCACGAAGGCGTCGAAGGCGACGGCGGCGGCGAGGCCGAGGCCCATCATCTTGATCATCGACTCGTTCATGCCGATGAAGCCGGCGAAGACGCTGATCATGATGAACGCGGCGGCCGTGACGACGCGGGCGTAGTGCCGGAAGCCGGTGACGATCGCCTCGCCGGGCTCCTCGCCGTGGACGTAGGCCTCACGTATTCGGGTGACCAGGAAGACCTCGTAGTCCATGGCCAGGCCGAAGACCACGCCGACCAGGAAGATCGGCATGACGCTCATCACCGGGCCGGTCTGGTCGACTCCGATCAGGTCGGCGAGCCAGCCCCACTGGAAGACCGCGACCACGGCGCCGAGGGCAGCGGCCACCGACAGCAGGAACCCGAGCGCCGCCTTCAGCGGGACGAGGACGGAACGGAACACCACCAGCAGCAGGAGCACGGCCAGGCCGACGACGACCGCGAGGTAGGGGACCAGTGCGTCGGTGAGCTTCTGGGAGACGTCGATGTTCATCGCGGTGGCACCGCTGACCAGCACCGTCGCACCCGTGGCCGTCTTCAGTCCGTCCGCCCGGTCGCGGATCGCGTGCACCAGGTCCTTGGTCTCGGCGGCACTCGGGCCGGTGGAGGGGACGGCGTTGATCATCGCCGTGTCCCCGGTCTTGTTGAACATCGGGGGCGACGCCGACACCACCCCCGGCAGGCCCGCCACCGTCCTGCCGATCCGCTCGGCGGCGCCCTTCGGGTCGGCGACGCCCTTGGCGTCGACCAGGACGGTCAGCGGGCCGTTGAAACCGGGGCCGAAACCGTCGGAGAGCAGGTCGTAGGCGCGGCGCTGGGTGGTGGAGGTCGGCTGCGACTCGTCGCCCGGCAGGCCGAGGCGCAGGTCGAGGGCGGGCACCGCGAGAATGCCGAGACCGAAGACGCCGGCCAGCAGCACCGCCACCGGGCGGCGCAGGACGAGGCGGGCCCAGCGGGCGCCGCCGTTGACCGGCTGCGCGTCCGGGATGCCCGCCCCGTTCGCGGTCGGGGCGGACCCGGCCGGAGCGTTCCGCGCCCGGCGCAGGCCCCGGGTGCGGGCACCGCCGAAGCCGCGGCGGGCGGCCGAGCGGCGGGGCAGGACCCGCCGGCCGAGGAACCCGAGCATGGCCGGGACGAGGGTGAGGGCCACCAGGACCGCCACCACCACCGTGCCGGCGGCCGCCAGACCCATCTTGGCGAGCACCGGAATACCCACCACGGAAAGGCCGGCCAGCGCGATGACGACGGTGAGCCCCGCGAACACCACGGCCGAACCCGCCGTGCCGACGGCGCGCCCGGCGGCCTCCCGGGGCTCGTGGCCGTCGGCGAGCTCGGCGCGGTAGCGGGAGATGATGAAGACCGCGTAGTCGATGCCGACCGCGAGGCCGAGCATCATCGCCAGCGTGCTGGTGGTGCTGGAGAGCCCCAGCGTGCTGCCGAGCGCGGTGATGCCGGCGATCCCGAGGCCGACCCCGACCAGGGCGGTCAGCAGCGGCAGCCCGGCGGCTGCCAGCGACCCGAAGGTGATCACCAGGACGACGGCGGAGAGCGCCATGCCCACGGCCTCCGTCGAACCGCCGGCCTCGGGCTCGGCCTGCAGGGCGGTGCCCCCGATCTCGACCGTCAGCCCGGCGTCCCGCCCGTGCTGCGCGGCCTGTTCGAGGGCGTCCGTGGCGGAGGTGGTCAGCTTGCCGGGCTTGGCCTCGTAGCCGACCGTCGCGTAGGCGGTCGAGCCGTCCCTGGAGACGGCGCCCGCCTGGAAGGGGCTGACCGCACTGGTGACCTGCTCGGCGTGGGCGAGCTCGGCGACCGTCCGCTCCACCGCCTGCTGGTTGGCCGTGGCGGTGATCTTCTGCCCGGACGGCGCGACGAACACCAGGCGCGCCGAGGCCCCGTCGGCCATGGCGCCGGGGAAGCGCTCGTCCATCAGGTCGAAGGCCTGCTGCGCCTCCGTGCCGGGCATGGCGAACCCGTCGTCGGGTGCGGCCGGAGCCTTGGCGGCCAGAACCCCGGCGGTCGCCAGCAGCGCGACCCAGAACAGGGCCATCAGGCGGCGCCGGAGAAAGGCCCATCGGCCCAGGCGGTACAGGATTGTGGCCACGGGAGAGCTGACTCCTTCAAATGACGATCACCAGGTGCACGCCCGGACCCACCCGTCGGCCTGTCGGCCCGGGTCGCCCGGAGCACGGCAATCCTCGGTCGGCCGGGGCGCTCACGTCGTCATCGCTCCGCAGGCGGTTCACGTACTGCGCACGCAGTAGCGAACCGCCACGAACGGAGTACTTCGGGCCTCGCGGGGAGCAGGTCGGGGCTACCCCCGGGCCTGGGCACGGGCTCCCCGGTCTGACGCACGGCCTCCCCGGCCGCCGCCCCGTTGCCGACCCTTCCGTCGGTCCTCGGGCCAGCCCTGCGAATTCCCCACCCACCGATGAATCACACGTTCGAGTGGCGTCACGGCGACACGCCCGGCGAGCCAGCCGGAGACCGGCATCATCGTCCCTCCGAGGCCCCAACGACCCGTTAGGAGACACCCGTTGACCACCACGACAACCAGCCAGAACGATAAACCGACGGACTCCGGGGACCACACCGAGGAGATGGCCTGGAGCTACCAGGGCGACACCAGCGGCCAGGCGGCGGCCGCGATGACACCCGCCCGGATGGCACGTCGGCTGCCCCAGCTGATCGCCCGCTCCTTCGCGCCGGCCTGGCGGCTGGACCGCGGTTCGGTCCTCGCCCTGCTGGCCTGCCAGGCCGTCTCCGGCGTACTCGGCGCGTTCGGACTGTTCGCGACGACCGGCACGATCACCGCGCTGGTGGGCTCCGGCGACGTGTCCGGCCGGATGTGGGACGCGGCGCCCTCGGTCCTGCTGATCGCCGCGTCCGCGGGCCTGCGGGCGCTGCTGGGCATCGTGATCACCTGGCTGTCGCACCGCCTGTCGCCGAAGATCTCCCGCGAGTCCGAGCTCCGGCTCGCGGCGGCGACGATGAACGCCGAGCTCTCCGCCTACGACACCTCCGGGTTCCAGGACCGGTGGGACGCCGCCGACCGGGGCGCCGAGGTGTCCCAGGAGATCCTCGGCCAGGCCCAGAACGTGATCGCCGCCGCCGCGTCGCTCGTCGCCGCGGCGAGCGTGGCCGGCATCCTGCACCCACTGCTGCTGCCGCTGCTGCTCCTGGCCGCGCTGCCGCAGGGCATCGCCTCGATCAAGGTGGCCCGGCTGCAGTACCTGGCGATGCTCGACACCTTCGCCGACCGGCGCGTGCTGGGCCTCATGCGCTGGTTCATGGCCGACAAGGCGTGCGCGGACGCGATCCGCGCCGACACCATGGCGCCGGTCCTGCTGGACCGCTACGCGCGGGCCGGGGCCAAGGTCGACCGGCGCACCAACGAGGCGGCGTGGACGTCGCTGCGGGTCTCCCTCGTCTGGGCACTGGTCGCCGGAGCGGGCGGCGCGCTGGTCTGGGGCGCGCTGGTGTGGCTGCTGGCCACCGGCCGGATGTCCGTCGTCTCGGCCGGCACCGCGGTGTTCGCCCTGGTGGCGGCCGGGAACGCCCTGCGGGGCGTGGTCGGCGAGGGCACCACGCTGTTCCGCACCGGCATGTACCTGGACGACTGGTCGACGTTCCTGGACGAGGCGGGCGGCCACCGCCTCGACCGCGGGCGGACCGCCCCGGCACCGCCGGACCGAATCGAGGTGCGCGGGGTCGGCTACCGCTACCCGGAGACCGATGCCACGGCCCTGGAGGACATCGACTTCACCATCCGTCGGGGCGAGATCGTCGCCGTCGTCGGCGTCAACGGCTCCGGCAAGTCCACCCTGATGCGGCTGCTGACCGCCCTGTACCTGCCCACCGTGGGCGCCGTCCGCTGGGACGGCACGGACACCCGGGAGCTGGACCCGCACGCCGCATGGAGACATGTCGCCGTCACCACCCAGGAGTTCGCCCGCTGGCCGATGAACGCCGTCGACAACGTCCACCTCGGCCAACCGGTGGACGACCCGACCGCCCTGGAGCGCGCGGCGTCGGCCACCGGCGCCGACGAGGTCGTCGCCGACCTGCGCAGCGGCTGGCGGACCTTGCTGTCGAAGAAGTGGTGGGGAGGCGTGGAGCTCAGCTCCGGTCAGTGGCAGCGCCTTGCCGTGGCCCGCTCCTTCTACCGGCCGGCCGCGCTCATGATCCTGGACGAGCCGACCTCCGACCTCGACCCGCGCGCCGAACACCGGATCCTCCGGAACCTGCGCGCACTCGCCCGCAGCCGGGCGATCGTGCTGGTCACCCACAACCTGATCAACACCGCCGTGGCCGACCGGATCGTGGTCCTCCACAAGGGCCGCATCATCCAGGAGGGCACCTTCCCCCGGCTCACCACCACCGACGGCGCGTTCCGCGAGATGTGGCTCATGCAGCACGACCGCGGCGACCATTCCGACCGCGCCGACCATACCGACCGCGCCGACCCCGGCATCCCGGTCCAGTCCACCGGCAGGGCCCGCACCGAACGCGCCCGCACCGAACACGCCGACACCGAACGCGACACCGCTCAACGCGCCGGCACCGAACACGACACCACCAATCGCGACACCACCACGCAGGACGACACCGAACCGGACGGCACCACGCAGGACGACACCGACCGGAACGGCACCGAAGGGAGCGGCAGCAAGCGCAACGGCACCGAGAGGGCGGACAGCAGAGGAGGAAGCAGCCGAGAAGCCAGCACCGAGTAAGGGTCGGCCGCCCGGGAGGGCACGACGGCATCAGGCCGTCGGCGGATGTCACCTGTGCGCTACCCCCGAGACGGGTGCCACCTCGCCGGTACAGCCCCGCTCGAGGCAAGCCCCGGGCGGTCGGCCTACCCGCCGACCAGCGGCAGCCGACCGCCGCGAAGTGACCATCGGGGCCAACATGTGTGCCCACAAGGGCAGTTCAGGAGGCGATCGGGTCACGACCCGCAGGCTCGGCCGCCACCTGTCGGCGGCCGAGCGGCAGTCGTCCGCCCTCCACCCCGGCCACCGGGGCCGGAGTGGGCGTTCTGATCATTTAGCGTCACCTTCCCCGTTTCCACACGCGCCAATCACACGTGGAGAGCAATCCTCGCTCCGCACCTCCGCTCTGTTTACGGAGAGCGAAACCATCCCGTGATCTCACCGCCGCCCAGGCGGCGAAAAAGCGCTCTTGGGGTGGCCCTGACGGTCGGTTAGGTTCTCCTTATGGCACGTCGTAACGACGGGCCCGGCACCACCGCCGCGTCGGACGGCATTGACCGACTGTCTCTGCGGACCGCCGGGTCGGGAACTGCGGCCGCCCTACGGCAAAGCGGCCCGTCGGCCGCCGACAACCACGCCATTAACCCACTGAAATCATCCACCAACCGACGATCGGGAGAAAATGATCGGCTGGCGAACCCGGCTTGACGGCCGGCCCCGCACCCGTCCGGCGGCCCCCGCCGCGCGGACCGGTGCCGCCGTCCGAGCGGGCTCCGACCATCCGGCACCACCGGCGGCACCTGCGGAGTCCCAGGTTCCGACGGGCCCCTCGCGGCCCGCCCGCGGCGGAGGCGGGGCCCACACCCCCGGGCGACGCGACGGGGCTTCACCACCGTCCGGAAATCGGACGGCACCGCGGCCGAAATGACGGACGGGCCTCACCGCCGCCGGTCGAAACCGACGGGACCCCGGGTGAGGACGGCCGCATGACAACAGTCGGGACCGACAACTCGCCGCGCCCGACATCACCAGAATACGGCCGCACCGGGTGGCACCGGGAAACGGCTTCCGCGGTACATTCCGCGGCGGTCGCGAACGGCTCCCACAACCGGGAAAACCGCGCCTGTTACCCACGGGACTTATCGTGACACTGCTGAAGACCCGCACATCGATCCTCGTCGTCGAAAGAAATTCGCTGCTGCGCAAGGGCTTGCACGCGCTCTTCTCCGCCGAGGCGGATCTGGTCGTCCACGCGACCGTGAGCGACGTGACCGAGGCCTTGGAAGTGCTGTCGGAGCACCGCATCGACGTGGTGCTGTACGGGGCGAGCGAGTCCCTCGCCGCCGCCGAACACGACCTGGTCCGACTCCTGGACCGGGGCGCCCCCTGTCGGGTGGCCGTGCTGAGCAAGCACGAGCGACCCGGCGAGGTGGAGATGTACCTCAGCTCCGGAGTGAGCGCCTATCTGCCGGAGGACGTGACCAGCGACTGCCTGGTGTCCGTGGTCCGGGGGCTGGCCGTCAACCGGGACCGGGTGTACATCATGGCCTCACGGTCCGGCCTCGGGCTGGCGGCCGGCCAGCGTGGAACCCAACTCTCCTCCCGGGAACGGGAGATCATGGGACTGGTGGCGAACGGCCTGAGCAACTCCGCGATCGCCTGCCGCCTCAGCATCGCCCCGGGCACCGTCAAACGACACCTGAGGAACGTCTTCGTCAAACTCAACGCGGTCTCCCGAATCGACGCCGTCAACAAGGCCAGGGCCGCCGCGCTACTGGTGCCGTTATGCTGAGCGCGCCGTTCGGCCGTGCTCCATCACCGGCGGCAGCGCACCCGGCCGACGCGGCTCGCGCAGCTGCACGACACCGCTGAGCAGGTCGTTGTGCAGGTCCCGCAGCGGCTGCGAGGGATCGATGCCCAGGTCGTCGTTGAGCTTGCGGTAGAGCGAGCGGTAGACCTGCAGCGCCTCGCTGCGCCGCCCGGTCAGGTCGAGCGCGAGCATGAGCTGCTCGTGGAACCACTCGTTGAGCGGGTGGTGCAGTGTCAGTGACCGCAGCTCCGGGATGAGCTCCCGGTGCCGGCCGATCTGCTGGTCGGCCAGGATGCGGTTCTCCAGCGCCCGCAGGCGCATCTCCTCCAGGACCGCCACGTGGCCCGCCAATGTGCCGCCGACGGGGATGTCCGCCAGGGCGGAGCCGCGCCAGAGCCGCAGCGCCTGGCGCAGCCGGTCCGCCGCCGCCTCGGGGTGCCCGTCCGCCAGCAGGCGGGCGCCCTCGAGGTGCAGCCGCTCGAACTCCTGGGCGTCGAGCTCCTCCTCGCCCAACAGCAGCAGGTAGCCCGGCGCCTTGGTGAGGATGAAGTCGCGGCCCTCCGCCCGGCAGAGCTTGCGCAGTTGGTAGATGTAGGTCTGCGCGGTGGTCACCACCGTCCGCGGGGGGCTGTCGCCCCAGATCTCCTCGATGATGACGCCGAGATCGACGATCCGATTCGCGTGCAACAGCAGGATCGCCAGCGTCCACCGGACCTTCAGTGCGCTCGGTGTGCAGTGAATTCCCGAATCGAGGACTTCGAGCGGGCCTAGAACATTGAACCTCATGACGCCTCCGATTTCGCCGAGATTATCGCTCGACCCATATATATCCACTCTTCGATCAAGCCCTCAAGGGGACTGCGCGCAAGGTGGCACCTCCGCTATTCCAAGGCGTCCGGCGCAGTTGTTCCGAAGGGAATACTCCCCCGCCGATCGACCCCCGCCGATCGGCGGACCCACCGTCAAGTGCTGTTAGACTGGAGCACGTTGGACCCATGTCTCGATCCGAGGAGAATGACGTGCCCCGAAAGATCCGTGTTGCTCCGGTTATGCAAGAGAAGACCGAAGAACTAGGGGAAGCACGTCATGTCAAGCGTGAACATCGGAATCCTGGCCCATGTCGACGCCGGTAAGACCAGCCTGACCGAGCGGCTGCTGTACTCGGCCGGCGTCATCGACCGGATCGGCAGCGTCGATCGCGGCGACACCCAGACCGACTCCCACGAGATGGAGCGGCAGCGCGGCATCACCATCCGGTCGGCGGTGGTGTCCTTCACCGTCGGCGACGTGAAGGTCAACCTCATCGACACTCCCGGCCACCCGGACTTCATCTCCGAGGTGGAGCGGGCCCTTGGCGTGCTCGACGGAGTGGTGCTGGTCGTCTCGGCGGTGGAGGGCGTCCAGGCCCAGACCCGTCTGCTGATGCGCACCCTGGTCAAGATGGGGATGCCGGTGATCCTCTTCGTCAACAAGATCGACCGGATGGGCGCCCGCTACGACGACCTGCTGGAGGAGATCCGCACCGAACTCACCCCGACCATCGTGCCGATGACCAGGGTGGATCGCATCGGAACGCCGCAGGCCCGCGCCGTGGCCCGCCGGATCGCGGCCGGAGACCTCGGACCCTCCACCGGCCCGGGCGAGTTGCGGGACGAACCCGGAGAGCTCCCGGACGACTTCGCCACCGACCTGGCCGACGCACTGGCCGATCACGGCGACGCGTTCCTGGCGCGCTACCTCGACGACGAGACGGCGCTCACCGCAGAGGACTACACCACCGAGCTCGCCCGGCAGACCCGGCTGGCGCAGCTGTACCCGGTGTTCTTCGGCTCGGCCGTGGCCGGTGCCGGCATCACCGAACTGATGAACGGAATCACCAGCCTGTTTCCGGTCAATCACGGAGGCGCCGAAGGCTCACCGCGTGGCACGGTGTTCAAAATCGAACGCGGCTGGGCCGGTGAGAAGGTCGCCTACGTGCGACTGCACTCGGGTGTGCTGGGGCCCCGGAGCAAGGTGTCGATCCACCGCCGGGACCAGCACGGCGCCCTCGTCGAGCTGCCCGGCCGGACCACCGTGGTCGAGGTGTTCGACCAGGGCTCCGCGGTGATCGAGGCCGAGGCCGGCGCCGGGGACATCGCCAAGGTCTGGGGGCTCAAGGGCATCCGGATCGGCGACCAGCTCGGCAGTGCCGAGGGACTGGGCGACCGGCACCTCTTCGCGCCGCCGAGCCTGGAGACCGTGGTCCGGGCCACCAGGTCCGGTGCGATGCCCGAACTGTACGAGGCGCTCCTGCAGTTGGCCGACCAGGATCCGTTCATCAACGTCCGCAAGAACGACGAGGAGCAGGAGGTCTCGGTCTCGCTCTACGGCGAGGTCCAGAAGGAGGTCATCAAGGCGACGCTCGCCGACGACTACAAGCTGGACGTGGTCTTCGAGGGCAGCCGGATCATCTGTGTGGAGCGGCCGGTCGGGGTCGGCGAGTGGGTGGAGGAGATCGACTACCGGAGCAAGACCTTCTTCTGGGCCACGGTCGGGCTGCGGGTGGAGCCCGGGGCGCTCGGCTCGGGGGTCGTCTTCCAGCGGTCGGTCGAACTCGGCTCGCTCCCGCACGCCTTCCACAAGGCGGTCGAGGAGGCGGTGCGTTCGACGCTCCACCAGGGCCTGCACGGTTGGGAGGTGCTCGACATCCTGGTGACGCTGACGCACACCGGGTTCGCCAGCCCGGTCAGCGCGGCGGGGGACTTCCGCAAGCTGACACCGCTGGTCCTGATGAACGCGCTCAAGCAGGCGGGGACGCAGGTGTTCGAGCCGGTCAACAGGTTCGAACTGGAGGTGCCGGCCGAGAACGCCAGCACCGCCCTGTTGAACCTGGTGGAGTGCACCGGCACGCCGGAGACGACGAAGGCGCAGGGCACCACCTGCCTGGTGGAGGGCACCATCCCGGCCCGCACGGTGCAGGAGTTCGAACAGCGGCTGCCGGGGCTGAGCCAGGGTGAGGGCGTTCTGCTCACCCGGTTCCACGGCTTCCAGCCGGCGGTCGGCGCGACCCCGAGCCGCCGCCGGACGGACACCAACCCGCTGGACCGCAAGGAGTACATGCTGCGGGCGTTCGGCCGGATCTGACCTTACGGCCACCGCCGAACCGCTGGGCCGGAAAACACGGACAGGTCCCGATCACCGATGGTGATCGGGACCTGTCCCGTTCCGGCGGCCTGCACATCTGCTGCAACACGGGCCATCCGGGCCATGCATCCGCTCAGGGCGGCCCGCGTCCGGTCGACCGGTCTTCACCCTTCGTCCAACCTGCTCCCGCACCAACGATTTTGGCGGGAGGTGTCGACGCCGTGAATCCGCTCGGCGCGGGGGTGTACCCGGATTACCCGGCGCGATCCCGGGTATTCCCGCGCGCGTCCCGGGAAATGGCCGGGGCCACCGTGCGTAATGCTCTCGGAACGCACGGAACACACGGAACGCCGGAACTCCGCGCGCAGGTAAGCGAATGACGGGTACGGACCGAAGACGCCCGCTCCGATGAACCGCGCTCCGGCCCCGGCGGGCAAGTTCGTCGCCCCACCATAGCGACCGACCATAGCGGCCGACGAAACCTGGTGAGGATTGGAGCATTCCCGGAAGTCGGGCGACACAGGCGTTGCGACGGCACAATGTGACCAGGGACACGATCTCACCGGCGACACCATGCCTCCGGCAACACGATCCCTTCGACGGCACGATCTCACCGGCGACGCAATGTGACCGACAACAGGACGTGACCGGCGACCGGACGGCGGCCGATCCCATCGAATGCCCACCGGTCAGTGAGGCGCAGGGGCGACCCCTTCCGGCAGCAGCGCGCAGGCCCGCAGCACCTCGGGGATCCGGTCCGGGCCGCGGTCGCGGGCGGCGAGATAGCCGTCCGGCCGGATCAGCAGGAACTCCCCGGGCGCCACGCCCAGCGAACGGCGCAGAGTGCCGTCCGCGTCGGGCACCACGCCCGGACCGTCACCGTCGGCCAGCAACCGGACGGAGACGGCGGCGCCGAACGAACGCTCCACCTCCGCCAGGACCTCCCGGTAGCCGTCGATCCCGGCCGCGGGCACACCGGCCCCCGAATCACCGCCTCCGGGCACACAGGCCAGCAACGTCCAACGGGGATCGGCCAGTTCGGCCCGGAGCGCACCCCAGTCGACCCCGCCCCCCGCCGGCCCGGCGGCCCCGGGCACCCGGTCGCCGGGCCTGATCCCGCCGGCGCCGCGGGTGCCACCGGTGCCACCCGCGGCACCCGCGGCGCCGGTCGGCAGGGTGAGCGGGCTGTCCGGATAGGCCAGAGCCAGCCCGCAGAAGCCGCGGATCATCCTGCCCTCGATCCGGCGCCGCAGCGGCGGGACCGCGCGCAGCACGGCGGTGCCGGCGGTGAGCAGCGCCGGCGCCAGTGCGGTGCGCAGCGAGACCAGCGCGGTGGCGGTCCGGGTGGAGCGCAGCAGCACGGCGCCGGTGGGGACCCGCTCGGCGTCGTAGCTGTCGAGCAGTTCGGGCCCGGCGTGGCCGCGGACGACGTCGGCGAGCTTCCAGGCGAGGTTGTAGGCGTCCTGGAGTCCGCTGTTCATGCCCTGGCCGGAGGCGGGGCTGTGGACGTGCGCGGCGTCGCCGGCGAGGAAGCAGCGGCCGGAGCGCATCCGGGTGATCTGCCGCTGCTGCACGGTGAACACCGAGAGCCAGCTGGGCACGCCGACCTCGACCGGTCGGCCGAGGGCCCGGCCGACCTTGGCGGCGAGCCGGCGCCGGACCAGTTCGGGGTCGTCGGCCCCGGCGACGTCGACGGTGTCCACGACGCGCCACTTGCCCGGCTCGGGGAAGGGCACCAGCAGCAGGGTTCCGGGGTCGGTGTGCAACAGGTGGTTGCTGTCCGGCGCCAGGTCGGCGTCGAGTGTGACGTCGGCGTTGAGCCACTCCTGGGTCGAGTCCCCGACCAGCCGCATGCCGAGTTGGCGGCGGACGGTGCTGCGTCCGCCGTCCGCGCCGACCAGCCAGGGCACCGTCGTCTCCTCGGTCCGCCCGTCGGGGTGGCGCAGGGTGACCTCGACCGCGTCGGGCCCGGGCTGGACGGCGGTCAGTTCGACGCCCCACTCGATGTCGACGCCGTGCCGGGCGGTGCGCTCGCGGAGCACCCGCTCGGTCACCACCTGGTCCACCATCAGGCTGAAGGGGTAGCGGGTGGGCAGCGTCTCGTAGTTGGTGTCGAACCGGACCAGGGTGCGGCCCCGGCGGTGCATGGTGAAGTGGGTGACCCGTCGGCCCAGGGGCAGCAGTGCGTCGAGCGCCCCCATCTGGTCGAGCACCTCCATGGTCCGCGCGTGCACCGCGAGTGCCCGGCTGCTGGTGGCCGGGCCGTCGGCGGCGTCGATCAGCCGCACCCGCACGCCGCGGCGGGCGAGTTCGTGTGCCGCGGTGAGCCCGACCGGGCCGGCGCCCGCGACCAGGACGGTCGGCGGTCGGTCAGCCATGGCGCTCCTCGGCGAAGCGCTTGGCCAGTGCCAGGGTGGCACGGCTGTTGCCGCCCGCGGCCTGGCGGATGAACGCGCGGGCGGAGGCGATGGTCGCGTCGGGGCCGAGCACGTCGGGGATGGCCTCCGGGTTGAGGACGACGGCGTGCCAGGAGGTCACCCGGACCCCGTGTCCGGTCTCCTCGAAGGACCACCGACCGGTGTGCGCGGCCATCATCGAGGGTGTGCGCAGCTGCTTGTAGGCGATGCCGGACCCGGGGAAGCAGATGCGGATCGACTCGGTGGTGTGCTCGGACCCGTCCGCGGTGCGGGTGTCCATCGACATGTGCTGGATGCCGGGGGTGTCCTCGCGCAGGTCGAGGCGGGCCACGTGGGGCAGTCGACTCGGCCATTCGGCGGCCTCGTTGAGGAAGCCGTAGACCGTCTCCAGCGGGGCGTCGACCAGCACCGAGTCCTCGAACTCGAACTCCAGGCGGGCCAGTTGGGCCCAGCTCTCGGCGAGGGTCTTGATGTTGCCGAGTTCGGTGCGGCTGTTGCGGTCGGTGGCCCGGGTGATCCACTCGACGCCCTGCGGGTCGTCGTCGACGGCGGTGAACTCGTGGGTGAGGGTCAGGTTGGAGCCGCCGGGCCGCTCGCGGACCTGCCACTCCCCCGCCATCGAGGCGACCGGGGGCGAGGAGACCTCCTGGCGGAAGCGGATCCGCCGCAGGCCGCGGTCCAGTTCGCGGCGCGAGGTCCACTGCGCGACCTCGCCGTTGGCGCCGGCCCAGATCCGCAGCCGCTCGACGCCCGCCGCAAGTTCCGCGTGTTCCACGTGCAGGGTGGGTCCGAACCGCCGGGGCCACGCCTTGGCGTCGGCGATGACGGCGTAGACGACGTCGGCGGGGGCGTCCACGTCGATGTCGTGGGTGGTGTGCTCGGTGCGGGTCATTCGTCGACCACCTTCCGTCGCGGGTTCACTCGTGGGGTTCAGTCAGTGGGAAAGCCACAGTTCCTGACGGTGCGTCAGTAGATTCCGAGGCCGCCGCAGACGTTGATCGCCTGGGCGGTGACGGAGGCGGCCGCGGGCGTGGTCAGGTACTCGACCATCCCCGCCACCTCGTCCGCGGTGGAGTAGCGGCCGAGCGGGATCTTCTGCTCGAACCGGTTGAGCACGTCCTCCTCGCTGGTCTCCCAGGTGGCGGCGTACGCCTGGCGGACCCGGACCGCCATCGGCGTCTCGACGTAGCCGGGGCAGACCGCGTTGACCGTGGTGCCGGTGACGGCGAGCTCCTTGGCCAGCGCCTTGGTGAACCCGATGACGCCGGCCTTGGACGCCGAGTAGGGGGCGCCGAGCGGGACGCCCTGCTTGCCGCCGGTGGAGGCCACGGTGATGATCCGCCCGTGGCCGGTCTGCTCCATGCCGCCGGTGGTGAGCACCTCGCGGGTGACCCGGAAGACGCTGGTGAGGTTGGTGTCGATCACGTCGTTCCAGAGCTCGTCGGTGATGGCGGAGGTGACGCCGCCGCCGTTGCGCCCGGCGTTGTTGACCAGCACGGTGATCGGGCCGAACCGGTCCACCGCGGCCCGCACGACCCGTTCGACGTCCTGCTGGGAGCGGACGTCGGCCGCGACGCCGTCCACGTCGAGCCCCTCGGCGCGCAGCCGCCCGACCGTCTCGGCGACGTCCTTCCCGGTGCGGGCGCAGAGGAAGACGCGCAGGCCGCGCCGTGCCAGCCGGACGGTGGCGGCCAGTCCGATCCCGCTGGTGGCCCCGGTCACCAGGGCGACCCCGGTTGTGTCGCTGCTCATCGCATCAGCCTCCGCTTCAGAGTCCGGGGCCCGTTCGGCGCCCCTGGGCCCGACCCTGCACCGCGGGCTTCGAATCCCGTTGGAGCGGGCCCGCACGGAACGCGCTCGACCGGGATTCGAAACGGGGCTGGGAACGTCGCCCTACCGATCCCGAACAACCCGAGGAGGCCCCGCAGATGCCCGGAACGCTCTACGAGGAGGTCCAGCACTTCTACGGCCGGCAGATGCGCCACCTGGACGAGGGCGCGGTCACGGAGTGGGCCGCGACCTTCACCGAGGACGGCGTCTTCGCCGCCAACGCCCGGCCGCACCCGCAGGAGGGCCGGGCGAGCATCGAGCAGGGCGCCCGGGAGGCCTCGGCGCGGCTGGCCGCCTCGGGCGTCCAGCACCGGCACTGGCTCGGCATGCTGGAGGTCGCCGAGCAGCCGGACGGCAGTGTGCTCGCCAAGACCTACGCACTGATCGTCGCGACGCCCAAGGGCGGTGCCGCCGCGGTGCACCTCAGCTGCAGCTGCGAGGACCTGCTGGTGCGGGAGGCCGGGGAGCTGAAGGTCCGGCACCGCCAGGTGTACCGGGACGACCTTCCGGCCGTCTGAGAGGAACCCGACGTGCCCATCCCATCGGACAGTGTCCCATCGGACAGTACGACCTTCGGTGCCCCGCTGGACACCGTGGCGGAGCTGATCGGCGGCCCGAGGATCGACGACCTGCTCCGGCGCTCGGCCCGGCGGGCACCGCGGCACCCGGCGCTGGTCGCCGAGGGCCTGGTGCTCGACTACGCAGGTCTGGACGGGCGGGTGTCCCGCTGCGCCGAGGCGCTGCGCGGCGCGTTCGGCGGCCCCCGGACGGTGATCGCGATCGCCGCCGAGCTCACCGCGGAGTTCGCCGTCACCTTCCTGGGGATCTCCCGCTCCGGCAACACCAGTGCCATGTTCAACCCGCTGATCTCGGACGACACCCTGGTGCACGTGCTGAACGCGTGCGGGGCACGGGCGGCGGTGCTGTCGCCCGCGATGCACCGGCGGGTCGCGGCGGTGCGGCACCGGATCCCGGCGCTGGAGCACATCGTGGTGACCGCCGACGCGGGGGACGGCACTCCCGTGCTCGACGCCCTGCCGCGGGCCGCCGTCCCGGACGGCGAGGAGGTGGAGACCGCCTGCCTGCAGTTCACCAGCGGGACGACCGGCGCGCCGAAGACGGTGCGGCTGAGCCACCGCAACCTGCTGGTGAACGCCGCGCAGTCGGCGTACGCGCACCGGCTGGAGGCGGACGCGGTCTCGCTCAACAACCTGCCGTCGTTCCACCTCATGCACCTGAACACCGCGCTCGCGGTCGGCGCGACCCATGTGCTCTGCCCCGAGCAGGACCAGGAGGCGATGGTGGAGCTGGCCGGTCTCTGGCGGGCCACCCACCTGTACAGCCTCCCGGTGCGGCTGTCCCGGCTGGCCGGGGACCTGCGGCTGCCGGCGCTGCGGATCCCCTCGCTGCGGGCGGTGCTGTCCGGGGGCTCCGCGCTGCCGCCGCGCACCACGGCGGCGCTGTCGGAGCACTTCGGGGTCCCGGTGGTCCAGGGCTACGGCCTCGCCGAGACCTCGCCCTCGACCCACTTCGACCTGCTGGACCGGCCGACCACCGGATCCTGCGGCCCCCCGGTGGCCGGGACGGCCTGCCGGATCGTGGACGTGCAGACCGGCGCGGTCCTTCCGGTGGGCGAGAAGGGCGAGATCCAGGTCAAGGGGCCGCAGCTGATGCTGGGCTACCTCGGCGACGGCCACCCCGCGGTACCCGCGGACGGCTGGTTCAGCACCGGTGACGTCGGGCGGATCGACGAGGAGGGCCGGCTGGCCGTCGTCGACCGGATCAAGGACGTCTTCAAGTGCGACAACTGGCTCGTGTCGCCGACCGAGATCGAGCGGGTGCTGATGCGGCACCCGGCGGTCGCCGACTGCGTGGTCTTCGACCACCCCGACGAGCTGAGCGGCGCCGTGGCCGTCGGCCTCGTCGTCCCGAGGGGCCCGGACGTCGACCCGGCCGCGCTGGCCGAGTTCGCCAACGCCCAACTGCCCTACTACGAGCACCTGCGGCACCTGCGGCTGGTGGAGGGCATCCCGCGCTCCGCCACCGGCAAGGTGCAGCGGCGCGATCTGCGCGACTGGGTGCCCGGCCGCCCCTGACCCGGCACCAGGCGCCAATCTCCAACAACCGCGCAACCCGCGCAACCTGCTCAACCTGCTCAACCGACTGATCAACCAGCCAGGAGGAACACCGTGTTCACCTTCATCAACCGTTTCACCGTCACCGGTGACGTCGCCGAGTTCGAGACCCTCGTCAAGGAGATCACCGAGCACATGAGCGCCCAGCCCGGGTTCCGCTCGCACCGGCTGTACCGCTCGGCCGCCAACGCCCTGGTGTACGTGGAGACCGCCGAGTGGGACGACGCGGCCTCGCACAAGCTGGCCACCGCCGACCCGGCGTTCCGCTCCCGGGTCGGCAAGGTGATGGCGCTGGCCCAGGCCGAGCCGGCCCCGTTCGACCTGATCGCGCAGCACGGCGCCTGAGGAGAGCTGAAGATGACGACGACTGGCGAAACCATTCCGCAGGCGGTGATCCGGCTGCGCGAGCTCGCGCTCGGTGCGGCCGGCGCCGCCTCCGTCCGCGCGGCGGCCCGGCTGGGCCTGGCCGACGCGCTCGGGGAGGAGCCCGCCGCCGTGGCCGATCTGGCCCGGGCCGTGGACGCCGACCCTGACGCGCTGCAGCGGCTGCTGCGCTCGCTGACCTGCTACGGCGTGTTCGCCGAGCAGCCCGACGGCCGGTACGCGCACACCGACACCTCCCGACTGCTGCGGGAGGACACCGACCGGACCCTCAAGCACATGGTGCTCTGGGGCACCGAGCCGTGGACCTGGGAGCTGTGGGGGCACCTCGACGAGGCCGTCCGCACCGGCAAGGCCGTCTTCCCCGAGCTGCACGGCATGGACTTCTTCGACCACCTCCACGACCAGGCGCCGGAGTCGGCCGCGGTCTTCGACAAGGCGATGACCCAGTCCAGCCGGCTCTCCGCCCTCGCCCTCGCCGACCGGCTGGACCTCAGCGGGGTCGCCACGGTGGTGGACATCGCCGGCGGCCAGGGGCACGTCCTCGCCACGCTGCTGGAGCGCAACCCGGGGCTGCGCGGCACCCTGCTGGACCTGCCCGAGGTGGTGGCGGGAGCCGACCCGCGGCTGCGGCCCGGCGGCGCGCTCGCCGACCGCGCGACGCTGCTGGCCGGCGACTGCCGCCGGGAGATCCCGGTCTCGGCCGAGGTCTACCTGCTCAAGAACATCCTGGAGTGGGACGACGAGAGCACCGTCCTGACCCTGCGCAACGTGGTGGCGGCGGCGTCGCCGGGCAGCCGGGTCATCGTGGTCGAGAACCTGGTGGACGGCAGCCCCGAGATCCGGTTCACCACCGCGATGGACCTGCTGCTGCTGCTCAACGTCGGCGGCCGCAAGCACACCAAGGCGGGGCTGGTCGCGCTCGTCGAGGAGGCCGGTCTGCAGCCGGTCGAGGTCCGCCCGGTCAACTCCTACCTGGACCTGGTCGAGAGCGTCGTCCCCGGCAAGGAGGGCTGACCGCCGCGTCCCGGCGAAACGGCGTCGGGGGCCCCGCCCCGCCCGGGCGGGGGGCGCCCCCCCCCGCGCCCCCCGCGCCCCCCCCCCCGCCCCCGCACCCCCCCCCCGCCGGGGGGTGTCGGGCCCCCCCCGGCCCGGGGGGCGCCCCCCGGGCGCCCGCCGCCCGGGGGGCGCCCCCCCCCCGCCCGGGGGGGGGGCCCCCCCCGCCGCTCTGCGGCAGCTGCACGCCTACCGGGAGCAGCACTCCGATCCGGCCGGGAGCAGCACAGCGCCCCGCCGATCATCCGGCGGGGCGCTGCGGTGGGCACTGCGGTGGGTACTGCAATGGCCACTGCGATGGGTAGCTGCGGCGGGAACTGCTCAGAACGCCCCGGAGAGCCGCTTCACCGCCTGGTCGATCCGCTCGTCGGTCTCGGTGACGGCCACCCGCACGTGCCGCGCGCCCGCCTCGCCGTAGAACTCCCCGGGCGCCACCAGGATGCCGAGCTCGGCCAGCGCGCCCACGGTCTCCCAGCAGGGCTCGTCCCGGGTCGCCCAGAGGAACAGCGAGCCCGCCGACCGGTCGATCCGGAAGCCGCTCTCCAGCAGCGCCGAGCGCAGCAGGGCCCGCCGGCGCGCGTAGCCCTCGCGCTGCCGCACCAGGTGGTCGTCGTCGCCGAGCGCCGCCACCATGGCGGCCTGCACCGGGACGGGCACCATGTGCCCCGCGTGCTTGCGCACCTCCAGCAGCGTGGCGATCACCACCGGGTCCCCCGCGGCGAACCCGGCCCGGTAGCCGGCCAGGTTCGAGCGCTTGGAGAGCGAGTGCACGGCCAGGACACCCTCGTGGCTGCCGCCGCTGACCTCGGGGTGCAGGACCGAGCGGGTCTCGCCCTCCCAGACGTGTTCGAGGTAGCACTCGTCGTTCACCACGAGGGCGCCGCGCTCCCGGGCCCAGGCGACGATCGCGCGCAGCTCGGCGGTGCCGAGGACGCGGCCCTCCGGGTTGGACGGCGAGTTCAGCCAGACCACCTTGGGGTCGGGGCCCTCGTAGGTCAGCGGCGAGGCCGTCCGGATCAGTCGGGCGCCCGCCAGTCGGGCACTCACCTCGTAGGTGGGGAAGGCGAGTTCGGGCACCAGGACGACGTCGGAGGGGCCGAGGCCGAGCATCGTGGGCAGCCAGGCGATCAGCTCCTTGGTGCCCACCGCCGGGATCACCGCGGCCGGGTGGACGGTCGCCCCCTCGTGGCGCAGCAGCCAGGCCGCGACGGCCTCGCGAAGCTGCGGCGTGCCCTCGGTGGAGGGGTAGCCGGGGGCGTCGGCCGCGGCGGCGAGCGCCGCGCGCACCACGGCCGGGGTCGGGTCCACCGGGTCGCCGAGGGCCAGGTTCACCAGCCCGTCGGGGTGGGCGGCGGCGCGCTTGCGGTAGGGGAACAGGACGTCCCAGGGGAACTTCGGCAGCCGCTCGATCATGCCCGCACCCCGTTCGGGACGTTCCGGGCCAGCGGCGGTGCCTGGCAGTCGGAGTCGATGCCCCAGGAGACGATCCGCTCCGGGGTGATCCGGATCAGCTCGTCGTCGACGTGCGGCAGGATCTCCTTGCCGCCGACCGGGAGCGCCTCGGCGGTGCCCCGGATCTCCAGGCCCCTGACCGACCAGGTCGCCGGGTCCACCACGTCGTCCACGACCAGCGAGACCCTCGGATTGGTCTGTACGTGGCGGTACTTGAGGCTGCGGGCCATGCCGCGCCCGGTCACGTCGACGGTGCCGAGCTCCGCGTTGTAGTGGAAGCCGAGCGGGACGACGTGCGGCTGCCCGCGGCCGTCCACGGTGGCCAGGCGGGCGAGCGACTGCGAGGCCAGGTAGGCGGCCTCGTTCGCGGTGAAGGGGGTGACGGGCATGACGGGTCCTCCGTCGGTCGGATCGGGATTCCCGCCGACGCTAGGCGCTCCGCTTCGAGCCGGTTTGGTGCCCGGGCGCCCGCCGCGGCGGCCAACGGCGCTGGACACCCACTCGAAGCGCCGCTGGCACGGTGGGCCCGTCGTACAGGACCAGCAGCGGAGGTCGCGGTGGACTGCGATGTGGTGGTGGCGGGAGCGGGGCCGACCGGCCTGATGCTCGCCTGCGAGCTGGCGTTGGGCGGTGCCCGGACGCTGGTGGTGGAACGGAGAAAGGAGCCGGAGAAGCATTCGAAGGCCATGGGAATGCAGGGCCGCACCGTGGAACTGCTCGAACTGCGCGGGCTGCTCGACCGGTTCCTGGACGGGGCCGGTCTGCTCAAGGGCGGGAACTTCGCCAGCCTGGGCGTGCCGATGCGGTTCGAGGAGTTCGACACCCGGCACCCGTACGTGCTGCTGGTGCCGCAGCTGCGGACGGAGGAGCTGCTGGCCGAACGGGCGCTGGAGCTCGGCGTCCGGATCGTCCGGGGCGACCCGGTCACCGGGTTCGTCCAGGACGCGGACGGGGTGACGGTCGAGACCGGGGGCGGCACCCTGCGGGCGCGCTACCTGGTCGGCTGCGACGGCGGCGGCAGCGTCGTGCGGCGGCAGGCGGGGATCGGCTTCACCGGCCAGGACCCGCACATGTACGCGCTGATCGGGGACATGCGGTTCAGCGGCGACCTACCGCGCGGCGAGGGCCTGGGCCCGATGCGCCCGGTGGGCCTGGTCAATCCCGAGCGGAGGTCCTGGTTCGGTGCGTTCCAGCACCAGCCGGGCGTCTACCGGGCCACCGTCGCCTGGTTCGGAGAGCCCTTCCCCGACCGCAACGCGCCGGTCACCGAGGAGGAGATGCGCGCGGCCCTGGTCGAGCACACCGGGGGCGACCACGGGATGCACGACGTCACCTGGCTGTCCCGGCTCACCGACGTGTCCAGGCTTGCCGACTCGTACCGCAGCGGCCGGGTGCTGCTGGCCGGCGACGCGGCGCACATCCACCTGCCGGCCGGCGGGCAGGGGCTCAACCTCGGTATCCAGGACGCGGTGAACCTCGGCTGGAAGCTGGCGGCCGTGGTGCGCGGCCACGGCGGCGAGGAGCTGCTGGACAGCTACCAGAGCGAACGGCGGCCGGTCGCCGACGGCGTGGTGCACAACACCCGTACCCAGGCCGTGCTGATCGACCCGGACCCGCGCTACGACGCGCTGCGGCAGACCTTCCGCGAGCTGATGGCGCTGCCGGACACCAACCGGTACATCGCGGGGATGCTGTCCGGCTTCGACGTCCGCTACGGGACGGGCGAGCACCCGTCGGTCGGCCTGCGGATGCCGGACGCCGACCTGCTGACCGCCGACGGCACCGGGCGGATCAGCGACCACTTCGTCGAGGGGCGCGGGCTGCTGCTGCTGCCCGAACCGGCCACGGCCGCCTCAGCCCCGCGCGGATCAGCCCCGGCCGCCTCGCCGCTGGCCGACTGGGCGGACCGGGTGACCACCCTGACCGCCGGGATCGCGGGCGCGGAGCCCGACACCGCCTTCCTGCTGCGCCCCGACGGCTACGTCGCCTGGGCGGGCCACCCGGCCCGGCACGAGGAGCTCCGCAGTGCCGCGACCACCTGGTTCGGCGCCGCCGGCTGAGCGCCGGACCCCGGCCGACCCTGCCCACTCGGCCAACCCGGCCCATTCGGCCGACCCATGACCAGGCAGAACGCAATCCGTACCCCGTGAGAGGAAGAACCATGACGTCGGAAACCGGCAGCCCCGCTGCCCGCGCGCGCCGGATCGTCGCGCTCAACACCGCCTACTTCCAGGCGAAGGCGCTGCAGAGCGCGGTGGAACTCGGCCTCTTCGAGCTGCTGGCGGACCGGTCCGCCGACATCGAGGAGATCAGGACCGAACTGGGCGTCGCCCACCGGCTGTTCAAGGACTTCCTGGACGCCCTGGTCGGCCTCGACCTGCTGGAGCGGGAGGACGGCCGCTACCGCGTCGCCGCCCTGGCCACCGAGTTCCTCGTCCCGGGAGCCCCGACCTACCTGGGCGGCACCGCCCAGCAGCACGCCCGGCTGCACTTCCACGCCTGGGCGCAGCTGACCGACGCGCTCCGCGACGGCAAGGCGAAGTCCGCCGTCGCCGCGCAGGGCCCGCTGGCCTACCCCAAGCACTACGAGGACCTCGACCGCGCCCGTCAGGTCATGATGCACATGGACGCCCACAACGGCTTCACCGCCGACGAGTTGGCGCGGCAGATCGACTGGAGCGGCTACACCTCCTTCGTGGACGTCGGCGGTGCGCGCGGCAACGTCGCCTCCCGGATCGCCGCGGCCCACCCGCACCTGAAGGGCGGGGTGTTCGACCTGCCGGCGCTGCGCCCGCTCTTCGACGAGCTGGTGGGCGCGGCGGGGACGGCCGACCGGGTCTCCTTCCACGGCGGCGACTTCTTCGCCTCGCCGCTGCCCGAGGCCGACGTGCTGATCTTCGGACACGTGCTGCCGGACTGGCCGGTGGCCGACCGCCAGGAGCTGCTGCGCCGCGCCTTCAAGGCGGTTCGGCCGGGCGGGAAGGTGGTGCTGTACGACGCCATGATCGACCCGGACGAGCGGGACCCGGAGGTCCTGCTCCAGCGGATCAACCACACCATGATCCGGGACGACAGCTCGGCCTACTCGCTCGACCAGGCCCGTGCGTACCTGGAGGAGGCCGGCTTCACGGTCGACCGGGTGGTCGCCACCGACACCATCACCAGGGACCACCTGGCCATCGGCACCAAGTCCGTCTGACCGGAGGGGAGAACGGCATGGCAGCGCACACCACGAAGCAGCAGTCCGGGCAGCCGTACGACGTCGTGATCGTCGGCACCGGCCTGTCGGGCACGATGCTCGGATCGATCCTGGCCAAGCAGGGCTTCCGCATCCTGCTGCTGGACGGCACCCACCACCCCCGGTTCGCCGTCGGCGAGTCGACCATCGGGCAGACCCTGGTGGTCCTGCGGCTGATCGCCGACCGGTACGGCGTGCCGGAGATCGCCAACCTGGCGAGCTTCGAGGACGTCCTGGCCAACGTCAGCAGCGCGCACGGCCAGAAGAGCAACTTCGGGTTCATGTTCCACCAGGACGGCGAGGAGCCGGACCCGACGGAGACCAGCCAGTTCCGCATCCCCGCGATCGTCGGCAACGCCGCGCACTTCTTCCGGCAGGACACCGACGCGTACATGTTCCACACCGCCGTCCGCTACGGCTGCGACGCGCGGCAGGACTACCGGGTGGAGCGGCTCGACCTCGACGACGACGGCGTGACGGTGGTCGGCACGGACGGCAGCAGCTTCCGCGCCCGCTACCTGGTCGACGCCAGCGGGTTCCGCTCGCCGCTGGCCAAGCAGTTGGGGCTGCGCGAGGAGCCCAGCCGGCTCAAGCACCACGCCCGCTCGATCTTCACCCACATGGTCGGCGTGGGGGCGATCGACGACCACGTGGACACGCCGGAGGAGCTGCGCCCGCCGGTGCCGTGGAACGACGGGACGATGCACCACATCTTCGAGCGGGGCTGGATGTGGGTGATCCCGTTCGACAACCACCCGGGGGCGACCAACCCGCTGTGCAGCGTGGGGATCCAGCTCGACCCGCGGACCTACCCGGCCCGCCCGGACCTCACCCCCGAGGAGGAGTTCTGGTCCCATGTGGAGCGCTTCCCGGCGGTGGCACGGCAGTTGAAGGGCGCCCGTAGTGTGCGGGAGTGGGTCAGCACGGACCGGATGCAGTACTCCTCGACCCGGACGGTCGGCGATCGCTGGTGCCTGATGTCGCACGCGGCCGGGTTCATCGACCCGCTCTTCTCCCGCGGGCTGTCCAACACCTGCGAGATCATCAACTCGCTTTCCTGGCGGCTGATGGCGGCGCTGCGCGAGGACGACTTCTCGGCGGAGCGGTTCGCCTACGTTGAGACGCTTGAGCAGGGCCTGCTGGACTACAACGACCGGCTGGTGAACAACTCCTTCATCTCCTTCTCGCACTACCCGCTCTGGAACTCGGTGTTCCGGATCTGGGCCTCGGCCAGCGTGATCGGCGGCAAGCGGATCCTCAACGCGCTGACCGCGACCAAGGAGACCGGGGACGACTCGCACTGCCAGGCCCTGGACGAGAACCCGTACCCGGGGCTGTGGTGCCCGGTGGACTTCTACAAGGAGGCCTTCGACAAGGTCACCGAGGTGTGCGAGGCGGTGGACGCGAAGCGGATGACGGCCGAGGAGGGGGCGGCCGTCCTGGAGCGCCAGGTGCGGGAGTCGGACTGGATGCTGCCCGCGCTGGGCTTCAACGACCCCGACACCCACCACATCAACCCGACGGCGGAGAAGATGTTCCAGATCGCGCAGTGGGCCACCGACCACGCGCGCCCGGAGATCCGGGAGCTGCTGGCCGCCAGCGCCGAGGAGGTCCAGGCCGCGATGCGCAGGAAGTAGCGGCAGGAGCGCACACCAGCGGCGGGGGGGGGGGGGGGGGGGGGGGCCCCCACCCCCCCCGCCCCCCCCCCCCAGCGCGCCGCGCGCCTGGCCGAGGACTAGATCTACGACCTGGTGGGCCC
>NZ_JBICZP010000014.1:0-139151 GCF_043202015.1 Kitasatospora sp. NPDC048239 | reverse complement strand
CGTGGGGGGGGGGGGGCCGGGGGGGGGGCGGGCGCGGGGCCCCCCCCCCGGCGCGGGGGGGGGGGGCGGGGGGGGCCCCCCCCCCCCGCGCGGCCCCCTCGCCGCTGTCGTGTGCCGTCGCGTGCCGTCGTGTGCTGTCGTGTGCTGTCGTGTGCTGTCGTACGCGGGCTGCGCCGCGCGGTCGTCAGCCTGTCGCTCAGCCCTCGGCGGCCAGGGTCAGGGCGGCCGCCCGCGGGTCCTCCTCGACCGGCCAGCGGGCGTAGTTGCGGCGCCAGTACATCAGCGGGCTCGGCACCTCGGGCCGGGCGGCGCCGTCCACCACCGCGCCGACCACGATGGTGTGGTCGCCGGCGTCGAGGGCCGAGGCGACCCGGCACTCGGCGTGGGCGACGGCGTCCGCGGGGAAGGTCGGCAGGCCGCCGAGCCGGCTGGGCTCCCACTCGACGCCGCCGAAGCGGTCGCCGCGGGCCGAGGCGAACAGCGCGGAGGTGTCCTCCCCGCCGCCGCGCAGCACGTTCACCGCGAACGCGCCGCGGTCCAGGAGGGCCCGCAGCACCCGGCTCTCCCGGTGGATGCAGACCAGCAGCAGGGGCGGCGTCTTGGAGACGCTGCAGGCCGCCGAGCAGGTCAGCCCGTACGGCTCGCCGTCGGGGCCGAGGGTGGTCACGACGGTCACGCCGGTGGGCAGCGCTCCCATGATCGACAGGAAGGTCGGGCCGTCGACGCAGTCGGCGAGCAGCTCGTCGGGCAGGGGTATCGGGGGCATGGGTCCTCCACTCTCGGTGGTCCAGGGGATGTCCCCATGCTCGTGGGAGCGCTTCGAGCCGCCGTCGCGCGTGCGACGGCCCGGGGTCGGCCACCGTGTGGTGGCCGGCCCCGGGCCGTGGTCCGCCGGTGCCCCGCACGGGGGTCACCCCTCGTCGCGCAGCTCCCGCAGGAGGAAGGTGAGCACGAAGCCGACCGCCAGGATCACGCCGCCGACCAGGAACATGGTCTGGAACCCGGAGGCGAAGGCGTCGACCGCCGTCGCGGCGAGCCCGCCGGTGGTGTCCGGGTCGGAGAGCGCCCGGCGGACGGCGTCGTCGCCGTCGAGCGCTCCGCCGATCCGGTCGGCCGCGACGCTGAACAGCACCGACATGAAGACCGCGGCGCCCGCCGTGCCGCCGAGCTGGCGGAACAGGCCGGAGGCGGCGTTGGCCACGCCCAGCTCGGACTTGGGCGCCGCGCTCTGGATGGCCAGCGTGATGACGGTCTGCGAGAGCCCGATGCCCAGGCCGAGCCAGCCCGCGAGCAGCACGACCGCCCAGAGCGGGGTGTCGGCGCCGGCGGCGGAGAGGCTCAGCAGTGCGCCGGCCATCGAGCCGAGCCCGGCGATCGCGGGCTTCTTGTAGCGGTTCGACTTCTTGATGATCTTCGCGCAGACCATCTGGGAGAGGATCGCCCCGGTCATCACCGGGATGATCACCAGCCCCGCCACGGTGGCGCTGCGGTCCTGCACCAGCTGGAGGAAGAGCGGCAGGGTGGAGACGGTGCCGAAGATGCCGACGCCGATGGTGAAGTTGACGGCGGTGGCCAGCGTGATGCCGCCCCGCCGGAACAGCCGCAGCGGGACCATGGCGGACAGCCCGCGGGCCCGCTCCACCACCACGAACAGCACCGTGCCGACGGCGGCGACCGCGTACAGCACCAGGGCGCGGGCCGAGCCCCAGCCCCAGTCCAGGCCCTCCTCGGCGACGATCAGCAGCGGCACCAGCGCGAGCGCGAGGCAGAGGGCGCCGCGGTAGTCGATCGGGTGGTCCGTCCGCTGGTGCGGCAGGTTGAGCGCCTTGCGCACGCTGAGCAGCGCCACCAGCCCGAGCGGCACGTTGATCAGGAAGGCCCAGCGCCAGCCGGTCACCCCCAGGATGTCGCCGGCGCCCGCGAACAGCCCGCCGACCAGCGGGCCGAGCACGCTGGCGGCGACCCAGGCCATCATCAGGTAGGAGAAGTAGCGGCCGCGCTCCCGTACCGGGGCGAGGTCGGCGATCACGGCGGTGGGCAGCGACATCAGGCCGGCGCCACCGAAGCCCTGGACCACCCGGGCGATGGCGAGGGTCTCCATGGAGTTCGCCGCCGCGCAGGCCGCCGAGCCGACGATGAAGATCACGATCGCCGCCAGGTAGAGCGGCTTGCGGCCGTAGATGTCGGAGAGCTTGCCGTAGAACGGCATCGCGATCGTGGAGCTCACCAGGTAGCCGGTGATCACCCAGGCCTGGACGGTCTGGCCGTGCAGCTGGTCGCCGATGGTGCGCAGCGCGGTGGAGACGATGGTCTGGTCGAGCGCGGCGAGCAGGACGGCCAGCAGCAGTCCGGAGAGCGCCGTGATGATCTGGCGGTGGGTGAAGCCGGCCGGGCCGGTGTCGTCGTCGGCGACGGCCTCGTCGGTCTGCGAGGCGAGGTTAGCCATTCCTGTTTCTCCATTGAAATCGACAAGCTCTTGTCGAGTTGAGGGTAGTGGCCGGGCCGAGTGAATGACAAGCTCTTGTCGAAACGGCGGGGGCGTGCTGCGATTAGGCTGCCCCCATGACGGACCTCTCCCCCGCGGCCGATACCTTGAGCGAGATCACCACCGAACTCTTCGCCGTCAACGGCGCCCTGCTGCGCGCGGGCGACGCGCTGTCCGGCCGGTTCGGGCTGACCTCCGCGCGCTGGCAGGTGCTCGGCCTGCTGGCGGAGGGCCCGCAGAGCGCCGCCCACCTGGCCCGGGAGCGCGGGCTGCGCCGGCAGGCCGTCCAGCAGACCGTCGTCCGGCTGGTCGAGGACGGTCTCGTCAGCACCGCGCCCAACCCGGCGGACAAGCGCGCCCCGCTGGTCTCGCTGACCGCCAAGGGCGCCGACGCGCTCGCCCGGCTGGAGCCGGCCGAGCGGCGCTGGCTGGAGCACCTGGCCGCGGCCCTGGACCCGGACGACCTGAAGGCCACGCGGCGGCTGCTGCGTGGCCTTCGTGCGGTCCTGGCGGACGAGCTGCCCCCGTCGGTCACCGACGGGCCGGGCGCCGCCGAGGTCACAGGTCCAGCGTGACCTCGTACTCCCGGAGCCAGGAGTTGAGCCAGAGCACCAGCTCCAGGCTGCCCCGGTCGTAGGGCCGGCTGACCGCGCCCAGCGGCCGGTCGACCAGGGCCCGGGCCCGCCCGAGGTCCAGCAGCGGCAGCACCGGCGCGTCCCGGTCGCGCAGCAGCCCCGCGAGCTCGGCGCGCAGCACGCCCTCGTAGCCCGGGTCCTGGGTGGCCGGGTACGGGGTCTTGACCCGTTCGACCACCGAGCGCGGCAGCAGGTCCGAGACGGCCGCCCGGAGCAGGCTCTTCTCCCGGCCGTCGAAGGACTTCATCTCCCAGGGCACGTTGAACACGTACTCCACCAGCCGGTGGTCGCAGAACGGCACCCGGACCTCCAGGCCGACCGCCATGCTCATCCGGTCCTTGCGGTCCAGCAGGGTCTGCACGAACCGGGTCAGGTTGAGATAGGTGACCTCGCGCATCCGGCGGTCCTCGGCGGACTCCCCCGGCAGCACCGGGACCTCGGCGAGCGCCTCGGAGTACCGGGCGGCCCGGTGGCCGTCCAGGTCGAGCTTGTCCAACAGGCCCTGCTGGAACAGCGACCGGCCGCCGAAGTAGCGCGCCGAACCGGACGTGAGCCAGGGGAAGGTCGCGGCGCGCAGGGCCAGCGGGTTGCGGAACCAGCGGTAGCCGCCGAACAGTTCGTCCGCCGCCTCGCCCGACAGTGCCACCGTGCAGTGCTGTTTCACCGCCCGGAAGAACAGGTACAGCGAGGGCCACATGTCGCCCCAGTACGCGGGCGGCAGATCGGTCGCCCGCAGCACCGCGGCCCGTACCGCGGGATCCGTCAGCTCCGGGCTGTCCAGCAGGATCTCGCGGTGGTCCGCGCCCACGTGCCGGGCCAGGTCGCGGACGAACGGGGCGTCCGGCGCCTGCCGCACCGCGTCCGGGGCGAAGCCGTCCGCCGCCCCCCGGAAGTCGACCGAGAACGAGCGCACCGGCCCGGAGCGGGCGGCCAGCGCGGTGACCGCCGAGGAGTCGAGCCCGCCGGAGAGCAGCACTCCCAGCGGCACGTCCGCGACCAGCTGGCGCTCGACCGTGTCGGACAGCAGCTCCCGGACGGCCCCGATGGTGGCGGGCAGGTCGTCGGTGTGCTCGCGGGCCTCCAGCCGCCAGTACGTCTGCCGGCGCACCCCGGTGCGGCCCACCCTGACCAGCTGGCCGGGACGGACCTCGTGCATGCCCGAGAAGACCGCCGCCTCGGGCGTCTTGACCATGTCCAGGGCCTCGCACAGCCCCTCCGCGCCGACCCTGCGCGGTATCGTCCGGTCGGCCAGGATCGCCTTCGGCTCCGAGCCGAACAGCACACCCGTGCGGGTCGGGTGGTAGTACAGCGGCTTGACGCCCATCCGGTCCCGGACCAGCAGCAGCTCCTCGGCCTGCCCGTCCCAGATGCCGAAGGCGTACATGCCGTTCAGCCGCTCGACCAGTGCGGCGCCCCACTGGAGGTAGCCGCGCAGGACGACCTCGGTGTCGCACGCCGTCCGGAACCGGTGGCCGTGCCCGATCAACTCGGCGCGCAGCTCACGGAAGTTGTAGACCTCCCCGGCGAAGGTGATCGACGCGCTGCGGCCCTCGTGCTCGGCGGTCATCGGCTGCTGCCCGTGCGCCGGGTCGATCACCGCCAGCCGCCGGTGGCCGAAGCCGACCCACGGGCCGAACCAGAGCCCCTCGGCGTCCGGCCCCCGGCAGGCCATGGTGTCCGTCATCGCCTGGAGCAGCTCGCGGCGCTGCTCGGGGGAGGCCTCGAAGTCGACCGCCCCAACGATGCCGCACACGCTCAACCCGCCTTGGCGAGGCCGAGGTTGACCGCGTCCAGCAGCTGCCGGGGCGTGGTGGCCTCGACCACGACGTCGTCCGGAAGGGCGACGCCGCGGTCCCGCTCGATCATGTTGACGGTGTTGAACAGGGCCAGTGAGTCGTAGCCGAGGGCCTCGAAGGGCACGTCGAGGATGTCGTCGAGGTCGACGCCCTCGTCGCTGCCGGCCGCCTCGCGCAGCGCGCTGATCAGATCGTCAAGGGTGAACTCTGCCATGGTGTTTCCTCAGTTCGGTTGATCGTCGGTCACTTCTTCGACTACCTGCTCGGCCGCCCACTGCGGCTTTCGGCGGCTCGTCGCTCTCCCGCCGTCGGCTCGTCAGCGACTGCTCGGCGACTTCTCAACGACTGCTCGGCGACTTCTCAGCAACTCGTCAGCACGAGCGCGCTGTTGAACCCGCCGTGCCCGCGGGCGAGCACCAGCGCGCTCCCCAGCCGGGCCGACCGGGGCCGGTCCCGTACGAGGTCGAGCCCGCCGTGGGCCGGCCGGTCGATATGGACGGAGGGCGGGATGACGGAGTCCCGCATGGCCAGCAGCGCCGCCGCCACGTCCAGCGGGGCGCCACCGGCGAGCAGTCGGCCGGTCATCGTCTTGGGCACCGTCACCGGCACGCCACGCGGTCCGAACACCGCGCTCAGCACCTCGGCCTCCGCGCGGTCCCGCTCGGCCACCCCGCTGGCGTCGGCGAACACCACGTCGACGTCGCCCGGCCCGACCCCGGCGTCGGCCAGGGCCGCGTCGATCGCCCGCCGCAGCCCGGCGGGCCGACCGGAGCCCGGCCGCGGGTCGAAGGTCGCCGCATAGCCCGCGACCTCGCCGTAGTGGCGGCGCTGCCCGCGCTCCACCGCCCGCTCCGGGGTCTCCAGCACGAGCAGGGCGCCGCCCTCCCCCGGGATCCCGCCCGAGGCGTCGGTGTCGAAGGGGACGAAGGCCCGCCGCGGGTCCTTCTCCGCACTGATCGTGCCGCTGCGGGTGAGGCAGAGCCACGACCACGGGCAGATCGAGCCGTCCACCCCGCCGGCCAGCATCAGCGCGGTGTCCTCCCGCACGTGCCGCCGCGCCTTGGCGAGGGCGTCCAGCCCGCCGGCCTGCTCGGCCACCAACGCGGACCCGGGGCCCCGCATGCCGTGCCGGATCGAGATCTGGCCGGTGTTCACCGGGTAGAACCAGGCGAAGGACTGGTAGGCGCTGACGTAGGCGGGGCCCTTGCTCCACAGCGCCTCCAGCTCGCGCTGCCCGAACTCGAACCCGCCCGCCGAGGCGGCCGTGACCACCCCGGCGGCGAAGTCCGGCATCGACGCCGGGTCCGCACCGGCGTCGGCCAGGGCCTCCTGCGCGGCCACCAGCGCCAGCCTGGTCATGTGGTCGGTCTGGGGCAGCAGCCGACCCGGCAGGTGGTCCTCCGGGGTGAAGTTCACCTCGCCTGCCACATGCGCCCGGTAGCCGGCCGAGTCGAAGCGGGTCAGCGGACCGAGGCCCGAGCGCCCGGCCAGCGTCGCCTCCCAGTACTCCTCCACACCCCAGCCGTTCGGCGCCACGACGCCGATGCCGGTCACCACCACCCTGCTCATGCCCCACCCCGTTCCGGATCCGCCAGCACGATCGCGCTCTGGAAGCCGCCGAAGCCGCTGGCCACGCTCAGCACCGTGGACACCCGCTGCTCCCTGGCCACCAGCGGCACGTAGTCCAGATCGCACTCCGGATCGGGCACGTGGAGGTTGGCCGTGGGCGGCACCACCGAGTGCTCGATCGCCAGGGCGCTGGCCGCGAACTCGAGCGCGCACACCGCGCCCAGCGAGTGCCCGATCATCGACTTGATCGAGCTGACCGGCACCCGGTAGGCGTGGTCGCCCAGGCTCTTCTTGAACGCGGCCGTCTCGTGCCGGTCGTTCTGCTTGGTGGCCGAGCCGTGCGCGTTGACGTACGCGATGTCCTCGGGGTTCATCCGGCTGCGGTCGAGCGCGACCCGGATCGCCTCGGCCATCTCGTTCCCGTCCAGCCGCAGCCCGGTCATGCTGTAGGAGTTGCAGCGGCCCGCGTATCCCGTGACCTCGGCGTAGATGTGCGCACCGCGGCGGCGCGCGTGCTCGCGCTCCTCCAGGACGAACATCGCCGCGCCCTCGCCGAGGGCGAAGCCGTTGCGCGTCAGGTCGAACGGCCGCGAGGCGCTCTGCGGCTCGTCGTTGCGCGGCGTGGTCGCCTTGATCGCGTCGAAGCAGGCCACGGTGATCGGCGAGATCGCCGCGTCCGAGGCACCGGCGAGCATCACGTCCGCCTCGCCGTCGCGGATCAGGTCGCACGCGTGGGCGATCACGTCGATCCCGGAGGTGCACCCGGTCGAGACCACGCCCACCGGCCCCTCCGCCTCCACCAGCCAGGCCAGTTCGGTCGCCATCGAGGACGGCACGAAGTAGTCGTAGAGGTACGGCACCCCGTGCCCGTCGTCGACCAGGCGCTTGCGGCCCTCGTCGCTCACCACGGCGAACTCGCGGTCGAGACTGATCGTCATCCCGCACGCCGTGCCCGCCATCACCCCGGTCCGCAGCGGGTCGTTCAACCCCGACACCCCCGAGTCGGCCAGCGCCTCCCGGGCCGCGACCACCGCGAACTGCGCGGTGCGGTCCCACTGCCGGATCTCACGCTGCGTCAGACCGCTGGCCACCGGATCGAATTCGCACTCGGCGGCGACCCGGGACCGGAACGGCGACGCGTCGAACGTCGAGATCGTCCGGGTCGCCGTCCGGCCCGCCGTCAGCAGCTCCCAGAAGGCCTTGGTGCCGACCTCGCCGGGTGCCACCACCCCCATCCCGGTCACCACCACACGGCGCCGCCCGTCCTCACCTGACACTGCTGCTCCCCCCGCCCGTCTCCGACCTGCTGTCCGTCTCCGACATGCCCGACGACCTCCTGTACGGCAGGGAATTCCGCCGGTACAGATCGTCCGGCCCCGGCCTCGCGGCGGGTTCGAGCCGTCGTCCACCTGACCCGCCCTACCGAACCCCGCCCGCCGCGGGCGCGCTCCCGGCCGACGGCGTCCACGCTGCCCACGGCCACCGCAGGGCGGCGGCGCGAACCGCCGTTGAGGGGCGCTGCCTAGGGTCTGGGCGCATGGACATCGACACCGACATCTGCGTGGTCGGCGGCGGCCCGGCCGGGCTGACGCTCGCCCTGCTGCTGGTCCGCTCCGGCATCCGGGTCACCCTGCTGGAGCGCAGCCGCTCGCTGGACCGGACGTACCGCGGGGAGATCCTGCAGCCCGGCGGCCAGGCGCTGCTGGACGAACTGGGCGTCCTCGGCCCCGCCCGGGAGCACGGCGCCGTCGAACACGACCGCTTCCTGCTGGAGGAGCACGGGCGGGTCCTCATCAACGGCGACTACCGGCGGCTGCCCGGACCGTACAACTGCCTGCTGAGCCTGCCCCAGCGGCACCTGCTGACCGAGCTGCTGGCCGCCTGCGAACGCCACGAGGGGTTCACCTACCTGGCCGGCACCAAGGCGTCCGCGCTGGTGGAGGAGGCGGGCGCGGTGCGCGGCGTGGTCGCCACCCAGGGGGCCGGCCCGGTCGGCCGGGTGGTCCGGGCGCGGTGCGTGGTCGCGGCGGACGGCCGGTTCTCCAAGGTCCGCACCCTGGCCGGCATCGGGTACCGGCGCCAGGAGCTGTTCAGCCAGGACGTCCTCTGGTTCCGGCTGAGCGGGTCACCGCCCCCGGCCGGCTCGGGATCTCGGGACGTCCGGGTCTTCCGGGCCGGCGGCAACCCCGTCCTCAGCTACTTCTCGGCGTCGGACTCGGTCCAGCTCGGCTGGACGCTCCCGCACGGCGGATTCCGGCCACTGGCCGACCAGGGCGCCGGCCACATCGTCGAGCAGCTGTGCCGCGCCGCCCCGGAGTACGCCGACCGGATCCGCGCGGAGATCACCGGCTTCGGCGACCTCTCCCTGCTCGACGTCTTCTCCGGCAGCGCCGAGGAGTGGGTGCGCGACGGGCTGGTCCTGATCGGCGACAGCGCCCACACCCACAGCCCGATCGGAGCCCAGGGCATCAACCTGGCCATCCGGGACGCCGTGGCGGCCCACCCGGTGCTGGTCGAGGCGGTCCGCAGCGGCGACGCGGGCGCGGACCGGCTGCGGGCCTACACGGCGCTGCGCCGGCCCGAGGTGGACCGGATCACCCGGATCCAGCGCGTGCAGAGCCGGATGATGCTCTCCACCGGACGGCTCTCCTCGACGGTCCGCCCCAGGACTGCGGCGCTGCTCTCCAGGACCCCGCTCTACGGCGCCATGCTGCGCCGGATCGCCTTCGGCACCTCACCCGTCCCGCTCCGGACGGATCTGCTCGCCGCCGGGCGATGACCGCCGCCCTCCCCTCGTCCCGGTACCGCCCGTACCGGCACGGCCACCGCCCCCAGCCGGGCACCGAACGAAGAGGTCGTACCCGATGAGCCCACTGGCCCTCCCCCCTCCCCATGACTCCTACGCCCCTGTGCACCCGCAGTTGCTCGGCGCCGGTCCGACCGAGGCGCAGACCGCGGGCGGGGTGCTCGTCGCCCTCGCCGTCATCCTCGCCACGGCCTTCGTCTGCGGGCGGCTCGCCGTCCGGCTGCGGCAGCCGGCCGTCATGGGGGAGATCGTCGGCGGCGTCGCCCTGGGGCCCAGCCTGCTCGGGCTGCTCCCGGGGCACCTGGACGCCGTCCTGTTCCCCGCCGAGGTCCAGCCCTTTCTCCGGGTGCTCTCCCAACTGGGCCTGGTCTTCTTCATGTTCATCGTCGGCTACCAGTTCGACATCGGCCATCTGCGGGGCGCCGGACGCCAGGTGACCGCGGTCTCGCTCAGCTCCGTCGTGCTGCCCTTCGCGCTCGGCCTCGGCCTCGCGGTGCTGCTCCAACCCTGGTTCGACAAGTCGCAGTTGACCACGGACGGCTGGCTCGGCCCGGCGCTGTTCCTGGGCGCGGCGATGTCCATCACGGCGTTCCCCGTCCTCGCCAGGATCATCGCCGAGCGCCGGATGCAGCAGGATCCGCTCGGCACCATGTCGCTGGCCTGCGCCGCCCTGCAGGACTTCCTCGCCTGGTGTGCGCTGGCCGTGGTGGTGGCCGTGGTGAAGTCCCAGAGCCCCTGGGCCCTGGGCAGGCTGGCGCTGAACTCGGCCCTGGTCGTCCTGGTCCTCGCCTTCGTCGTGCGCCCCGGCCTGACCTGGCTGCTGGCGCCGGAGCGCCGCCGCTCCGTCGGCGGCCCGTGGATCCACGCCGTGCTCGTCACGGGGACGCTGCTCACCGCCTACGTCACCAGCACGATCGGCCTGGACGCCGTCTTCGGCGCCTTCATGTTCGGGGCGGCGGTGCCGCGCCGGCGGATCGACGTCCTCGCCCCGGAGGTCCCGGAGCGCATCGAGCAGGCCGGTCTCCTGCTGCTGCCCGCCTTCTTCACCGTCACCGGCCTGGCCGTCGACCTCGCGGGCCTCGGGCTGCACGGGCTGGCCATCGTCGCTGCGGTGCTGGTGACGGCCTGCGCGGGCAAGTTCGTCGGCGCTGCCGCCGCCGCCCGGTTGACCGGTTCGACCAGGCGCGATGCCGCCGCCCTCGGCATCCTGCTCAACGCCCGGGGGCTCACCGAACTGGTCATCCTGAACGTGGGCCACCGGCTCGGGGTCATCGACACCCGGATGTTCAGCGCCATGGTGGTGATGGCCCTGGTCACCACGCTGATGACCGGGCCACTGCTGCGACGCCTGCCGCCCAGGGAGGAGCCGCCGCGCGAGGGGCCGCCGCTTGAAGGGCCGGCCTCGGCGCGGTCCACCGCCTCCGCGGGCGCCTGAGCCTCCGCTCCGCGCACCCCGCGTGTCCCCGGGCGGGGCGCGCGGGGCCGGCGCGGGAGAGGCGCCGGCACGCCGGACTCAGAGTTCAGGGCGCGTCGGCCCGTCGCCGAGGCCGCGGAGCTCACGCCGCAGCCGCAGCTCGACGGCGCTGAGCGGCACCTCGGGGCAGAGCCGCTCCGGGTGCCCCGGCGCCGGGCCGCTCCCCGACGGCGCGAGCACCGGTGGGACGTACCCCGAGATCTGCCCCGAGACGACCAGGCCTCGCAGCAGGAAACGCAGGCAGGAGCCGAGCAGTGAGTACATCCGTCGAGGATGGCGCCCGGCCCCGGAGCCGTCGTACAGGGGCGCTCAAGCCCGCGGGCGGCTCGACCCGGCCGACCCGCGCAGCCCGTCCTTCTGCAGGCCGGCCAGGTGCCGCAGGGCCGTGTGCAGCAGGGCCGCGAGCGCCGCGCCGACCAGGTACCAGAACAGGTCCGGCGGGTTGAAGGTGGAGCCGAGGACCAGCCGGGCCGCCGTGCTGCGGCGGCCGAGGCCGTCGGGCACCCCGGTGAGCTGGAACAGCTCGACCGCCCAGCTCAGCGCGGCGGACACCAGGGCCGCGCGCACCGGGCGCACCCGCGGGGCGGCGGCGACCACCAGCGCGTACACCAGCACCGTGTAGAGCCCGTCGCCCGCGTACTTGGCGACCGCCCCGCCCGCCAGCGCCCGCACGCCCAGCCCGGCCGCCACCACCGCCACCGCCACCGCGCCCGCGGTCATCCGCACACCGGCCGTCCGCACGCCGGCCGTCCCCCGAAGATCGTCCACCCGGCCACCATAGGGCGTGTCCGGCGGCGGAACCGCGCCCTCCCCTCCGGCGTCCCTCCCCCTGCGGGTCGACCGGAGCGGCCAGGTAGCCTGCTGCGCGGCCCGCGAGGGGCCGGGTCCGCGCGGGGCGCGGGCCGGAACGACGGAGGAAACGGGGCGGGCGCAGTGACGCAGCTGACCGATGCGGTGAACGGGTCCGACAGGCCGGCGGCCAGGGCGGACGCGGTGGCGACCGGACGGGGGGCCGGGCGGCGGTTCGCCGTGGACGGGTTCGCGCCGCGGCACGACGGGCGGGCCCGGGAGCGCGGCAAGGCGCTGCGCGGGCGGATGCCCCGCGACCGGCACGGCGAGTTCGTCCCCGCGGACGACCGCCCGACCGCCGTCGAGGCGATCGAGGCGTCCAACGCGGGCCGCCTCGCCGACCTGGTGCCGATCCGGCTCGGCCGGATGGCGGCCACGCCGTTCGCCTTCCTGCGCGGGTCGGCCGGGCTGATGGCCGCCGACCTCGCCGCCACGCCCACCACCGGGATAACCGCCCAGCTCTGCGGCGACGCGCACGCCGCCAACTTCGGCCTGTACGGCGATGCCCGCGGCCAACTGGTCATGGACATCAACGACTTCGACGAGACCGTGCCCGGACCCTGGGAGTGGGACCTCAAGCGGCTCGCCGCCAGCCTGGTGCTGGCCGGCCGCGAGGTCGGCGCCGACGAGACGACCGCCCGGCAGGCGGCCTTCGACGCGACCGGTTCGTACCGCCGCACGATGCGGTCGCTCGCGAAGCTGCCCGCGCTCGACGCCTGGAACGCCGTCGCGGACGACCAGCTGGTCTCCTTCGCCCAGGCGCACGACCTGGCCGAGGTGCTGCACAGGGTCGGCACCAAGGCGCTCGGCAACACCAGCGCCAGGTTCGCCGCCAAGTCCACCGTCCGTACTGAGGAGGGCGGTTGGCGCTTCACCGCCGCGCCGCCGGTGCTCAGCGAGGTGCCCGACGCGACGGCCGCCGCCGTGGCGGCCGCGCTCGGCCCGTACGTGCACACGGTGGCCGCCGAGCTGCACCCGCTGCTCTCCCGCTACCACGTGCAGGACGTGGCGTTCCGGGTGGTCGGCACCGGCAGCGTCGGCACCCGCTCCTACGTGGTCCTGCTGACCGACCACCGGGAGCAGCCGCTGGTCCTCCAGGTCAAGGAGGCCCGCCCCTCCGTCCTGCTGCCGCACCTGGCCCGCGCGGGCTACCCGGTGACGGCGCAGGACGGTCACGAGGGCCGCCGGGTGGTGCTCGGCCAGCAGCGCATGCAGGTGGTCAGCGACACCCTGCTGGGCTGGACCACGGTGGACGAACTGCCCTACCAGGTGCGGCAGTTCCGCAACCGCAAGGGAAGTGTGGACCCGGCGGCGCTGCTGCCGGGCCAGCTGGACGACTACGCCCGGATCACCGGCGCCCTGCTGGCCCGGGCCCATGCGCACACCGCCGACCCGGGCCTGCTCGGCGGCTACTGCGGCAAGAACGAGGAGCTGGACGAGGCGGTCGCCGCCTTCGCGGTGGCGTACGCGGACCGTACCGAGGCGGACCACGCCGAGCTGGTCGCGGCCGTCCGGGCGGGCCGGCTCCCGGCCGAGCACGGGGTCTGACCAGGTCCCGTCCGGTCGGTCTTGGCGGATCAGCGCGCGGCTCGATGCCCGGCGTCGCGCGCCCGGCAGGATCGGCCGGACAGGGCCTTGTCGTCAGTCCGACTGGCCGGCGGGGTGCAGGAACGGTGCGACCACCGCCACGTACTCCGCCGGCCGGCTGTGGTGCACCAGGTGTCCGGCCTCGATGGTCACCACCCGGCAGTCCGGGATCCGGCGGGCCAGTTCGGCGATCCGGTTCTGCGGGACGTGGCTCGCCGCTCCGCCGGCCACCACCAGGGTCGGTGCGGCGATGTCCGCCAGACGCTCCCGCCAGGCCGGCTCCGGGGTGTCGATCTGTGCCTTGATCTGCCCGACCGCCGCCCAGTCGAAGTCCACCGGCCTTCCAGGACCAGCCGCCCGACCCGCTCGGGGTGCGACTGGGCGAGCAGGTAGGCGACCACGCCGCCCATCGAGTGGCCGACGAGGTCCACCCGGGCCAGTCCGAGCGCGTCCAGGAAGGCGACCACGTCGTCCCGCATCAGCTCCAGGCCGTAGCGGGCGGGGCGGTCGCTGCCCCCGTGGCCGCGCAGGTCGAGGGCGTACACCCGGTGGTGCGGGGCGAGCTGCGGGAGCACCCCGTCCCAGTCCGCGCCCCGCTCGCCCAGCGCGTGCAGGAGCAGCAGCGGCGGGGCGCCGGCCGCACCGTGCACGCGGTAGGCGAGGCGGAGTTCCCCGAGGTCGACGGTCAGCTGATCGGTCATGACGATCACCGTATGCGCGGACCGGCCGGGCCGGGAGCGCTGTTCGCCCGACGCACAAGCCCGACGCACAAACCCGACGCACAGGCCCGACGCCGATGCGGAACCGCCGCGGCGGGGCTCAGCGCTCCGCTCCCACCGCCGAAGGCCCGGGCGAGGCCACCGCCGCCGGCGCCTCCCCGTCCTTCGCGGCCCGGCTCGCGTACACCGACGCCAGCACCGCCAGGCCCGCCACCACCGCGCACACGGCGCTCGCCCAGGAGTAGGCCGCCCGGTGCCCTCCCCCACCCGCGGTGGCCCGCAGGTACAGCCCGGACAGCGCGGAGACGCAGACCGCCGCCGCGATCCGCTGCGCCATCTGCAGGATCGCTCCGCTCACCCCGGCCGCCTCGGCGGGCGCGTGGCGCAGCACGTAGGCCTGGTTGGTGGCCCCCATCACGCCGATGGCCGCACCGCCGAGCAGTTGCAGCAGCGCCAGCACCCAGGGCAGGGCGGCCGACGGCGCCCAGTGCACGACCAAGCCGCCGGCGAGCATCACCAGGGCGGAGGCGGCCATACCCGCGGTCACGGTCCGCCGGCCGAACCGCTGGACGACCCGCCAGGCGAGCGCCGAGGCCACGCCCATCGACACCGCCGAGGGCAGCGAGACCAGGGCGGCGCCCATCGGGGACAGGCCGAGGCCGTCCTGGAGGAACATCGTGAGCACCAGCCCGGCGGCGATGGACGAGCCGAACTGGGCCATCGCCACCGCCGTGCCGAGTGCGTACGGCGCCGAGCGGGTGAGCGCGGGGTGGATCAGCGGGTGGCCGCCGGACCGGGCGTAGCGGCGCTGCCACCAGGCCAGCGCGCCGAGCAGCAGGCAGGCGCCGGCGGTGAAGGCGAGCCAGCCGGTCCAGCCGGGCGGCTGGACGAAGGGCAGCATCAGCGTCAGGGTCAGCGCGGCGACCAGCAGCAGGCCGACCAGGTCGAGGTCGGCGTGCCGGGCACTGGGGCGCGGGCGCGGCAGGTAGCGGGCGGCGAGCGCGACGGTGGCCAGGCCGAACGGCACATTGAGCAGGAAGGTCAGCCGCCAGCCGTGTTCGGGCCCGACGGCCGCCAGGACCGCGCCGCCGATCGGCGGCCCGAGCGCGAAGGCCAGACCGCCGGTGACGGCGTACATCCCGAGGGCCCGGGCGCGCAGCTGGCCGCTGAAGACGTCCTGGAGGGTGCCGATCATCTGGGAGTTGACCAGGCCTGCCCCGGCGCCCTGGAGCAGCCGCGCGGCGACCAGCACCCAGGGCTCGGTGGCGGTCGCGGAGAGCAGGCTGACCGCGGTGAACAGGGCCAGTCCGGTGACGAAGAACCACTTGCGGCCCCTGACGTCGCCGAGCCGCCCGCCGGGGATCAGCGCCAGGCCGAAGGCGAGCGAGTACCCGGCGACGATCCACTGCAGGTGGGCGGGCTGGGCGTGCAGGCTCTCGCGCAGGGCGGGGATCGAGGTGTTGAGGACGGACTGGTCGAGCAGGGTGGTGAAGCCGCCGGCCACGCAGACCAGCAGCACCCGGCGCCCGGCGGCGTCGAAGCGCACGGGGGCGGGAGCCGGGGCGTCGGCGGGAGCCGGCTCAGCAGCGGATATCGGTCCGTCGGCGGGTATCGGCCCGTTGGAGGTCACGGCTCGACCACCACCAGCGCGTACCGGGCGTCCTCCGGTCCGGGGCTGCGGAACCGGGTGGTGCCGCAGACGAAGCGCAGGCAGTCCCCGGCCGCGAGCAGCTGTGGCTCGCCGTCGACGGTCAGCTCCAACTCGCCCTCCAGGAGCCAGATGTGGTGCTCCAGCCCGGGCACCGACGGCCGGTCGTAGCTGATGTCGGCGCCCGGCGGCAACCGTCCCTCGATGATCTCGGCGCGCAGCGAGCCGTGCGGCGGCGACACCGAACGCCGCACGAACCCGGTGGCCTCGTCGCGCCAGACCCGCTGCTCCCCGGCGCGGACCAGCCGGGCCGGGGCGGACTCCACCTCGGCGAGCAGGCGCGACATGGTGCGCCCGTACACCGCGCAGAGCCGTCCGAGCAGGGCCGCGGTCGGACTGACCTCGGCCCGCTCGACCCGGGACAGCGTGGACCGGCTGACATCCGCCCGCCGGGCCAACTCCTCCAGTGTCCAGCCGCGTTCGATGCGAAGTTCGGCCAGCCGGGTGGCCAGCCGCTCGTCGGCGGCCGTATCGATTCCCATATTCGCGATGCTATCCCAGATCCGGGATCACCAGAAGGCGGCCGGCCCGGCCGTCGACCCTGCCAGCTGCGGCGATGCGCCGATCCCACCGGTCGCCCGCACACCTCGCGCAACACCTCGCCAGGACACGGGAGTTCGCCGACCGGACCGCCACGCCGAAGTCTCTTGCCACAACTACTCTGCAATGCAAAGCTGACTGTATGACAGACGAAGCGGTGCCCGCGCCGGGCACGCCCCACGAAGTCCTCGCCAACCTCGGCGACTTGACCCGCAGGGTCCGCGCCGCCCAGCGCGGCACCTGGTTCCCCCTCTTACTGCTGGGTGTGCTCACGCTGGGCGGCATCCTCGCCAACCGCCTCACCTTCAGCATCCGGACCGTGGCCTGCCTGGACGGCTACAGCTCGACGGGCCCGGGCACCGGCTGCATCCTCATCAAGCAGGGATCACCGGTCTACTGGACGCTCGGGCTCCTGCTCGCCTACACCGCGACCGCGTTCTTCTACGTCCGCCGCTCGCGCAACCGCGGCGTGGGCACCCCCGTCCGGCCCTATGTCGTCGCCGGGATCGTCCTGGTCGGCCTGGTGGCCGCCACCGGGTTCTGGGCCACCCGCCACCTCACACCCGGCGGCCCGCTCGACCTCTGGGGTCTGCAGCTCGACCCCTCCTCCGAACTGACGGTGTTCCTCGAACGGTTCACCGGAGGGGCCGCATCCGTCGGGCTGCCGCTGCTGGTGCTGGCCTGGGTCGAACGCAGCCGCGTCCTGCTGCTCTTCACCCTGGCCTACCTCACGCTCGAACTGGCACCGATCCCCACCGGCTGGGCGGGGATCGACGCCACCTCGCCCTGGTCGGGCCTGCCCCCTCTGATCCCTCCCGGCGTGTTCCTGCTGCTCGGCGCCCTCGGCTTCGCCCGGACCCAACTGCCCCGCCACCGCGCCCTGTCATGACCGACCAGAGCGACCAGCGCGACCAGCACCCCGTCAACGGCCTGGACGACGTCGTCCACCAGCGCGTCCGCCTCGGCATCCTCACCGTCACCCACCAGGCCCGCCGCGTCGAGTTCGGCTTCCTGCGCACCACCCTCGAACTCACCGCCGGAAACCTCGGACAGCACCTCACCGTCCTGGAGAAGGCCGCACTGATCCACATCGAGAAGGGCTACGAAGGCCGGCGCCCCCGCACCTGGATCACCCTCACCCCGGCCGGCGACCAGGCCCTCCGCGAGGAGGTCGCCCAGCTCAAGCGCCTGATCCAGCAGATCGAGCGGCCCGAAGCGCCATGACGGCCGGCCGTGCCCAGGGGGCCCGTCCCCTCACCTCCCCCGTCGACCGGAGGCCGAGGAGGCGGGGCCCGGGCACGTCCAGCGGTCGCCCGGCGGACACCCTGTCCCGGTACGGCGCCGGGAGGCCGATCCGGCCGGGCGGACAGGACCGGTCGGACCCGCCCGGGGTGTCCGGTCACCGTTTCCCCACAGCTCCCGGGCGCGTCGGGCGGTGATCATATGATGTCCGGCGGACGGGGGTCCGATCAGCGGCCCGCGAGCACGCAAGGGGGATCATGTTCGGCATCATCAGGCCCTGTAGGCACCGGCTTTCCGAGCGGTTGCAGACCTCCTGGATGGCGCACCTGTGCGGGCTCTGCCTCGCGCTGCGCGACGACCACGGCCAACTCGCCCGCACCGCCACCAACTACGACGGCCTGATCATCTCCGTGCTGGTCGAGGCGCAGATCGCCCGCGACGACGCCTCCTGGCGCCGCACCGCCGGGCCCTGCCCGCTGCGCGGGATGCGGACCGCCTCGGTCGCCAAGGGCGAGGGGGCCCGGCTCGCGGCCGCCGTCTCGCTGGCGCTCGCCTCGGTGAAGATCCGCGACCACGTCGAGGACCGGGACGGCGTGTTCGCCCGCCGCCCGGTCGCGGCCGGCGCCCGCGCGGTGACCAGGCGCTGGGACCGGCAGAGCGCGGGCAGCGCCTCGGCGGTCGGCTTCGACACCGCCGTCCTGCTCGACGCGGCCTCCCGGCAGGGCGGGCTGGAGCGCGGACTGGGGCCGGGCGGCTCGGTCCTGCTGGTCACCGAACCCACCGAGAGCGCCACCTCGGCGGCCTTCGCACACACCGCCGTCCTGGCCGGACGACCCGGCAACGCGGCTCCGCTGGCCGAGGCGGGGCGGCTGTTCGGCCGACTCGCCCATCTGCTGGACGCCGCCGAGGACCAGGCCGAGGACGCCGCGAGCGGCGCCTGGAACCCGCTGACCGCCACCGGCACGGACCGCGCCGAGGCCGAGCGGCTCTGCCGCGACGCCGTCCACGGCATCCGCCTCGCCCTGCGCGAGGTGGAGCTCACCGACCGCGCGCTGGTGCACACCCTGCTCGCGCACGAGACCGAGCGCGCGGTCGAGCGGGTCTTCGGCCGGCCGGGGCACGCGGCGACCTGCGGCAACCACCCGGCCACCGGCGCCGATCCGCAGTCCCCGCCGACGCACACCCCCGACCAGCCGCCGGCCGGGCCCGGAGCCCCGATCCCGCCCTGGGTGCCGCAGGGGCCCGGCTTCACCCCGCCCGGCGCTCCGAAGCCGCCGCACCGCAACCTGCTGGCCGGCTGCGCGGTCTGGGCCCTGATGGCCTGCTCCTGCCAGCTGCTCTGCTGCGACCACGACGACCCGTTCTCCCGCGAGCGCCGGGAGGGCTTCTGCGAGCGGCACGACTGCTGCAACTGCTGCGACGGGTGCGAGGGCTGTAGCGACTGCTGCAGCTGCTGTGACGGCTGCGACGGCTGCGACGGCTGCGGGTGCGACTGCTGAAGCACGATGTGATGCCGGCGGCCTTCCCGAGGTGCGGTTCGCCAAGTAGTAGGCCACCGGAGGGCGTTCGGCGCGGCTCGGGCAGGCGGTCTCCGCACCGGCCGCGCCGAACGGTTTCCGTACGCGCTCTGGACGCGGGGTGACCTGAGCATGTAAAAAGCTGTCCCCGGCAGCTCTCCGCACAGCGCCATCCGCCGCGCCATCCGCCGCGCGATCCACAACGCGCCGTTCACAGCGCGCCATCCGCCGCGCCGTCCGCCCCCTCGCTGCGCCAGGTGCACCCCCGACCGCCCTCGCCGCTGCCGTCGTTCACCGCGTCCCGCCGCCGCGCCCCCTCGACGGCGCACCCTTCCGTGCGCCGTCGCCGCGGCCTTCGCCGAGAACCGAGGAGCACGATGCCGCTCAGCCTCCGGACCACCGCCGCCGCCATCGCCGTCGCCGTCGCGGCCTCCACCTTCACCGCCGTCGCCCTGCCCGGCACGGCCCTCGCCGCGCCCGCCGGGCCGCCGTCCGCGGCCGCCCGGGCCGACGCCGCGCTGGCCGCCAACGCCGCCCGACTGGGCATCACCCCCGGCCAGGGCCGCACCGTCCAGGGCGTCGTCACCGACGCCGACGGCACACAGCACGTCCGCTACGACCGCACCTACGCGGGCCTACCCGTCCTGGGCGGCGACCTGGTCGTCCACCTCGCCCCCGGTGGCGCCTTCGCGGGCGCCGACCGCGCCACCTCCACGGACGTCGCCGTGCCCACCACCCGGCCCGCCGTCCCGGCCGCCGCGGCCCGCGCACAGGCCGTCCGCGCCCTCGGCGGATCCGCCCGACAGGCCGAGGCGAACGCCGAGTTGGTGGTGGACGCCCTGCACGGCGCGCCCCGACTGGCCTGGCGGACCACCGCCTCCGGGAAGGACCACCTCGGCAACCCGGTCTCCCGCACGGTGCTCTCCGACGCGGCGACCGGCGCCGTGATCGACGCCTGGGACGCCATCGAGACCGCCGCCGGAGACGGCGCCTCGCTCTACGGCGGCACCGTCGCACTGGAGACCACGCCGGCCGGCGGCGGCTACCAGCTCAAGGACCCCACCCGGGGCACCACCTACACCGGTGACGCCCAGAACAAGACCGACCTCTGCTTCGGCAGCATCTGCCTCAGCCGGGCACCCGCCGTGGTCTTCACCGACACCGACAACCACTGGGGCACCGGCACCACCGCCGACCGCGCCACCGCCGCCGTCGACGCCCAGTACGGCACCGACACCACCTGGGACTACTACCGGAACGTCCACGGCCGCACCGGCATCGCCGGGGACGGCAAGGGCTCGTACAACCGCGTCCACTACGGCAGCAACTACAACAACGCCTTCTGGCAGGACGCCTGCTTCTGCATGACGTACGGCGACGGCGACGGGACGACCTTCGGCCCGCTGGTCTCGCTGGACGTCGCGGGGCACGAGATGTCCCACGGCGTCACCTCGCGCACCGCCAAGCTCACCTACTCCGGGGAGTCCGGCGGCCTCAACGAGGCCACCTCCGACATCTTCGGCACCCTGGTCGAGTTCTACGCGGCCAACCCCGCCGACCCGGGCGACTACCTGATCGGCGAGGAGATCGTGAAGCCCGGCTTCGGCAAGGCCGCGCTGCGGTTCATGGACCAGCCCTCCAAGGACACCAAGTCGGCGGACTGCTGGAGCTCCGGCGTCGGCAACCTCGACGTGCACTACTCCTCGGGCGTGGCGAACCACTTCGCCTTCCTGCTCGCCGAGGGCAGCGGCGCCCGGGTGGTGGACGGCGTCTCCTACAACAGCCCGACCTGCAACGGCTCGACCGTCAACGGGATCGGCCGGGACAAGCTCGGCAGGATCTGGTACCGGGCGCTCACCGTCTACATGACCTCCGGCACCACCTACGCCGGTGCCCGGACGGCCACCCTGAAGGCCGCCACCGACCTCTACGGCGCCGGCGGCACCGAGTACGCCGCGGTCGCCGCGGCCTGGTCGGCCGTCGCGGTCAACTGACCCTCGCCGCCCTCCACCACCGGTCCGGTGTGCCCCCGCACCCCGGGCCGGTGCGCGTCGTACGGCGCGGCGGCCGGCCCGCGCTGCCACAGCGGCAGCACCCGCACCGGTCTGCCGCCCGCCCCCTCAGTCATCGCGGCCCTGCGCCCCGGCCGGTGCCCCCGCCCGCCGATCGGTCCCCCGCCGATCCGTCGCAGGCTGACCCGCCACCCGGCGGTCCGCCGCCAGTGAACTCTCCAGCCGGGTCAACAGCAGCCGGAACCGGTCCGCGTCCTGCTCCGTCATCCGCCCCTCGGGCAGTGCCCGCACGCCCTGCACCCCGGTCGTTCCGTTGTTCATGGCCCCGACGCTAGGCCCAGGCGATCAACGTCCGATAAACACCCGGGCACAGCGGGGACGGCCTCAGGCCCTAGGCCCGGCCGAGCACCCGGTCCACGGTGATCTCGATGACCACCCGGTCCGGGTTCACCCGCGGCTCCCGGTAGCGCTCGGCGTACCGCCGTACCGCCTCCGCCACCGCCTCGGGTGCGTCCCGGACGACGGCCACCCCCTCCAGCGTCGACCAGCGCGCACCCTCCACCTGGCAGACCGCCACCCGCATCCCCTCGGGCCCGGCGGCCAGCACGTTGCGGACCTTCCGGCTGGTCCGGCTGCTGATCACCCGCGCGATCCCGGCCTCCGCCTGGAACGTCACCCCCACCGGCACCACGTGCGGCGAACCGTCCGGGCGCAGCGTGGTCAGCGTGGAGATGTGCCGCTCCCGCCAGAAGGCGAGAAAGGTGTCGTCGAGTGCGCGCGGATCATGGGCCATGCCCGCGATCGTACGACGCCCGGCCCGGTGCGGCGGGCACCGGGCCGGGCGGTGGGTACGTACGACGTCAGTGCCCGCGGGCGATCCACTCCGGCAGGGCCGGGGCCTCGGCGGCGATGGTGGTCGGGTCGCCGTGGCCGGTGCGGACCGCCGTCTCCGGGGGGAGGGAGAGCAGGCGGTCGCGGATCGAGTCGATGATGGTCGGGAAGTGCGAGAACGACCGGCCGGTGGCACCCGGGCCCCCGTGGAAGAGGGTGTCGCCGGTGAAGACCGTGCCGAGCTCCGGCGCGTACAGGCAGACCGCGCCCGGCGCGTGGCCGGGCGTGTGCAGCACGGTCAGCACGGTGCCGGCCACCTCGATCCGCTGCCCGTCGGCGAGTTCGCCGTCCGGCAGGCGGTCGGGGTGGGTGAGCTTCCACAGCGGCAGGTCGTCCGGGTGCAGCAGGATCGGCGCACCGGTGCGCGCGGCGAGCGCGGGGGCGGCGTCGATGTGGTCGTTGTGCGCGTGGGTGGAGACGATCGCCAGCAGTCGGCGCCCGCCGAGCGCGGCCTCGATCGCGTCGGCGTCGTGCGCGGCGTCGATCACCACGGCCTCGGCGTCGTCGCCGACGATCCAGACGTTGTTCTCCACCTCCCAGCTGCCGCCGTCGAGTTCGAAGGTGCCGGCGGTGACGAGCCGGTCGATCCGTGCGGTGCTCACAGGACGACCACCGAACGGAGCACGTCGCCCTGGTGCATGCGCTCGAACGCCTGCTCCACCGCGTCGAGTTCGATGGTCTCGGTGACGAACGCGCCGAGGTCCAGGCGGCCCTGGAGGTAGAGGTCGATCAGCATCGGGAAGTCCCGCGAGGGCAGGCAGTCGCCGTACCAGGAGGACTTCAGCGCACCACCGCGGCCGAACACGTCCAGCAGCGGCAGCTCCAGCGTCATCTCCGGGGTCGGCACGCCGACCAGCACGACCGTACCGGCCAGGTCGCGCGCGTAGAACGCCTGCTTGTACGTCTCCGGGCGGCCGACCGCCTCGACCACCACGTCCGCGCCGTGGCCGCCGGTCAGCTCGCGGATCGCCTCGACCGGGTCGGTGGTACGGGAGTTGACGGTGTGGGTGGCGCCCAGCGTGCGGGCGGTCTCCAGCTTGCGGTCGTCGATGTCCACCGCGATGATCGTCCCCGCGCCGGCCAGCCGCGAGCCCATCACGGCCGCGCCGCCGACCCCGCCGCAGCCGATCACCGCGACCGAGTCGCCCCGGCCGACGTTGCCGGTGTTGATCGCGGCGCCGATGCCCGCCATCACTCCGCAGCCCAGCAGTCCGGCCACGGCCGGCGCGGCGGCCGGGTCCACCTTGGTGCACTGCCCGGCCGCGACCAGGGTCTTCTCGGCGAACGCGCCGATGCCCAGGGCCGGCGACAGCTCGGTGCCGTCCAGCAGCGTCATCTTCTGCTTGGCGTTGTGGGTGTTGAAGCAGTACTGCGCCCGGCCGCGCCGACAGGCCCGGCACTGGCCGCACACCGCACGCCAGTTGAGGATGACGAAGTCCCCCGGCTCGACCTCGGTGACACCCTCGCCTACCGACTCCACGATGCCCGAGGCCTCATGGCCCAGCAGGAAGGGGAACTCGTCGTTGATGCCGCCCTCGCGGTAGTGCAGGTCGGTGTGGCAGACGCCGCAGGCCTGGATCCGCACCACCGTCTCGCCGGGCCCCGGGTCGGGCACGACGATCGTCGCCACCTCCACGGGCGCGCCCTTGGCGCGCGCGATGACTGCCTTGACCTGCTGGGACATCCGAAATCCACCTCCGTCGGCCGGTGCGACCAAAAGCACCGGCGTGACCTGATCGACCTGCTCCACGGCTTACCCGGGCAGCCTAGCGCCCGGGGTGCCCCGTGCCCGGCGAACGGCCCGGGTGATCCGGCTCACCGGCCCTCCGATGACCGCCGACCGGGGGGCGCGCGCCCGGCACTGAGCGCCTGTCATCGTGCCCCGGCCGCATCGCCGATGGCTCAAAGTGCCGCTGACTGCACGCCCGTCGCCCACGTACGGTCGTATCGGGCCCCGCCCCGTCCCCGAGCATCCACGCCCGCGCACCTCCCCGGATCCACCCCCCCCGCCGGGCCGCCCAGAGCGGCCCACCGCCTGGAGTCTGGAGTACGGATGTCCGCCGAGAACAGTGCCACCGGTGCCGGTCCTGGCACCACCGACGCGCCCCTGATCCCGCTGCACTGCCTGCGCCACCTCGAACCCGGCCCGCCGCGCCTGGCCGCGCTGCCCACCGGCACCCCGGTCTGGCTGGTCAGCCGGCACACCGACGTCCGACAGGTGCTCACCGACCCGCGCCTGGGCCGAGCCGCGCTGTACGCCCCGGACGCGCCCCCGCTCGCGCTCACCCCCAACATCCTGGACGACCCGCAGAGCCTGCTGAACCTCGACGGCACCGACCACCAGCGGCTGCGCCGCACCGTGCAGCGGGCGTTCACCCCGCGCGCGATCGCCCGCTGGCGCCCCTGGGTCGCCTCGGTGATCGAGGGCCTGCTGGACGAGCTGATCGACCAGGGCTCCGCCGTCGACATCGTCTCCGCCTACACCCGCCCGCTGCCGGTCGCCGTGATCAGCCGGCTGATGGGCCTGGACGGGCTCGACGGCAAGCGGCTCGCGCACTGGAGCGACCACGCGCTCTCCGCCACCGCGTACTCCGCCGAGGCCATCCGGACGGCGATGGGCGAGTTCGCCGCCTTCGGTGCCGAGGTGATCGCCGAGCGCCGTGCCGCCCCCGGCGAGGACCTGGTCAGCAGTCTGCTCACGGCCGCCGACGAGAGCGGCGACATCACCGAACCCCAGCTGGTCTCGCTGGTCATCGGCCTGGTGGTGGCCGGCCACGAGACCACCATGACCACCCTCGGCAACGCCCTGGTCTACCTGCTCGGCGACGGCCGCGAGGCCTGGCACCGCCTCGCGGCGGACGAGCAGAGTGCGGCCGCCGCCACCGAGCAGCTGCTGCGCGCCGTCCCGCTCGGGGACTCCGACGTCCTCCCCGGCCTGCTGCGGCGCACCGTCGAGGACGTGGAGATCGGCGGTGTGGTCATCCCGAAGGGCAGCGTGGTCGCCGCCGACACCGGCACCGCCAACCACGACCCCGAGCTGTTCACCGGCGACCTGATCACCGAGCTGTTCTCGCCGCTCGCCGCGCCGATGTACACCTTCGGGGCGGGGCCGCACCACTGCCTGGGCGCCTGGCTGGCCCGGATGGAGCTCGAACTCGGCCTCCACCGGCTGGCCCGGCGGCTGCCCTCGCTGCGGCTCACCGAGCCGCCCGGGGGGATCGACTGGCGGCGCGGGCTGCTCACCCGCAGCCCGAACACCCTCCAGGTCGCCTGGTGACGGCCGCGGCGCACCCGGTGCCCCCGGGGGCACCGGCGTCCGGACCGCTGGTGGTCGTCCGGGTGGACCGGGACCGCTGCGTCGGCTCCGGGATGTGCGTGCTCACCGCGCCCCGCTCCCTGGAGCTCGGCGCCGACGGCCTCGCCCACCCGCTGCGCGGCGGCGCCGGGGAGGAGCCGACGGAGGAGCTGGCCGAGGCCGTCGACTTCTGTCCCGCCGAGGCACTCGCCGTACACCCCGCGCGCGACGGCCGACCGGCCCCGCCCTCGGCCTGAGGACGGGTCGGGCCCTCCCGCATGGTGTGGGAGGGCCCGACCCGGGCAGGAACCGCTGTACCGGGATGAGCCGCCGAACCGACAAGGGGGCATGCGATGGACCTGGTACTGCACTGCCGGTGGCGTGACGACGCCGACGGCGAATGGGTCTTCGGCGTCGGCCGGGCACCGGACGGGTCCGGCTCCGGCTGGCAGTTCCTGGCCGGGGCGCCCGGCTGGTCCGAGACCCTGCCCTTCGAGGACACCGAGCAGGTCGGTGCGTTCGCCCGGGCGCTCCTGGAGCTCCCGCACGACGAACCCCCGCCCGAGCAACCCCCGCACGAAGACCTCCCGCCCGAGCAACTCCCGCGCGGACCGGAGCCCTTCGAGCAGGAGTGGCAGCTCGCCCGGACGGAGAACGGCCGGACCCACTTCGCCACCCTCGCCGTCGGCCTGGACCCGCTCGACGACCACCGCCCCTACCTCGCCTACCAGTCGTACTACGCGGCCAGCCGGGCGACCGCCCTCGGCCTGGAGCTGATCTACGAGGGCCTCCCCGTCGACCACCTCCGGGAGCAGGCCCGCACCCTCCTGACCACCCTCACCGGGCCGGACAGGGGCCAGAGCTGACGCCTCATCACGGTAAGCACCGTTGCAGTACTAGGGCCCGGCGGATCGTCCGGTGCCCCGGCGCAGGGCGGGTGCGGTCCCGTGGACCGCACCCGCCGTGGTCCGCCGTGGTCCGCCGTGGTCCGCCGTGGTCCGCCGTTCAGGACATCGGCACCGGTCGGAGCAGTGCCGGGCCGACCGGCAGCCGGCCGGGCGCCGGCGGCTGCGGCACCGCCGTCCGGGCGTCGACGGGGTCGGGCTCGCAGGTCAGGTCACGGGCGGGCAGCACCCCGGTGACCAGGAACCGGTTGGCCGCGGTGACGGCGCAGGACGGGGTGAACGGGTCGTAGGCGCCGTGGTTGCCGGTGTTGACGGTGACCAGCTGGGCCCGCTTGCCGAACGAGCCGCGCTGGCCGAGCGCGCCCGCGAGCGGGGTGGCCGGATCCCGGGCGGTCTGCAGGAGCAGGACGTTGCGCGGCCCGCGGTCGGTGATCCTCACCGGCGGCTCGACCGGGTCCGGCCAGAACGCGCAGGGCAGGATGTTGGTGCCCATCCCGGCCAGGAGCGGGTACCGGGCCCGGTCGGCCGTCACCTCCCGCTGGTAGTGGCCGATGTCGCGCGGCGCACGGGCGTCCCCGCAGGCCACCGCGAACAGCGAGGCCGTTCCGTTGTCCTCGGGTATCCCGGGTACCACCGGGAAGGCCAGCCACTCGGGGGCCGGGCCGCCCTGGTCGAGAAAGCGCCACCAGGCGGCGATCTCGGGGAAGTAGAACGTGTGGTACGAGTACCCGTGGTAGACCGCGCGGAACAGGTTGCCGTTGACCGGACCCGCCTGCGGGTGGGTGACGGGGGCGCGGTCGAGGCGGGCGGCCAGGGCGAGGAAGTTCGCCCGGACCTCCGCGGGGGTGGCGCCGAGGTGCAGCTCGGACTCCCGCTGGACCGCCCAGTTCGCGAAGTCCCCGAAGCGCAGCTCGGTCGCCTGGTCCCAGAGCGCGAACTGGCCGTGCCAGACGGTGTTCGGGTTCACGTTGGAGTCGAGGATGATCCGGTCGCTGCGGTCCGGGAAGAGCTCGGTGTACACGGCGCCCAGGTAACTGCCGTAGGAGGCCGCGTTGTAGGACAGCTTGCGTTCGCCGAGCGCGGCGCGGATCCGGTCCATGTCCCGCGCGGTGTTGGCGGTGGTGATGTGGCGCAGCACGTCGCCGCCGTGGGAGAGGCAGTCCCTGGCGAGGTCGCGGGCGAAGGTGACGTTCGCACCGATCGACCCGTCCGCGGCCGGGTAGGGCAGGACGCGCTCGTTGGGGAGGCTGGCCGCGGTCCGACCGCAGGTGACGGGCGTACTGTAGCCGACGCCGCGCGGGTCGAAGCTGACCAGGTCGTAGCGGTCCAGGACGTCCTGCGGGTAGTTGTGCACCCAGGAGCTCGGCAGGTTGAGGCTGAACCCGCCGGGGCCGCCGCCGTTGTGCAGCAGGATCCCGCGACGCACCCCGGGCTTGGCGGTGGCCAGCCGGGAGACGGCGATCTCGATGGTCGGACCGGACGGCACCCGGTAGTCCAGCGGCACGCGCAGCGTGGTGCAGCGCAGCCGCGGGTCGACGGGGCTTCCGTAGGGGTCGGGCGGGCACTCCCGCCAGGTCGGCGCGGGAGGCGGCGGTGCGGCCTGGGCCTGGGCCACCGAGGCGAGGGTGGCCGTGAGGGCCAACACCACCGTCCCGCAGAGGACTTTGAGTGATCGGCTCAACATGGCCTAGACCATAGGAAGAAGGTAAAGGAGGAGTCATCCTCCCTGGGGGGTGGGGTAAAGCCCGGTCGACTCATCCGCCGGGGGTACGGACCGTCAGATCTTCTAGGGGATGGCCGAGTTGTCGCCGGTCACCGGCTCGGTCAACCCGAACACCGAGGCCTGGCAGGGACGTTGCCCGGCCAGGCCTCGACGGCGGTCGGCCGGGAGCCGACCGGCGGTTCACCGGGCCAGCGCCGCGCGGATCTCGTTCACCGGGTCGCCCTCGTGGTACGGGCGCTCGCTGGTCTCGACGTGGTCCAGGAACTCCTGGTACCGCACGGCGTAGGACAGGTGGTAGAGCGGCTCCACCAGCTCCAGGGCGCGTTCCGGGTCCGAGCCGGGCGCGTGCCTGCGCCAGGCCTGCGCCCACACCTCGGCGATCTGCCCCCAGCGCTCCTCCGAGACGTACTGGCGCGGGCGCAGCCCGTCCAGGGCCGGGTGGCCGAAGCAGGAGTCGGCGTAGTCGACGACCACCGTGTTGCGGCCGTCGGAGCGCCAGTTGCCGGGGTGGAAGTCGCCGTGCACCAAGGTCTCGGGCAGGCCGCAGGCGGCGAGCTCCTCGACCAGCGCGGGCAGGCGGTCGGCGAGGGCCCTGGCGGCGGCGAGCTCCTCGGCGGTCAGCTCGGCGGTGGCCTCCGGCCGGTCGAGCAGGGTGCGCACCCGGCCGACCAGGGCGGCCGGGGTCCGGTCGGGCAGCCCGGCGGCCGCGGCCCTGCCGTCGGCGGCGAGCGCCGCCTGGGCGGCGACCAGCCGCGGCAGCACGTCGGCGACGGCCTCGGCGGACGGGCCCCAGCAGTCCTCGCCGGGGACGTGGTCGAGCAGCAGCCGGCCGCGCTCCGGGTCGGCGGCGAGGACCGACGGGACGAGGGTGGGGTCGACCGTGCGGAGCAGCGCGATGACCTCGGACTCGCGGGCGTTGAACGCCGGGTTGATCGCCTTCAGCCAGGCGTCGCCGCCCGGGGTGGTGAAGCGGAACAGCCCGGACAGGTTCCAGGTGCGGACCTGTTCGGCCCGGCCGGCCGCCGGACGGCCCGCCTGCCGCAGTGCCTGCTCCGCCCAGTCGAGTGCCTCGCGCAGTCCGGACGGCGTGGCCCAGCCGGCCCGCCGCTCGGCGGGGCCGAGCAGGGCGGCGGTCTCGGCCTGCGGCGGGCGCGGCTCCAGCGCGGTGGGCCGCTCCAACGCCTCGGCGTGGTAGACCACGTGCCCTCCGTGGCCGCCCCCGCCCTCCGCAACCTCGGCCAGCCGGACCACCACCACCGGGACCCCGACCAGTGCCGTGACCTGTTCCACCACCGGCGCGGCGGACGACCACCAGCCCCCGGCCACCTCGAAGGGGCCGAGCGGCCCCAGATAGTCACCGTCGTGGGTGAGATGGACGCTGACCATCCGTTCGTTAGCTCGTTGCATGCGGGCAGGGTCGCTCATCCCGCGCCGCCTGCGCGAATGGTTTTCTCCGACGGGGCCGACCCCGCCGGAGCGGCGGCCCACCGGGGAGAGCGACCGCGCTGGCGAACCCGGGCCCGGACTCGGACCCGGACCCGGGGGCCTGTGGGGGCGGTCACAGCGCGCCGCGTTGCACGGTGTCGGCGCATCGCACTAGGTTTCGACAGCCGTCGGCGCACACGTGCTGACCGCCGCTCAGTTCGGGTGGCGGCCGCCGCCCCGGATCCCCGGGGCCCGCGCACCGGCGGCAGGAATCACGGGGGAAAGGAAAAGCCATGCCGGGTGCCCGCTCTCAGGGGCCGACCGGGCGGTGAGGCGCGGCCCGTACCGCTGCCGCGGTACGCAGGGCCGCCGTGCGCCCCGACCCCGAACCATCACACCGGACACTTGAGGAACCGTCAGTTGTCTGCCACCAGAACCGCCATCGCCACCACCCTCGCCGCGCTCTGCTGCCTCGGCTCGCTCAGCGCCTGCGGGCCCGAGAACGGCGACGACAAGAACGCGGCGCCGCCCGCCACCGCCGCACCGGCCACGGGAGCCGCCGCGCCCACCACGGGAGCCGCCGCGCCGACCACGCCCGGCGGAGGCCAGGCCAAGCCGTCCTCCGGCGCCGCCGCACCCACCGGGGGCGGCGCGGCCAAGGGCATCCCGGCGGGTGCCTGGATCAACCCGCGCAGCATCCCGCTGGACTCCACCCACCACTGGGCCGCCCCGGCCGACCACGCCAAGCCGGCCGGCGGAGCGGTGGCCTTCAAGCTCCAGGAGCTGTGCCACTCCAAGCTGTCGAAGGACGTGGAGAGCCTCGGCACCGGCCAGGCCGCCGCGCAGGCCCTGATCGGCCCGGGCGGGGAGCAGTGGCAGGCGCAGCAGACCCTGCTGTACCAGGGCGACCCCCGCCCCAGCAGCGGCGTCGCCCAGAGCACCCACGCGGTGTTCACCGATCTCCGCGACGAGCTCAAGAACTGCGCGAAGACCGCTCCCGGCGCCACCGTGAACGTGACCAGCCCGGAGGACGGCATGTTCTTCGCGGCGACCGTGACCCTCCCGCAGTCCGGCGGCGGCACCGTCACCCTGCACGAGTACCTGACCGTCCCCGACGGCACCGTGAACGAGCTGTCGCTCTGGACGACCGCCAAGGCGGGCGCCCAGCCCAAGGTCCCGTGGGCCGGCCCGGCGGACGCCGAGGTCGCCAAGGCCATGGACTCGGCGCTCTGCAGCACGCTCAAGGACTGCTGACAGCAGCCGGAGCAGGCCGGACGCCGTCGGGGCACCCCACCCCGGCGGCGTCCGCCGCGTTCGGCCCGCGCCGGCCACCGAGGAACTTAGACGCCTTCGATGATGCGGAAGTCGCGCTCGACGCCGTCGGACAGGGCGAGCAGCGCCTGCTGGTAGGCCTCACTCGCGTGAGCTGCGACGGCCTGTTCGAAGTTGTCGAACTCGACCAGGACGACGCGCTCGGCGACGCCGTCGTCGTGGGCGACGACCCGCCCGTCGCGGGCGATCAGCCGTCCGCCTCCGGCCTCGATGGCCGGACGGGCCAGCTTGATGTAGGCAGCCATCTTCTCGGGGTCGGAAATGGTGCGGTAGGCGCTGACCCAGTAGCCCTTGGCCACGAGAACCTCCAGTATTCGGAAAGTGCGCGTCCGAGAATGCACGACGGAAGGTGCACGTCTGACGCCGGATTCACTCCTGCGAGCGAGCCACCCCGGCGGCAGATCACCGGGGTGGCTCAGGGAACCAGGCCGTCATCGACCTCCCAGGGCCGACGTGTGCTCTACTTCGTCTCGGCTGCCCCACACCTCCGGCAGCATCAACGAGGCCTGACACACACCGCATTCCCGCAGGTCGGACAGCCCGGTTCTGTTACCTCCTAAGCCCTGTCCGGCGCCCTACGGAATGGCCACCCCAGCACCCGACACCCGGACCCGGGTGTCCCCCTCCTGCAGCTCGACCCGCAGCAGACCGGGCCGGCCCAGGTCCTCCCCCTGGTGCAGGGTGAGCACCGCCGGCGCCACCACGGCGCCCTGCTCCCGCAGGTAGGCCCCGAAGGCGGCGGCCGCCGCCCCCGTCGCCGGGTCCTCCACCACCCCGCCGACCGGGAACGGGTCCCGGACGTGGAACACGTGCTCGCTCTCGCGCCAGACCAGCTGGAGCGTGACCAGGTCGCGCGCCGTCATATAGGCGGCGAGACCGTCGAAGTCGTAGGCGAGCCGGGCCAGCCGGTCGCGGGTGGCGGCGGCCAGGACGAGGTGGCGGGCGCCCGCGTAGGCGATCCGCGGCGGCAGCGCGGCGTCCAGCTCCTGCGGCGACCAGTCGAGCAGGGCCAGCACCTCCGCGATGTCCGCCTCGGCCACCTCCTCGACGTGCGGCTCGACGCTGGTGAGGGTGGCGCGCAGCACGCCGTCCGGGCCCTTGTCCACCTCGATCGGCACCTCGCCCGCGCGGGTGGCGAAGCGGAACCGGCCGGGGCCGAAGCGCTCGCCGAGCGCGACGGCGGAGGCCACCGTGGCGTGGCCGCAGAACGGAACCTCCGTCAGCGGGCTGAAGTACCGGACCGCGTAGGCGCCCTCGGCCGCCTCCGGTATCAGGAAGGCCGTCTCCGAGTAGCCGAGCTCGGCGGCGATGGCGAGCATCCGCTCGGCGGACAGCCCGGAGGCGTCCAGCACCACGCCCGCCGGGTTCCCGCCGGCGGGGTCGGTGGCGAACGCGGCGTAGCGCAGGATGTCGGGGGAGGCGGTCACGGATGCGTCGTCACTGGTCATGCCCGGTCGAACGCCGGCCGTCCGCCTGTTGTTCCCCTCCGCCCGAACACCCGTTGCAGCCCCACACGTCGCACGCCCCCCACGCAGTCCACACGCCCCGCAAGCCCTCCAGCCCCCCAGTCCCTCAAGCCCCCTCAGCCCGTCGGGGCGGACCCTGGCCGTGGCCGCCAACCGGCACCGGCACCGGCACCGGAAGCAGCCAGGATCCCCGGACCCGCCCCGACCCGCGGAGCCGGCGTCAGCCCGAGAACCCCGGGACCACCACGACCCCCTCCGCCCCCACCGACTGGTCCAGCACCAGCCGCGCGACCGCGATGTCCAGCGAGCCGAGCCCGAACGGCGAGTAGACCGCCAACCGCTCCCGGTCGGGCTTCACCCGGCCCTGGAGGTAGTCGCCGACGTTGCGGACCTCCTCGCGCGGCACCAGGCCGCCGGCCACCGCCAGCGCCAGCGAGGTCCGCTCGCGCAGCGCGTGCCCGACCTCGTCCACCACGTGCACGGCCCCGGCCATCGCGTCGGCGGTGAGGTCGCGCAGCGACATGTGGAGCACCACCGCACCCGGCTTGAACCAGGACGCGTCCGCCAGGTGCGGCAGCACCGCCGTGGTGGCGAGCAGCACCAGGTCGGCGTCCGCGACCGCCTCCCGGGTGGATTCGGCCGCCACCGCGCGGGCGGTGTGTCCGGCAATCCGCTCCGCGAAGCCCTCGGCCCTGGCCGGGTCGAGGTCGTGGACGGCGACCGAGTCGAACTCCCAGCCGTCGGCGGCCATGGTGCGGACCGTCGTCTCGGCGATGAAGCCCGTCCCGATCACGGCGAGCCGGCCGACCCGCCGCTCGCCGCCGTAGAGCGCCTGGGCGCCGACCGCCGCCGAGAGGGCCGTCCGGTGGGCGCTGATCAGGGCGCCCTCGATGACCGCGGTCGGAAAACCGGTGAGCAGGTCGTTGAGGACGATCAGGGCCGACGCCCGGGGCAGGCCGAGGTCGAGGTTCCCGGGGAAGCTGGAGATCCACTTGATGCCCATGGCCGAGCTCTCGCCGGGCACGTACGCGGGCAGGGCGATGATCCGCTCGCGGTGGGCCGGGTCGGGGTCGGGCCGCAGGAAGAGGCTGTCGGGGTTGACCAGCCGCCCCTCCGCGGCCTCGATGTAGACGTGTTCGACCACGGCCTTGGACTGCGGGAGCAGCCGGTCGAGCGCGGCCGCCACGACGGCCTGGGGTATCACGGTGAGCTGGTACGGGGAGGCCGTGCGGTCGGGCGTCGCGGTCACGTTGGGCTCCTTCAACTCAGCAGGAAAGCAGCAGGTAGGCAGCGGGTAGGCAGCGGGTAGGCAGCGGGATTTCAGCACGTAGGCAAGAGAACGGCGAACAGGACGTCCGGAAGGCCCCGGTACGGGCCCGCCCTCAGCGCAGCAGCGAGAACTTCCTGGTCAGCGGGTCGACCTGCTCCCGCGGACCGAACAGCGCGACGCCGTAGTAGTCGAGGGCCTCCTCCGCGGTGGACTTCATCCGGTCCAGCTGGTCGGCGTAGTCCCCGCCGGCCATCTCGCCGGTGAAGTCGGTGCAGAGCAGCCCCGCGGCGTGCGCCTCCTCGCGCAGCCGGCGCAGCCAGGCGGGCCGGCCCTCCAGGACGACCAGCGAGAGCCCGGAGATCGGCGTGTGCTGTCCGCCGTCCCCGTCGGTGAAGGTCAGGAAGGACATGTCGGCGACCAGCTCGGGCCGCTCGGCGGCGGCCTTGGCGACCAGGCCGAGGCACAGGTGGGAGGCGGCGTTGGTGGCGACGCCCGGCGCCAGCTTGGCCTTGAGGGCGACGACGAACTTGTGGTCGGTGGCGACGGCGTCGGGCTCGACCACACCGCTCGGCAGCTCGGTCATGGTGGCACCTTTCTCAGGGGGTTGACGATGGATCGGTCGGAACGGGAGGGGTCAGCGGTCGGGCGGGAAGCGGTGGAAGCTCTCCACGCTCACCGGGTTGATGCGGTAGCCGGGCCGCCCCTGGATGACGGTGTCCGGGTCGAGGGTGAACTCGGTGGCCGCGCCGAAGCGTTCCTGTGCGGCTCCGCGGAAGCGGCGCACGCTCTGGGCGAGCGCGGCCGTGGTCCGCCCGGTGCGGCTGGACAGTTCGGCGGCGGACAGCAACGGCACCTCCCGCCCCTCGGCGACGGACCCGGCGAACTCCTCGCCGAGCACCTGCAGGATATCGACCAGCGGCTCCGGGGTCTGCTCGTACACGGTGATCCCCTCGATGGACAACAGCCTTCCGTAGAGGGCCACTTCCACCTGGACGGAGTTCTCCCGGCGGCGGGCCGCCCGCTCGGCCACCAGGGCCGGCACGGTGTGCAGCTCCCGCAGGCCCGCGTAGTGGGCGAGCAGTCGCTGGGCGCCCTCGGAGCTGGTGTCGGGGGTCTCGCCGTTGAGCTGGAGGTAGGTGACGGCGGTGCGCAGCAGCTCGGGGATCTCCGGTCGCAGCTCCCGGGTGTAGCGGCTGATCCACTCCACCGTGGCGGTGGTGCCGTGGAGTTCGGCGTGGATGATGGCGGCGTCGAGCAGCGCGATGTCGGCCTGCTTGGTGAGGCCGGCCCGGGTGAGCCGGTCGTGCAGGTCGACGGCGGTGTCGATCAGGGTGGGCGAGGTGGGCCGCACCCGGCCGGAGCGCAGCATCCGGTGCCAGCGGGCGTAGCCGGTGAGTTGGGCGCCCCAGCGGCCGGGCGCGCCGGCCAGCCGGTCGGCGAGGTGCTGGAAGATGTGCGGGTACGGGGAGTCGGGGAAGCTGGTCCAGCCGAAGGAGAAGAGGTCCAGGGCCGCCTCGAAGTCCCGCTGGGAGCGGTAGCGGGCGGCGGAGAGCAGCAGTTCGCTGACCCTCGCGTATCGGCGCAGTATCGCCCGGTCGGCCTCGGTGAGGGCGGTGGGCTGCAGGGTGACGGATTCGACGAAGGTGCTGTAGTCGCCGCTCTGGACGTCGCCGAGCTGGAACACCGGCGGGCCGTCCCCGGTGACGGGGTAGTCGGCGAGCACCTCTTCGACGTATCGGCCCTGCTCCTGGAACACCCCTGCCGCGTCGGCCTCGTGACCCTGCATCAGGTGGACGATGACCAGGTCGGTGAAGAGCCAGGCCGCGTCGGCGTGGTAGAGGTACGCGCGGTAGCGGGCGAGCGAGTCGTCGAACAGGGGCGCGGCGAGGTCGGCCCGGCCGTCCGCCGCCGTCTCCAGCCCCCGTCTCCAGCGGGTGAAGGAGGTGGTGGCGAACGGCTCGGCGCCGTCCGTGAAGCCGAGCTCGGCCGCGAGTCGGGCGAGCGCGGCCGGGAAGACCGAGGAGGGGAAGGCGGGCCACCCCTGGCTGAGGTGGTCCGCCAGCTCGACGAGCGTACGGGGGCAGCGCTCGTCCACCGCCCGGTCCAACAGGACGATCATCTCGGTGAACCGCGGGATGATCCGCCCGGTGTACAGGAACGACCCCTCCTCGTAGCTGCGGGCCACCGCGACCAGCCCGGCGGCGTCCGATGCACCGCCGTCGAGCCGGGCGCAGAGTGCGGCCAGCAGCAGGGTTCGCGCCACGGCGTGTTCGCCGGACTGGAGGAGCTGTGCGCCGGTCATACGGCGCATCCCCTCCGGGTCCGGGCGCGGTCCACCGTCGACGTAGCTCTCCAGCGCTCGTTGGATATCGGGCAGTTCGGGCATTCGTGCTTCCTCATCGGCTGGTCCGGTGTCCTCCACGGGGAGGTCACAGACCATGTCTACCGCACGGTGGCGGCCGTTCGTGTCCGGTGGACGCCCGGCAGGTCGGCCGGTTGACCGATGGATTCGAGCCACTCGTCGTTGTAGATGGTGCTCTGGTACTTCTCCCCGCCGTCCGCGCAGACGCACAGCGGTTCGGCCGTCTCCGGGTGGTCCGCCAGGTAGCGCACGCAGGCGGCGAGCACCGCTCCGGACGAGCCGCCGAGGTGGATGCCGGACTCCTGCAGGACGAGCCGGCAGTAGTAGGCGGCCTCGGCGATGCTCGCGTACGCGACCTGGTCGATCATGTCCGGCTCCAGGAACGAGGACCGGCGGCTGGCGCCGATCCCGGACAGGTGCCGGGTGCCGGGCGGTCCACCGACCGCGACCGAGCCGTTGATGTCCACGGCCACCAGGCGGGTGCGCGGACTGTGCTCCCGGAAGTGCTGCGCGAGCCCGGCGAAGGTGCCGCCGGTGGAGATCGCCGCGAACAGCGCGTCGGGCGGCTCGGGCAGTTGCCCGAGGATCTCGGGGCCGGTCATGGTGCGGTGGATCTCCGGGTTGCGCGGGTTCTCGTACTGGTTGGCCCACACGTACCGGTCGTCGGTGGCGACCAGTTCGCGGACGGCCGCCAGCCGGGAGAGCAGGTAGCCGCCCGCCGGGTCGGGCCGGTCGACCGTGATGACGGTCGCGCCCAACTCGGCGAGCCGTTGGCGGCACTCGGCCGTGATCATCGGATCGACCACGGCCGAGAACCCCACGCCCAGGTAGCGGGCCATGCTCGCGAGCGCCACCCCGAGGTTGCCGGAGGTGGACTCCAGCAGCTCCACCCCCGGGCGCAGCAGCCCGTCCTCGGCGAGGCCGCGCACCAGGCCGTACGCGGTGCGCCCCTTGACCGAGCCGGTCAGGTTCTGCCCCTCCAGCTTGAGGTGGATCCTGCGGGGCCGGCCGAGGACGTCGATGGTGACCGTCCGGATCGGTGTGAGGCCCAGCAGGGTCTCGAAGCGTTCGAGGTGTTGCCGGAAGAACATGGCGGGTGTGCTCCCATCGCGTTCCATCACCAGGTTCCGCGTTCCATCAGCGGGTTCCGCGTTTCATCAGCAGGTCCGCGGGGGGCCGGTCAGTCGCGCGGGGTGGCGTAGACGACCCAGTTGTCGTGCGTGTGCGGGTAGGGGCGGAAGTCGCCGTGCGGCGGGTCGTCCCAGGAGATCCGGTCGAGGTCGATGATCTCCCACTTCTCGAAGAGCCCGCGGATGTCCTCCTCCTCGTAGTAGCGGAAGAGGGTGTCCTTGTAGGCGAAGGTGTGCCGGGCTATCTCCTCGCCCTCGCCGTAGGTGCCGTCCTGGGTGGTGAAGGCGTTGGTGACGAAGAGCCCGCCCGGGGTGACGATGCGGCGGGCCTCGGTGACGAGGTCGGTCGGGTCCTGGACCTGGCCGAACACGTCGAAGCAGGTGACGGCGTCGACGGAGCCGTCGATCAGCGGGAGCCCGGTGGCGTCGGCGCGCAGCAGGAAGGAACGCTGCTTGATGACGCGCCGGGCGTGGGCGAGGCCGGTCGGGGCGATGTCGACGCCGAGGGCGGTGAACCCGGCGTCGGCGAGGGCGGCGAGGTTGCGACCGTCCCCGCAGCCGAGGTCGACCACCGTCTTGACCTCTCGCGCCTTGAGGGCGGCGACCGCGGCCGGGATGACCGGGATCGGATCCTCCTGCCAGAGGGGGCCTTCGCTCTGCTCCTGGTAGGCCTTCTCCCAGCCGTACTGGAGCTCGCCGTAGGTCACTGAAGTTGTCATCTTGACTCCTTGAGTTGACATCTGTGTAGCATCTTATGCACTCGACTTGACATGTAAACCTCCGTCTCAACATCTGAGCCGGAGCAGCCGAGCGCGGAAACGGGGTACGGCCATGGCGACGGGGACCGAACAGCACAACGACACTGGTCCGGCCCGGGACAGACCGGCGATCCTGCGGGCCGCCGCCGGAATCGCGCTGGCGGTCGGCGCGTACGGACTCTCCTACGGAGCGCTCGCCGTGGCGGCGGGCCTGACGGTCTGGCAGGCCCAGGCGCTCTCACTACTGCTGTACGGCGGCTCCTCCCAGCTGGCGCTGGTCGGGGTGCTCGCCTCGGGCGGCACGGGCGCCTCGGCGACCGCGACCGCCGCACTGCTGGGCGTCCGGAACCTGTTCTACGGGGTCGGCCTGGCCCGGCAGTTGCGCCCCAGCCGCAGCGAACTGCTGCCGATGGCACACCTGTTGAGCGACGAGAGCGCGGCGATGGCGGCCGGACAGCCGGAGCGCGGCCGGGCCCGACTGGCCTACTGGGCCACCGGGGGCGCGGTGTTCGCCTGCTGGAACCTCGCCACGCTGATCGGCGCGCTGGCCGGATCACTGCTGGACGATCCGAAGACGCTGGGCCTGGACGCGGCGTCCTCGGCCGCATTCCTGGCCCTGGTCGCACCGCGGCTGCGGACCGCGGCGGACCGCACGCTGTTCCTCACCGCCGGTGCGGTCGCGGTCGGCTGCTCACTGGTCGCGGGATCCGGCCTGCCCGTCGTGGTGGCCGGCCTGACCTCGTTCGGCGCCCTGCTCATCCGCACCGCTCCTCCGTCCGCACCCGAACCCGAAGCCCAACCCTCTGCCCGACCCTCGCCGGACACCGACTCCGACGAGCGGACCGACCGCGGCGACGAGCACCGCTCCGGCCCCACCCACACACCCGGCGCACGCACGGCCGGTCCTGCCCACACACCCGGCGCCCACACGCCCGACCCCGCCCGCACACCCGACCCCGTGCCCGAAGGCCGAGGAGAACACCGATGAGCTGGATCTGGATCGCCGTCGCCGCCGGGGCCTGCCTGGTCCTGAAAGTCACCGGCCTGCTCGTGCCGGCCCGCGTCCTGGAGAACCCGGCGGTGGCCAGGGTCTCGCAGGCGATGCCGATCGCCCTGCTGGCGGCGCTGATCGCGGTGCAGACCTTCGTCAGCGGCCACCGGGTCGACCTGGACGCCCGGGTCGCGGGACTCCTGGCGGCCGGGGTCGCCCTGCGTCTGCGCGCCCCCTTCCTGGTCGTCGTCCTCTCCGCGGCCTCCACCACGGCGGCCCTGCGCTGGTTCGACCTGGCCGGATGACCGGGTGCCGGGCCCCTCCGGCGGCTCCATCGTGAGTCAGGTGCTGACGCCATGTCAATCATGCCTGGATGTCCGGCATATGAGACACGGGCGAGGGGGTCTGGCGCCCGCCGCACCCGGCGACGCAAGATGCGAAAGGGACTCCGGTCCCCCTGTGCGGCGCTTGTCCCGAGTGCCGACCGGCCCGGCCGAACGGCCGGAACACGACCCTCCCACCCGCCGCCGCCGATGGGATCCGGTCTGCCCGAAAACGCCCGCACCCCGTGATTCCGGGTAATCCCCGAATATCCGGAGGGCCTTGCGCCCGGGGCCGTTCGGCAGACATTCTGAAAACGGCGGCGAGAGTAATTCCCCAGCCGGTGAACCGGGCTGGGCCGAACCGAACCGAGCTCGTCCGCACTGATCCGCACCATCCGGAAGAAATCGACCGGGAGCAGCCGTGCGCGAAATCGACATGTTCACCCCTGGGCCGGCGCGAATCCCGATCGGCGTTCGCCTGGCCTCCGTCTCCACCGTCCTGCACCACCGCTCGCCGGAGTTCCGCGAACTCTACGGGCGCATCCACGAGGGCCTGCGGGGTCTCTTCCGCACCTCCGGCGAGGTACTGATGCTGCCCTCCTCGGGCAGCGGCGCCCTGGAGGCGGTGGTGGTCAACACCGTCTCCCCCGGCGACCGGGTGCTGGTCCTGGCGGCCGGCAAGTACGGGCGCCGCTGGGCCGAGCTGTGCCGGACCCACCAGGCCGAGGTCCGGCTGCACGAGGTGCCCGACGGCGCGACCTTCGACCCGGAGGCCGTCCGCCGCGAACTGGCCGCCCACCGGCCGCGGCACCTCTTCTTCACCCACTGCGAGACCTCCACCGGTGTCGCCCACGACGTGGCCGGGCTCGCCGAGCTCGGCCGCCGGGCCGGGGCGACGGTCGTGGTCGACTCGATGACCACCATCGGCGTGGAGCCGTTCCTCCAGGACGCCTGGGGGGTCGACTTCGCGGTGACGGCCTCGCACAAGGGCCTGATGAGTCCGCCGGGTGCGGCCTTCGTCTCGGTCGGCAAGCAGGCCTGGCACCGGGTGCGGCCCACCCTGGGCTACTCGTACTGGAACTTCCGGCACCTGCGGGAGAGCGCGCTCGACCGCACGGTGCCCAACACCCCGCCGGTCGCGGCACTGCTCGCGGTCGCCGCCGGCCTCGACCTGATCGAGGCCGAGGGGCTGGAGAACGTCTGGGAGCGGCACGCCCGGTGCGCCGCGGTCTGCCGGACCGGGCTCGCCGCACTCGGCCTCGAACCCTTCCCCCGGGCCCCGCAGGCGGCCGCGCTCTCGGTGGCCCTGCTGCCCGAGGACCGGCGGGCCGAGCGACTGGTCGAGCAGCTGCCGGAGCGCTTCGGCCTGCGGATCGCGGCCGGTCAGGGCGGGCTCAAGGGCCGCATCCTGCGGGTCGGCCACATCGGCGCCGTCGCCCCGCTGGACCTGCTGCCGGTCCTCACCGCCCTCGAACTCCTGATGCTGGAACGCGGACTCGCCGAGGAGCCCGGCCGCGCGGCCGCCGCGATGGCCGCGGAGCTCTGGCAGCGGACGGCCCCCGCCGGCGCCGACCGCCGGGCCGTCGCCACCGCCCGCTGACCCTCCGCCCCTCCCCTCTCCCCTTCACTCCCCTCACCCCTGGAGCAGTCGCATGCTGAGCGAGAGCACGCGCCGTTTCACCGGCGCGTTCACCACCCTGCTGACCCCCTTCACCTCCGACGGCGAGCTGGACGAGCCGACCCTGCGCAGGCTGGTCGACTTCCAGATCGACAACGGCGTCACCCGGCTCGCCCCGAACGGCGTGACCGGCGAGGCCGCCGCGCTCACCGACCGCGAGAAGGTCCGGATCACCGAGATCGTGGTCGAGCAGTCCGCCGGCCGGGCCCTGGTCGTCCCCGACATGGGCACCGAGAGCCTGGCCCGAACGCTGGAGCTGGCCAAGGAGGCCGAGCGGATCGGCGCCGACGCGGTGCTGGCCTTCACCCCCTACCTCGACCCGCCCACCGAGCGCGGCCTGGTCGCCTACTACGGGATCGTCGCCGACGCCCTCTCCGTGCCGCTGCTGATGCACAACCTGCCCGGCCGCACCACCGTCGACATCGCCCCCGAGTCGGTCAGCGAGCTGGCCCGGCACCCCAACATCGTCGGCATCAAGGAGGGCAACCAGGACCTCGTCCGGTTGCGCCGGGTGCTGCACCTCGTCCGGGACGCCGACTTCGCCGTGCTGTCCGGCAACGACTTCACCGCGCTGCCCACGCTGCTGCTCGGCGGCCACGGCCATGTCTCGGTGGCCGCGAACGTGATGCCCCGGCAGAGCCGGTCGATCGTGGAGGCGGCGCTCGCCGGCGATTTCCTGACCGCCCGCGACCTCTACCTGAAGTTCGCCGAGTTCTACCGCGCCGTCTATTTCGCGACGAATCCGATCGCCCTGAAGAAGGCGTTCTCGATCGCCCATTTCGAGGTCGGCGACCCGCGTATTCCGCTGACCCCGCTACCGGCCGACCGGATTCCCGAACTGGAGTCGATCATGAAGGACTGCGAGCTGCTCTGATCCACCGCCCCGACCGGTGGTCCCGAACAATTCACCAGGGAAAGGAACCAGCCGATGGAACCGATGATCGACGTGGCCGCGATCACCGAAGCCGTCTACGGCGGAGACGTGGTGCGCTCGCTGCTGTTCGCGGCGGCGGAGCAGCCCGAGAACCGGGTGGTGCGGGTCGCGATGGCCAGCGCCGAGCCCGGCAAGGGCGGTCAGCTGCACCACCACCCGGAGACCGACGAGATCTACTTCATCATCGCGGGCCGGGCCCGACTCCACCTCAACGGCGAGCAGTTCGACCTCGTCCCGGACAACTGCGTCCGGATCCCGCGCGGTTCCACCCACCGGATCGCCTCGGTGGGCACCGAGCGGCTGCGCTACCTCGCCTTCCACGTCGGCGCGGCGGACAACGACCGCCCGGTCGCCCACGTCCAGGCCCCCGGCACCGCGGCCGCCGGGTCGGCCGACCGGGAACCCGCCGACGCCGCGGCCCCGAAGGCCCGGTAGCGCCGGTGGACATCGTCATCGTCGGTGCGGGCAAGGCCGGTTCGCTGCACTACCGGGCCTACTCCCGGCTCGCCCGCGCGGGCCGCCTGGACCTGCGCCGGATCCACTTCATCGACCACACCGGCCGGCCCGGCACCGAGCTGGAGCGGCTGCTTCGCGCGGACGGCCTGAACCCGCCGATCGCCACCGACCGGACCGGCGCGGAACTGCCCGCACCGGAGCACACCGTGGTGGACCTCTGCCTGCCCAGCCGCAGCCTGGCCCCCGCGTTGATCGAGTGGTGGCGCGCCGGATACCGCCGCTTCCTGCTGGAGAAGCCCTTCCTGGTCACGCCCGAGCTGCGGGCCGAGGTCGCCGAGGTGTTCGCCGGCTCGCACATCGTGCTGGTCCGCAACTACCTGCACTCCCGGGTGCACGGGGCCGTCCGCGAGCTGATCGACCGCTACGACCTGGACCCGGTGCTCTGCGTCACCGACTTCTCCAAGGACCGCCGGGCCGACAACCACCGCGGCCGCGGCGCCTCCGGCCTCTCCTCCTTGACCGTCTACGAGGTGGAGCTGCCGCACCAGTTGTACATCGGCGCCGACCTGATCGGCGCACCCCAGGCGATCGAGCACGTCGAGGACCTCGACCAGGACGCGGTGGGCGGGGCCGGGCCGCTGCGGCTCGGCGAGGGCGTGATCGTCGGACGGGCCGAGCGCGGCGCCGCCTTCATCCACTACTCCAACCTCCAGCACCCGACCATCGTCCGCAGCCTGGACCTGCTCTGCCGCGAACGGCTCTCCGTGCACGCCACCTACGCACCGATCTGCGAGGAGCTCACCGCCATCAAGGCCGGGGTGTTCCTCTGCAAGGGCGACACGGTGCTGGCGAAGAGCCTGTTCACCGAGGACGACAACATGCTGGCGATGATCTCGGACGCGCACACCGCGCTGACCGCCCCGCGGCCGACCGCGCGGGCGGACCTCGCCGAGGTGCTGCGCAACTCCGAGCTGATCCACGCCGCGATCGCCGACCCGACGGGCGCGGCCACCCCGGGCGTCCGGCCCGCCCGCGGGGACGTGCTCCAGGAGTGGGTGGTCGACTCCTTCCGGCTGGGCCTGCCCTCCGGCGCCGGCCGGGCGTTCCTGGGCTTCCTCGACCAGCGCCGCCGGGCCCGGATGGCCGGGCAACTACCGGCGCTGGACCCTGCGTTCGAGACCGGCCCGGGCCCGCGCGGCCTGGCCAGAGCGGTGGCGTGATGGCGATCCAGACCGAGGCTCTGCTCCATGTCGCCCTGGTCACCGACCAGTTGGACCGGATGGAGGCGTTCTACCAGGACGTCTTCGGCGCCCGGACGCTCAAGCGGCTGGACCTCGACTCCGAGCGGTTCGCCGCCGGGGTCGGCGTCCCCGGCGCCACCGCGGTCACCGTGCACCTGCTGGTGCCGGGCGCGGAGGTGGTGTTGGAGCTCACCCAGTACCGGGCGGTCCACCCGGCCGCACCCGGCGCACCCGCGAACGCCGCCGGCTGGCGGCACATCGCCTTCCGGGTGCCAGACCTGGCCGCCGCCGCCAAGGAACTGGCCGGCCGCGGGGTGCCCGTGGTCGGCGAGGGCCCGGTGGTGGTCGACCGGCCCGCCGCCGCGGCCGGCACCGGCTTCCTGTACCTGCGCGACCCCGACGGCAACATCGTCGAACTCATCCAGCCGCCCGCACCGGCCCCCACCCCCGAAGGAGACCAGGCATGAGGATCGGACCGATCGAACGCACCACCGCCGACGGGTTCCTGGAGCTCTCCGCCCAGGTGACCGGCGCGGACGGCGGCGCCGCGGACCGGCTCTGGTACCGCATACCCGAGCAGTTCGCCGACCGGCTGGCCGACACCGCGGACACCTTCCTGCTCGCGGCGCTGTTCGCGGCGATCCGCCGGGGCGAGAGCCTGCACTCCGAAGGCCCGGTCTCGGCAAGCCTGTTGGAGAACCTGGAGGAGTTCCAGGCCGCCTGGGCCCAGTGGCGCCCCGACCGGTACACCCCGATCGCGCTCTCCGCAGACCAGGAGGTCGCCGACCCGGACACCCCGGACGACCGCTCGGCGATCCAGACCTTCTCCGGCGGGGTGGACAGCGCCTTCACCACCGTGCGCCACACCAAGAAGAGCGCCGGGCGCGCCTCCCTCGAGCTCGCCGCCGCCGTGATGGTGCACGGCTTCGACATCCCGCTCACCGACGGCGAGGCGTACTGGTCGCTGCACCGGCGCAGCGTGCCGCTGCTGGCCTCGGTCGGCGTCGACCTGATCCCGGTCGCCACCAACTTCCGCTCCCTGTGGCACAGCGACCTCAACGACTGGGAGGACGCCTTCGGCACCGGCATGGTCTCGGTGCTCAGCCTGTTCGCCGGCCGCTACCGGCACGGGCTGATCGCCAGCTCGGAGCCGTACGGCTCGCTGGTGCTGCCCTGGGGTTCCAACCCGATGACCGACTGGATGCTCTCCAGCGGCCGGCTGCGGATCCACCACGACGCGGGCGGCGTGGACCGCAGCGACAAGGTCGACGGCCTGTCGCGGCTCTGGCCGCAGGGCGCGGACAACCTGCGGGTCTGCTGGCAGGGCGAGCGCAAGGACGCCAACTGCGGCCGCTGCGAGAAGTGCATCCGCACCATCCTCAACTTCAAGGTGGCCGGCCGCCCGCTGCCCGCCGCCTTCCAGCAGGACGTGACGCCGGATCAGATCAGCAGCCTGCGCGGCCTGTCCGAGGCGCACATCAACCCGCTGCGGCAGATCCTCGCCACCGCCCGGCGAAACGGCCTCAAGGAGGACTGGACGGTGGCGCTGGAGGCCTGCATCGCCAGCAACGAGGACGAGTTGGCCCGCGGCGTGCGCTACGAGGGCGGCTTCCCGCAGTTGGCCTCCGCCGGCACGGCCGGCTGAGGGGCGCGGCGATGTACGCGGTGGTGGCCCGCTTCGACGTCCGGCCCGGGCACGAGGCGCAGTTCGACGCGCTGGCGGCCTGGCGGATCGGCGAGGCCGCGCACGAACCCGGCCTGGTCGGCTACGCCGTGCACCGGATCGACGGCGAGCCGCAGGCCCGGGTGTTCTACGAGGTCTACCGCGACCACGCGGCGTTCCTGGAGCACCGGGCGACCGTCGAGACCAAGCGGTTCGGCGCCGAGCACGTCCCGTACGTGACCGGGCCGCCGCGGATCGAGCTCCTGGAGGTACTGCACTCCGCCGCCGGACTCGCCCGCTGACCCCGCCGGCCCGCTCCCCCCTTCACCCCCCCTCTGGCCGTCAACCCCCTTGTACGGAAGGCACAACCATGACCGATCCCGCCCCGGCCGGCACCTTCCGGCCGCACCACACCGCGATCACCGTCGGCGACCTGGAGGCCTCCAAGGCCTTCTACGGGTACTTCGGCTTCCGGCTGATCGCCGAGTGGGTCAAGCACGACAAGTCGCTGACCATCACCCACCTCCAGCTCGACGAGGGCTGGGTGCTGGAGCTGTTCCACTACCGCAACGACGACGGCACCGAGCCGCCGGTCTTCACCGTCGGCAACAACCTGCCGGAGACCGGGGTCAAGCACTTCGGCTTCACCGTGGACGACCTGGCCGCCACCCGCGCGGCGGTGGTCGCGGCCGGCATCGGCGAGGTCACCGAGATCGCCCGGGGCCGCACCCTGGTCGACTACTTCTTCGTCCGCGACCCGGACGGGATGTACGTCGAGGTGGTGAACGACTCCCGCGACACCGACTGGCGCCGGCCGCTGCTGCTGACCGACGGCGGCTGACCGACCGCGGCCGGCCGAGATCCTGTCCGGCCCAGCCGCCACCACGACGCGGGCGGGCGCGCTTCCCCCGGCGCGCCCGCCCGTCCCTCCCCTCCGGCTCCCGCTCGCCCCGTCACCTCGCCCGTTCAGCACGAGAGGCCCTGCGATGCCCGTCTCCTCCCAGATGGTGCCCATCGGCACGCCCGCGCCCGACTTCGCCCTGCCCGCCGTCACCGGCGGCACCGTCCGGCGCGACGACCTGGTACCCGCCGACGCCCTGCTGGTCGCCTTCCTCTCCAACCACTGCCCGTTCGTCCGGCACATCGAGCCCGCGCTCACCGCGCTCGCCGAGGAGTTCCCGCAACTCGCCGTGGTCGCCGTGTGCAGCAACGACACCGACATCGCCCCGGACGACGACGCCGTCGGCCTGAAGGCCCAACTCGGGCGCACCGGCTGGACGTTCCCGTACCTGATCGACGCCGGTCAGGATGTCGCCCGGGCCTACCGGGCGGCCTGCACCCCGGACTTCTTCCTCTACGACGCCGAACTCCGGCTCGCCTACCGCGGGGCCGTCGACGACTCCCGCCCCGGCAACGGCGAGCCCGTGGACGGCGCCCGGATGCGTGCCGCCGTGACCGCCGTGCTGGCCGGCCGCGCCGTCCCCGAGCCGCACCGCGCCTCGATCGGCTGCTCGATCAAGTGGACCGAGCCCGAGGACGACTGACCCTCCCCCCTGCCCGACCGCGCCACCCTGTCCACCCCGGCAGCCCGCGCGTGCGGGCCCAAATGGAGGAGTGAGCCATGGCCGTCAACGCACCCGCCGTGAACGGGCCCGCCCTGATCGCGATGCGGATGAACCGCCTGCCGCTGACCCGTACGCACCGCCGGCTGGTCCTGACCGTGGGCCTCGCCATGTTCTTCGACATGTACGAGATCTTCATGTCCGGCGTCCTCGGCGCCGTGATGAAGCAGCGGTACCACCTGGACCGCACCGAGGTCTCGGCGGTGCTGGCCTCCGTGTTCGTCGGCATGTTCATCGGGGTGCTGGCCGTCGGCCGGCTCTCCGACCGGCTCGGTCGGCGGCGGGCGCTGCTGCTGGGGGTGTGCGTCTACACGGTGTTCTCCGCCGTGGGGGCGCTCACCGACGGGGTGTCCCAGCTGATCGCCGCCCGGATGCTGGCGGGCCTGGGCATCGGGCCGGTGCTGCCGCTGGCCGACGCCTACCTGAGCGACCTGCTCCCGGCACGGGCCCGCGGCCGCTGGACGGCCTGGGCGTACACCGTCGCCTTCTTCGGCGTGCCCGCCGTCGGCCTCACCGCCCGCTGGCTGGTGCCGCTGAAGCCGCTCGGGGTGGACGGCTGGCGCTGGCTGTTCCTGATCGGCTCGGTCGGCGGACTGATCGTGCTGGCCCTGCGCCGCCATCTGGTGGAGTCCCCGCGCTGGCTCGCCTCGGTCGGCCGCACCGCCGAGGCGGACGAGGTGCTGCGCCGCCTGGAGGGCGAGGCGGGCGTCACCGGGGCCGACGCCGCCGCCGAGGTACTGGACCGCCTCAGGGCGGAGGCCGGTACCGCCGACTCCGGCGCACACGTCCCGGCCCCCGCCAAGGGCGGCGCACCGGCGAAGGGCGACACACCGGCAACGAGCGGCGGGTCCACGACGATCGGCGGGTCCGCCAAGGGCGGCGAGCCGGTGCAGGCCGAGGCCCGCAGACGCCTGGAGCCGGTCCACCGCAAACGGGTCGCGATGATGGCGGTGTTCCACCTGCTCCAGGCCTTCGGCGGCTACGGCTTCGGCACCATCGCGCCGCTGGTGCTCGCCACCAAGGGCTACTCGATCGTCAGTTCGCTGCTCTTCAGCGCGCTGACCTTCGCCGGCTACCCGCTCGGCTCACTGATCTCCATCCCCCTGATCGAGCGCGTCGAGCGCAAGTTCCTGATCGTCGGTGCCGCCCTCGGCATGGCCGTCTCCGGCCTCGCCTTCGGCCATGCCTCCGGCGCGCCGGCGATCATCGCGGCGGGGGTCTGCTACACCGCCGTGAGCAACGTCTTCTCCAACGGGTACCACGTCTACCAGGCGGAGATCTTCCCGACCACCCACCGGGTCGCGGCCGTCGCCGCCACCTACTCGCTCTCCCGGATCGCCACCGCCGCGATGCCCTTCCTGATGGTGCCGCTGCTGGAGCGCTCCGGTGCCGACGTGCTGTTCGCGGTGGTGGCCGCGACCCTGGTGGCGATCGCGCTGGACATCGGCCTGCTCGGGCCGCGGGTCAACGGGCAGACCCTGGAGGACGTCAACGAGGCGCTGGCCGCACGGTCCGGGCCGAACCCGCCCGCACACCCCGCACCGGCGGCCGGCGCGGGCGGGGAGGCGGAGTCCGGGTCCGGGCCTCGGCACCCGGACCGTGCGGTCGGACCGGTCAGCCCCGGAAGCCCCGGTTCACAGCCGACACCAGGGCCTTCAACGAGGCGGTGACGATGCTGGAGTCGATCCCGACGCCCCAGAACGCCCGGCCGTCCACCGCGCACTCCACATAGGCCGCCGCCCGCGCGTCACCGCCGGCGGACAGCGCGTGCTCGGCGTAGTCGTGCACCCGGACGTCGATGCCGAGGTCGGCGAGCCCGGCGACGAAGGCGTCGATCGGGCCGTTGCCCGCGGCCTCCAGCCGCCGTTCGGCGCCGTCCAGCCGCAGGTCCACCACGAGGGCGTCCTTCTCGTCCACCACGGCCGAGGTCCGGTGGGCGAGCAGCGCCATCCGGCCCCACTCCTTGGCGCCGGCCGCCAGCGGTCCCGCCTCCGGCGAGCCGGCCGGCAGGTACTCCTCGACGAAGATCGCCCAGAGCTCGGCCGGGGTGACCTCGCCGCCGGACTCGTCGGTGCGCGCCTGCACCGCCCGGGAGAACTCGATCTGCAGCCCGCGCGGCAGGTCCAACTGGTGCTCGGTGCGCATCAGGTGGGCCACGCCGCCCTTGCCGGACTGCGAGTTGACCCGGATCACCGCCTCGTAGGAGCGGCCGACGTCCTTCGGGTCGATCGGCAGGTACGGCACCGCCCAGGCCGCCTGGTCGACCTCGACGCCGGCCGCGGCGGCGTCCTGGCCGAGGTGGTGGAAGCCCTTCTTGATGGCGTCCTGGTGCGAACCGGAGAAGGCGGTGTAGACCAGCGAGCCGCCGTAGGGGTGGCGCTGGTGGACCGGCAGCTGGTTGCAGAACTCGACGGTGTCGCGGATCCGGTCGATGTCCGAGAAGTCGATCATCGGGTCGACGCCCTGGCTGAACAGGTTCAGCCCGAGCGTCACCAGGCAGACGTTGCCGGTCCGCTCACCGTTGCCGAACAGGCAGCCCTCGATCCGGTCCGCGCCCGCCAGGTAGCCGAGTTCGGCGGCCGCGACGGCCGTGCCCCGGTCGTTGTGCGGATGGACGGAGAGCACCACCGCGTCGCGGAAGGCCAGGTTGCGGTGCATCCACTCGATGGAGTCCGCGTACACGTTGGGTGTGGCCATCTCCACCGTGGCCGGCAGGTTGACGATGGTCCGACGGTCCGGGGTCGGCTGCCAGACCTCGTTCACGGCGTTGCAGATCTCCACCGCGAACTCCAGCTCGGTGCCGCTGTAGGACTCCGGCGAGTACTGCAGCCGCACCCCGGTGTCGGTCATCCGCTCGGCCAGGTCGGCGCAGACCCGGGCGCCGTGCAGGGCGATGCCGGCGATCTGCGGACGGTCCATGCCGAAGACGACCCGGCGCTGGAGCGTGGAGGTGGAGTTGTAGAGGTGCACGATCGCCCGGCCGGCGCCGCGGACGGCCTCGAAGGTCCGCTCGATCAGCTCGGTCCGGCAGGGGGTGAGTACCTGGATCGCCACGTCGTCCGGGATCAGGTCCTGCTCGATCAGCTGGCGGCAGAAGTCGAAGTCGGTCTGGCTGGCGGACGGGAAGCCCACCTCGATCTCCTTGTAGCCCATGGCGACCAGCAGTTCGAACATCCGCAGCTTGCGGCCCGGTCCCATCGGGTCGATCAGCGCCTGGTTGCCGTCCCGCAGGTCCACCGCGCACCACTGCGGGGCCCGGGTGATGGACCTGCCGGGCCACGTGCGGTCCGGCAGGTCGATCGCCTGGAACGGGCGGTAGCGCTGGAACGGCATGCCCGAGGGCAGTTGGAGCGGAAAGTCGGGCCGGGCGTACTGCTGCGCGTCGGTGTTCATCGGGTTCGTCCTCCTGGGCTGTTCAGGTCTTGCGGTCGGCCGCACGGGCCTCTGCACACCGCGACGAGCCGGCCGACCGTTACGGGCGCTCGTCGCGGCGGCTAAGAAGGAGGGTGGGACGCGTGGAGGGACGCGTGGCGGGATCGCGCATGGCGCCTCACCATACCGGCGATGATCCCGTCGTGCGCGCGCCATCCAGCATGAGGACAAACCGAACGGTTGTTTGACGATCAGTCAGGCTGACGTGACGTCATCTCGGCTTCGCGGTGCGCCCCTCACCCCGGCCCTCCCGCCGCGCGGCCAGCCCGAACCCGACCAGCAGCGCGATCAGCAGCACCACGCCCGCGTCCACCAGGGTGCCCAGCCGCACCCCGCCCAGCAGCGAGAGCTCGAACGACTCCCCGGCGTCCTGCTGTTGGGACAGCCGGTACGAGCAGACGGCGCTCAGCACCGGCGTGCCGATCGTGATCCCGATCTGCTGCGCGCTGGTGATCAGCCCGCCCGCCAGCCCCTGCATGTCGTCCGGCAGCCCGGCGGTCGCGTTCACCCCGTACGAGACCACGGCCGACATGTGGCCCACCGAGGCCAGCAGCAGCGCCGCCAGCGGCACCCAGGCCGAGGCGTCCGCCCGGACCAGGGCGAGCAGGGCGAAGGTCCCCACCGCCTGCACCGCGAGGCCGCCGGTCAGCACCGTCCTCGCCCCGAGCCGGCCGATCAGCCGCGAGGCGCCCATGCCGGTGGCCACCAGGACGATGCCCTGCGCACCGAAGAACAGCCCGGTGGAGAGCGCCGACAGGTGGAGCACCTGCTGGAGGTAGAGGGTGAGCAGGAAGATCAGCGAGCTCATCATCGCGAAGGTGGTCAGCCCGCCCAGGTTGCCGAACGCCACCCCGCGCAGCCGCAGCATGGCCAGCGAGACCAGCGGCTGCGGTGCCCGCCGCTCCACCAGGACGAACGCGGCCAGCAGCAGCACGCCGACCAGCAGCGCACCCGCCACCACCACCTTGTTCGGGTGCTCCCCGGAGGCGGTGGAGGCGCCGTAGATCAGCGCGAGCAGCCCGCCGGTGACGGTCATCGCGCCGGGCAGGTCCAGCCGGGCGGTCCGCTCCGACCGGCCCGGCTCGGCGATCAGCCGCATCGCCGCGACCGCCACCAGGGCCCCGGCGACGGCCAGCAGGCCCATCGTCGAACGCCAGCCGAGCCCCTCGGTCATGCTGCCGCCGAGCACCATGCCGACGGTGTACCCCAGCGACAGCAGCGCGCCGTTGACGGCCAGCGCACGGTTGCGCAGCGGGCCCTCGGGGAAGATCGTGGTGAGCAGCGACATCCCGACCGGCACCACCACGGCCGCGCCGAGCCCCTGCAGGGCGCGGGCGGCGAGGAAGGAGCCGGGGTTCCAGCCGAGCGTGGCCAGCACCGAGGCGGCGGTGAACAGCGCCACGCCGCCGAGGAACAGCCGGCGCCGGCCGTAGATGTCGGCGGCCCGGCCGAAGAACAGCAGGAAGCCGCCGGAGGGCAGGGCGAAGGCCGTCACCGCCCACTGGAGGTCGCTCGGCGCCATCCCGAGGTCCTTGCCGAGCTTGGGCAGGGCGACGTTCAGGATCGAGAAGTCCAGCGCGATGATGAACTGGGCGCCGCAGAGCACCGCGAGGGTGAGCGCGGCGCGGGCGCCCAGCCGCCCGTCGTCCGCCGCGTGCGCCGCCCGCGGGCCGGCGGACTGTTCACTGGTTGTGGTCATGGCGACCAGCCTGGCCCGACGCACCCGCCCGTGGGGAGCCACTGTCTATCCTGGTGGTCGCACCACCAGGCGGTGAGGAGAGCAGTCGTGGATGTCCAGCAGCCCGGCCGGCGGCCGGAGTTACGTGAGTTCCTGATCAGCCGCCGGGCCCGGGTCAGCCCGGCCGGGGCCGGGCTTCCGGCCGGCACCGACCGCCGCCGCACCCCCGGGCTGCGCCGCGAGGAGGTCGCGGTGCTGGCCGGGGTCAGCCCGTCCTGGTACCAGTGGCTGGAGCAGGGGCGGGACATCACCGTCTCGGGCGGGGTCCTCGACGCGGTCTCCCGGGTGCTGCGGCTGGACGACACCGAGCGGCGCCACCTGTACGGTCTGGCCGGCCTCAACCCGCCGCCGAGCAGCGCCCCGGTCGACACCGCGTACTGCGAGGAGCTGCAGCGGCTGATCGACTCCTGGGCGCCGAACCCGGCCGCCATCCTCGACCGGTCCTGGAACTACGTGGCGCACAACGCCACCGCCCGGCTCGCGCTCAACATCGGCCAGGCGGACCGCAACTGCCTGGTGGCCTTCTTCCGCGACCGCGCCTACCGGGCCGGCAGCGGGCCGTGGGAGCGGGTGGCCCCGTCCGTGGTCGCCGCGTTCCGGGCGGCCGCCTCGGAGCACCCGGACAACCCAGGGTTCCGCGAGGTGGTCGACGAACTCTCCGCCACCAGCCCCGAGTTCAGAGCCCTCTGGGCCCGCCAGGACGTGGCGGCGGGCGGCGTCCTGGTGAAGGAGGTCGACCACCCGACGATCGGCCGGCTGAGCTTCGAGAGCAGCCAGCTCAAGCTGCCGGCCCGACCGGACCTCACCGTGGTGCTGTACAACCCGCTGCCGGGCACCGACACCGCCGAGAAGCTGGCCCACCTGGCGGCCGCGGTCTGAGGCCCGCGGCCTGGCCTGCCAGGCTTGGCCTCCCGGTCCGGTCTGCCGGTCCGGTCTGCTGGTCCGGTCTGCCGGTCCGGGCCGCTGCGGCCCGAGGGGCGCTCCGGCGGGGCGGTCCCCCTCTCGGGCCAACCCGGGGTGCGGGCGGTGCCGGGGGCGCCGATGCTGGGCGGCGACGCGTGCCCGGCCCACGGCCGCCGGGCCGGCCCCAGGAAGGACCCCCATGAGCTCCCTCGACTTCCAGGTCATCGACAGTCCCGACAGCTCGCTCAACAAGACCTCCGTGCTGGTGACCGGCCCGAACGAGGCCCTGCTGGTGGACGCCGGGTTCACCCGCTCCGACGGGCGGCGGCTGGCCGAGGCGGTCCGGGCCTCCGGCCGACGGCTGACCACCGTGTTCGTCAGCCACGGCGACCCGGACTTCTACTTCGGCGCGGAGGAGGTCCAGGACGCCTTCCCGCAGGCCCGCTTCGTCGCCACCCCCAGCACCGTCGAGCACATCCAGGAGTCCTACGAGGGCAAGCTGAAGGCCTGGGCGCACCTCGGCCCCGAACTGCCCACCCGGCTGGTCCTCCCCGAGGCCCTGCACGGCGACGAGATCGTCTTCGAGGGCCACCGCTTCGAGCTGCGCGGCGCGGACTTCCACCTCCCGGACCGGCACTACCTCTGGCAGCACCACCACGGCGCGCTCCTCGGCGGCGTGCTGCTCTTCGAGGGCCTGCACGTGTGGACGGCCGACACCGGCACCCAGCAGCAGCGCGCCGCGTGGATCGACCTGCTGGACGGCATGGAGGCGCTGGAGCCGCAGTTCGTGGTGGCCGGCCACCGCATCGCGGGCGCGCCGACCGACACCACCGCGATCACGCACACCCGCGACTACCTGCGGGCCTTCGAGACGGAGATCGGCAAGTCCGAGGACGCGGCCGGGGCGAAGGCCGCACTGGAGCGCCGCTACCCGGACCTCGGGCTGAAGCTGGCGGTCGACCTCGGGACGAAGGTCGCCAAGGGCGAGCTGGTCTGGGGCTGAGCCGCGATGATCGAGATCCCGAGGTCCACCGCGTCGTTCGCCGAGTCCTCCGCCCCCGCCGACGTGGTCCGCCGCCAGTACCTGGCCTCGGCGCGCGGCGACCTGGCCGCGCTGCGGGCCACCCTGGCCGACGACGTCGAGTGGACCGAGATGGCCGGCTTCCCGCTGGCCGGCACCTACCGCACCCCCAAGGGCGTCACCGGCGGGGTGATGGAGCGGCTGGCCGCCGACTGGGACGGCTGGACGGCGCACGACGACCACTACGTGGTGGACGGCGAGAACGTGGTCGTGCTGGCCCGCTACACCGCCGTCCACAAGGCCACCGGGCGCCCGCTGGCCGTCCGGGTCGCCCACCACTTCACCGTGCGCGGCGCGCGGATCGTCCGCTTCGAGCAGTTCGTCGACACCGCGCTGGTCCGCGACGCGATGACGCCGTAGCGCAGGAGGCGCGGCGGGCGCGGCGGGCACGGCGGGCGCGGCGGGCACGGCGGGCACGGCAGGCGCGGCGGGCATGGCAGGCGCAGCGGGCGCAGCGCAAACCCGGCGCCCGCCCGCTTCACCCGTTCGGGGGAGCCTGCCGCGGCGCGCCTGGCGTGGTCTCGACAGGCCCGCCGGGCGGCGGCAGGCTGTCGGTGATTCCGGCCGGAGAGCGAGGAGTTCACCATGAGCACGGGCACATCCACGGACACCCCCGAAGGTGCCGACGGCCCCGGGGAGGAACGCCCGATCGTCATCGTCGGCGCCTCCCTCGGCGGTGCGAAGGCGGCCGAGGCCCTGCGCGAGGCCGGGTACCGGGGCGGCATCGTGCTGATCGGCGACGAGCACGAGCGCCCGTACGAGCGGCCGCCGCTCTCCAAGGGCTACCTGCTCGGCAAGACCCCGCGCGAGAAGATCTACGTCCACCCGCCGCAGTGGTACGGCGAGCAGAACGTCACCCTGCGGCTCGGCACCGCGGTCGCCTCCGTCGACCCGGCCGCGCACACCGTCACGCTCGCCGACAACGGGCGGATCGCGTACGCGAAGCTGCTGCTCACCACCGGCTCGGTACCGCGCCGGCTCCCGGTGCCCGGGGCGGACCAGGAGGGCGTGCTCTACCTGCGCCGGGTCGGGGACAGCGACCGGATCAAGGCCGCGGTGGAACGGCCCGGCGCCCGGATCGCGGTCATCGGCGCGGGCTGGATCGGCCTGGAGACGGCCGCGGCCGCCCGCACGGCGGGCGCCGAGGTCACCGTGCTGGAGGCGGCCGAGCTGCCGCTGCTGCGGGTCCTCGGCCGGGAGGTCGCCCAGGTCTTCGCCGACCTGCACCGGGAGCACGGCGTGGACCTGCGGTTCGGCGCCAAGGTCGAGGAACTGGTCGGCGAGGGCGGCCGGGTCACCGGCGTCCGGCTCGCCGACGGCACGACGGTGGCGGCCGACGCGGTGGTCGTCGGCATCGGGATCGCCCCCGACACCGCGCTCGCCCGGACCGCCGGACTGGACGTCGAGGACGGCGTCCGGACGGACGAGCACCTGTGCACCTCCGACCCGGACGTCTTTGCGGCGGGCGACGTCGCCAACGCCTTCCACCCGCTGTTCGACCGCCACATCCGGGTCGAGCACTGGGCCAACGCGCTCAACCAGCCGCAGACCGCCGCCCGCGCGATGCTCGGCCAGGACGCGGTGTACGACCGGGTCCCGTACTTCTTCACCGACCAGTACGACCTGGGCATGGAGTACACCGGCTACGTGGAGCCCGGCGGCTACGACCGGGTGGTCTTCCGGGGCGATCCGGCCACCCGGGAGTTCATCGCCTTCTGGCTCGCCGACGGCCGGGTGCTGGCCGGGATGAACGTCAACGTCTGGGACGTCACCGACCCGATCCGCGAACTGGTGCGCTCCGGCCGGGCGGTGGACCCGGACGCCCTCGCCGACCCGGCCGTCCCGCTGTCCGAGCTCTGAAATCGCGGCACCCCGGCCGCGCCCGCACCATGGTCAACCGGCCGTCCTCCCGGGCATGGTGGTGCACACCATGCCCGGGGGACGACCCCGGGGGCGGCCCGCCCGGCCGTCACCGGCGACAGGACGGCGGCCCGCGATGACCCGGCAGTTCGGCGACTACCAGAACGAGATCTACTTCGACGGCCTGTTCGGCGTCCTGCCGAAGTACCCGCTGGAGTTCGCCGGGTTGGAGGCCGCGGCGCTGGCGGCGCTCCCGCCGTCGATCCGCTCGTACGTGGCGGGCGGTGCGGGCGACGAACACACCCAGCGGGCCAACGTCACCGCGTTCCGGCGCTGGGGCCTGGTGCCCCGGATGCTGGTCGGCGCCGCCCGACGGGACCTCTCGGTCCGGCTGTTCGGACTGGAGCTGCCCTCCCCGCTGTTCCTGGCACCGATCGGGGTGATCGGGCTCTGCGCGCAGGACGGCCACGGGGACCTCGCCACCGCCCGGGCCGCCGCCCGGACCGGCGTGCCGATGATCGCCTCCACCCTCACGGTCGACCCGATGGAGCAGGTGGCCGCCGAACTCGGGGACGTCCCGGGCCTGTTCCAGCTCTACACGCCCACCGACCGGGCGCTCGCCGAGAGTCTGGTGCACCGCGCCGAGGCGGCCGGCTTCCGCGGGATCGTGGTCACGCTGGACACCTGGGTCACCGGCTGGCGCCCGCGCGACCTGGCGGTCGGCAACTTCCCCCAGCTGCGCGGCCAGGCGCTGGCCAACTACACCTCCGACCCGGTGTTCCGCGCCCGGCTGGCCAAGGCCCCCGAGGAGGACCTCCAGGCCGCCGTGGCCGAGTGGGTCGGCCTCTTCGGCAACCCGCTCACCTGGGACGACCTCGCCTGGCTGCGCTCGATCACCCGGCTGCCGCTGATCCTCAAGGGCATCTGCCACCCGGAGGACGTCCGGCGCGCCCGGGACGGCGGCGTGGACGGCGTCTACTGCTCCAACCACGGCGGCCGCCAGGCCGATGGCGGACTCCCCGCCCTGGACGCGCTGCCGGCCGTGGTCGAGGCCGCCGCCGGCCTGCCGGTGCTCTTCGACTCCGGCGTGCGGACCGGCGCCGACGTGGTCAAGGCCCTCGCGCTGGGCGCCGCCGCCGTCGGCATCGGCCGCCCGTACGCGTACGGCCTCGCCCTCGGCGGCGCCGACGGCGTCGTCCACGTCCTGCGCTCGCTGCTCGCCGAGGCCGACCTGATCATGGCGGTGGACGGCTACCCGACCCTGGCCGACCTGCGCGCCGAGGGCGCCCTGCGGCGGGTCTGAGCACCCGCCGCGGGCCGGCCTCAGGCCGTGACGAGTGCGAGCACGAAGCCGTCGTAGCCCTTCTCCCCCACCGTCTGCACCGCGGTGGCCGTCAACCGCGGGTGGGCGGCCACGAGTTCAGTGAACCGGCGGACGCCCTGGACCCGCGGGTCGTCGCTGGCGGGGTCGGTGACGGCGCCGTCCCGGACGACGTTGTCGCCGATGATCAGGCTGCCCGGCCTGGTCAGCCGCAGCGCCCAGTCCAGGTAGTCCGGGTTGGCGGGCTTGTCGGCGTCGATGAAGACCAGGTCGAACGGCCCGGCCTGCTCCTGCTCCAGCAGCGGCAGGGTGTCCAGCGCCCGGCCGGCCCGGACCTCCGCGACGTCCGCCAGGCCGGCCCGGGCGAGGTTGGCGCCGGCGACGGCCGCGCAGCGCTCGTCGGCCTCCAGGGTGATCAGCCGCCCGCCCTCGGGCAGCGCGCGGGCGAGCCAGATGGTGCTATAGCCGCCGAGGGTGCCGATCTCCAGGATCCGGCGGGCGCCGTGGACGCGGGCGAGCAGGTTGAGCAGCTTGCCCTGGTTGGGCGCCACCTGGTGCGGCGGGAGGCCGGCCGCCGCGCTGTCCTCGACGGCGGCCAGCAGGGCGGCGTCCTGCTCGACCAGCAGGTCGTTGAAGTAGTCGTCGACGGCGGTCCAGGTCTGCTGCGACATCGTGAGTTCCCCTTCGAGACCAAGTCAGTTCCGAAGAGAAACCTACTATGCCGCTCCGCGAGCGCGCCCACCACCCCCCGGCACCCGCGGCCCGGGTGCGGCGGGAGAACGCCGGGCCGCCCCAACGCCCCTGACGCCGGGGCGGTCCGCGCGTGCGCCGCCGGCCGGTCGCGGGGCGTTCCGTCAGTTGGTCGCGGCGGCGTCCCGCCGGTCGGGGGCGGGCAGTGCCGCCACCGGGCCGGGCCCGGACGGGATCGGACGCCAGGTGCGGGCCGCCAGCACGCCGGAGGCGAGCGCGAGCGCGCCGAGAACGGCCGCCGCCGCGGTGAGCCCGGCCGCGGCGCCGAGCCGGCCGGCCAGCGGGTAGGTGAGCAGCCAGCAGCCGTGCGAGAGGGAGAACTGGGCGGCGAAGACGGCGGGCAGGTCCGCCGCGGCCACCGAGTCGCGCAGGACCCGCCCGGTGGGGGTCAGGATGAGCGAGCCGGCCGCGCCGAAGGCCGCCCAGACCGCCAGCAGGGCGGGCCAGCGCCAAGCGGCCGGGCCCGCCTGGGTGATGGCCGCGAGGACCGCGAACAGGGCGACGACGGCGAACGCCGCCGGGAGCATCACAGCCCGGTCGGCCACCCGGTCCAGCACCCTCGGCAGCAGCAGGGCGACGGCCATGGAGCCCGCGCCGTAGGCGCCGAGCGCCAGCGCAACGTCGCCGGCCGGGCGGTCCAGCCGGTCACGGACGTACACCACGGTGTTGACGATCACCATGGCACCGGCGGCGGCGACCGCGAGGTCGAGGGCGAGCATGGCCCGCAGCCGCGGCACCGCCAGGAAGAGCCGGGCGCCCCGGGCGGCGCGGGTGAACACGCCGTCGGTGGCGGGGTGTTCGGCCGGTACCGCCCCGGGCAGGACGGCCGTGGCGACCAGCGCGGCGGAGCCGAGAAAGCCCGCGGCGGTGCCCCAGAACAGCCAGTGGTAGCCGACCAGGGTGAGCAGCGCGGCCGCGAGCAGCGGGCTGACCAGGCTCTCCGTGTCGTACGCCAGACGGGAGAGGGACAGCGCCCGGGTGTAGTCGCGTTCCTTCGGCAGCACCTCGGGGATCACCGACTGGAACGCCGGGGTGAAGGCCGCCGAGGCGCACTGCAGGACGAACACCAGGCCGTAGACCTGCCAGATCTGGGTGACGAAGGGCAGGGCGAGCGCGGCGGCGAGCCGGGTGAGGTCCGAACCGACCATCAGACGGCGGCGCGGGATCCGGTGCGCCAGCGCGGTGACGAGCGGGGCGATCCCGACATAGGCGGTCATTTTGATCGCCAGCGCGGTGCCCAGCACCGCTCCGGCGTCCGCGCCGGCGAGGTCGTAGGCGAGCAGCCCGAGGGCGACCGTCGCCAGCCCGGTGCCCACCAGGGCGAGGAGGTGCGCGGTGAACAGGTGCAGATACGCGCGGTCGCGCAGGACGGACAGCATCGGGGGACCCCGCTCGGACTCGGCGTGGCAGGACGGCGGATCCAGCATAGGACAACATGTACGTACCCGTGCACCTGTTGCAGGGGCCGCCGGCCGGGGACGAACGGTGGGCCGATGAGGCGGCAGCGGAGCAGGGCGGGTCAGTCGTGCGGGGGCAGCCCGCTGATCTGGTGGTCGGCGACGTTCAGCGCCTCGTTGACCAGGCGTCGGAGGTGGCCGTGGCGCAGCGCGTAGACGACATGGCGGCCGTCCTTGCGGGCGGTGACCAGCCCCGCCAGCCGGAGCTTGCCGAGGTGCTGGCTGACCGACGGCCGGGCGGCACCGCACGCCTCGGTCAGAGTGGTCACATCGGCCTCGCCCTCGCCCAGCCGCTGCAACAGCGCCAGCCGGGTGCGGTCGGCGAGCAGTGCGAGGATGCCGGCGGCGGTGTCCAGCCGCTCGGCGGCGTCGCGCTGTTGCACCTGATGTGCACCTGATAGCTGAAGGCTGCCGCTCATGGCCTCATCGTAGTGGGGCGGCACCGGCCCGGACCCCTCGCGGAGTCGGCGGCCTCCCCCTACGAGGACGAGGCGACGCGGCGAGGGGCCCGGGCCGGGACGGTCAGCCGCGGGCCAGCACCAGGGACTGGACGGCGGGGAGCCTGCGCCAGTCGCTGGAGACGATGCTGGCGTGCGCGCGGGCCAGCTGCTCGGTGCGGCTGCGGGCCTGGTCGACGGTCGGGTCGGTGGCGCTGATCGCCGGCGCGACGTTGTGGGCGTCGGTCAGCACCAGCAGGTAGTGCCGGCTGTCGTACCAGCCCGTGTCGATCCCACCGCCGGTGTAGGTGGCGGCGTCGCCGTCGAAGAGCACGAACCACGGGCGGATCGCGGCCTCGCCGTACTTGCCGCGCGGGTCCCCGGCGGCCGCGCCGTGGACGGCGGGGAAGACCTGGGCGTCGCCGATCCGGCCGGCGGCGGCCAGGTCCCGCAGGTGCCGCCCGTACTCGACGTCGGTGTGCAGGGTGTCGAAGGGATTGCCCTCCTCGACCGTGCCGGGGATCACGTACACCAGCACCCGCCCGGCCAGCGCCGCCCGGGACGGCCAGTTGCCGGCCTTGGCCGCCTCGTCGGCGGTCGGGTAGGCGCCGCCTCCGGGCTTGGCGAGCAGGTCGGCGGGGCGGAAGACGGCGGAGCCGAGGTGCCCGGCGATCAGCGAGTCGAGCTGGGCCGGGCCCATCCCGCGGTTGGCGGCGAAGCCGCCCTTGAGCTCCAGCTTGACCACCAGCGGGCCGGCCCCGGGGTGGGCGCCGAGCCAGACCCGGACGTCGTCCAGGCAGGTCTCCAGGTTCTTGTTGGCGCCGCCGGTGTAGAGCTGGGCGGGGGTGCTCGCGGTGACGCAGTTGTTGGCGTTGCCGAGCGGGTTGGAGTGGCTGACCTTCCACTCCTTGGTGATGGTGTCCGTCCAGGCGTCCAGCTCGATCATGCCGGTGCCGGTGTCGAGGCCCTGGGCGAGGTAGCCGAAGGCCGCCGGGTCGTAGGCGTTGTGCAGGCCGACGGTGGTGGCCGAGCCGAACGGCAGCTCACCGGGCCCGGTCGCGGCGTCGGCCGACTGCACCGAGATCAGGGCGGCGGCGGCGAGCAGGCCGGCGGCGAGGGAGCCGGCGAAGGTGCGGCGTGCGTTCACGGGTGGCTGTCCCCTTGTCGGAGGTTCGATGGGCGGTCGCCCCGCCCGGGCAGAAGGATGGTGCGCCTGAGCATCCTTCAGGTGAAGGGGACACAACAAGAACGCGACGCATCATCGTAGACCGTCCGCGGACCCGCTCCGGACTCAGGTACCGGCGGACCGTTCGGGGGCGGCCTGCTCCCCCGGCAGCCGGGCCTCGGGGGCGGCCTGCTCCCCCAGCAGCCGGGCCAGCGCCTCGGCGTAGGGCTGCGGGCGGCCGCGCCGGGCCAGCGCGATCCCGAAGTGGCGGGCCGGGCTCGGCGGCCGCACCGGCACCGCCCGCGTCCCGGGCAGTGCCGGTGCGAGCGCCACGTGCGGCACCAGCGAGACGCCGACGCCGGCCGCGACCAGCGAGCGGGCGAAGAAGTAGTCGGTGGTGGAGCCCGCCACCCGGAGCTCGAAGCCCGCCAGGGCCGCGTGCCGGTGCAGAAAGGCCTCGGTCTTCAGGCAGCCCAGGACCCAGCGCTCGTCGGCGAGTTCGGCCAGCTCCAGGTCCTCCCGGCCGGCCAGCCGGTGCCCGTCCGGCAGCACCACCGAGAGCGGGTCGTCCATCAGCGGCGTCCAGTCCAGCCCGGAGCGGTCCCCCGGGAGCACCGGCAGCGGGCCGTCGAAGTGGTAGGCGAGGGCGAGGTCGGCGGTGCCCTCGCGGACCATCGGCAGGCTGTCCTCGGGCTCCCGCTCCACGATCCGCAGCTCGACCTCCGGGTGCTCGGCCGCGAACCGGGCCAGCGCCACCGGCAGCAGGTGCCGCCCGCCGCTGGTGAAGGTGGCGAGGGTGAGCCGGGGCCGGGTCGCGCCGAGCCGGCCGATCCGCTCCTGGGCGTTCCGCAGTTCGGCGGAGATCGCGGTGGACGCCTCCACCAGCAGCCGTCCGGCCTCGGTCAGCCGCACCCCGCGGGTCGAGCGCTCCACCACCGTCGTTCCCAGCCCCCGCTCCAGCGCCGCGACCTGCTGCGACACCGCGGAGGGGGTGAGCAGCAGGGCCGCCGCCGCCCGGTTGAAGCTCCCGTGCTCGGCGACCGCCTGGAGCACCCCGAGCCGTCGGACGTCGATCATCGCGCTCCCCCGGTCAACAGTTTCGCTGATGACCCGTTCAGTAAGTCGGTAGTTCCGGTGATGACCATACGACGACAGGGTGGGGGTCATGCAAAACGTCTGCGTCATCGGCGGAAGCCGCTACTTCGGCCTGCACCTGGTCACCCTGCTTCGCGACTCCGGTACCCGCGTCACCCTGGTCAACCGCGGCTCCGGGCCGCCCCCGCCCGGCGTCGACCACGTCCTGGCCGACCGGTCCGACGAGGCCGCGCTGACCGCCGCGCTCGGCGGCCGCACGTTCGACGCGGTGATCGACCAGGTGCTCTACACGCCCGCCCAGGCCGCCGTGGCCCGCCGGGTGTTCGACCACCGCACCGACCGCTATGTGATGACCTCGACCATGGAGGTGTACGACCCGGCGACCTCGCCGCTGGTGCGCACCGTCCCGGGCGTGCCGGTGGCCGAGCAGACCGTCGACCCGGCCCGCTGGCCGGTCGCCGCCGGCCTGCCCTGGCACGACCCGAACGCGCTCGCCCGGCACTTCGACGAGGCGACGGCGTACGCGGAGGGCAAGCGGCAGGCCGAGGCGGTGCTCGCCCAGGACCCGCCGTTCTCCTGGGCGAGCGTGCGCAGCGCCCACGTCCTCGGCGGCGGCGAGCGGGACTTCACCGGCCGGCTGGCGCACTACACCGGACTGATCGCGGCCGGCCGCCCGGTCGCGGTGCACGAGCACCCGCAGCCGACCTCCTTCGTCCACCACGAGGAGATCGCCGCCGCCCTGGCCCTGGTCGCCGCCTCCGACGCCGTCGGCCCGGTGAACGCCTGCTCCGCGGACCCGCTCGACGCGGTCGCGCTCGGCGGGCTGGTCGCCGAGCGGCTCGGCACCACCGCGCGGTTCAGGCCGGCCGTCGGCGCGGACGCCTCGCCGTTCTCCTTCGACCGCTGGTACCCGATGGACGACCGGCGCGCCGTCGCCCTCGGCCTGCGGTTCTCCCGGACGGCCGACTGGCTGCCCGCGGCCGTCGACGAGGCCGCCGCCGGCGCCCGACGGGCGGCCTGAGATGACCTCCCCCCTCCCCACCCGGCCTCGAAAGGCGGTCTGAGATGACCCTCCCCCTCCCCACCCGGCTGCCGCAGCGGACCGTCGGCGGTACCCCGGTCGGCGCGATCGGACTCGGCGCGATGCCGCTCTCGGTCGAGGGGCGCCCGGACGAGGAGGCCGCGCTCGGCACCCTCCACGCCGCGCTCGACGCCGGTGTCACGCTGCTCGACACCGCCGACTCCTACCACTGGCACGCCGACGAGGACGGTCACAACGAACGCCTGGTGGCCCGCGCGCTGGCCGCCCGGCCCGCCGCCGACCGCGCGGCCGTGCTGGTCGCCACCAAGGGCGGCCGCGGCCGGCCCGGCGACGGCTCCTGGACGGTCGACGGCCGGCCCGAGCACCTCCGGCAGGCCTGCGAGGGGTCGCTGCGCCGGCTCGGCGTCGAGGCGATCGACCTCTACCAGCTGCACAAGCCGGACCCGAGGGTGCCGTGGGCCGAGTCGGTGGGCGCCCTGCGCGAGCTGCTGGAGGCCGGGAAGATCCGCGCCGCGGGCGTCTCCAACGTCGACGAGGCACAGATCCTGACCGCCCGGGAGATCCTCGGCGCCGGCCTGGTCGCGGTGCAGAACCGCTTCTCCCCGGCCGTCCGCACCGCCGAGCCGGAGCTGAGGCTCTGCGAACGACTCGGCCTGGCCTTCCTGCCGTGGAGCCCGCTCGGCGGCCTGTCGCGCAGCGTCCTGGACGACCCGTCGGACACCGCCGCCGTCGGCACCGCGTTCCATCGGATCGCCGCCGAGCGCGGCGTGTCGCCCCAACAGGTCGGCCTGGCCTGGCTGCTGGCCCTGTCGCCGGTCGTCGTCCCGATCCCCGGCGCACGCCGCCCGGCCAGCATCCGGGACTCCGCCGCGGCCGCCGGGCTCACCCTCGACCCGGCCGAACTCGCGGCGCTCTCCGTACCGTTCGCCTGACCGGCCGCCCACGCACTGCGCCGAGGCCGCCCTGGCCCGCGACGGGGACGCCGCGTCGATGAGAGCCGTCGCGCAGGGGGCGGGCGTCGGCCTCGGCACGATCTACCGGCACCTCCCCACCCGGGAGGCACTCTACGAAGCGATTCTCCTCGACCGGATGCAGCGCCTGACCGAACGCGCGGCGGCCTTGCGCCAGGTGGAGGACGCAGGTGCCGCGTTCTTCGGCTTCTTCACCGAAATCGTCGACAACGCAAGCCGGATGAAGGCCATGGCCGATGCCCTCGCCGACGCCGGGATCGACGTCAAGGCAGGCCTGCCGGAGTCCGGCAGCGCCGTGCGGTCCGCCGTCGAGGCGCTTCTGATCCGCGCCCAGCAGGCGGGTGCGGTGCGCAACGACCTGCACATCCCCGAGGTGCTGGCCCTGCTCGGAGCCTCGTGCACGGCGGCGGAGCGCAACCGGTGGGAACCCGAGCTGCGGGACCGGGCTCTCGGAGTCGTGTTCGACGGCTGCCGTCCGCGCCACTGACTCGGCCTGGTGCCGTCGGCGAGCCGGCATCCCCGCCTACCGGCCCGGGTCCGTACTGCCGTCTCAGGGACCGGCGGCGCTGCACAGCGGGCCGCCCTCCCCGGGACGATCAACCCGCGGCACACCCTTCGGGTCGATTACGGGACCGCCCTCAGCAACGCCCGCAGCCTGCCCGGCGGCAGACCGGCAGCCCGGCGGACCACGTGCGTCATGTGCGCCTGGTCGGCGAAGCCCATCTCGTGGGCGAGCAGGCCGAGTTCCGCCTCGCCCTCGGTCAGCCGCTCCAGCACCCGGGTGACCCGCAGGCGGTTGCGGTAGCGGGCCAGGCCCTCACCGGTGGTGGCCCGGAAGACCCGGCTCAGGTGGTGCGGGGAGCAGCCGACGGCCCGGCCGAGCTCCGCCAGGCCGAGTCCGGGCTCGGCGGCCAGGGCCGCGCGGGCGCCGTCCACCAGCCGTCGGCGGGCGGCCGTCCGGACCGGCAGGCCGCTCGCGGCCCGTTCCGGGGCCAGCCCGGCCAGCACCCGGCCGACCAACCCCAGGGCGCGCTCGGCGAGTTCGAAGGCGTCCGCGTGCGCCCTGGCCCGGGCGGTGAGCAGCCGCTGCTCCAGCGCCAGTTCGGGGGTGGTGAACACCAGCCCCTGCGGCACCACCGGGTCGCCGCCCAGCAGGGAGGCCAGCTGCGGCTCGGAGAGCACGATCTCGGTGTAGGCGTCACCGCCGCACGGGTGCGCGAACTGCTGCTCGCAGCCCGGCCGTTCGACGTAGACGCTGGCCGGGTCGAGCAGCTGCTCGACTCCGTCGGCCCGCCCCCGGACGAGGCCCCGGCGCACCATGACCAGCCCGAAGACGGGGGCCGGGCGCAGCTCCGTCCAGCCGTGCGGCGGGTCCTGGCAGTGCACATCGGCGACGTAGAGGTCGTCACCGCTCAGCAGACAGCTGCGTTCGACCGGCATGGGCGCACCCTACCGCCGCCCGGCAGGGCTGTCGCCGCCTGCGCGCGGGTGCCACCGGCTGGGAGTCGCACGCCGGTTGGTGGATTCAGCCGCTTGCGCGGCTGGTCTCCGATCGCGCAAGAACCTACAAGCCGCGGACGTGCCGCCGACGCGAGCATGGTCGGACCGGCGCCCCGTACGGGGGACGGGGCGCCGGGTGTCCGACTCCGACCTCTCCCTCGCGAAGGAGCCCCGGTGAACCATCAGCACGCCCGACCCGGCCGACCCGGCCGCCGCCAGGTGCTGCGCGGTGCGGCCGCGGCCGCCGGCACGGCCTCCCTCTGGAGCCTCACCGGCCGCCCGGCCCGCGCGGACCAGGCCGGCGCGGACCGGGTCCACCCGGACCAGGCCGCCGCCGTGCCCGGGGGCCTGGTGGCGGCCCGGCAGCTCGGCCGGTTCGAGGTCCTGGCGCTGCTCGACGCCCACGGGCCCTTCCCCGGCACCCGCCAGGCGGCGTTCCCGACCGCCGGCGCGGCACACTGGCGGCGCGCCCGGGAGCTCGACCCGGCGGCCTTCGGGCCGGGCGAAACCTGGGAGTTGGACTTCCGCTGCTACGCCGTCCGCGGCCCGGGCGGCCGGGTCACCCTGGTGGACACCGGGGTCGGCCCGGCCGGGAGCCCCGCCTCCGGCTGGGCGCCGGTCCCGGGGCGGCTGCCGAAGGTGCTGGCCGCCGCCGGAATCGCCCCGGGCGACGTCACCACGGTGGTGCTGACCCATCTGCACGAGGACCACTACGGCTGGTCGGTGCTGCCCGACGGCACCCCGGTGTTCCCCAACGCCCGGTACCTCGTCCAGCGGGCCGAGGTCGCGGCGCTCGCCGAGACCAGGACGGCGATGACGTACGTGGTGGCGCCGCTGCGCCGGGCCGGGCTGCTGCGGGAGGTGGACGGCCGGCTCCGGCTGCCCGGTCCCGGGCCGGCCTGCGACGTGCTCACCCTGCTGCCAACCCCGGGCCACACCCCGGGGCACCAGTCGCTCCTGGTCGAGGGCGGCGGGCACCGGCTGGTGGTCACCGGGGACGTCCTGGTGCACGCCGTCCAACTGGCGGACCCGGCGGTGGCGTACGCCTACGAGCTGGACCCTGAGCTCGCCCGGCGCAGCCGCGAGGAGCTGCTGGCCGAGGCCCGCCGCACCCGCGCGGTGCTGGCCACCGCCCACCTCAACCAGCCGTTCGTCCGGCTCCCCGGCCCGCCGCCCGGCCAGGGCCGGGGGTGACCGGGCCCCGGTCCGACGTGACGGCAGACCGGGCCCGGCGTGGCGGCGGTCAGGCCCGGCAGCTGCCGGTGGCCCAGTCGACGGTGGCCGTGGCCTGGGAGTACTGCCACTCGGGGGCCAGCAGGTCGCGGTCCAGCCGGGCCGCGGCCGCCCGGTCCTCGACGATGTAGCCGAAGTCCTGGAGCCAGGCCGGGTAGAGGTTCTTCGAACCGATGTAGAAGGCCGAGCCGTCCACCGCGACCAGCTTGTGGTGCAGCGCGTAGGGGTGGCCGTCCGCCCAGGTCGCGGTCGGGGCGGCGCGGAAGGTGGCGAGCTGGAGGTTGCCGCACAGCGCCGCCGAGGCCTTCGCCGGGTCGCCGGTGAGGGCGGTCAGCCGGGCCCGCAGGACGTCGCTCACCTCGGAGAGGGACTTGATCTGCGAGTAGCCGCCGCTGCCGACGGCGCCGCGGTTGGCCGGGTCGCTGACCACGATGCGCACCTTGACGCCGGCCGCGAGCTTGGCGGCCAGCGCGTCGTACAGCCGGGCGTCGTAGCGGGGCAGCGGCGGGCAGGTGCCGTTCATGTCCTGCTGGGAGATCTCGATGTGGCTGCGGGCGCTCTGGACCAGGGCCCGCAGCGCGTTCTCCTCGGGGTTGACCGTCTCGTAGTTCCGGTCGGCGTTGGTGTTGTCGTGCAGGGTGAGCGGGCCGCAGCGGGTGTCGGAGGCGGCCGCGACCGGGCTCGGGCGGTAGGGCGAGGCGGGGTCCTCGGCCTTGATGCCGACGCCGAGGCCGCCGACGGCGAGGACCGGGACGGTGCCGGTGGCGGGCGGGGCGGCCGGGTTGAGCTCGCGTTCGATCGAGGGCCGGCAGGCGCCGCCGTCGGAGGAGGCGAACCAGGCGTTGTCGAACAGGCCGGTGTTCTGGCAGGTCCAGGCCCACAGGGTGTCCAGGTAGCGGCCGGCCGAGCCGGCGGCCGGGCCGGTCAGGGCGAGGTCGACGTCCGAGACGGGGTGCGCGGTGTCGAGGTAGTCGTCCTTCCACCCGTTGATGCCGCCGGCGATGACGCTGCGGCCGTCCACCACCACCAGCTTGGAGTGGTTCCAGGAGAACGCGGTGCGCGAGGTGGTCATCGAGGCGATGTTGAGGGTCACCGAGCCCGCGGCGGGGCCGAGCCTGGCGAGCAGCTCGTCGCGGTAGCGGGACGGCAGGATGTTGGCGTTGTAGATCGGCGCGGCGCCGACCAGGATGCGCACCTGGAGCCGGTGGCCTGCGGCGGCCGAGGCCTTCAGCCCGGCCGCCAGCGCGTCCTCGAAGCCGCCGTTGGGGAAGGGCGCGAGGGTGGAGACGTCGACGGTCCGGGTGGCGCCGGCGATGTCCGCCGTCATCCGGTCGAGCAGCGCGCGGGTGCCGGGCCGGTCGGCGCAGGCGGCGTCGCCCCAGCAGCCCGGGGTCTGCAGCAGCCAGCCGGCCCGGTCGCCGGCGGGGGTGTCGAGGCTGTTGCCCTCGGTGCGCTGCCAGACCGTGCCCTCCAGGCCCGGCGACACCTGGCGCAGGACGCTCTCGACCGCGTCGAGGTGCGGGGTCCCCTCGGTGCTCGCACCGCCGGAGCCGGTGGCCGGCGCGGGGTCCGCCTGCGCCGGGACGGCCGGGACGACGGCGAGCAGGGCGGAGGCGGCGGCGGTGGCCAGGGCGGACCGCAGGAGGCGGCCGGGACGGCGGGACCGGTGGAGGTGCACGTGATGTTCCTTCAGGAAGCGGCGGGCGGTTCACCCGTGGGACCCCCTGAGATTACCCAAAAGTAACATGGCGTCTAATCGGGACATGACAACAGGCCAGCTGTCCGGATTCGCACCCGCCGTTCGGCCCCCGCCTCCCGACGGGGTCGGCCCTGCGCACACGGCGGCGGAGGGGGAGCGACCGCGGGCCGCTCCCCCTCCGCCGTGGCATCACGCCGAGTGGGCCGGCGTCAGGCGACCGACGGGAAGATCTCGGCGTCGGGCCGCAGGAGCTGGCCGGACGCGGGCACCTTGCCGTCCACCAGGTACGAGGTGACCAGCGTGTTCAGCGCCTTGCTGCGGCCGATCGCGCAGTGCTCGATCGCGTCGACGCTGACCAGCACGGCGCTGCCCAGCTGCTGCTGCATGCGCTGGGCGAACTTGTACTGGGTGGCCGGGTCGTAGAGGTTGCCGATCACCAGGACGGGGTTCGCCGTCCGGCGGTTCCACGGGCCGGAGTACCGCTCGGCGTCACGCGCCGGGGCCGGCCAGCTCGCGCACGCGGGCGCGTCGAAGGCCTGGTACCGGCCGAAGGTCGGCGACTCCCGCTCCCAGGACTTGGCCACGTTCGCGAACACCCGGGTGTTCGACGGGTACGGCTTGTCCTGGCAGTTGACCCCGTAGTAGGAGTCGTCGGTGGTGTACGGGGTGTCGGCCGGGGCCTCCCGCAGCGCCGCCGGGACGGTCTGCGTCAGCACCTTCGCCGCGTCCACGGACGGCGCGGCCGCCAGCGAGGCGGTCCGCGGCTGGATCGCCTGGTCCAGCGCCTGGATCGACACGGCGAGCGGCGCCAGCCGGCTCTGCGCGTAGAGGGCGTTGGCGACCTGGCTGGTGAAGCTGCTCAGGGTGACCTGCGAGCCGTCCGGCAGGGTGACCGGGCTGGTGCGCAGGTGGTCGCGGATCGCGTCGAACCTGGCCCGGGTGTCGCCCTCGCCGAAGGCGCAGCGCGGGGCGCCGGCAGCCTGGCAGCGCTTCAGGAACTCGTCCAGGGCGATCTCGAACCCGTCCGCACGCTGCCGGTCGTACTCCAGGCCGTTGTGCAGCCGCAGTTGCGGGTCGACGTTGCCGTCGATGATCAGCGCGCGCACCTTGTCGGGGTACATGCCCGCGTAGGTGGCACCGATCAGCGTGCCGTAGGAGAACCCGGCGAAGTTGAGCTTGGCGTCACCGACGGCCCGGCGCATCCGGTCGAGGTCGCGGACCACGTTGATGGTCGACATGTGCTCGATCAGCGGGCCGGCGTTGCGGCTGCAGGCGTCGGTGTAGTCCTCGGTGGCGTCCAGCGTCTCGTCGACCTCCGCCCGGGTGACGGGCACCCCGGTCATCCGGCCGGTGATGGCGTCGGACTCCTCGGCGGTCTTGAAGCACCGGAGCGGGTTGCTCCGGGCGACCCCGCGCGGGTCGAAGCCGATCAGGTCGAAGCGGTCCTGCACCTGGGGGTCGAACCGGGCGGTGGTCGCCCACAGGTAGCCGCTGCCGCCCGGGCCGCCGGGGTTGAGGAACAGCGAGCCGATCCGCTTGGCCGGGTCGCCGGCCCGGCGGCGCATCATGGCGATGCCGATCTTCTCGCCCTTGGGGTGGTCGTAGTCGAGCGGCACCGGGTAGACGGCGCAGTCGTAGATCTTCGGGTCCGGCTTGGAGGGGTCGGGGTTGCAGGGCGTCCAGTTGACCGGGTCGACCTTCTCCGCGGCGGCCGCCGCGGCCACCCCGGGTGCCTGGTCCGTCGGCGCAGCCGACACCGCGCCGGCGGTGCCGGCGACGAGTGCGAGGGCACAGGCGGCCGCTGCTGCAAGTGTGGATATGCGGGACAAGGAATCTCCTCCGTTTCTACAGAATCGGGCCCAGCCTGGCAGTCCACGATCAGCAGGGGAAGACCTGGTACGCACCGAAGATCCTTTGGCTGAATACCGTGCCGGGAGCAGGATCTGGCGTGAATGGACCGAACCTGACGACAAATCGGCGCGACGGGGGTGAGGCGTTGCGCAGTACCGCGGGCGGTGCGGGTGACCACCGCCCGCGGCACGGGGGACGGTCCAGGGCGTGTGGAAGCTGATGCGGCGCAACAGCTGGCCGTGCCAGCAGCCGGTCCGCCGGGCGATCGAACGCGACGACGGGGCGATCGAGGTACGGAGGAAGCTGGGGGTACCCCCGCTTGCGGGGAGTGCGGCCGCTCTACCGGCCCGGGCTGGACGACGGAAAGGGCCGCCTTCGCCGATCCCGACCACCTCGTGCGCACAGTCGGACACGGCCTACGGAAGATCCAGTACCGGCCCCGGCTCATCGACGGCTGCCTGGCCGCAACCGGGCTGATCACCGACATCGCGAGTTCAGCCTGAGTAGCCCGCCGGCCAGCCGTCCACCATCGTGAGGCTGCGGTGGTAGGGCCCGTCGGGGCCGGTGCTGCGGTAGTCCTCGACCGAGCGTCCGGTGCGGACGGTGGCGTCGCCGTCGTGCCGGTGGGCGGAGGGGCTCAACGTGTGGTCCACCGTGGAGCGTTCGACGATCCGGGCGCCGACGGCGGTAGTGGCCTCCCGGTGGTAGCCGAGGTCCATGACCGTCCACTGGTCTCCCGCGCCTGCCGCGTCGCGGGCGACCCGGTAGTCCACGTCCAGCGGTGCGCCCTCGTGGACGGTCGCGGTGCGGCGCGGGCCGGCACCCGAGGTGACGGTCGTCCGGGTGAGGTCGGTGCGGTTGTGCAACGTCAGGTCGTTGCCCCCGTCCCGCAGTTGCTGCTCCGAGCGGAACGAGAGGTCGTCGCGGACCTCGGTGGTGATCCGCCCGTGCGAGGTCTGCACCCAGCCGCGGGCCAGGTCGTGCCGGCCGGCGGTGACGCACCAGTCCGCGCTGCCGGTGCCCCGGTCGGTGAGGGCGGTGCCGACGGCGGCCTCCGGGGCGACCCGGTGCTCGGTGAGCTGCCCGGTGGTGCGGGCGGCGCCGTGGTCGACCTCGGCGAAGAGGTTGACCTGGCCGGTCCAGACGTCGTTGCCCTGCGCCTCGGCGGCGTTGACGGCGATCCCCAGGGAGTGCGGGCGGCCGTCCAGCAGCAGCCCGACGTAGGGCGTGAGGTCCACCTGGTAGGCGGGCAGGTCGAAGGCGAAGATCCCCGGGGTCGGCCGCCAGAGCAGCGGGTCCCACCCGCCGGTGTAGATCACCGGGTACGGCCACACCGCGCCGGCCGTCCGCCCGTCGATGGTGAGCCGCAGCTCGCGGAACGGGCCCTTGCCGCAGGCCCCGAGGCCGGGGTTGGCGCGGACGAACTCGTCGGGCGCGGAGGCGTAGGCGAACTCCTCGCAGGCGCCGCCGCCGCGGGCGTACACCTCGGCGGTCAGCCGCTCCAGGTTCTGCGGGAGGGTGAGCTCCCGGGCGGCCGCGGGGGCGGCCTGGGTGAGCCCGAACGGGCCGGTGGTGAGCAGCCGGTCGGCGGTGTGCGCGGCGGGCCACCGCGCCGACGCGGTGTAGAAGGTCAGGCTCGCGGAGATCCGGAAGACGCCGGTGTAGGTGGCGTCGGTGACGTTCGCCAGGTCGAAGGAGAACGGCTGCGGGTCGCCGGTGAGCAGCGGGGCGTAGCGGGTGACGTCCCGTTCGACGGCCCACTCGATGCCGTCCGCGGAGGGCTCGGGGGTGGAGGAGAGCATCACCTGCACGCCCCCGATCCGGACGGAGAACAGCCGGTCGAACTGGCGCCCCGCCACCTGCCCGTGCAGGTCCAGCACGACCGCGGACCACGGTCCGGCGCACTCGGCGGGCGGGGTGACGGTGGCGGTGTACGGCGTGTCGGGCGGGTTGCCGTAGCCGTCGCGGAACGGCTGGTCGTGCATCACCTCGGCCCGGCAGGAGCGGGTGTCCGGCCGGTGCAGCGGTTTCACGGCCGTGACCGGGTCGTGGTAGTCGGTGCCGAAGTCGGCGTACGCGGGGCCGCCCGCGGCCAGGGCGCCGGCGAGGGCGAGAACGAGGGCGGCCAGTACGGCGGCGGCCCGGCGGAGCCGGCCCGGGCTGTGCGGGCGGATCGGAGCTCGGCGGACCGGAGCTCGGCGGATCGGCGGGTGAACGGCCAACGGGGTCCCTCTCCTCGGACCGGACGGGCGACCCGGGCATCCTCCCGGCCCTGGCATGACACCGTCAAGCACCCGGCCCGCCCCGAACCGGCGGCCCCTTACCGGCAGTTCTCAGACCGGCGACGGGACGGCGTGCGCCTCGGCGGCCGCCGGTGCGAACCGGGCGCGGTCCCGCTCCGCCCACCGGACCGCCGGACCCATCGCGCAGCCGGCCGCCAGGAAGAGCCCGCCGAGCAGCAGCCAGCCGGGCGCTCCCCAGTCCAGCAGCAGCGTCGTGAGCAGCAGCGGCCCCAGGGTGCGCGCCACCGCCACGCCCGTACCGAAGAAGCCCTGGTACTGGCCGGTCTGGTGGGCCGGGGCGAGGTCGAAGGCGATCTGCCAGGAGCCCGCGGACTGCTTCATCTCGCCGGCCACCTGGAGCGTCGCGGCCACCACGAGGAGCGTCGCCATGCCCCACAGCGGAAGGTCCGCGGCCGACAGCGCGAACACCGCGCAGGAGGCGAGCAGCAGCACACCGGCCTCGCGCACCGCCCGGGAGGCGGACCGCAGTCCGCTGACACCGCGGGCCGACCTGACCTGAAAGGCCATCACGGCACCGGTATTGAGCACGAACAGCGCCGAGCCCAGCCAGCCGAGCTCGCTCGACCGCGCCGCGATCCACAACGGGATCACCAGGCTGAGCAGCGGCATCCGCAGCAGCAACACCGTGTTGACCAGCGCCACGACGGCATACCGCCGGTCCGACAGGACCGCGAGCCTCGGCCCGCCGGCGGTCTGCCCGGCGGCCGGTGCGACCTCGGGCAGCCGCAGCAGGATCAGGCCGCAGGCCAGGAACCCCAGCGCGTCGACCGCGAAGACGGCCAGGAACCCGCCCCTCGTCCCGATGCTCAGCGCGATGCCGCCGAGGGCCGCACCGAGGGCCAGGCCCGCGTTGAGCGTCGACTGCAGCCGGGCCAGCACCTCCGTACGCTCCGACGGCGCGACGAGTCCGCCGATCAGCGCCTGGCGGGCGGCCGTGAGCCCCGACTGCGCGGTGGCGTACAGGCAGACGGCGATCAGGAACGGCCCGAAGGACCGGACCACCAGGAAGGTGGCGACGGCCGCCGCGGTGGCGAACGCCAGCAGCACCGCCGTGCCGCGCGGCCCGCGCCGGTCGGCGAGATGGCCGAGCGGCACACCCGCCAGCGAACCCACGGCCCAGGCCACCGCGAGCGCGACACCGAGCCGCGTCGCCGACATGCCCACGATGTGGGTGAAGTACAGCGCCGAGCAGGTGTAGTAGGCACCGTCACCGACGGCGCTGATCAACTGGGCGACGACCAGGGTCCGCTGTGGTCCGGCGGGCGGGACAAGACGCATGGGCACGGCACTCCTGGCTGAGGCGGCCCCCCGGCCGCTCGTTCACTCGACTCCGCCCAGACTAGGCGTCAAGTGGACCAGCCGACAGGGCCAGTCACAGCTCCTGACAGTGGGCCACTCCGCCCTCGGCCTGCACGGTCCACCCGCCGCACCGGGGCAGGTCGGGCCAGGTCAGGAACCGCGGGGGTAGCTCCGCTTCACCGTGCCCTTGGTGTCGACGGACAGGTAGCCGCCGCCGTAGGCGTCGGAGAGGTAGACCCTGATGGTGGGGGTGCCGTCGAGGATGTCCGGTCCGATGATGAGGTAACGGCTGGTCGGGTTGGGCACGTTCAGCGTGTCCTGGGCCTTCTTGAGCGCCCCCGGGATGATCTCCCAGTCGAAGCTCTGCAGGTCGGACATCTTGTCGCTGGAGCTCAGCGTGCCGCCCGGCGTGTGGGTGACCTTGCCGTCGCGGTAGCTGAGCCGGTCGTACAGCTTGGGGTCGGCGACCGTCGGCGCCTCGGCGCTCGCGTAGGTCGGGTAGACGGTGAGCTGCTTGATCCTGGTTCCGGACATCTGCGGACGCATCGCATCGATCGTGGCGCGGACCCCGGCCGGGGTCAGCAGGTCCGGCTGGGTGGCGGGCGGGGCCGCCGTCCGGTCGGCGGTGGAGGTCGTCGCGGCGGGCTCGGTCGGGACGGGTGCGGTGGAGGCGGGCGGCGCGCCGACGGTCGACGCCGGGCTCGCTCCGGGGTTCCCCGGGCCCGAGACACCGCCGGTTCCGGTGGTGGTGGTGCCGTCCCCGGGGCGGAGGTTCCAGGCGAGCACACCGGTCAGCGCGACCGCGACCACCGAGGCCGTGACCACCGCCGTCCGCCCGCCGCGACGGGCCGGGGCCGGGTACGTCGGCCGGGTGGGGTCGGTGGCGGCGGGCCCGCCGACCGCCGCGTCGACCGGACCGAAGCCGGGCGGTGGGAACGTCCCCGAGGCACCGGACGGCGGGAAGTGCCCCGGGACACCGGGGGGCGGGAACGTCCCCGAGGCGCCGGTCGGCCAGTGCTGGACGGGCCCGGGGGCGGCTGCTCCCGGGGTGGGCCACGGCGTGGGGGTCGACACCGGGGAGCCCGGCGAGCCCGGCGAGGCCTGCGAGGCCGACGGCCAGGGCGCCGCCGGACCCGGCACCGGGCCCGCACCGTACTCGGCCGCGGCCAGAGCGCGGTCGAGCTGCTCGGCGTCCGGGCGGGCGGCCGGGTCCCTGGCGAGCAGGGCGGACAGCAGCGGACCGAGCACCCCCGCGCACACCGGCGGCGGCAGCGGCTCGTCGAGCACGGCGGCGAGGGTGGCGAGCGTGGTGGCGCGGCGCAGCGGGTGGTGGCCCTCGACGGCGACGTACAGCATCATGCCGAGCGACCACAGGTCGGAGGACGGGCCGCCGTCGTGCCCGCGGATCCGCTCGGGGGCGATGTACTCGGGCGAGCCGATCAACGAGCCGGTGGCGGTGAGGGCGGTGGCGTCGTGCATGGCGGCGATGCCGAAGTCGGTGAGCACCGGTGTGCCGTCGGGCCGCAGCAGGACGTTGCCGGGCTTGACGTCGCGGTGCTGGATGCCGGCGGCGTGGGCGGCGCGCAGCGCGGCGAGCACTCCGCGGCCGATCATGGCCGCCTCGGGGACGGTGAGCGGCCCCTGGGCCAGCCGGTCGGCCAGGCTGCCGCCGCTGACCAGCTCCATCACCAGCCAGGGGTGGGGGTGTTCGGAGGTGTCGACGATGTGGTGGATGATCACCACGTTGGGGTGCTGGAGGCGGGCCAGCGACCGCGCCTCGCGCAGGACGCGCTCGCGCAGCTCCCGCGCACCGTCGGGGTTGGCGGCCGCGATCGCCGGGTCGAGCGGGCGGACCTCCTTGAGCGCCACCTCCCGGTGCAGGGCGTTGTCCCGGGCGCGCCACACCAGGCCCATGCCTCCGCCACCGAGCCGTTGCAGCAGTTCGAATCGGCCGTCGATGAGTCTTGCGTCCGACCCGTCAGCGTTCATGCCCGACATGGTAGGAGACGCCGCCGACACCTCCGCGCGCGGGAGCACTCCGGCGGGGCCGACCCCGTGGCGCCGTGGGCGGTCCTATTCCTCCAGGTCGGCGGGCGGGGGTGGCCACCGCAGTTCGCCCGTACCCAGAGCAACCGTCAACCGCACCCGCATCGGGCCCTCGCCCCGGCGGGACAGCACGACCAGCTCGTCGATCGGCGCCGAGGTGGCGCCGAGCCGCGCGGCGCATGCGGCGGCGAGCCCGCGCGGGTTGCGTGTCCGGCCGAGCGACAGGTGGGGGGTGAAACCGTCGGCCCGGCCCCGGCAGCGGGGGAAGCGCTCGACCAGTGCGTCGTACAGCGCCGCCCAGGGCGCCGGGCCGTCGGCCGCGGGGTCGAGCCAGACGGTGGCGTCGTGCCGGTGCCGGAAGCTGCGCACGCCCCGCAGGCGGGCGGTGAACGGCGCTCGCGAGGCCGCCGCGGCGGCCAGCAGCGGCGCGGCCGAGCCGAGCTCGGACTCGGGGACGAAGCCGAACAGCAGGTTCACGTGCGGCGGCCAGCGGCGGATCTGCGGGTCGTACTCCTGCCGGATCCCCTGGATCACCGGCCACAGCCCGGCCGGCGGGAGCCAGGCCACCGCCGTCCGGGGCGTCGGGGCGGCGTCCAGCACGCCCGGGAGGTCGTAGCGGCCCGGGAGGCCGTCGGTCGGATGGGCGTCCACCCCTCCATGGTCCCGCGCGCCGGCCGCCACCGTCAGCCGGCGTCGCGGGAGCGGGCCCGCTGCCAGGGCGCGGGGTGCGTGAAGTGCACGTCGTAGCGCTCCTGTTCGGCGAGCAGGCCGTCGAAGGTGCCCTGCCCGGCCGCGATCCGCCCGAGGTGGCGGAAGTAGCCGAAGCGCTCGACCGCGGGCGACATCACCACCAGCAGGTCGGCCGTGCTGCCCCGCGCCGCGCCGAACGCGTGCGGAAGTCCGGGCGGCACGACCAGCAGGTCGCCCGTGGCGGCGGTGGTCAGGCGGTCGCCGAGCAGGAACTCCGCCACACCGCCCAGCACGTAGAACAGCTCGGAGGACAGCGCGTGGTAGTGCGGCCTGGCGCCGTCGGCACCCTCCGCCAGGGTCAGGCGGTTCGCGCCGAACGCGCTGCCGCCGCCACCGCCGTCGCCACCGCCGTCGACGAGCAGGTGGAAGGCGCTGCCCGCGGCCAGCGCGACGAGCTCGGCGCCCGCCGCGCGGACGACTGCGGCCTCCCCGGGGTCGGGGCGGGTCGAGGGGGCGGTGTCAGGGGCGGGGTGGGACGGCATATCGGCAGTTCCTCAGGTGGTAGACGGCCAGGCGGGTCGGCGGGTAGCCAGGCCGGCGATCACGCCGCCCGGCGCCGGGACCCATTCGACCGCGGGAATACCGCCCGAACCAGCGCCGGTTGGCGATGGCACCGATCACCGATCGCGATGGATCGGCACGGCAGTGCGCCCGCCCCACCCGGCGGTCCCGCGCATCGGCGACGAAGGGGGTGCGGTGGAGCTGCGGCAGCTGGCCTACCTGGTGGCGGTGGCCGAGGAGGGCGGGTTCGGCCGCGCCGCCGAGCGGCTGAGCATCGTCCAGTCCGCGGTCAGCCAGCAGGTGCAGCGGCTGGAACGCGAGCTCGGGCTGGTCCTGTTCGACCGCTCGTCCCGGCGGGTCCGGCTGACGGCCGCCGGGGAGCGCCTGCTGCCCGAGGCCCGCGCCGTCCTCGCCGCGGCGGAGCAGACCCGCCGGGTGGCCGCCGAGATCACCGCCGGCGCCGAGGGCGTGCTGCGGCTGGGCGCCGTCCACGGCCCAGGGGACCGGCTCTACCGCGTGCTGGCCGAGCTGGCCGAACTCGCCCCTCGGCTGCGGGTCCGGCTCACCCGGGCCGCCCCGACGCAGCGCCTGGCGCTGGTCCGCTCCGGCGCGCTCGACGCCGCCTTCGTCCGAGGCCCGGCCGCCGCCCCCGGCCTGGACCTGCTCCCGCTGTGGAGCGACCCGCTGTACGCCGCGCTGCCCACCGCCCACCCGCTCGCCGGACCAGGCGACGGCGCCCCGCTGCGCCTGGCCCAACTCGCGGATCTCCCCCTGCGGTTGGCCCCCCATACGGACAACCCGCCGTTCCACGGGCTGGTCACCGCCGCCTGGCGCGCGGCGGGCCTGACCCCGCCACCGCCCGGGCCCCCGTTCACCACACTGCGCGAGACCCTCACCGAGATCGCGGACGACCCCCCGTCGTGGACGGTGTTCTACCAGGTCTCCGATCTGCCCCCGGTCCCCCGCGTCGCCTACCGCCCCCTCGCCGACCTCACCGTCACCACCTCCCTCGCCGTCCGCAGCGGCCCGCCTCCGCCCGCCGTGCGCCGGCTCCTCCAGGCCCTGCACCTCGTGAACTCCCCTGCACCGGGAAGGACTTGATCACTCCGTCACGCACCGAAAGTCACCGCGCGAGCACGCAGCGCAACCTTCGGCATGCGCGGCAGCTCGGCGGGGGCGGGCCGCCCCGTCGCGCGCCCCCCACCGTCCGTACCCGCCCCATCCGCGCCTCGTCCGGCGCTCCGGCGGCGCACGCACCGTGCTTCGAGCACCTGCCCGATCGCGCGCGAACCGGCCATGTTGACCCGTCAGTAGAGCCCTCCTATGCTCAACCGCGTTCGCGATCCGGCACCGGGGCCGGGGCCGCCCAGACCCGCCCGGCCGGAGCCGCCATCGGCTCGAAGGGCTTCTCCCATCAGCACCTCCATCGCACCCGGCGCCGGCGCGCCGGAAACCGCCGCACGGGACACCGCCGCCCGGGACACCAGCGCGCAGAACACCGGCGCGCCGGCACCCGCCGCGCGGGAGTCCGCCGATCCCGCCGCGGCCGGCGCACCCACCGGCCGCCGCCGCTTCCTCACCTACCTGCTCGCCGCCCCGACCCTCACCGTCGGCGCCCGGCTCGGCCTGGACGCCGTCGCACCCGCCACCGCCGCCGCCCAGCCGGCCGCCGTACGCGCCGAAGCACCCGCCGCCGCACCGCAGTTGCTCGGCCTGCCCGGCATTCCCGACATCGTCGACCTCGGCGACGCGCTGATCCTGGCCGGGCTGCCCACCGCGCACCTGCTGGTCCTGGAGATCACCACCGCCGGCCGGGCCGCGCTGTACCTCCCGCGCCTGGAGGTCGGCCAGGGCCTCACCACCACCATCGCGATGCTGGTCGCCGACGAACTCGACGCCCGCCTCGCCGACGTCGACGTCCCGCTCTCCGACGGCCGCCCGGACCTGCTGTTCAACCAGCTCACCGGCGCCTCCAACTCGGTGCGCTCGCTGTACGACCCGGTCCGCGCCGCGGCCGCCGCCGCCCGCGCCCGGCTGGTCACCGCCGCCGCCCGCCGCTGGGGGCTGCCCGCCGACACCCTGCGCACCGCCGACTCCGCCGTCCTCGCCCCGGACGGCCGACGGGCGGGCTACGGCGAACTCGCCGAGGCCGCCGCCGCCATCGCCGTCCCGGCCGTGCCGAGCACCCCCAAGACCCCTGACCAGCTGCGGCTGGTGGGCCGCCCGACCGGTCGGATCGACGCCCGCGACATCGTCACCGGACGCGCCAAGTACGCCGGCGATCTGGCCGTCCCGGGCGCCGTCCCGACCGTGGTCGCCCGCCCGACCACCATCAACGGCACCCTCAAGTCGCTGGACGCATCCGCCGCCCGCGCCATGCCCGGCGTGCTCGGCGTGGTCCGGATCCCCAGCGGCGTCGCGGTGCTCGCCGAGACCTTCGACCAGGCGCTGAAGGCCCGCGACGCACTGCAGACCTCGTGGAACCCCGGCCCGGTGGCCGCCCTCTCCGACGCCGACATCCGCCGCCAACTACGCGCCAGCCACCTGCCGTTCCTGGTCCCGCCGCTGCTCACCCAGTACGTGGACGGCGAGTTCGACTTCGCCTTCGTCAACCACGCGCCGATGGAGGTGCTGACGGCCGTCGCCGACGTCCGGCCGAACCGCGCCGAGATCTGGTTCGCCTCGCAGACCCCGATCGTCGCCCAGCAGGCCATCGCCGCCGAACTGGGCCTGCCCCAGGGCGCCGTGACCGTCCACGTGGTGCGCGGCGGCGGCTCGTTCGGACGCCGGCTGTTCTTCGACGCGGCGCTGGAGGCCGCGCAGATCTCCCGGGCGGCGGGCCGACCGGTCAAGCTGATGTGGACGCGCAACGACGACATGCGCCACGGCCGGATGCGCCCCGCCAGCCACCACCGGGTCCGTGCCACCTTCGCGCTCGGCCAGGTGCTCAGCTACGAGCACCGGGCCGCCACCGTGCAGACCGACTTCCGGCACGGCCTCGGCGAGGCGCTCACCGCCGCCGGATTCAGCCTGTCGGTGGCCGGGATCAGCCTCGCCCAGGCCTTCTTCCTGCTCAGCGAGAAGAACCCGTACAACGTCGGCATCGTCACCCAGCTGCTCTCCGAGCTGCCGTTGGAGATGCACACCGGCAGCTGGCGCTCGGTGTACTCGGGCACCGTCCGGGTCGCCGACGAGATCATGATGGACGAGATCGCCCGCCGCCTCGGCCAGGACCCGGTCGCCTTCCGCCGGGCCCGGATCCGCGACACCGGGGGCCGGGCCGTCCTGGACAAGGTCGCCCAGGCCGGCCGGTGGGGCCGACCGATGCCCGCCGGACAGGCCCAGGGCATCGGCTACCACGACGAGAACGGGGGCCGCACCGCCTACCTGGTCGAGCTCGACGCCACCGACCCCGCGCAGCCGCGCGTCACCAAGGCCGTGATCGCCGCCGACCTGGGCCGGGTGATCAACCCGCGCGGTCTGGAGGCCCAGCTGACCGGCGCGCTGATCGACGGCATCTCGGTGATCCTCCAGGCCGGCAACCACATCGACCACGGCGCCGTCCGCGAGGGCAGCTTCGCCGACTTCCGGTACGCCCACCAGCGCCACAGCCCGCCCTCGGTCGAGATCCACCTCATGCCGCCGAGCGGACCTCCCGGCGGCGCCGGGGAGTTGGGCGTCCCGGCGGCGTCGGCCGCGGTCGCCAACGCCTACGCGCGGGCGACCGGCACCAGCCCCCGCTCCTTCCCGATCGACTTCTGACCTCGCCCCCCGGACCCGGCACCCGGGCCCCGCACCCCAACCGACACCCCCGAAGGGCCCAGCCTCACCATGCCCAGCCACACCTTCGTCCTCAACGGGCAACCGGTCACCGTCGAGGCCCCGGACGACATGCCGCTGCTCTGGGTCCTGCGCGACAAGCTCGGCGTCACCGGCCCCAAGTACGGCTGCGGGGTGGGCGTCTGCCGCGCCTGCACCAGCCATCTGGACGGCGAGGAGTTCCAGCCCTGTACGCGGGCCGTCAAGGACTGCGCCGACCGCCGGGTCACCACCATCGAGGGCCTGGCCGACGGCGAGACGCTGCACCCCGTCCAGGAGGCCTGGCTGGAGTGCGACGTCGCCCAGTGCGGCTTCTGCCAACCCGGCCAGATCATGACGGCGGTCGCCCTGCTGCGCCGCACCCCGGCCCCCACCGACGCGGACATCGACCAGATCCAGAACATCTGCCGCTGCGGCACCTACCCCCGGATCCGCGAGGCGATCAAGAAGGCGGCCGCCCGGGGGGCCGTCCCGGGCGCGCCCGCGTAACGCCCCATCGGGGCCCGGACACCAGCTGCCGGTGTCCGGGCCGAGCGCGGCTCGCGACGGCTCAGACCGCGGCGGTCACGAGGATCTCGACGAGCACCTCGGGACGGTAGAGCCGGGCCTCCACGGTGGCGCGGGCGGGCGTGGCCCCGGCGGGCACCCAGGCGTCCCAGGCGAGGTTCATCTCCGCGAAGTCACCGATGTCCGCGAGGAAGATCTCCGCACGGAGCACCTTGCTCTTGTCGCTGCCGACCTCCGCCAGCAGCCGGTCGACGGCGGCCAGCACCTGCCGGGTCTGCCCCTCGACGTCCAGGTCGATGTCCGTGGCCACCTGGCCCGCCAGGTAAACGGTGCCGTTGTGCACCACGGCCTCGCTCATGCGCTTGCCCGAACCGAACCGCTGGATCATGGGGTCCTCCTGTAGATCGTCAAGGAGCGCCGATGGTAGCGGCGGCGCCGCACCGCCGTCGGCCGCGTCCACAGGATGGCCTCCGGCCCTGCACCGCCACCGGGGGGCAGCAGCAGGCCGGCCGTCCGATCCGGACCCGGGCAACCGGGACCCGTCCTGGCCATATTGGTCCAGTCCACCTAAGGTGATACTCCGTCAGGACGGCTGATCCCAGGGGTGGATGACGATGATCACACGCCGGTCACTGCTGGCACTCGCGGGGCTGGGCGGCGCCGCGCTCACCCTGCCCGGCGCACCCGCCTGGGCCACCGCCGCGGCCGCCCCCGCCCGGCCGCGCGTGATCGACCTACCGCCGCCCACCCTCCGGCGCCCGGTCGGCACGGTCTCGCTGCATCTGGTCGACCGCGCCCGCCAGGACCCGTTCGCCCCCATACCCGGCCCACGCGAGCTCATGGTCCAGCTCTGGTACCCGGCCCTCGGCACCGCCGGCCGCGCCCGCGCGCCCTACACCACCCCGCGGGTGGCCGCCGCCATCGACACCACCCTGCCGCTGGACCCGGGCACGATCGCCGCCGTCCGCCCGACCGCCCGCACCGGCGCGCCCGCCGCACCCGGCGCCCTACCGCTCCTACTGATGGGGCACGGCCGCAAGGGCGGCCGCAGCAACTGCACCGCGCTCGCCGAGGAGCTGGCCGCCCACGGCTACCTGGTCGCGGCGATCGACCACACCTACGACGCGACCGCCGTGGAGTTCCCCGACGGCCGCCTGGTACGCAGTGCGCTGCTCGACGACCCGGCGGACTGGGACGCCGCCGACCGCAAGGAGATCACCGCCAGGGTCGGCGATCTCCGCTTCGTGGCAACGGAGTTGACCGAAAACCGGACCGACGCGCACTCCGGCCTGCCCACCGCCGACCCCCGGCGGATCGGCGTCCTGGGCCACTCGATGGGCGGCGCGGCCGCCGCCGAGGCCGTCCGCCAGGACGACCGGTTCGCGGCCGGACTCGACCTGAACGGCGGCCTGTTCGGCTCACCGGTACCCGAACTCGGCCTGGACCGGCCCTTCCTGCTGCTCACCGCACTCCCCGACCACGACACCTGGCAGCACTGGCGCGAGCACCAGAACGCCTGGGGACGGCAGTTGAGGATGCGCGACGCCGGCCACCTCAGCTTCACCGACCTCCCGCACACCGCGGCCCCCGGCAACCTGGCCGGGCACATCCCGGCCGACGCCTACGCCGCCCTGCTCGGCACGATCACCCCGACCCGGGCCACCGAGCTGACCCGCGCCTACACCCGCGGCTACTTCGACCACGTCCTGCGCGGCCGCCCGGCCCCCCTGCTGAACAGCCCCTCCCCCCGCTTCCCCGAGATCGAGTTCCACTGGAGCCCCGACCGGTAGGACAAGGCTCGCCTGATTCGCCTTGGTGCGGAGCGCGGGCTCCCGCGGACGGACGGTCAAGCGCGGCCAATGCGGCTCCATACATCGGTCGAGCGCACCAACGCCTGGATCCACGGCTTCCGACGGCTGCGGCTCCGCCGGGAGGTCCGCGAAGACATCCACGAGCCCTTCCAGAAACTCGCCTGCTTCGTGGTCACCTACAGGCGAGTCCAGGAATTGTGTTAGCTTCTCAGGCCCGAGGCCCGAAGCATCTCCCCCGCTTCGAGACACCCACGTAGGGGGTTCGACCGCGCGCGATGCCGGCGGCGGGCGATGACAGCCGGCACGAAGATTCCACAAGCCAGGACGAAACCCAGAGCCACCATCGGTAGCCAACCGATCAGCTGGATCAGGGTCATCACGGCTATTGTCAGCAGAAACCCGCCCAGGCCAAAGAATAGCCCTGCGAAAATACCTGCCAGCCTGTCCTCCACCTTCCCCCAGGATGAAGGTATCACTGCGACGATCAGGAGGATGGCCAGCAGCAGGGCGAAGGCAGCCGCGGACAGACCCAGAGCCCACGGACGCAGCACATCGAGACCCCACGGGTGACTGTCAAGGGCGCTCGCCACCAATCGCGCCCCACCCAACCCCACCGCACCGGCCAGAACTACCAGGGAGAATCCCCGGGTGAGGTGCTCCAGCAATCGCGGTGCTGGAGGGTTGTCCCGTACGGCCTTCCAGGTGTCCCAGTTGACCGGCCGGTCCGGAGGCTGCCAGAGGTCGGCGTGCCCCCGGATGGTGAGGGCCGCCAGGAGGTGGGCCTGCACCGGCCACGGCAGCAGCTCGATGATGCGCCGGTAGACCTGCGGCACCATCAGAACCGTTAGGAGCCCGTCCCGCAGTGGCGCGAGCGCATCGGCACTCTCCGGCAAGGCGGCCTGTTCCGTGTGCAGCAGTTCCGGGGCGTAAATAGGCCTGGACAGACTGGGGAGCGCGGCAGCAGTCGCATAACGCTGGTGTCGCGGCAGGATTTGGTCCGCGGCTTGGCGGGTGAGTTCGTTCAGATTGTCCCACTCGTCGAACTCGAGGGAGCCGCGTGGCCAGCCAGTTGCGATCCCTATGGCGGCCACCGGAATACCTATCCGAAAGTCCAGTTGCCTAATACAGTCCGGAATCTCGGTGAAGCCCCAGTCGGGGAGGTCAGGGTGGGTGATGTGACCGGCGTCGAGTTGGTATCCGATCCGGGCTGCGACTGTTGGCAGGGGGGAATTAGCCGGTTCCCCGTTGGTGAACGGGTACCAGATTGCGGGATAGGTCTCGGTTGAGGAGGCTCTGGTGGGGCTGGCAAGTTGACGGAGGTCTTCCTCCACGTCTGGGCAGGTCAGCAGCGAAGCCAAGAGCCAGGCGGCATGACGGGCCGTTGACCCGTGATCGCTCCACAACAGCCCGGCCAGTTGCTCAGCCGCTGCTGGTGTGCCGACGACACCGAGCGAGTGCACCGCCCAGACCGCGCCGCCATGCGCGGCTTCGGCTAGCACGGGCACAGCGATCTCACCCATCGACTGAAGGGCGTCCCGGGCCTCGATGTCGGCGGGATTCTGTGCGCACTGCGCCATAGCCTCCGCAGCCTCCTGGCGTCCGGAAGCGGCGAGTGCAGCCAAGATGGCCAGCCGTTGCGGGGCTGATGCCTCGGCCACGGTCCGGATCAGGCGGTCACGTACCCGGCTCCCCCGCTGCCGACTGCTGGCTGCGAGCGCCCCCAAACCTTCTGCCACGGCACTCCCGTCGCCGTCGGCGCCCCCGAGACGATCGAAGAAGTAGGCCAGAATTTCCTCGGCCAGGCCTTCTGTGACATGGGTCGCATCGCCGAGGCATTGCAGGGCAAGGACTTTCTCCCGGAGCTCCGGGCCGGTGAATACCTCGCGAACGACGGGCGTACAGTCCATGATGGTTACTGCACACCACATCCTCACCGTCTCCCGCCAGACATCAGGAGCAGACCGGTAGTTGGCCATGAGCCTATCTGGCGATTTGAACAGTGCGGAGGCGGCAAAGTAATCCATCAGGGTGAGATGACTGAAAGTGTAGAAACGGCCGGCCTGGTCCAACGGCTTGATCAGCTCACTGCGTCTCACGATCTTGTCGAGCAACGGCCGCGCATGCTCTGGAGTGAGGTCGAAGCCTGGCAGCAGTCCCCTGATTACGTCTTCCAGCTCCTCTCTCGGAATCGCTTGCCAATCACCGTCTCGCGCCGCGGTTTCCATCCAGGTTCGGGCGGTTACCTGCAACACCATAAATTTCCGCTGCGCCGTGTACTGCCCGGGCGCCTCTCGCCCCAGTCGGCGGTCCCGGTCCAGCAAGTGAAATACCGCGGTTTCGTAGAACGCCGCCCTGGAATTCGGCAACGGGCCAACATTGTCGGGTCGGTCACCAGACTGCAGGTAGGCAATCATGGTCAGCATTAGCGGGCTGCGGGCGAGCCCCATGAGTTCCGGATCGGACTGCAAGGACTTGAAGATCCGCGCGGCATCCACCGGTGCGCCGATATCAGGCCACTTCCGCAGGAATCGGATCACGGATGCATCGTCGAATTCGGCGAGCCGCACCACCTGATCGAAGGACTCGTCGAGCTGGTCCCGATAGGCGGCGTTGCGACAGGTCACGATGATTTGGCAGTCGCTGTACTTGGCCGAGAAGTCCTGCAGAGTCCGCACGACGCGTCCCTGCTCTGCGTCGCCGACTTCGTCCAGGCCGTCGAAGAAGACCCGAATCCGCCCCTTGAGCAACCTCTGGTCAACCAGGTCGCCGGCGTGCCTCACTCGCGCAGTTTCAAAATCCCCGACAATGAGCTGCTCAAAGCTCTTGTCCGTTTCCTGATTACATCGGTGGAGATCCACCATGACCGGGATCTGCTCGTCGTTCTCCTCCTGAGCCCAGTGCACCATGGCGTTCTTCAGCAGAAGCGACTTCCCGGCGCCAGGCTCCCCGAGAAGAACGGACCGCCGCTGGAGCGATATCAGCTCATAGGCATCTCCCTGGCGGCCGGCGCTCGACCCGCGCAGGGGAACGTAAACCTCGCGAATATTGATGGGCTGCCCCTCGCTGCCCTCGCTGAACCCGAGTCTGTGCTTCGAGTACTTGTCGAGCACCAGTCTCCGATATCGACGCAGCTTTCGCCCGCCCATCGGCCTGACGCGAGAGACCATACGCGCGCTCGCAGCAGGAATCTTCGCGCCCACGGTCTTGCCGAACTCGGTTAAGGCTGCCTTGAGAAAGATGCCCAGGCCGATCGCGGCCAGGGAAACCCATAATGCAGGATAGAGATAATTGGACAGTTCGCTTGCCATCGAGGGCCTCCAAACCGCATGGATGGCACCCCATCACTCACCGTTGCACCCTGTCGTCGATTCGTGTCATCTAGATCCGATTTGACAACATCAGGATTTCATAGGTAGCCCGAATGTTCAACGCTACCCAGCAGGCCAGGACAGCTCTTATGACGATAAGCAGGCACGCCATCAGTGCGCCCACTGTCGCAATCGGCTACCGGGCGCCCTGGTTCTCCGCTGACAGCAAGGCCCGGCATTCACTAATCGGTCACCTTGCCGAGGGCCCTCCCCCGAGGGTGAGACGGTGACCAAGACCGACGACAGGCCATCGAGACGGACTTCGCCGCCGGTCGGTGCGGCGCTCCCACCGTGGCCGCGCACACCTCCAACGCCATGCGTACGCTACGGATGCTGCACCTTCTCGCCAACACCGGCGTCCCGATCGGCGACGGCCCCGCCCGTGTACGCCCACCGCACCCGGAGGCGCTGAAGCGGCGCCTGAGAAAGGTGCTTCCCCTGGCCTTCCAGGGGACGTGACGGCCAAGTACCACCGGCGGCCAGTCGGGCGGTCAGTGCCACGCCGGGTCGCGGCCGAAGAAGGCCGCCAACCGGTCATAGGGCGAGGCGCCCTCCGGGACGGACACCTCCGGGCCGAAGGCGTGGTTCTCCGCCTCCGCCCCCCGGTACTCGGGGCTGAGCGCACCGCGGCCCCAGGCGAGCGAAGTGAGCGCCGCCTCGTGGTCGAGCCCGTCGGTGGACTGACCGGTGGACCGCGCCAAGTCCCAGCCGTGGACGGCGAATTCGGCGATCTGCTGGTCCACGGGGAAGCGGGCGGGCAGCGTGCCGCCGCCGGGGAGCTCCAGCACCCCGCTCAGGTCCCCGGCCGCCCGCCAGGCGGCGACCAGCTCCTCGGCGCCGGCCTCGAAGCGGTGCAGCCAGTCGTCCTCCACGTCCTCGAAGGGCTGCGTCCAGTCGGGGTTGCCGCCGGTCGCCCGGAGGGTGAACTGCTTCAGGTCGAACAGCAGATGGCTGATCAGCCGGCCCACGTCCCAGGACCGGCAGGGCGTCGGGTGGGTGGCCAGCTCGACGCCCGTACCGTCGATCAGCCCGGCGGTCTGGGCGAGCACGCGGGCGAGCAGCTCGATCGGGTCTTCTGCGGCGGTCATGGTGCACCTCTCGGGTTCCGGGGCACGGCATCGGACCGGCCGATCGTAAGCACGGCCGCCGACGACCGGCCCGGCGCAACACCGCCGGACCGGTCCGAGCGTCACCTCCGGGCCGTCCGAGGGTGCCTCCGGAAGCACCCTCGAACGGCCAGGGAACCCGCGGTCGGCCCGGGAACCCGTAGACGGAAGCACCCGCGCCCGCAAGCCCCGGCCGCCGCCGGGTCAGGCCGCGAGCCCGCCGTCCACCGCTATCACCGCCCCCGAGATGTAGCGGCCGTCCTCGCCCGCGAGGTGGGCGACGGTGGCGGCGACGTCCGCACCCCGGCCGAAGTCGCCGAGGGCGGTCAGGCTGCGCTGGAAGTCCGCCCCCGGACCGTCCGCCGGGTTGGTGTCGGTGTCGATCGGGCCGGGGTTGACCACGTTGGCGGTGATCCCGCGCGGGCCCAGCTCGCGGGCCAGCGCCTTGGTGAGCCCGACCATCGCGGCCTTGCTGGTCCCGTAGAGCGTGACTCCCGGGAAGGCCACGCGCGTGGCGACACAGCTCCCGATGGTGATGATCCGCCCGCCCTCGGTCAGATGCCCGGAGGCCGCCTGCGCGTAGAGGAACGGCGCCCGGACGTTGACCTCCAGCACGCGGTCCACGTCCTCCAGGCCGAGCTCCCCGATCGGGCCGAGCACGCCGATGCCCGCGTTGTTCACCAGGATGTCGAGCCGCCCGAACCGCTCGGCAACCGCCTCCACCACGGCATGGACCTCCTGCGGGTCGGCGCTGTCCGCCCGCACCGCCCAGCCGCGCCGACCCATCGCCGTGATCTTGGCGGCAACCGCCTCGGCCCGCTCCGTGCTCCCCTGGTAGGTCAGCGCCACATCGGCGCCCTCCTCGGCCAGCCGCAGCGCCACCGCCTCCCCGATGCCCCGGCTGCCACCGGTCACCAGCGCCACCCTGCCGTCGAGCCGCGCCATCGTCGAGATCGCCATAGCAGAACTCCCCGTCCTGATCGTCGTGTTCGTCATTCCCGTCGCGCCTGTCGCGCTCTCGGGCATGACTCGATCCTCGGCCTTCGCGGCTTCCCGGTCCGGCGGTATTCGGACGTCGCGTTCAATCTTCAACAACCGTCGGCCGGCCACCGACGGGCAGGCGCCCCGACGCGCCGAGCGGCCACCCCCGGACAGGGGTGGCCGCTCGGGCACAGGAACCGGCTTGGCGTCAGACGCTCAGGGTCTGACCCGGGAAGATGAGGTCCGGGTTGCCGCCGATCTGCTTGGCGTTCTTGGCGTGCAGGCTCGCGGTGTCGGTACCGAACTTCGCCGCGATGTCGCTCAGAGTGTCGCCGCTCTTGACGGTGTAGCTGCCGCCGGCCGTGTTCGTACCGGTGGCGGCGGGCTTGGACGGCTTCGCGGCGGACTTCGCGGAGGGCTTCGCGACGTCCTGCGACTTCGCGGACTGCGACTTCGACGGCTGCGAGTTCTGCTCCTTCGCCTTCGGAGCCGCGGTCCTGGTCTGCTGCGGGGCCTTGGGCGCGGCGGCCTTGGCCGACGAGCCCTCGTCCGAGGCGTCGACGGCCGCCGGGGCGCCGCCCTTGGCCAGGCCCGCCTTCTGCGAGCAGACCGGCCAGGCGCCGGGGCCCTGCGAGGCGAGGACCTTCTCGGCGACCGAGATCTGTTGCGCCTTGGTCGCCTGGTTGGCCTGCGACGCGTACGCGGTCCCGCCGTACGCGGCCCAGGTGGACGGGGTGAACTGCAGTCCGCCGTAGAAGCCGTTGCCGGTGCTGATGCTCCAGTTCCCACCGCTCTCGCACTGGGCGACGGCGTCCCAGGTGGAGGTGGACGCAGCGGAGGCCGAGGTGGCCGTGACGAGGCCGGCCACCGGCAGGGCCGCGACAGCGGCGCCCGCCACCACAGCCATCCGGACGCGGTTGCGCTTGGTGACGGTGGAGGGGGTGGCAGCGGCGGTCTCGTTACGGAAAGTCATGAAAGTCCTCTCGACAAGCCCCGGGCGGGCATGCGGAACCAGACCCTCGAAGGGTCCTCGCGCTCACCTCACTCGACGGGCGGCCGAGCACGTGTCGGACGTGCCTGCCGCCCCGGTCACCCTCGCTCGCCAACGGCCTGTTCGAGCCGGTCGCGTCGGCGGGCACGGCCCTCGCGCCGGGGGTCAGTCGGCGGGCTGTGCGTCGGGGGTGAACCCGGGTGGTGCTCGTTGCACCGCCAATGAAGCTACGGGCCCTCCCCGGCGGCTTCAAGCAATTCTTGGACGCCGCTGGTCAGTTGACTGTTACCGGCGGTATCGATCAAGAAATCCTGTCCAGAATGACCACTTTTGACCACATTTACATGATCAAAGAGCACCTCTTCGTGCTTGCGCTCACATCTGTCCACCTGTGAAGCCGCCCACACCATCCACCCACAGCGACCACCACCACACCCACCGTCACCGACAGGTCCGGAGTTCCCGGTTCCGCGCGGCCGCCGGGTGGCACTCACCACAGTCGTCACTCACCGTGGCCACGCCATCCGCACGGCGTAGTACACGACCAGTCCGTATCCGGCGCAGTAGGTCAGCCTGCGCGCCCGCGACGAGAGCCGTGCGCCCACCGACACCCCCACCGCCGCCAACAGTTGCTGCCACGTCAGCGAGGCCGCCAGGACGCCGAGGACGAACGCCGCGCCGCCCGCCCAGCCGGCCGGCCCGCCACCGCCCGTGACCAGGGCCGCGAAGTACAGCACCGTCGCCGGGTTCACCAGGGTCAGCCCGGCGAACCGCAGAAAGGTCCCCGCGGCCCCGCCCTCCCCCGCACGCCCACCGCCACCCCCGCGCCCGCCACCCCCGCGCCCGCCACCTGCGCGCCCGGCACTCCTGTCGCCCGCACCCCCACCGTCCACCACAGCCGCGGACGCCGGCACCGACACCACCGGCCGCCGCAGCCCCGCCAGCCCCCGGACCGCCACCACCCCCAGCACCACCGCGGAACCCGCCCGCGCCCACGCCTCCCACCCCTCCAGCGCCTGTGCCAACCGAGCCCCGAACGCCGTCGCCAGCCCCGCGTACACCATGTCGACCAGCGCCACGGCGGACGCCGCGCTCACCGCCGACCGCCACCCCCGCCGCCCCTCCTCCAACAGCAGCACCCCGACCGCACCCAGCGGCACGGCCACCCCCAACCCCGCCAACACACCCGACGCCGTCGCCCCGACCAGAGAATCCATGTCCGCCACCGTGGCCGACCGGCCCGAAAACCACCGGCCCTCTTCCGGTCCTCACCGCGATAATCGCGGCATGGACGACCTCGACAGAGAGATCCTCGGCGAACTCCGGGCGGATGCGCGGATCTCCTACCGCGACCTCGGCGCCCGGGTGGGCCTGAGTGCCAACGCCGCCGCCGACCGGGTCCGACGGCTGCTCCGCACCGGGGTGATCCGGGGCTTCACCACCCTGGTCGACCCGGCCGCCGAGGCGGGCCGCCCCGGCCTGACGGTGTTCATCGACGTCCGGCTGCGCCCCGAGACGGACAGCGACGCCTTCGAGGCGCTGGTGCTGCGGCTGCCCGGCATCACCGAGGCCGCCCACGTCACCGGGGAGTACGACTACCTGCTGCGCGCCCGCGCCACCGACGCCGCCGCGCTCGACCAGCTGCTGCGCAGGCTCAAGCACGAGGCGGGCGTCGCCGTCTCCAACACCCGCCTCGCCCTGCGGACGGCCTCCCGCTGACCCTGCGCCGCACCCGACCGAGCCTCGGCACCCCGGCCCCGACCGGGGCCTCAGGCCCCCGCGTCCAACCCCGCGTCCCGGGCCAGCAGCGCCGCCTGCACCCGGTTGTCGCACCCCAGCTTGGCCAGGATCCGGCTCACGTACGTCTTCACCGTCGCCTCGCTCATATGGATCCGGGCCCCCGCATCCGCGTTCGACAGCCCCTCCCCCAGCAGCGCCAGCACCTCCAGCTCGCGCCCGGTCAGCACCTCCAGCCGCCGCCGGGCCGCCGTACCGCGGGCGGCCGCCCGGTCGGTCCGGGCTCCCGCCAGACTGTCCACGATGTGCCGGGTGGCGGCGGGCGACAGGAAGGCGTGCCCGGTGGCGGCCGCCCGCACGGCCTGGATCAGCTCGTTGGGCGCGGTGTCCTTCAGCAGGAACCCGGCGCCGCCCTCGGTGACGGCGCGCAGCACGTTGTCCCGCTCCCCGAAGGTGGTCAGGATCAGCGCCCGCGCGCCGGGCGCGGCCCGGGGCAGTTCACCGAGCGCGGTCAGCCCGTCCATGACGGGCATCTGGATGTCCAACAGCACCACGTCCACCCGGTGGGACCGGGCCAGTTCCAGGGCCTCCCGGCCGTCGGCGGCCTCGGCGACCACGTCGATGTCGTCGGCGGAGGACAGGATCATCCTGATCCCGGCCCGGATGAGCGGCTCGTCGTCGGCGACGAGGACTCGGATCACTACTGGTCACCCCTCGAACGGTGCTGCTGGCAGCGCTGCTGGGCACCATCCTCACATCCCCGCCGGTCAGGAATCCGCCGGGAACTGTCTCTTCTCGACCAGCACACCGTCCTTGAAGCAGAACCGGACCACCTCGTCCCGGCCCCAGTGGTCGGTCGACTCGGCGGCGAGGAACAGCCGGCACGTGGCGCCCGGCGGCGGCGTCGGGCCGCTCTTCTCGAAGTCCCTGGTGAAGAAGTCGTTGCCGACCGGGAGCCGGCGCTGCACCTCCGCCTCGGGGTCGCCCTCCCGGACGGACTCGGCCACCGCCTTCGGCACGGTCGCCTCCTCGGTGCCCCGGACGAAGGACACCACGCCCCACACCAGCAGTCCGACGGTGGTGACCAGCACGATCAGCCCGCCGATCGCACAGCCGATCGCCGGGCTGCGGCGGCGCTTCCCGGTGTCCAGGCCGCCGGTCGCCGGCAGGGCGTCCATCTCCCAGGGCTCCGCCTCCGTGCCCCCGGCGCCTCCGGAGGTGCCGTCCGCCGAGCCCTCGAAGGGCAGGACCGCGGCGATCCGGAACCCCTCCTCGGGGGTCGGCCCGGCGTGCACCATTCCGCCGACCAGCCGGGCCCGCTCGCGTAGCCCGGTCAGGCCCTGCCCGCCGCTGACCGCCGCCGCGCCGCCCGCCCGGGCGCCCACCGGCTCGGGCGCCCGCGGATTGGCGACCTCCACCACCAGCGCGTCCGGTTCGTAGCGCAGCGCGACACCGATCGGTGCGCCGGGGGCGTGCTTGTGCGCGTTGGTGAGCGCCTCCTGGACGATCCGGTAGGCGGCGTGGCCGACGGCGGCGGCCAGCGGGCGGTGCTCGCCCTCCAACGCGTAGGAGACCTCCGTGCCGGCCGACCGCGAGGACTCCACCAGCTTCTCGATCTCGGTCACGCCGCCCGTCCGGGCACCGCCCGCGGCCGGACCGGCTCCCGGCCCGCCCGGCGCGGCCGCCGGGCCGGTCGACTCGTCGTGCAGCACCCCGACGACCTCGCGCAGCTCGCGCATCGCGGTGACGGCGGCCAGCCGCAGCACCCCGACCGCCTCCCGCTGCCGGTCGCCCAGCGTCCGGTCGACCTCCAGGGCGCCGGAGTGGACGGCGATCAGGGCGAGCTGGTGGCCCAGGCTGTCGTGCATGTCCTGGGCGATCCGGTGCCGCTCACGCAGCCGCGCCTGGTGCGCGACCATGGTGCGCTCGCGCAGCAGCTGCTCGTTGCGTTCGCGCAGCGCGTCCAGCAGCGCCCTGCGCTGGGCCCGGTAGCGGCCGCCGAGCGCGGGCAGCACGGCGAGCACCAGGAACGCGCCCAGCGAGAGCCCGGCCAGGAGTTTGACCGGCGCCGAGCCGGCCTCCTTGAGCACCCCGGTGGCCGTCGTCAGCAGGAACCCGCCGGTCAGCGCACCGAGCAGCACGCCGACCCTGGTCACCCGGGCCCCGGCCGACCAGCCCGCGCAGATCAGCAGCACCAGCGGCCCGGCGGCCCAGCCCGCGGCGGCGGCCGCGAGCACCAGCACGGTCGCGGGCAGTCCTCGGCGGAGCAGGAAGAGCACGGCGACCACGGGGCCGACGGCGAAGCAGAGGCCGGAGTCGTCGGCGATCTCGAGCAGCGTCGAGATCCCGCCCAGCACCAGCGCGCCGCCGACCTCGCGCACGGTCGTCCAGGGCCGCCACGGCCCGGGGAGTGCCGTCCGTACCGCCCTTGACCAGGCCCTCGCCATCACGTCCACCCGGCGAGGTTAACGGCCCCGCACCTCCGCCCGCCTCCACCCTTCGTCGCGACCGGCCCCGACGAAAGTAGCGGCCGCGGACCCGACGAAAGTCACAGCGGCCGGCAGCCGGCCGATGGCAGCCAAGGCGCACGCGGCGAGCCCTCACCCGAAGGCGGTGAGCAGCAGCGCCACGTCGTCCACCCGGTGGGTGGACCCGACCTCGCGCAGCAGCCGTTCGGCGAGCCGGTCCAGCGCCTCGTCGGCCGGGTCGCCCGCCCCGATGCCGTGGGCGAGAGCGGCGCACAGCCGGTCGACGCCCAGGTCGATGTCCACGGACGGGTCCTCCACCAGCCCGTCCGTGTAGAGGGCGAGCACCGAGCCCTTGGCCAGCTGCAGCTCGCTGACCGGGTAGTCGGCCCGGTGGTCGACGCCGAGCAGCGGGCCGCCGGCCACGTACAGCGCCTCGGTGCGCCCGTCGGGGTGGCGCAGCACCGGTGGGAGGTGCCCGGCGCGGGCGATCCGGGCGGTGCCGTCGGCGGGGGTGAGCCGGACCAGGCAGCAGCTGGCGAGCAGTCCCGGGTCGAGGTCGAGCAGCAGCTGGTTGGTGCGGGCGAGCACCTCGTCCGGCCGGTGCCCGCTGGCGGCGAAGGCGCGCACCGCGCTGCGCAGCTGGCCCATGGTGGCGGCGGCGCCCACGCTGTGGCCCTCGACGTCGCCGATCACCAGGGTGAGGTGGCGGCCGGTGATGATGGCGTCGTACCAGTCGCCGCCGATCTCCATGCCCTGGGTGCCGGGCAGGTAGCGGGCGGCGATCCGGATGCCGTCCAGGTGCGGCAGCCGGTGCGGCAGCAGGGCCTGCTGGAGGCCGCGGGCGAGTGCGAACTCCGCGTCGTAGAGCCGGGCGCGTTCCAGCGCCTGGGCGATGAAGCCTCCGAGGGCGGTGAGCAGGCCGCGCTCCTCGTGGGTGAACGGGTGGGCCTCGTCGAAGCCGATGATGCAGCTGCCGACGGGGTGGCCGGAGGCGATCAGCGGCAGGAAGGCCCAGGCGCGCATCTCGTCCAGGGCGATGCCGGGGTAGGTGGCGGCGAGCTGGTGGACGGACTCGAAGAAGATCGGCGTGCCGGTGCTGAGCGCCTCGGCGCCGGGGACGCGGGCACCGATCGGGGTGCCCTCGAAGCGGTCGAGGAAGCCCTCGGGGTAGCCGGTCTGGGAGACCAGGTGGAGGCGCTTGTCGCGGACGGCGTAGATGGCGAGCTCCTGGCCGCCGAAGGCCGGCAGGATCTGGTCGGCGACGGCCCGGCAGACCTCCCGGACGGTGACGGCCTCGCTGAGCGCGCTGGCGAGCTGCAGCAGGTGGTACATCGCACCGACGCTGGTGCGGGCGCCGGGCGGGGGTTCGGCCGGTGTCTCGACCACGCCGGCGGGTGGTTCGGCGGCGACGACCCGGCCGGTGACGCCGTGCGCGTCGGGGTAGAGCGAGAACGCGAGCCAGCCGTCCGGCGGGCGGGCGGCGAGGAAGGCGGTGGGCTGCTGGGAGAGCATCGCGGCGCGGTAGCGGTTCTCGTAGACCGGGTCGGAGAGCCAGGGCAGCACGTCCCAGGGGTGGTGGCCGATCAGGTCCTCGCGGCGGGCGTGCAGCAGCAGCTCGACGCTGCGGTTGGCGTAGGTGATCCGGCCGTCCGGGTCGAGCGAGAAGACGCCGTCGCGCAGCCGTTCGACGGCGGCCGCGGCGGCGGTGCCGGTCCGGGTGTCGAGGACGGCGCCGACCAGCCGGGTGCGCGCGTTCGGTCCCTCGGGGACCCTGCCCCACAGCTCGACGGGGTACGGGTGCCCCTGGTGGTCGAGCGCCCGGACCCGGGTGGCCAGCATCCGGCCCTCGTTGAGGGCGGCGCGGGCGGCGGCCCGGAGCTCGGGCAGGTCGCCGGGGGCGATCCGGGTGGTCAGGGTGGCCGCCCGCCCGTCGAACTCGGCCGGGTCGAGGCCGAAGATCTCGCAGAACTGGTCGTCGGCGGAGAGCGCCCCGGTGGCCACGTTCCAGTCGAACAGGCCGACCCGGGTGGTGGGCTCGGTCGGCGGGGTCAGCTCCACCACGGCCGTGTCCCCGTTCGGCTCGACCAGGTGGCCGTCCTCCTCCAGGCCCGCCAGCCCTGCGCCGAGCCGGTTGGCCACCGTCCGCAGGTGGCGCCGCGCGCCGTCCGGTACGCCTTCGTCGGAGGCCGCCCAGAGCACGCTGATCACGCCGTAGGTCTCCTCGCCGGCCTTGACCGGCACGCAGGCGGAGGCGAAGTCGTAGGGCATGCCGACGGCGAGCTGGGGGAAGCGCCGCATGGTGTCCTCGGTGTCCGCCAGCGTGATCGTCCGCCCGCTGCGGTAGCTCACCGCCGCGGGCAGCGGCCCGGCCGCGGCGACCCGCCGGAACGCGCTGATGATCGACAGGGGCACGCCCGCGATGGTGCAGAGCACCAGTGACTTCCGGTCGCGCGAGCGCAGGTAGACCATCCCGCCGTACGCATCGGTGACGGCGAGCGACTTTCGGACGGCGGTCGCGAGCAGCGCGTCCCGCTCGTGTGCCGCCCTGGCGGCGGCATCGTGCCCCCGGGGGCGGTTCGCGTCGGGTCGCGCCGCCCGGGCCCCGCCGGTCAGGTGCGGACCGAGCCGGTCCGCCGGCACACCCTGGCGCATCCTCTCTTGCTACGCCCGGGTCAAGGGACTGTCAAGGCGAGTCGTCCCGGTTTGCGCCACCATGGACACCGTGCAGCCCACCACCGTGGTCAATCTCAAGGGTCATCGCGACGATCAGGGCTTCGCGGACGTCGTCTACGTCGGCCGCCCGATGCACCGCGGCGGCTGGCGGCTGGCCGGCTCCCCGCTGTACTGCCCGTTCCGTCCGGGGCCGGACCTCACCCGCGCGCAGATGCTCGTCCGCTACCGCGCGCACCTGCTCGCCCATCCGGAGCTGCTGGCCCTCGTCCCGGCCCTGCGCGGCCACCGCCTCGGCTGCTGGTGCGCCCCGCTCCCCTGCCACGCCGACGTCCTCGCCGAGCTCGCCGAGCACGGCCCCGGCAGCTGACGGACCGGCCCCCAGCTGCTCGGATATCCTCCGTCGGACAGAGCAGCGCACCGGCTGCCACCGGGGGAAGTGGGATCGAACATGCAGTCGGCACCGTCCGAGCGTTCCGCAGAGCAGGTGCCCGAGGAGCCGGGCACCGGGTGGCAGTGGGACGGCGAGGGGGGCGACGGGGCCGCCGGGATCGGCGATGTCGTCTCCGGGGGCGGGGAGCCCGACGGGCCCCGGCTGAGCCGGCGGCGGCTGCTGGCCGGGGCCGGGGCGCTGGCCGCGGGCGGCGCCGTCTGGGCGTTCACCCGGTCCGCCGGGGGCGGGTCGACGCCCGCGCCGCCCAGGCCGGCCCCGACCCGGCTCGCCGGACCGGAGCCGCTCTGGACGTACCGGGGGCCCGAGGCGATGACGCCCGAGCGGCTGACCGACCGGCCCGGTCGGCCGGTCTTCCTCTCCCGCGGCGGGCTGCAGGTGCTCGATCCGGCCACCGGCGCCCGGCTGCGCTCGCTTGCCTTCCCCGCGCCCGGCAAGGACTGGCCCAGTGACCTGGAACTGCCGGCCGCCCGGGTGGTGGTCGGCGCCGACCGGGTGTTCACCTCCTCCCGCGGCCACCTCGACAGCCGCCACCTGAGCGACTCCGCCGCCGACTGGAGCCTCCCGCTGCCCGAGCCGTTGGACGGCACCGTCGACCTGTTCGGCTGCGACGGCACGACCCTGTACGGGCGCAGCTGGGCCGCGCCGACCAACAGCGACCGGATCAACGCCACCCTGTTCGCCCTGCGGATCGAGGACCGGAGCCTGCGCTGGTCCCGTCCGGCCGAGGACGTGGACGTTCCGCTCGCCACCTCCACCGACCTGCTCCCGGCCCGGGCCTCGGAGAACGGCACGACCCGGCTGGTCCTGCTGGACGCCGCCGACGGCCACCGGCTGTGGACGGTTTCGGCCGACGAGAACCTGCGCTGGGCGGCCGCCGACCGGGAGCACGTCTACGCCCCCGACGGACAGTTCGGCCTGCGGGCGCTGCGCCCGGCCGACGGCACCCCGCGCTGGTCGGTGCTGCCCGGCCCGTCCGAGGAGTGGCGCTGCCTGCCGCCGGTGAGCGACGGCGCCCGGGTCTACGTGCCGCGCGACAACGGCCTGATCACCGCGCACGACGCGGCGACCGGCGCGCGGCTCTGGTCCCACCGGGTCCCGTTCCGGCTGGACCGCCGCAGCCGACCGCTGCTGGCCGGGCCGGCCCTGTACGTCCCCGGCCCCGCCGCCGCGGGGATCTGCGCCCTCGACGCCGGCAGCGGCACGGAGCTGTGGACCTTCCGCGACTCCGGCCCCGGTGTCGACGTCTGGACCCTCTCCGCCGACTCCGCGCACCTCTACGCGGGCCACGACGACACCCTGCACGCCCTCCCGCTCGCCTGACCGCCCGAGAGCCTGAGGGGTGTTGGCACAGTCCCGCCCGGTCCGACGCGGCCGTGCAAGCACCCCCTGCGGCCGCCCGGCGGATCCGGCCGCCCCGAGCTGGGGCAGGATGGGCCGATGCAGGTACGCCCGATCTCGCCCGAACGGCTGACCGAACTCCTCGCCGATCGCATCACCGCCCTGCCCGATTCCGGGCGGCGGTGGCTGCGGGTCGCCGTGGACGGCGCCGCCGCCACCCGGCCCGACCTCCTCGCCGACGCCCTGGTGGAGCCGCTGCGGCTGCGCGGCCGACCGGCCCTGCGGGTCTCGGCACGGGACTTCCTGCGGCCCGCCTCGGTCCGGCTGGAGTACGGCCGGCAGGACGCGGACGCCTTCCACGACCTCTGGTTGGACGACAACGCCCTGCTGCGCGAGGTGCTCGACCCGCTGGAGCCCGGCGGCAGCGGCAGCGTCCTGCCCTCGCTGCGCGACCCGTCGACGGACCGCTCGACCCGGGTGCCGCACGCGGTGCTGCCGCCCGGCGGCGTGCTGCTGCTGGACGGCGCGCTGCTGCTCGGCCGCTGGCTGCCGCTGGAGCTGACCGTCCACCTGGCCCTCACCCCCGGCGCGCTGGCCCGCCGTACCCCGCCCGAGGAGCAGTGGACGCTGCCGGCCTTCGCCCGCTACGAGGCCGAGACCGCCCCCGCCGAGGCGGCCGATCTCACCGTCCGGGTGGACGACCCGCGCCACCCGGCCCTGGTCGAGCGCCGTTGACCGGCCGGGCCTCGGGCGCCGGGCCGCGTTGGCAGGAAGGACACCAGTACGCCACCCGGTCCCGCGGCGGCTCCAGGTGGCCCGCCGTCAGCACCGGGGTGCCGCACCGCTGGCAGGGCCGCCCGGCGCGCCCGTAGACCCAGTTCCGGTGCCCGGGCCGGGTGTCACCGGTGGTGACGTGCCCCGAGCGCAGCCGGTTGGCGTCGAGCAGTTGTCGGGCGCGGTCCACCAGCCGTTCCGGGCGCGGCAGTTCGCCGACCGGGGCCCACGGCGTGAGGCCCGCGAGGAAGCACAGCTCGTTGGCGTAGATGTTGCCGATCCCGGCCAGGTTGCGCTGGTCGAGCAGGGCCTCGGCGAGCGGGCGGCCGGGGTGGGCGAGCAAGCGGCGCAGCGCCTCGGCCGGATCCCAGTCGGGACCGAGCAGGTCGGGTCCGAGGTGGCCGACGACGCGCTGCTCGTCGGCGGTGCGCAGCAGTTCCACGACCGGCAGCCGGTAGCCGACGGCGGTGCTCCGCTCGGTGCCGAGGACGGCCCGGATCTGCCAGGCGGGCCCGCCGGCCCAGCGTTCGCCGGGGCGGTAGACCTCCCAGCGGCCGTCCATCCGCAGATGGGTGTGGAGGGTGAGGCCGCCTTCCAGGCGGGTCAGCAGGTGCTTTCCGCGCGGGGCGACCTCCAGGACCTGCCGTCCGGCGAGGCGGGCGGTGGCGTGGGCGGGCACCCGCAGGTCGGCGGTGGTCAGCAGTCGGCCGGCGAGGGCCTCGTGCAGTCGGACCGCCACGCGGTGGACGGAATCGCCTTCTGGCATGTCTCCATCCTGCCCCCGCTCGGCGGTCCGGCGCAGGCCCTGGGCCCGAGGACCGGGCGCCGCCGCCAGGCCCCCGCCGTCACCCGTCGGCCGGCTCCTTGACGTCCCGGACGACCACGACCGGGCAGGGCGCGTGCTCGGTGAGGTGCCGGCTGACGGAGCCGAGCAGCGCGCCGGAGAACCCGCCGAGGCCCCGGCTGCCGACCACGACCAGCGAGGCGCCCTCGGCGGCGTCCAGCAGGGCCCGCGCGGCGTTGCCGGGCAGCACGGCCTCGGTGATCTTGACGCCCGGATCGTCCCCGACGACGCCCCGGACGGTCTCGGAGAGCGTCCGGCCGGCCAGTTCCTCCGGGTTGAAGCCCTCGGCCGGGGGCACGGTCAGCCCGGCCCAGCCGTAGAAGGCCGGGTACTCCCAGGCCGCGATCGCGTGGACCGCGCCGCCGGTCAGCCGCGCGTAGTCGACCGCCCAGCGCAGCGCCTGCTCCGAGGCGGGCGATCCGTCCACGCCGACGACGATCCGGGGGTTCGCGCTGTTGCCCATGCCGCTGCTCCTTGCCCTTGCACACCGAGGTCTGTCCTGACACCCCAAACATAGATCAAACCGGACATACGCCCAGTAAATGCCGCGCTGGAGGGGGCTGCTGGGCTTGCAACCGTGATCCGTGGCGCTCGGGGGCCTTCCGCCCCCGGCCGCCACGGCCCGGGTACCACTGGTTCTGACGGGTGCGCGGGCCCGATCGCCCGCGCACCCGTCAGGGCTTCGGTGCGGCCGGGCCCGTCAGGCCCGGTAGGCGGCCCAGGAGTTGGCCATCCGGGCCACCTGGCCCGGGGTGAACTGCGTCATGCAGGAGTCGTAGGTGTAGTCCATGAAGTTGTGGATCGGGTCGATGCCGGTGGCGCTGCAGGTGTCGCGGCCGGTGGGGCACTGGTAGGCGGCGCTCTGCTCGGCGGGCGTGTCGGAGACGTAGTCCCCCTGGCCGCCGCAGCCGCCCTGGAAGGTGTGGTACAGCCCCAGCCAGTGGCCGACCTCGTGGGTGACGGTGTCGCCCTCGTTGTAGTTGGTGGCCGAGCCTCCGGGGAAGGAGGAGTCGAGGATGACCACGCCGTCGTCGCTCGGGTTCGACCGGTAGGAGCTCGGGAAGGTCGCCCAGCCGAGCAGCGACTGGCCGAGCTTGGCGGTGTAGAGGTTGAGGGCGTTGGCGCCGCCCTTGCGCAGCGAGCTCTTCATCGACCGCTCGGCCGAGGAGCCGGGGGTGACGCCGTTGTACCAGGACGAGTTGTCGGTGTAGTCGGTGCCGACCAGCTGGAACTGGAACTGGCTCGCGGTGTTGCCCGCGCCCTGGCCGCTGTACGCGGCGTTGAGGACCGAGATCTGCTTGCTGATGGTCGTGGCGCTGAGCTTGCCGGTCGTCCCGGAGTGGACCACGTGGACGTAGACCGGGATGGTCGTGGCGGCGGCCAGCGCACCGGGGGCGATCAGCGCGTTGCCCTTGGGCGACTGGCCGAGCTGGGTGACCTTGGCCGCGAGGTCCGCCTCCATGACCTTGGCCTGGGCCTCGGTGACGGCGTTGGGCTCCTGGCCACCCGGGCTTCCGGCGGGCTTGCGGGCCCCGGCGTCCTGGCCCTCCCCGCCGACGCACTGGGTGGCGGCCGGGGCCTGGGCGGTCGTGGTGGTGGAGAACGCCGAGGGGGCGGCGAACTGCGTGAGCCCGAGAGCTGCGACGAGGGCGGCGGCGCTGAGGAATCTGCTGGGGACACGCGAGGGGACGCGGGCAGAACGACGCATCTGCGCTCCTGAAGGGGAGTTGTGGGGGCGGCGACCGCAAGCAGCCGCCGAGCCGAGGGTACGCAGGGCTGCGTGTACGCGTCAGATCTGTTCCGGCCTGAAAATTCTGACGACAAATCGGACATAACCCGGAAGCACACACGGCCGCATCGGCCGCAGGTGGAGCATTTTCCGTGCCACCACATCACCGGGGCGCTCCCGGGCTGTCCGAAAGTTGACACTCCGTCCGTCCAGGCAGCCCCGCACCGACCCGCCGAGACTACGACGCGACGAAGACGATCTCCCGTAGGGCACGCGCAGCGGCCCGGTCGAGTACCACGGCCGACGCACACCCGGCCGGCGGCGCCCCCGTACCCGCCAGCCGTCGGCGCAGCCGCCCGGCGGCCTCCCGGTGCCGCGCGAAGGCGTACGCGGAGACCGCCTGACCCCGGGTGTGCTGGCCCTCGCGGGCCTCGGCGGCGGTGGCCTCCAACAGGACGAGGTGCACCCGCCGCCCCTGCCGGCCGGCCGCCCTGGTCAGCCAGAACCGCACCCAGGGCAGCGCTCCGCAGTCGTGCACCGCGAGCGGGCCGCCGGCCAGCACCGCACGGCGCAGCCGCCGGTAGTGCGCGACCCGGACGAGCGGGCGGTAGACGAAGTACGGCAGCCACCCGGGCACCCGGGCGGCGAACTCCTCCCGCACCTGCTGGGAGTCGACCAGCCGGGCGCGGATGCACCGCCGCATCAGGGTGCTCTTGCCGCTGCCGGGCAGACCGGAGACGACCAGCAGGTCGTCGGCGGAGTAGTGCAGGACGGCCGGCCCGCGCCCGCGGCGCCCGTCGTGCAGTCCACGGGGGCGCAGCACCGGCTCGGCCGGCCCGGACGCGCCTCGGCACCCGGATCTGGGCACGGGCACCCGCCCCGGCGGCGCGGGCCGCTCGGCCCCCGGCTCCCCGGCCCCCGGCTGCTCCACTCCCGACCGTTCCGCCCCGGACGACCTCGTCTCCACCACCGGCACTCCCCCTGACTCCCCGGCTTCCGCCTCCGAAGGAGTCTTCCCCTTCAAGAGAGAGTAAAGACTAGTGGTCAGCCCCGGTGCGGCCGAGCCCCTTCACCGTCCGCTCACAGGACCGCGCCGTCCCCTTACCTCGTAAGGCCTGTCTTCAAGCCCCCGCCTGCGGGCCGACACCGGGGGCCTGAAGGCCGGCCCTAGGGCTTGGGGGCGGCGCGGTCGGCGGGCCGTCAGCCCAGCTGCGGGGCGACCCGGGAGGCGATCAGCTCCAGGTGGTCCAGGTCGTGCAGGTCGAGGATCTGCAGATAGACCCGCCGGGTGCCGATCTCGGCGTAGCGCCCGATGGCCTCCACCACCTCGTCGGGGGTGCCGGCCAGGCCGTTGGCCCTGAGCTCGTCGGCGTCCCGGCCGATCGCGGCGGCCCGGCGGGCCACCTCGGCGTCGTCCCGGCCCACACAGGCGACCAGGGCGTTGGAGTACACCAGCTCGTCGGGCTGCCGCCCGGCCCGCTCGACGGCCGCGCGGACCCGGCCGAACTGGGCGGCGCTCTCCTCGACGGAGACGAAGGGCAGGTTGAACTCGTCCGCGAAGCGGCCGGCCAGCGCCGGGGTGCGGGTCGGGCCCTTGCCGCCGATCAGGACGGGGATCCGGTCCTGGACGGGCTTGGGCAGCGCAGGCGAGTCGGTCAGCGTGTAGTAGCGGCCGGCGAAGTCGAAGGTGTCGCCGAGCTTGGTGTTCCACAGCCCGGTGACGATGGCCAGCTGCTCCTCCAGCCGCCCGAACCGCTCCTTCGGGAACGGGATGCCGTAGGCGTTGTGCTCCTCCTCGAACCAGCCGGCCCCGAGGCCGAACTCGACCCGGCCGCCGCTCATCGCGTCGACCTGGGCGACCTGGATGGCGAGGACGCCGGGGAGCCGGAACGTCGCGGCGGTCATCAGGGTGCCGAGGCGGATGGTGCTGGTGTCCCGGGCCAGGCCGGCCAGGGTGATCCAGGCGTCCGTCGGCCCGGGCAGGCCGGCCCGGACGGCGGCGGCCGGGTCGGCGCCCGGGGCACCGCCCATCCGCAGGTAGTGGTCGGATCGGAAGAAGGCGCTGAAGGTGCCGAGCTCCTCGGCGGTCCGCGCCACCCGCAGCAGCGTCTCGTAGTCGGCGCCCTGCTGCGGCTCGGTGAAGATGCGAAGATCCATGCGCCACATTCTGGTACGGAGCACCCCATGATCCCCGTGGTTTCGCGGATCCCGCCGGAGCGGCGACGACGGCCGGCGGGCCGCCGGGGGTGGCCAAGGTCTCAGCACGGAAGCGCAACGGCCTGCCGTGCCGGCGGCGCCGCTCCCCTACCGTGGACGGATGTTCGCCACGCCCGACGAGTCCCACCGGGGCTCCCCCCACGAGCCGGCCGGCTGTCCGCTGCCGGGGATCGCCGCCGCCTTCTCCTCCCGACTGGCCGAGTTCGCCTTCGAACCCGGCCTGGTCGCCGCGGTCGACCAGCACGCCGCCCAGGTGCGCGAGCTGCTGTACGCGCAGGGCCCCGACCTGCTGCCGCTGCCGCTGGAGCGCGCGGAGCTCTCGGACTACGCCGTCGGCTTCCTCGCCGCGCTCGGCGAGATCGGCTGGCGGGAGCCGGTGGGGTACGACTTCGCGGTGTACCGGCTGACGGCGATCTGCTGGCTGCTCCGCGAGCAGGAGCGGCCGGCCGCCTGACCAGCCCCGGCCGGGGCCGCCCCGGGCCGAACCGGTCGGGCGCCCGTTGATCCGCCCGGGTGAACCTGTGCGGGCGGGCCGGCGCGTACAGTGGCGGTCCACAGGGCGGACGGCGGCGGGACGGTTCAGGTGAACGCGGACGGTACGGGCAAGTCGGCGGCGGGCCACCGGGCACTGGTCTGGCGCGAGCTGCCGGAGCGGCCGTCGGCGGCCGTGCTGGTGCTGCACGGCGGCGAGGAGCACAGCCTCTCCCGGCCCGGCCCGGTCAACCTGCCCGGTCTGCGGATGTCCGGCTTCGTCCGCGCGCTGCGCAGGGAGACCGCCGGGGCGGGCGTGGCGATCGGCACCGTCCGCTACCGCCACCGGGGCTGGAACGGCGAGCGGGCCGATGCCGCCCGGGACGCCCGCGCCGCCCTGGGCGACCTCGCCGAGGAGCTGGGCCACATCCCGACGGTGCTGGTCGGCCACTCGATGGGCGGCCGTGCGGCGCTGCGCGCGGCGGGCCACCCGAACGTCACCGGCGTGGTCGCCCTCGCACCCTGGTGCCCGCCGGAGGACCCGTGCGAGCAGCTGGCCGACCGTGACGTGCTGATGCTGCACGGCGACCGCGACAAGATCACCGCACCGGCCGAGACCCGCAGGTTCGCCGCCCGCGGCCGGGCCGCCGGCGCGCGGGTCTGCGGCTACACCGTGACGGGCAGCGGCCACGCCCTGATGCAGCGGATCGGCGACTGGCACCGTGCCACCGCCCGGCTCTCCTCCGGTCTGCTCGGCCTGCGCGAGCTGCCCGCCGAGGTCGTCGCCGCCCTCGCGCTCCCCGTCGGCGACACCGGGGCGCTCGACCTGCCGCTGCCCGCCCAGCCGCGGACGGCGCCGCCCCGCACCCCGGCCCGCCCGCTCCCCACCGACGCCTGAGCCACCCCTTGCCTGGAGGGCCCCCGGGTAAGGGCCCTCCACCGTGTCAGGGGGCGTAGAGGCCGGCCTTGGCCGTGCTCCAGGAGCCGCCCTTCACCGAGTACACGGTGAGCTGCCGGTTGGTGGTGTCCCCGTACTCGTCGAAGGCGACCTTCCCGGTCACGCCGTCGAAGGCCACCCGGGCCAGCGCCTGGAGGACCTTGCCGCGGGCGTCGGAGGGAAGCCTGCCGCCGTTGGCATTCACCACCGCCCGGACCGCCTCGATGACGGCCCAGGTCGCGTCGTACGCGTAGCCGCCGTTCACACCGGCCTCCTCCGGGTACGCGGCCGCCCGGTAGTCCGACAGGAAGGCCTTGGCACTGGCCAGTTCCTCCGGCGGAGTGCCGACGGCACTGGCCAGGTCGCCCTCGGCCTTGCTGTTGGCGCGGATGAACTCGGGCGCGTAGAGGCCGTCGCCGCCCATCAGGGGAACGGTCACGCCCGCCTGCTTGAGCTGCTGGGACAACGCCGCCCCGGCCGGGTACTCGCCGCCGAAGTACACGGCGTCGGGCCCGGCGGACCTGACCGTCGCCACGACCTGCGAGAAGTCGCGGTCGTCGGGGTTGACGTGGGCCGACCCCAGGACCGTGCCGCCGAGCCTGCCGAACTCCCTGCTGAAGCCTGCGGCCAGGCCGGTGCCGTAGCTCTTGCCGTCGTCGATGACGAACAGCCGGCTCTTCCGGGCGTCCGTGTAGAGGTACCGGGCGGCGAACGGCCCCTGGGTGTCGTCCGTGGTGACGGTGCGGAAGTACGACGGGTGCTGGCGGGACTTGGCACCCGTGGCCCAGTCGGCCCCCTGGGTCAGTATCGGGTTGGTGTTGGCCGGCGAGACGTCGGCCAGACCGGCCTGGTCGAACACGGTCAGCATGGACTGGGCGACGCTGGAGTTGAGCGGCCCGACCACCCCGAGCACCTTGGCGTCCGCCACCAGCCGGGTGGCGTTCTGCTGACCCGTGGCGGTCTGCGCCTGGTCGTCCAGGGCCTTCAGCTCGAAGGTGACGCCGGGTACCCGGTGGGTCCGGTTGGCGGTCTTCACCGCCAGGTCGGCGGAGTTCCTGATGCCGAGGCCCAGCGTCGCCAGGCTGCCGGTGAGCGGCGCGTCCAGGCCGATCACCACGGTGGTGGCGGGCACCGCGTCGCCCCCGGCCGCTCCTGCCGAGGCGGCCGACGTGGTCGGCGCCGGCAGGGACCCTCCATCCGCCTTGCCCCCGTTGCCGGAGGGGTCGCCACGCGTCAGGGACCAGGCCACGACGCCGCTGACGGCGAGCGTGGCCAGCGCCACGCCCACCACCGCGGCCCGCCGGACACCGGACGGCCGCCGGGGCGGGCGTCCGGCGGCCGGGTCCTCGGACGGGCGGTAGGTCACCGGCGGGTAGGAGTCGGTGCGATCGGCCCACGGGGACGGCGTGGAGGGCAGCGACGGCGCCGACGGAGGGGTCGGCGTACCTACGTACGGGGGGGCCGACGGCGCCGTACCGGGCGGCGCGGCCTCGTACGGCAGCGGCCGCCACCCCGACGACCCGGAGCCGGCCCCCACGCTCGGCGGCGTCGACGGCGGTGCGGTCGGAGGTACGGCCGGCGGTGCGGTCTGCGGAGGTGTCGGCGGCGGCGAAGGCGCGGCGACCTCCGTCGGCGTCCGCGGGACCGGCGAAGGCCCGGAGGCGACACCGCCCGAACCACCCCAGCCGCCCGAGGAGCCGCCCGACGAGCCGGCGAGCACCGCCGCGATCAGCTCGGCGGCCCCCGCGACGCCCACCCGCTGCGCCGGCTCCTTGACGAGCAGCGCGTCCAGGACCGGCCCCAGCGCACCGGCCTCGGTGGGCGGGCGGTGCGGGCGGGTGAAGACCGCGATCGCGAGGGCGTGCAGCCCCTCGACGTCGAACGGCGGCCGCCCCTCGACCGCGTGGTACAGCGTGGCACCGAGCGCCCACAGGTCGTTGGCCGGAGTGGGCCGTCTGCCCTCCAACTGCTCCGGCGGCATGTACTGCGGGGTGCCGATGACGATCCCGCTGTGGCTGAGCCGGGTGGTGGCATCGGCGAGGTGGGCGATGCCGAAGTCGGTGAGGACGACCCGGTCCTTGGTCAGCAGGACGTTGTCCGGCTTGATGTCCCGGTGGACGATCCCCGCCCCGTGCGCCTCCCCGAGGGCCCCGAGCATCGCGGCACCGATCTCGGCGACCCGCCGGACGGGCAGCCGCCCCTGCTCGCGGATCGCGGCGGCGAGCGACTGGCCGCGGACGAACTCCATCACGATGACGGGGGCGCCGTGGTGCTCGACCACGTCGTGGATGGTGATGATGCCGGGGTGGTTCAGCGTCACCGCCGCGCGGGCCTCGCTCATGAAGCGCTTGAGCAGGGTGTCGCGCTCCGCCTCCCCCAGGCCAGGGGGGAAGAGGATCTCCTTGACCGCCACCTCGCGACCGAAGAGGTGCTGGTCGGTGCCGCGCCAGACGCGGCCCATGCCGCCCTGCCCGATCCGCTCGACCAACTGGTAGCGCCCGGCGATGAGGTCCGCGTTGTCCTGGGTCACGCGCCATACTCTAGGGGCCGCAACACGCTCCGCGGGCGGGATTCGACTCCCCGGCGATCAGCCCTCTCCCCTTGCCCTGTCAGGGATATGACGCCGACTCAGCCGCACTCCCCCGCTCGTGACCCACCTCCTGCACCACGGCCCGCGGAAGGCCCGGCCCGGGGGCCGCCGTCCTGACGATCGGCCGCCGCCCGCCGGCCCCGCCCCTGCCTCCCGCCCCCGTCGGACCGGTCCGCACCCGCTGGACGTCGCGCCCGCCCTCCCCGGGTGCCACGATGAAGTCCGGGCATCTCCTGCGATCGGAGGCGGTCATGGGCCGCGACTACCACTTCCACCGCGAACACGCCGGCTGCTCGGTCACCGTGGGGGTCTACCTGGGCACGGCACGGCAGCTGGAGCTCCTGGTGGACGGCAAGGAGGTGGCGGCCGTCCGCGTCCACGGCCACCACGCCGGGGTGGAGTCGCTGACCACCGTCCTGCCGACCGACCCGCCACGGCCCGTCGAGGTCCTGGTGAGCCTCCCCGGCGCCGTCCGGGGGGAGCCCGCCGGCACCCTGGTCGACGGCGAAACCCGGCTCCCGATGCCCGAACAGAAGGTGCCCCACCGGTCCCGGCCCACCGAGGCGTCCTGGTACCAGTAGGAACGCCGGAGGAGGAGGGCTACGAGGTGGCGGCAGGGGCCGGGGTGAGCCGGAGCGTGAGCACGTAGGACACCACGACCGCGACGATCACCACCGGCATCACGGTGAGGCCGTCGGTCCCCAGGAGCAGCGTGGCGAGCATGACCGAGGTCATCGGGAGCTTCAGCATCGCCACGCACATCGCGCCGATGCCCATCGCGAACCCGGCCGTCACCCCCAGCCCGGGCAGGTGGGCGAGGGCGAGCCCGCCCGCCGCCCCGACGAACATCGCGGGGAAGACCGGGCCGCCGCGGAACGCCGCGAGCGAGGCGGAGTACGCGAGCGCCTTGCAGGCCACGAGTGCCAGGAGGGCGCCCACCGAGTACCCGGCCTGCGCCGACAGCAGCGGGTTCAGCGCGTCCTGGCCCGAGTACAGCACCCCGGAGGCGTCGTAGCCGGTCCCTTCGGCGTACAGCAGCGCGAACACGCCGACCACCGCGCCCGCCAGCACGGTGGCCGGCACCCGACGCCGCTCGACCCGCGGTTGCAGGTAGAGGGCGAGCCGGTGGATCCCGGTACCTACGAGGGCCGCCGCGACCCCGATCACGAGCGCCCAGCCGAAGTCGGCGATGTCGGGCCGCTCCGCCTGCGGCACCTGCTGCAGGGCCAGGGCGTACGTCCCGAGGCCGGTCCACGACCCCAGGCCGGTGAAGATCAGCGAGCCCACCCCGGCCGCGAGCAGGCCGGGTACCAGGACCATTCCGAGCGTCACCCCGCCGAGGCCGGACGCCTCCATCAGGAGGAACGCCCCGATCAGCGGGGATCCGAGCAGCGCGCTGATGGCGGCGAAGCTGCCCGCGGCGCCCACCACGGCGGTCGGCTCCGCCGGGAGGTCCCGCTTGACCAGGCGGACGGCGCCGACGGCCAGTCCGCTGCCCAGGGCGATGAGCGGCCCCTCGGGCCCGAGGACGATGCCGAGGCCCAGCGAGACGATCGCCGCGACCGCGATGCCCGGCAGGTCGATCACCCGGGTCGGCCCGCTGGTCACCAGCCCCTCGGCCGGTTTGTGGCCGCCGGTGCCCGGGAGGTGCTTGATGCTCAGGCCGACCAGGAGTCCGGCGACGGCGAGCAGCGGCACCGGCCACCAGGAGGGCGTCCCGTGGAAGCCCAGCGCCCTGGGCAGGTCCGTGTAGGTCAGCGACTGGAGTTCGGAGACGAGGGCGAGGAATCCGTAGGCCGCCGCCGAGATCGGGATCCCGAACAGCGCGGCCATCAGGAGCAGCCCGGCGTACCCGCGGGTACGGACGAGCGCGAAGGGGTCCTTGGGGGCCGTCCCGGGCTGTCCGACGTGCTCGGCCGACATGCTCTTCCCCACTCCTCAGCACTGGACTCTGTCCGGAACGCGGGCGCCCGAGGGCATTCAGGCCGTGATATCACGCGGCGGCGGCGACTCCCGGCCGCGCCGGTCCCGCCCCGGGGGCGGCGGCCGAGTTGTCATCCCTACGGCCCAGTGCCCGGAACGGAACGCTCACCGGTCGGCTCACCGTCCCCCCGCCCGGCAGGACGGCCCGGGACGGGGTTCCGGGGTGCCGGACCGGGCCGCCGAGCCGGATACCCCCGGTGGTGGGTGTGGGACGGGGAGTATCTCCTGGGGTGAAGCAGCCAGGTGCCGTCCGCGGTCGGCGCACGGCCCCACCCCAGGGAGAGTGCCATGGCGTCGAGTGCGTCCGGGTCGGACCCGACCGAACCGGGAGAACCGGAGCGGGGCGGCGACGCACCGCCGCCCTCCGGGGCACCCACGGGAGGGCCGCCCGGCGAGCAGCCCACTGCAGCGGGGCCCGCCGGGCCGACGCAGCCCCCACAGCCCCCGCCGACCGGGCTCGGCAAGGCCGACAAGGCCGACAAGGCGGGTGAGACCGGCACAGCGGGCGAGGCCGGCGAGGTCGAGGAGCTGCGGCGCCGGATCGCCGCGTTGGAGGGCGCCACCCCGCAGCACCGCAGCAGGCACCGGCTGCGGACGTCGGGCGCGGTGATCCTGATCGCCCTGGCCTCCGTACTGTCCCTGCTGTCGGTCGTCGCGGTCTGGACGAGCGACATCGTCGGCAACACGGACCGGTACGTCGAGACCGTCACCCCCCTGGCCTCGAACCCGGACGTGCAGGACGCCGTCACCGCCCGGGTCACCACGGCCGTCCTGGACCAGATCGACGTGAAGGGCCTGGTGAACCAGCTCTCGGAGGCCGCCGCCCAGCAGGGCGTCCCGCCGCAGGCGGCCAGCCTGATCAACAACCTGAGCGGACCGATCACCAGCGGCCTCACCGACCTCGTCAGCACGACCGTGCACAAGGTGGTCGCGAGCAACGCCTTCGAGACGGTGTGGGTCGACGCGAACCGGGCCGGGCACACCGCGCTCGACAAGGCGCTGACCGGCCAGGGCGGCGGCGTGGTCTCGCTGGACAACAACCAGGTCGCCATCGACGTCGCGCCGATCGTGGCCAAGGTCAAGGACGAGCTGGTGAACTCCGGCTTCGGCATCGCCGCGAAGATCCCCGCCGTCCACACCGACTTCGTCGTCTTCGCCTCGAAGGACATCGGCAAGGTCAAGTCGTACTTCCGCCTGCTGGAGATCCTCGGCGCCTGGCTCCCGGTCATCACCGTGCTGATCGCCGCCGCGGGGGTGTACCTGGCCGCGAACCGGCGCCGGGCGCTGATCGGCGCGGCCCTGGGCGTGGCCGGCGCGATGCTGCTGACCGGGATCGTCCTGACGGTGTTCCGGTCCTTCTACCTCGACCACCTGCCGCCCGGCGCGAACCAGGCGGCCGCCGGGGCGGTGTACGACACGCTGATCCGGTTCATGCGCGCGAGCGTGCGCGCGGTCGGGGCGCTGGCCGTGATCACCGCGCTGGGCGCGTTCATGATCGGCCCGTCCCGCGTCGCGGTCGCCGTCCGGACCGCCTGCCGCCGGGCCATCGCCGCCGTCCGCGAGGTGTTCTCCTCGCACGGGATGCGGCTCGGCCCGGTCGGACCGTTCGTGCACCGGTTCAAGCGGTGGATCGGGGCCGCGATCCTGCTGGTGGCGGCCGTCGTGCTGTTCACCTGGAGCTACCCGTCGGCGGCGGTGGTGACGTGGATCGCCGTCGCCGTGCTGGCCGCCTTCGCCGTCCGGGAGTTCCTCGACGCCGGCCCGGGCCCGAAGGCCGCCGGGCCGCCGCTCGCCCCCGGGGGCGGCGCGCCACCGGGCGCATAGGCCCGGCCCGTAGCGCCCTGGTCCCGCCCGCCCGGGCGGGACCAGGGCGCTACGACCCTTCGGCGCGCCCGCGGCGCAGGCCGACGCGGCGCCAGATCTCCCGCTGGCAGCGGAGCGCGGCGGTGCCCACCACGATCAGCACCACGATGTTGAGCAGCAGTTGGACGAGCGAGCCCCAGGCCTCGCTCCAGCTGCCGAACGCGACGGAGACGCTGATGTCCGCCGCCGCCGGGATGGTCGTGACCGAGATGAACACGCCGAGCAGGGCGCTCGTCCTGGCCTCGGTGAGCGAGACGATGCCGACGATCCCGGCCAGCGCCGCGACGGCCACCGAGAAGAAGTTGGGGGTGTTGATCAGGTTGGAGACGGGCCGCAGCCCCGCGTTGAACGCCCTCGACTGCAGGTCGAAGGCGCGGATCAGGACGCTGAAGAGATAGGTGACGGCCACCGCCAGCAGGAAGCCCGCGACCAGGGCGACCAGGCCCTGGCGGATCCTGTGCCGGTCGCCCTGGTCGATGCCCAGCGCAATGCTGACGATCGCGCCGTACTCGGGGCCGACGACCATGGCCGCCACGATCAGGATCTGGGAGTTGGTGACGATCCCGACCGCCCCGATCATCCCGGCGATCACCAGGTAGAGGTAGAAGCTCGGCGCGTACGTGCCCTGGGCGCGGATCCGCGCCTCGACCTGCTCCCAGACCGGCGAGTGGCTCAGCGGTCCGAAGGCGCGTGCCCGGACCTCGGCGGCCCGCCCGGAGAAGGCGATGTCCACCGGTTCGATGACGATGGAGCCCCGGCGGTCCACGGACAGCGCCCGCAGGGCGCGCAGGACTTCGTTGGCGGCCCCCGTCAGCACGTCGCAGGCGATGGCGTCGCCGTCCGGGTTGCGCGCGGCGCCGCTCTGCACGACCAGGTTCAGCACACCCGGATCGCCGGCCAGCAGGGCGACGACCTCGTCGGTGAGGTCCGGCGGGCTCACCGCCCGGACATGGATCATGTCCATCCTGGACCTCCAGGGGTTCTGACGCCCGTTCACGGCTCCCGGCTCCGGGTCGGACCGGCCCGGAGGACGTACGGGCGGCCCCCCTTCAGTAACACCGCGGGCGCGGCGTTCGGCAACCAGGCCCTGTCCGTCTCACCCGGGCCGGGCGGCCGCGCACGGACTCCGGGCGCGCGCGTCCCCCGGTTGGCGGATAGTGGACGGGCAGGGATCTTTCTGAGATTGGACCCTCATGGACCGATACCCTCCCATCGCCGACCACGGTCTGGTGGGCGACCTGCAGACCGCCGCACTGGTGTCCTCGCAGGGCGTGGTCGACTGGCTCGCCTCCCCTCGGTTCGACTCCCCCAGCATCTTCGCCGCGCTGCTCGACCACGACCGCGGCGGATACCTCCGGCTGTCGCCCACCGAGGTGGAGACCTCCTGCAAGCAGCTGTACTACCCCGACACCGCCGTCCTGGTGACCCGCTTCATGTCCACCGACGGCGTCGGCGAGGTGATCGACTGGATGCCGCCGCACCTCTCCCGCACGGCGAGTGACCGCCACACCCTGATGCGGGCGGTCCGCGCGGTGCGCGGAACGGTCCGCTTCGACCTGGAGTGCCGGCCCCGGTTCGACTACGGCCGGGCCACCCACGGACTCGACGTGCAGGACCACGAGGCCGTCTTCCGGGCCCCCGGGGTCACCGCGTACCTCCAGACCACCTTTCCGATGGAGCGCGACGGCAACGACGTGCGCGGCTCCTTCACCCTGAACGTCGGCCAGGAGGCCGCAGCCGTGCTCACCGTCTGCGACGCCGACGGGCCGCCCCCGCCGCCGCCCACCGCCGACGGGGTCACCGCACAGCTGTGGGAGACCGCCGGGTTCTGGCAGTCCTGGGTGCACGGCTCCAACTACCGCGGCCGCTGGCCCGACATGGTCAACCGCTCCGCCATCACGCTGAAGCTGCTCACCTACGCCCCCACCGGCGCCCCGGTCGCCGCCGCCACGATGGGCCTGCCCGAGCAGGTCGGCGGCGAGCGCAACTGGGACTACCGGTACACCTGGGTGCGCGACGGCTCGCTCTCCGTGCGGGCCCTGCTCGACCTCGGGTTCGTGGAGGAGGCGACGGACTTCACGCACTGGCTCGGCGACCGTCTGCGCGACTCGGCGGGCAAGGGCGGCGAACCGCTGCAGATCATGTACCGGGTCGACGGGGAGCCGCTGCTGAGCGAGGAGATCCTCGGCCACCTGGAGGGGTACCGCGGGTCCGCCCCCGTGCGGCTCGGCAACGCCGCCGCCGACCAGTTGCAACTGGACATCTACGGCGAGGCGCTCTACGCCCTCTCGGAGGGGCGCGAGATTGCGACCCAGGCCGGCTACCGGGGCTGGAAGATACTGTCGCGGAACCTCGACTGGCTGGCCGACTCCTGGGACCGGCCCGACGAGGGCATCTGGGAGACCCGCGGGGGGCGCAAGGACTTCACCTACAGCCGGGTGATGTGCTGGGCCGCCTTCGACCGCGGCCTGCGGCTGGCCGCCGACTTCCGCCGGCCCGCCAACACCGAGCTCTGGACGAAGGCCCGCGACACCGTCCTGGAACAGGTCATGGAGCACGGCTGGAACGATGAGGTACAGGCCTACGTCCAGCACTACGGCGGGGAGCCGGTCCTGGACGCCTCGCTGCTGCTGATGCCCCGGGTCGGCTTCGTCTCGCCCCGGGACCCGTCCTGGCTGTCCACGCTGGACGCGATGGACCGCACCCTGGTGTCCGACAGCCTCGTCTACCGGTACGACCCGGCGGCCTCGCCGGACGGACTGCGCGGCTCCGAGGGCACCTTCAGCCTCTGCACCTTCCTCTACGTGGACGCGCTGGCCCGGGCCGGCCGCCTGCGCCCCGCCCGGTACACCTTCGAGAAGATGCACACCTACGCCAACCACGTCGGTCTCTTCGCCGAGGAGATCGGCCCCACCGGTGAGCAACTCGGCAACTTCCCACAGGCGTTCACCCACCTGTCGCTGATCACCGCCGCCGGGACCCTGGACGAGGCCCTTGACCGGCAACGCTGAGCCGGCCCGAGGTCCGGCTCCGGCCCGCCCCGGCGCGCACCGCGCACCGGCCCGTCAACAGCACCAGAGCCGGGCCGAGTTCAGGGCCCTCTACGAGCGGCTGTGCGGGCTGGCGGTGGATCCGGGCGGCGGGCGGGGCGCCCTGGCGGCCCTCACTCCTGAGACGGTGCGCGACGCGGCGGCCGAGGTCCGCTCGGGCCGGACGGTCACCCTCTCCTCCCCGGTGGAGACCGGGACCGCCCCCGACAACCCCCACCCGGCCGACCACCGGTTGACCAGCCCCCCGGAGGCGGCGGCCGACGGCAGCGGGCTCCACTTCGCCACCGACCGGTTCGGCATGAACGTGCACGGCGACGCCGACAGCCACCTCGACGCGCTCTGCCACGTCGTCTACGACGGCACCCTGCACGGCGGCGTCCCGGCGGCGACCGTCACCGCGGACGGCGCCACCGCGCTCTCCGTCGAAGCGGCCGCGAACGGCATCGTCGGCCGCGGCGTCCTGCTGGACATCCCCCGGCTGCGCGGGGTGCGCTGGCTGGAACCGGGCGACCACGTCACCGCCGACGACCTGGCCGCCGCCGAGGCCGCCCAGCGCGTCCGGGTCCGCGCCGGCGACCTCCTCCTCGTCCGGGTCGGACACCGCCGCCGACGGGTCGAGACGGGCCCCTGGAACGCCGCGGGCAGCCGGGCCGGACTCCACCCCGCCGCCATGGAGTTCCTCGCCGAGCGCCGGGTGGCCGTCCTCGGCGGCGACGGCAACAACGACACCGCCCCGAGCGCCACCGACGGCGTGGCCTTCCCGGTGCACGTGCTCGGCGTCCACGCCCTCGGGCTCCACCTCCTCGACTACCTCCAGTTCGAGGACCTGGTGCCGCTCTGCGAACAGGAGGGCCGGTGGTCCTTCCTCTGCGTGGTCGCGCCGTTGCGGCTCCCGCTGGCCACCGGCTCGCCCGTCAACCCGATCGCGATCCTGTGACCGTGACACCCGGCAGACACCCCTGCCCCGACGACACGGAGGCGGCCGACATGGCCGACACCCAGCACTACGACGTCATCATCATCGGCACCGGCGCGGGCGGCGGCACCCTAGCCCACCGGCTGGCCCCCACCGGCAAGCGCATCCTGCTCCTGGAACGCGGCGGCTACCTCCCCCGGGAACGGGACAACTGGGAGTCGACCGCGGTCTTCGTCAAGGGCAAGTACCGGGCGCCCGAGTTCTGGTACGACAGGAACGGCGACCCGTTCCCACCCGAGGTCAACTACTACGTCGGCGGGAACACCAAGTTCTACGGCGCCGCGCTGTTCCGGCTGCGCCCCGAGGACTTCGGCGAGATCCGCCACCACGGCGGCCTCTCCCCCGCGTGGCCGATCCGCTACGAGGACCTGGAGCCGTACTACACCCAGGCCGAGCACCTCTACCTCGTGCACGGACGGCACGGGGAGGACCCGGGCGAGGGGCCGGCCAGCGCCCAGTACGCCTACCCCCCGGTGCAGCACGAGCCGCGGATCCAGCAGCTCAGCGACGACCTGGAGAAGCAGGGGCTGCACCCGTTCCACCTGCCCATCGGTGTGAACCTCACCCAGGACGAGCAGGGCCGCGCGACCCACGACAGCGTCTGCATCCGCTGCAACCGGGTGGACGGCTTCCCCTGCCTGGTGCGCGGCAAGGCGGACGCCCAGGTGGTCTGCGTCGAGCCCGCACTGCGGCACCCGAACGTCCGGCTGGTCACCGGCGCCGGCGTCCGCACGCTGGAGACCGATCCGACCGGGCGCAGCGTCACCGGGGTGGTCGCCGAGCTCACGGACGGGACGACCGCCACCTTCCGCTCCGACATCGTCGTGGTGGCCTGCGGGGCGGTGAACTCGGCAGTACTGCTGCTGCGTTCGGCCAACGACCGGCACCCGAACGGGCTGGCCAACAGCTCCGACACCGTCGGCCGGCACTACATGCGGCACAACAACCTCGCCCTGATGGCGGTGTCGAAGGAGCCGAACGACACGCAGTTCCAGAAGACCCTCGCGATGAACGACTGGTACCTGGGCGCGGACGACTGGGAGTTCCCGCTCGGCGGGATCCAGATGCTGGGCAAGTCCGACGCGGACCAGATCCAGGGCGAGGCGCCGCGCTGGGCCGGACTGGCCTCCCCGGACATGCCGTTCGAGGTGCTGGCCCACCACGCCGTGGACTTCTGGCTGTGCGGCGAGGACCTCCCGCAGCCGGACAACCGCGTCACCCTGGACGAGGACGGCGGGATCCACCTGGCCCTGGACGAGAAGAACAACATCGCAGGCCTGCAGCGGCTCCAGCACAAACTGCAGCACATGCTCGGGAGGTTGGGCATGCATCCGCACCACCTCCTGCCGCACAGCCTCTACCTGCACAAGGGGATGCCGATCGGCGCCACCGCGCACCAGGCGGGCACCGTGCGCTTCGGCAGGGACCCCCGGAGTTCGGCACTCGACGTGAACTGCAAGGCCCACGACCTGGACAACCTGTACGTGGTGGACACGAGCTTCTTCCCGAGCATCGGCGCGGTCAATCCCTCGCTGACCGCCATCGCCAACGCGCTGCGGGTCGGCGACCACATCGCGGAGCGGATCCGCTGACCGCCCCCCCCGGCAGTCACGGCGGGCCCAGCAGGCCCAGCAGGCCCGGCAAACACCGCGGGCCCGGCAGCCACCCGCGGACGCGGCCGGTCACCCCGCCGGCCACCGGGCGTCCGGGCTCAGCAGGACGGCGATGTCCCCGGCACCCGGCGTGGGGCTGCCCGTCTCGGTGACCGGGTCGAGCCGCCCGTCCGGGCGCACCAGGAACAGCAGCTCGTGCTCCGGCCGCAGCCCGCCGTCCACCGTGTGCGCCACGATCCGCGCCCCGCCCTCGTACCGGCGGACCAGCTCCGGTCTGGTCAGGCCCGCCGCGAAGAGCGCCTCGCCGCCCACGTACGGCGCCACCACGCCCTGGCTGCGGGCGGAAGGACCGAGGCGCATCACCGGCCCCTCGACGTTCTCGCTCAGGGTCACCGAGGCGAGCGCGTTGAAGTCGTCCTCCTCGGTGAGCAGCAGCACCCCGGTGATCCCCTCCAGCTCCGCGCCCGCGCCGGTGGCCGCCGCGAGCAGTTCACCCGGTGCCAGCTTCAGGCCCGCCGCCTCGATCCGGGCGCGCTGGTCGTCGGCGCCCGCCCACATCAGGACGTCCAGTCCGGCCGAGTACAGCGCACGCCCGAGGTCGATCGCCCACGGGTCGCCGCCGACCAGCAGCGGCCTGGAGCGCGCGGGGCGCAGCACGTCGAGCCGCCGGGCGACCGGGAACGCGGTCAGGCCGTACAGCATGACGGTGGCGACGATCACCAGGAAGGTCGCGGGCAGGATCCGGTCGGCGCCGCCGATGCCGTCCTTGACCAGGGTGGCCGAGAACGTGGAGGCGGTGGCCGCGGCGACGATGCCGCGCGGCGCCATCCATCCGATGAACCACCGCTCCCCGCCCCGCACATCGGTGCGGGCGGTGGCGAGGACGGCCACCAGCGGCCGGACCACCAGCACGAGGAGGGCGACCAGCGCGAGGGTCGGGAACACCACCGGCTGCAGGGACTGCGGGGTGACGGTGGCCGAGATGGAGACGAACAGCACGCCGATGATCAGCGAGACCAGGGTCTCGAAGAAGGGCCGGCGGGCCGGGATGTCCAGGCCCGGCAGGTTGGCCAGGGCCATCCCCATCACGACCGCGGCGATCAGACCGGTGTCGTCGCGGAGGATGTCGCAGGCCGCCGCGGTGCCCACCACAGCGGCGAACTGCACCGTGGTGCCCAGTACTTCGTGCAGTCTCAGGTGGTGGAGCAGCAGCCACAGCACGGCGGCGCCCACCGCGCCGCCGGCGGCGCCGATCGCCGCGCTGACCCAGAACTGGCCGACCTGGCTGCCGATGCCGTCCTGCTGGGCGGCGACGACGCCGTGGAACACGAAGGCGCCCAGGATGCCGCCGACCGGATCGATCAGGGCGCCCTCCCAGATCAGGATCCGCTGCAGCCGCTCGGTCGGGCGGACGAAGTGGAGCAGCGGCCCCACCACGGTCGGGCCCGAGACGACGAGGATCGCTCCCAGCATCACCGCCGCCGACATCGACAGGTCCAGCACCGGGACGGCGAACAGCGCCGCCGACACCCAGGTGACCAGCGTGCCGAGGAGGATGAGCCGGACCACGACGCGGCGGTTGTGGCCGAGGAGCCGCTTGAGGTCCAGTTCGAGGCCGGCGTCGTAGAGGATCACCGCGACCGCCAGCGAGACCAGCGGGGAGAAGGCGGGGCCCAGCAGTTGTTCGGGGTTGACGTCGTCCGTCAGCACGCCGGCGGTGAACCCGGCCGGCAGCAGGATGAGCAGCGCCGGGATGCGCAGCCGGTTCGCCAGCAGCTGGGAGCCGACGGCCAGGACCACGATCAGTCCCACGCCGGTCAGCACCTGGTTCGACGTCACGGTGGTGCCTCCTGGGGGGGTCGGTACTACCCGGCGGGGCGCCCGCGGGGCGGCGGGGCCGTCACCGTGCGACGTCCTCGTCGGAGAGCGGCTCCAGCACGCCGTGGGTGTCGAGGCGGTACAGCACGACGAGCGCGGGGCCGATCAGCACCAGGGAGACGCCCGCGACGATGAGCATCCACTGGAGTGGCGCGCTCGCCCCCGCGGCCTGCTGGACGGTCAGCGAGGTGGGCACCAGGTACGGCCGCTGGGCGACCCCCCAGGCGGCGACCACCAGGGCCACGGCGGCCACCGAGGAGTAGCGCGCCCACCCGGCGGCCCGGCCCGCGACGAGCCAGGCCGTGACGGCCGCGGCCGCCGCGGCGAGCAGGAGGAGCAGCAGCCCGATCCCGTGGGTGAGCCCGTGGTGCACGTACGAGGCGTGCGGGTCGGTCACGACCAGGGCGAGCACACCCATGGCCAGCAGGGCCGCGGTGCCGATCCAGGCCCGCAGCCGGAAGTAGCCGACCAGGTCGCGGGCCCCGAAGCGGCGGGCGTCCGCGGTGAGGAACACCGCGCCGAGGAAGGCGGTGGCGGCGACGGCGCCCAGCCCCGCCATGATCGAGGTGGTGTTGGCCCAGGCGTCGGCCGAGGCCGTGGTGCCGGGGGCGACCCGCCCGGAGGCCACGCCGCCGATGACGGCGCCCAGGAAGAACGGCGTGAGCAGCGAGGACACCGCGAACACGGCGCCGTAGACGCGGCGGGCGGCCAGTTTCCGGGCGGGCTTGCGCAGCGCGAACCCGGCGCCGCGCAGGACCATCCCGATGGCGGCCAGGGCCAGTGGGAGCCAGAGCGCGGTGAACACCGTCTGGAAGAACACCGGGAAGCCGGTCCACATCAGGATCAGGACGAAGATCAGCCAGACGTTGTTGACCTCCCAGACCGGTGCCATGGCGTGGTCGATCAGCCAGCGCGGGCGTTTGCCGCGCTCGGCGCCGCCGGCCAGCAGGTCCCAGAACCCGGCGCCGTAGTCGACCCCGCCGCCGCAGGCGTAGGCGGCGATCGCGGCCAGCAGGATCCAGGCGACGATGTTCGCGGTCACAGCTCGCTCCCCGGTGCGCGGTGGGTTCCCGGGGCGTTGGAGGCCGGTTCCGGGCGCGGACCGTAAGGGGTGTCCGTCTCGGGGCCCTCGGCCAGGGCGCGGCCGGGCCCGGAGTCGGCGAGCCGCCAGCGGGTGCGCATCTTCAGGACGACGACGAGGAACGCGCCGAACACGAGGACGTACACCGTGACGACGATCCCGAACATGGTCCACAGCGAGGCGGCGGCGGTGGGGGTCACGGCCTCGGAGACCCGCATGTTCTGGTAGACGATCCAGGGCTGGCGGCCCACCTCGGTGGTGATCCAGCCGCACTCCACGGTGAGCAGGCTGGCCGCACCGGCCACCGCGGCGCACCGGAAGAACCACCGGGAGCGCGGCAGGTCGCGGCGGCGCAGCCAGCACCAGCCGTACCAGAGCGCGAGCAGGATCAGCAGGCTGCCGATGGTGACCATGATGTCGAAGGCCCAGTGCGCGATCGTGGCCTGGGTGACGGTCGGACGGTCCGAGGCGGGTACCGAGGTCAGCCCGGTGACCTGGGTGCTGGGGCTGAACCCGGCCAGGATGGAGTCCAGTTGGGGGATCTTCAGACCGCCCTTGATGGTCCCGTCCTCCTGCAGGCGGCCGAACATGTACTCCGGCACGTGCGTGTCGGTGTCCCAGACGAGCTCCGTGGCGGCGAACTTGACGGGCTGCTTGTGGAAGACCGCCCGGGCGATGGCGTCGCCGAGCACGAACTGCACGGGGGTGAGGATCGCCGCGGCCGTGAACGGCACGGTGAAGCCGAGGCGGTGGTAGCGGTCCCGGCGGCCGCGCAGCCACCCCACCGCGTAGACGCCGGCCACCACGTAGCCCGCGGTCAGGAACATCGCGACCACGAAGTGCCAGTACTGCGGCCCGAACATCGGTGTGAAGACGGCCTGTTGGACCTTGACGTCGATGGGCCTGCCGGCGGCGTCGAGGGTGAAGCCCTGGGGGGTGTTCATCCAGGAGTTCGCGGCGATGATGCCGAACGCGCCGAGCAGCGCGGCCAGCGGCAGCGGTACGCCGAGCCAGAAGTGCGTCCACGGCTTCAGCCTGCGCCAGCCGTAGAGGTAGATCGCGATCAGGATCGCCTCGAGGAAGAACGCCCAGGCCTCCACGCCGAAGCCGAGGCCGAAGACGTCCCCCCACCGGCCCATCATGCCCGGCCAGAGCAGCCCGAACTCGAAGGAGAGCACGGTGCCGGTGACGATGCCGACCGCGAACTGGACGGCCATCACGGCGGACCAGCGCCGGGCCAGCAGCAGTGCGGTCGGGTCGCCCTTGCGCAGCCCGCGGTGGTGCATGACCAGGGTCACGAACGGCAGGGCCACCCCCAGCGGCACCAGCAGGATGTGGGAGGCCAGGGTGAACGCCATCAGCTCCCGGGCGGGGAGCAGCTGGGCGGGTGTGTCGGCCAGCAGCCGGGTTCCGCCCAGTGACCCGGACAGCTGGTGTGCCAGTTGGTGCGTGAGGTGGTGCGCCAGGTGGTGGGACACTCTGCGATCAGCCTCCGGTGGCGAAGCCGGGGAAGAGGGTCATCCCGCCGTCGACGTAGAGGGTGGTGCCGACGACGTAGTCCATCAGGTCGGAGGCCAGGACGGTCACCGCGTTCGCGATGTCCTCGGGGTCGCCGACCCGGCGGTAGGGGATCAGCCGCAGGAGGTCCGCCTCGGCCTCGGGGGTGTCCCAGGCGCTGCGGTTGATCGGGGTGCGGATCGCGCCCGGGGCGACGGCGTTCACCCGGATCCCCTTCGGGGCGAGCTCCTGGGCGAGGGTCTCCATCAGCATCAGGACGCCGCCCTTGGAGGCGGCGTAGTTCACGTGGCCCGACCACGGGATGATCTGGTGGACCGAGCTCATGCAGACGATCTTCCCGGCCGAGCGGGACACCTCGGGCACCACGCCCCGGCGGAGGAACTCCTTCGCGGCCTCCCGGGCGCACAGGAACTGGCCGGTGAGGTTGACGTCCAGCACCTTCTGCCACTGGGCGAGGGTCATGTCCGTGATGGCGGCGTCCCGCTGCAGCCCGGCGTTGGCCACCATGATGTCGATGGTGCCGAACTCCTCGACCATCCGGTCGACCATCGCGACGACCTGGTCCTCCTGGGACACGTCCGCCTCGTGGGCGTAGGCCCGCACGCCGAAGGACGTGATCTCCCGGACCACCTCCTCGGCCGCCTCGGGGCCGAAGACGTAGTTGACCACCACGTCGGCGCCCGCGCGGCCCAGGCCGATCGCGGTCGCCTTCCCGATCCCGGAGTTCGCCCCGGTCACCAGGGCCTTCTGTCCACGGAGGATCGGCGGCACCGGCCGGCGTCCCTCATCCGCTGCTGAGCTCACTGCTGTCTCCCGTCGTTGGCCGCAGGCCGGCACGGGGGACCACGATTCCCGGCCGGGCCCGCGCCACGGGGAGCGGCTCGCCCGGCGGGCCCGGCCTGTCCCCCCGACGGCGTAGCGCGCGCGGGGCCGAGTACTACTGGCGGCTGCCGGCCACCACCACGTTCTCCAGCGGCTCCCCGGCGAGGAAGCGCTCCAGCTGGGTGCGGATCAGGCGCAGGGCCCGGGGCAGGAACGCGGAGCTGTTGCCGCCCACATGAGGGGTGATCAGCGTGTTGGGGGCGTGCCACAGCGGGTGCCCGGCGGGCAGCGGCTCCGGGTCCGTGACGTCGAGGGCCGCGCCGAGCCGTCCGCTCCGCAGCTCCGCCAGCAGGGCGTCGGTGTCCACCACCGCGCCCCGCGCCACGTTCACCAGCAGCGCGTCGTCCTTCATGGCGGCCAGGAAGCCGGCGTCGACCAGCCCGCGGGTCTGTGCGGTCAGCGGGACGGTCAGCACCACCACGTCGGCGCGGGGGATCAGCGCGGGGAGGTCCGCGAGGGCGTGCACCGGCCCGCGCGGGGCCGGGCGGGCGCTGCGGGCCACCCGCAGCACCTCGCACTCGAACGGCACCAGGCGCTCCTCCACGGCCGCGCCGATCGAGCCGTAGCCGACGACCAGCACCGTCCGGTCGGCGAGCGAGGGGAAGAACCCGTCCTGCCAGACCTCGGCGTCCTGCGCGCGCACCAGGCCGGGGAGACCGCGCAACGCGGAGAGGACGAGGGTGAGCGCGAGCTCGGCCGTGCTCGCGTCGTGGACACCCTTCGCATTGCAGAGCGTCACCCCGTCCGGCAGGAAGGGCAGCAGGTCGTCGACGCCCGCCGACAGGCTCTGCACCACCCGCAGCCGCGGCATCCGGGCGAGCAGCGGCACCGCGACCGAGGTGTACGTGTAGGGGATGACGAGGAACTCCACCTCGCGCAGCAGCCGCTCGGACGGCTCGCCGCCCCGGCCGTCCCAGAGCGCCACGGGCAGCTCCGGGGAGCCGGCGGACCCGGGGGAGGACGGAGACGGGGGCAGGCCGCCGATCCGTGCGGGCGGGTAGGGCAGCAGGATCCTGGCCGGGGGCCGACCGGTGTCGGCGTCTGTCGGGCTCATGGAGGGATCTCAGCAGCGATCGGCGCCGGCGGCAATCCCCCGACGCTCCCGGGACGACGGGCCGGACGCACCCCGCCACCCGGCTCCCCGGCTCCCCGGCTCCCCGGCCACCCGGCTCCCCGGCTCCCCGGCCACCCGGCCACCCGGCTCCCCGGCTCCCCGGCTCCCCGGCTCCCCGGCCGGAGCCAATCGGGTAGTCGTGGCGGCCCCCCGTGCCCGGACCGCCCGTTCCACCGACCCGCCGGGCATGATCTCCAGGACGGGGCGAGGCGGCCGAGACCGGGGAGAGGCACTGTGCGGAGATCCGGACCGGCACCGACGGTCGTGGTGGTCATGGGCGTCGCCGCCTCGGGCAAGACCACCCTGGGGCACCTGCTCGCCCAGCGCCGCGACGTGCCGTTCGTGGAGGGCGACGACTTCCACCCGGCGGCGAACATCGCCAAGATGACGGCCGGGCGCGCCCTCGACGACGCCGACCGCGAACCCTGGCTGCGCGGCCTGACCGACTGGATCCGGGCCACCACCCGCGCCCACCGGGGTGCGGTGCTCTCCTGCTCGGCCCTGAAGCGGGAGTACCGCGACGAGCTCCGGACGGCCGGGCCGGGCGTCTGGTTCCTCCACCTGGCCCTCGACCGGGAGACCGCCCGCGTCCGGATCTCCCACCGGGCCGGGCACTTCATGCCCGCCCGGCTACTGGACTCCCAGTACGACACCCTGGAACCGCTGCAACCGGACGAGCCCGGACTGACCGTCGACGCCACCGCCGACACCGCGGCCGACCTCGCCCTGGCCGAGGCCGCCATCGCACGCTTCGAGGCGGCGGCGCAGCAGTCCTGACGGTCCGTCGACGCCGCCTCCCGTCGGCCCGACCGGCAAGATCGAAGCATTTTCATTTCAAACCCTCTCATGGGCAACGTTCACCCCATCGGGTGCAGGCAGCGCGCTAGGACGCCTCCAATCGGTCCACCCGCCCTACCGTTGATCAGCGAGCGACCAGGGGGCCCGGGGCACGGCACCCCCTTCTGCTGCGCCCAGGCGACGAACCGCCATGACCTGCAGTCCTTCACAGAGGGAGGCCCTTCCATGTCCGTGTACACCGGACCGGAGAACACCGCGGAGCCATCGGCGGTTCGGTCATGAGCAACACCGCCCTGGACCGGATCCTCGGCGGCCCCAGCGGCCTTGGTACCACGGGCCTGCACCTCGCACCGCGCGCGGCCAAGCCCAAGCCCGGCGATCCCATCCCGGGCCTGTACCACCACCCCGTGCCCGATCCCGACCCGGAGCGCTCGGCGGAGGTCGGCCTGCGGGTCAAGGAGTGGGCGCTGGAGGAGGTCGAGCTGTACCCGCCGGAGCTGGAGGACCAGTTCGACGGCTTCTCGGTGGGCAAGTACATGGTGGTCTGCCATCCCGACGCCCCCGACGTCGACCATCTGATGCTCGCGGCCCGGCTGATGGTCGCCGAGAACGCCGTCGACGACTACTACTGCGAGGACCACGGCGGCTCGCCCGTCGGCCTCGGCGGGCGCCTGCTGCTGGCCCACACGGCGCTGGACCCGCTGCACACCGCACCGGAGTACCAGCCGGTCTGGGAGGAGTCGCTCCAGTCGGACGCCCCCCGGCGCGCCTACCGCTCGGCGATGGACTACTTCACCCGCGCGGCCAGCCCCTCCCAGACCGACCGGTTCCGGCACGACATGGCCCGGCTGCACCTGGGGTACCTCGCCGAGGCCGCCTGGACCGAGACGGAGCACGTCCCCGCGGTGTGGGAGTACCTGGCGATGCGCCAGTTCAACAACTTCCGCCCCTGCCCGACCATCACGGACACCGTCGGCGGCTACGAACTGCCCGCCGACCTCCACTCGGTGCCCGCCCTCCAGCGGGTGATCGCGCTCGCCTCCAACGCCACGACCATCGTCAACGACCTCTACTCGTACACCAAGGAACTCGCCGGCCCGGGCCGGCACATGAACCTGCCCGTGGTGATCGCCGAACACGAGGACCGCACCACCCGCGACGCCTACCTGAAGGCGGTCGAGGTCCACAACGAGCTCATGCACGAGTTCGAGGCCGAGGCGGCCGCGCTGACCGCCGCCTGCCCGACCCCCGTCCTGGTGCGCTTCCTACGCGGCGTGGCCGCGTGGGTCGACGGCAACCACTACTGGCACCAGAACAACACCTACCGATACAGCCTGCCCGACTTCTGGTAACCAAGGAGCCATCCATGACCACAACTGACCTGCCCGCCGTGACCACCGCTGCCACCGTTCCCGGACCGGCAACGCCCTACCAGAACGACATCGCCCAGTACTGGAACCACGAGGCCCGGCCCGTGAACCTGCGCCTGGGCGACGTGGACGGCCTCTACCACCACCACTACGGCATCGGGGACGTCGACCACGCCTCACTGGGCGACCCCGGCGACAGCGAGCGCGAGAAGAAGGTGATCACCGAGCTGCACCGGCTGGAGTCCGCCCAGGCCGACGTGCTCCTGAACAACCTGGGCGCCATCCCGCGCGATGCCACCCTGGTCGACGCCGGCTGCGGCCGCGGCGGCTCCATGGTGATGGCCCACCAGCGCTTCGGCTGCAAGGTCGAGGGCGTCACCCTGTCGGCCAAGCAGGCCGAGTTCGGCAACCGGCGCGCCCGGGAGCTCGGCATCGAGGACTCGGTCCGCTCCCGCGTCTGCAACATGCTCGACACGCCCTTCGGGACGGGCGAGGTGGCGGCCTCCTGGAACAACGAGTCCAGCATGTACGTCGACCTGCACGACCTCTTCGCCGAGCACTCCCGGATGCTCGCCGTCGGCGGCCGCTACGTGACCATCACCGGCTGCTGGAACCCGGTCTACGGGCAGCCCTCGAAGTGGGTGTCCCAGATCAACGCGCACTTCGAGTGCAACATCCACTCCCGCCGGGAGTACCTGCGGGCGATGGCGGACAACCGCCTGGTGCCGCAGGCCGTCATCGACCTGACGCCCGACACCCTGCCCTACTGGGAGCTGCGCGCCACCTCCTCCCTCGTCACGGGCATCGAGGAGGCGTTCATCTCCTCCTACAAGGACGGCTCCTTCCAGTACGTCCTGATCGCGGCCGACCGCGTCTGACCGCGTCTGACCCGGCTCTGCCGCGGGGCTGCGCCGTACCGGCCGCAACCCCGCGGCAGTCGCGCTCCGACCGTCGGGTCAGTCGCACAGCGCTGCCACCTGTGCCTTCACCAGGCCCTTGCTCCGCGGGACGGGCGCCTTGTGCTCCAGGTCCGCCCCGAGGTCGAAGACGTTGACGGCGAGGACCAGCTGTCGCTCGCCGTCGGCGGTGGTGAGCGCGACGCTGGTGTAGCCCGGTCCGCCGCCGTCGGTCTCCCAGACGCCGACCGAATCGGAGTCCGGCTCCGAGCCGCACGGCACGTCCATCCGCTGCACGCCCAGTCCGTACGCCGGTTCGTCCGGGAACTCCACCGTGGTGAGCAGTTCGCGCTGCTGGGCGGGGCGCAGCAGCTTGCCGGTGAACAGCGCCCGGTGGAAGCGGGCCAGGTCGTCGACCGTGGAGATCATGGCACCGGCGGTCCAGTCGTACGACGGGCTGAACCGGGTGACGTCCTGCCCCTTGAGGTCGTAACCGTGCAGGTGGGGGCCGTGGATGTCCGGGTCGGTCACCGGGAAGGAGGTGTCCTTCAGGCCGAGCGGGGCGAGGATCCGCCGCTGGATCTCGGCGGGTGCGCTGTGGTGGGTGACCGCCTCGATCACCAGACCGGCGAGCAGGTAGTTGGTGTTGGAGTACGACCAGCCGCCTCCGGGCGCGAACAGCGGCTTGTGCCGAACGGCGCGGGCGATCACCTCCCGCGGGGTGTAGACGTGGTCCCACTCGTGGCGCTCCAGGTAGGGAGCGAAGAACTCCGGCTCGGTCGTGGGGTCGTAGATGCCCGAGGTGTGGTTGAGCAGCTGCCGGACGGTGATGACCCGGCCGTCGTTGCCGGCTCCCTGGACCACGCCCGGCAGCCACTTCTCCACGTTGTCGTCCAGCGAGAGCCGTCCCTCGCCCTCCAGCTGCAGGAGCACCGTCGACACGAACGACTTGGTGTTGCTGGCGATCCGGAACCGCTGGTCCGGCCGGGCCCGCTCGCCGGTCGCCGTGTTCGCGAGACCGGCCGCAATCCGCGACTCCGACTCTCCGCGCCTGGTGTACGCCACGGCTCCCGGGAACCCGTCCGCGACCATCTGCTCGATGCCCTCCCGGAGGCCGGCGGGCGGCGATCCCGGCACCCGTTCCGCCACGGCCGTCGCCGGGAGGAATCCCGACACCGCCACCGCGCACAATCCCGCGCACAGTGCTGCGATCCCCGTACGTGCCCTCATCGGTCTCTCCTTGGTTCTGTTGTCCGTCCCCCGTTGATGATCATCGTGCCCGGCCGTCGTGCCGGCCCCCCATCCTGCTGACGCCCGGGTTGGTGCGGGGGTTATCCCCATCTCCCGCCGTTGCCGGGGAGCTGACTCCTCCTCAATCGCGGCTGACGGTGGGACAGGTACGGGTTGGCGGTCGGGGCGGCGGGGCTGGGATAGTGGGCGGGTGCGTGTCGGCCTGCTTGGAGCTCTGATGCTGGACACCGGTGGCGGCCCGGTGCCGGTGGGCGGGCCCCGGCTGCGGGCGCTGCTGGCGCGGCTGGCGCTGGACGCCGGACGGGCCGTACGGGCCGAGGAGTTGGCGCAGGCCCTGTGGGGCGAGGAGACGGCGCCGGGCGACCGGGCGAACGCGTTGCAGTCGCTGGTGTCCCGGTTGCGGCGGGTGCTGGGTGATCCGGCGCTGCTCGGCTCTGAGCCGGGCGGGTACCGGCTGGCGGTCGAGGCGGGCGCGGTGGACGTCGTCCGGTTCGAGCGGTTGGCCCGCTCGGGCCGGCTTCTGCTCGCGCAGGACCGGCCCGCCGAGGCCGCCGCCGCCCTGCGGGAGGCACTGGCCCTGTGGCGCGGCGGCGCGCTGGCGGACGTCCGGGAGGCGCCGTTCGCCGAGGCCGAGGCCGCCCGGCTGGAGCGGGCCCGGTTGGCCGCCCTGGAGGACCGGATCGAGGCCGACCTCGTGCTTGGAGCCGAACCCGGTCTCGTCGCCGAACTGGAGTCGCTGACCGCGCAACACCCGCTGCACGAACGGCTGCACGCCCAGTTGGTCCGCGCCCTGGCCGCCGGCGGCCGGGGCGCCGAGGCACTGGCCGTCTACCAGCGGCTGCGCGGCCGGCTGTCCGAGGACTTCGGCAGCGACCCGGGGCCACAGCTGCAGGCGGCCCACCTCGCCGTGTTGCGCGGCGAGATCCCCGGGCCGCGGCCCGACCGCTCACGGGTGCGCGGCAACCTGGACGCGCCGCTGACCAGCTTCGTGGGCCGGGAGGAGGACGTCCGCCGGGTGGCCGGACTGCTCGACGCGGCCCGGCTGGTCACCCTGGTCGGGCCCGGGGGCTCCGGCAAGACCCGGCTGGCCGTCACCGCCGGCCGGCGGCTCACCCCGGCCGGCGGGGTGTGGTTCGTCGCCCTGGCCCCGGTCGGCGCGGACGACGTGCCGCGCGCGGTACTGGACGTGCTGCGGATGCGCGAGGCCGGTTCGCCCGGGCGCGGCGGCCCCGGCGAGGACGCCGTGGACCGGCTGGTCGAGTCGCTGGGGGACGACGAACTGGTCCTGGTCCTGGACAACTGCGAGCACGTGGTCGAGGCCGCCGCGCGGCTGGCCGAGGCGCTGCTTCGCCGGTGCCCCCGGCTGCGGGTGCTGGCCACCGGCCGGGAGCCGCTTCGGATCGACGGTGAGACCCTGCACCCGGTCCTCCCGCTGGAGCTGCCCGCACCGGGCGCGCCGGACCGGCAGGCCCGCGCCTGTGCGGCGGTCCGGCTGTTCCACGACCGGGCCGCCGCGGTGCGTCCCGGCTTCACCGCGGACGGCGCCGCACTCGCGGCCGCGGTCGAGATCTGCCGACGCCTGGACGGCCTGCCGCTGGCGATCGAACTGGCCGCGGCGCGGCTGCGCACGCTGCCGATCGAGGTGGTCACGGCCCGGCTGGACGACCGGTTCCGGCTGCTCACCGGGGGAAGTCGCACCGCGCTGCCCCGGCACCGGACCCTGCGGGCCGTGGTGGCCTGGAGCTGGGAGCTGCTGGACGACGAGGAGCGCGCGCTCCTGGAACGGCTGGCGGTGGTCCCCGGCGGCTTCACCGAGGACGCGGCGCAGGCGGTCGGCGGGCCCGACCTCCAGGCGGTCGGCGGGCCCGACTGCCGTGCCCCCGACGTCCGGGAGATCCTGGCGGCCCTGGTCGACAAGTCCCTGCTGCACCCCGTCCGGGCCGCCGACACGGGTGAGCCGCGCTACCGGATGCTGGAGACCATCCGGGAGTACGGCCTGGAGCAGCTCGCCCGGCGTGCGGAGACCGGCGCCGTCCGGCGACGGTACGTCGGGTTCCTGCTCGACCTGGCCGAGCTCGCCGAACCCCGTCTGCGCACCGGCGGCCAACTGCGCTGGCTGGCCCGGCTGTCGGCCGAACGGGACAACCTGTCGGCCGCGATCCGCTGGGCGGTCGAGGCGGGGGACGCCGACACGGCGGTCCGCTTCGGTGCCGCGCTGGGCTGGTTCTGGTCCCTGCGGGGCAACCCCCCGGAGTCACTGGACCTGCTCGGGAGAGTGCTGGAGGTGCCCGGGCCGGCCGATCCGGTGGCCCGGGCGCTGGTGGTCGTGGCCCACGCGCTCGGCACCGCGGAGGTCGGTACGCCGCAGGAGGCGGAGGCCGCCATCGGCCGGATCGGGCGGTCGGTGGAGGGCGTCGATCCCGCCCTCCACCCCCTACTGGGGCTGGCCAGGTTGGCCATCGCGGTCACCGCCCCGGCGGACGGGGACCGGGGCAACGGCGAACCGGACAGCGGGGACCCGAACGACCCGGACAGCCCCGACGACGGACGACGCGATCCCTGGCGCCGGTCGTTCGGGCTGGCGGTCCGGGGCCGGCTGGCCATGCACGCCGGGGACCTCTCCCTCGCCGGCACCCTGCTCTCCCGCGCGCTGACCGGCTTCGAGGAGCTCGGCGAGCGGTGGGGCCTGGCGACCACGCTGGGCGCCCTCGGATCGCTCCGGCGGCGGTCCGGCGACCCGGCCGCCGCCCTGGCGATGAACGAGCGGGCCACCCGCTGCTTCCGGGAGCTCGGCATGCGGGAGTACACGGTCGAGAACGACGTGGAGGCCGCGCTGGTCCATGCTCAGACCGGGGACGAGGCAGCCGGACGGCGGCGGCTGGAGCGCCTGCTCGACCAGGTGGCGCAGAGCGGGTCGGCGGAGCTGTGGGCCCTGGTCCGCCTGGGCCTGGCCCGCCTGGAGTGGCGGGCCGGGCGCCCGGGGCCCGCCCGTGAGCACGCCCGGATCGCACTGGCCGAGGCACCCGCCGACCAGGCGCCGCCGTCACATCTGACCGCTCTACTGCTCGGTGTGCTCGCCCAGGTGGACGCGGCCGACGGGCTCCCCGACGACGCGGTGCGCCGACTCGACCACCCGGCGGTGCGCCTGGTGCTGACCTGGGACTCCCCGGTCGCGGCCGGGCTCGCGGTCGTGGCCGCCGAGGTCGCGTTGGCCCGCGACCGGCCGGACGGCGCCGCCCGGCTGCTGGGCGCGGCCGCCGCGCTGCGCGGCTCCGGCGAGCCCGGCGACGCCGACGTGCACCGGATCGCCCGGCGGGCCGCCACCGCCCTGGGGGAGCCCGGGTTCGCGACGGCCCACGCCGAGGGCGCCGAGCTGACCCGGAGCGAGGCCAGAGAACTGGTCTCCGCGAGCCTCACCGCACCCGACTCGCCCGCACCCGGTCCCCCCGCACCCGACTCCCCCGCGGGCGGCTCGCTCAGCCGGTGCCGGTAGCGCCCGCGGCCGTCGGGACGGGCTTGCCGAACATGGTGCAGATCACCGCGGTCTTGAGCGCCTGGTCGGCCTCCAGGATCCCCTCGTCGGCCTCGAACTCGTACACGAACTCCGTCGGGACGAGCACGGTGGCGGTGCGTCGGCCGGTGACGTCGGTGATGGTGCTGCTGGAGTACCCGGTGATCCCGCCGTCATGGGCCCAGATCGTCCCGCAGGGCGTGGACCCGGTCTCGATGCCCAGGCCGGAGCCGGGCCCGTTCACCGGGTTCTCCGGGTCCATCGGGACGGTCGTGCGCATCTGTGCGAGCTGGGCCGCGGGCAGCAGCCGGCCGGACATCAGTGCCGTGTGGAAGCGCGCCCAGTCCTGCGCGGTGGACACCACCGCCCCGGCGGCCCCGCCCCAACCCGGGTCGTTGCCGGAGACGTCCACCCGGCCGTCGTGCTGCGGCCCGGCGACCACCCTGTACTCGGCGGGTACGCCCGTCGGCATGTGGGCCTGGTCAGGCTCGTACCCGCGGGCGTGCCGGCCGCGCCAGGTCGAGTCCGTGGCGAGGTAGGTGTGCCGCAGGCCCAGCGGCCGGGCGATCCGGTCGCGGAGCAGGTCGGCCGCGCTCTGCCCGGTGACCTGTTCGAGGACGGCGCCGACCGCGGCGTAGTTCGTGTTGCTGTACGACCACCGCGTGCCCGGCGCGAACAGCGGCTCGTGCCGGACCCCCAGGGCGAGCAGGTCCAGCGAGGTCCACCGCCGCGGGTCCGTGCCGAGGATCGAGGCCAGCAGGCCGCTGTCCCCGGTGTAGTCGAACAGGCCGCTGGTGTGGTTCAACAGCATCCGCAGCGTGATCGCCCCGCCGTTCGGGACCTTCCCCGGCAGCCACCGCTCCACCGGGTCGTCCAGGTCGAGCCTGTGCTCGGAGACCAGCATCAGCACGAGCACGGCCATCATGGTCTTGGTGTTGGAGCCCATCCGGAACTCGTCCCCCACCGCGAGCCGGCCGTCCCGCTCGGCCCAGGGGGCCTGCTCGACGACCTCCACCGGCAGACCCCGGCCGTCGTCCACCCGCACGATCACACCCGGCGCCCCGGCGGCCACCAACGCCTTTGCCAGCCGGGCCAGTTGGGACCGCTGGGCCTCGACGCCGTCCAGGGCCGCCGCAGGCGCGGACCGCGTGGCCGCCCTCGCCGGAGCGGGGGCCGCGATCGCGACCGCCGCCAGTGCGACGGCCAGACCGGAGGCCGTGACCGCCGCCGACACCCCCCGCAGGCGGCGCGGGGAGCACACCGGGCGATCCGGTGAAGCAGCGTGGTGGGGCAGTGACTGGGGCATGGAACCGTTCCTCTGCGCTCAGGCCGATCGGGACGACCCCAGCCTCCGCCCCGCCGCTGGCAACCCGCGCACAGCGCGCTGTCAGCCCGCGCACCGCCCCGGCCCGGAAGGGAGAACGCGCCCGAGCCGCCGCCGCACCGGACGTGGCGTCAGACCAGCGCCTTGGACCGCCAGTAGCCGAACTCCTGCAGCGGCTCGCCGTCGAGCACCCACGGCCAGGCGGTGGCCGTGTCGCCGATCAGGTCGAACGCTGCGGCGCTCTCGCGCGGCCGACCGGCCTGGACGAGGGCGAAGGCCAGCAGGTTGAGATCGGCGCGGGCGGCCGCGTGCCGCAGATGGCCGGGGCGGGGCCACTCGGCCAGGGCCGCGTCCAGTGCCCGCGCGGCCCGGCTGTTGGTCCACTGGCGGCGGACCAGCAGCCCTTCGACCCCTCCCTTGGCGGCGACCCTGGCGTGTTCGTCGACCAGCGCGGTCAGCTCCACCGCGACGGCCGGCGCGGTCGACGGGACGGAGGTCCGGACGGTGTCGACGAACTCCAGCTGCCTGCCGCGCGAGCCGCACTCCTCGGGCGACAGGTACCGCAGCATCTGCAGATGCGCCTCACGGTTCCAGGGGTCGCGCTCGACCACCTCGTTCCAGACCGCGAACAGCTCGCGCGAGTCGGCGCGCATCAGGCGCAGGATCCCGAGCAGCACCACCCAGGGGGTGGGGTCCTCGGGGACGACACCGGTGGCGCGGTAGCAGTGGTCGGCGGCGGCCCGGGCGTCCTCCATCCGCCCCGCGTGCCGGCCGCGGACCAGCTCGACCCACGCCTCGAAGACCATCGGGTCGGCGCTGTTCGGGCGGCGCAACCGCCAGGAGCGCGCGAGCCCGGAGGGCGCGGCGGCCTCGGCGAGCACGGCGAGGCGGTGCCCACGACGGTCCCAGTCCGTCCCGGCCTGCTGGACCAACCGCTCGACCTGGTCGACCTGAATGGCGCCCTGCCCGGGAATCCCGAGGGAATTCAGCTGTCGCCGCACGCGACCGAGATCGACGTCGTCGAGTTCCGGCAGTAGGCGTGGACCGGAGGAGCGAAATCTTCGAAGGATCGACACGCGCCGCAGCCTAGGCCCCCGCTGGAATTCGGGACAGACCTCGGCAGTGAATTGTTATTTCCGGCCCCTCCGGTGACCACCCGGTCCCGTACAGCGACCGGACACCGCGGGTGACCGGCGGAAACGGACCGGTGACGGCGCCGGTCGGTGGCGGGGGGGCGTAGCGTGCGGAACAGGCGGACGCATCACGGATTTCCGGCTGCCATGGCGGCTCCCTTCGCATACCCCGGAAATTCCGCGACGCGGGAACGGAGGGGGGAACGGAGGGGAGTGCCGGTCGGGCGAATCCGAGATCCGGGAGCCCGCTGCGACGAATTCCCCCGACGTGTCCGTCTTTCGAAAAACCTGATCCCGCGTCAGTGCCGCGCTCCCCCGCCGCCCTGCCGTCGACCGCGGCCGGGTGCGGTGCGGCCGTTCAGCTGTGGTTGACGATGACGGAGATGCCCCAGCCGATCGCGGCGAGCACCGCGGCGAAGCACAGACCGGCCACCGCGTAGCCGACCGGCCCGGCGGTCGGCCGCCCGACCGTGGCCCCACCGACCCGGGGCGGCGGGTTGAGGGTGCGCAGCCCGACAGCGAACAGGGCCGGCAGTCCGGCGCCGGTGAGAAGACCCACCACGAGGATCTTCCACAGCGCGTTCAGGTTGATCCAGGAGTTCACGGGGGCCTGTCTTTCGGATCGCGTCGGATCAGTGGGCGGCGTTGGAGTGCGTGCATCGGCGGTGCGGAGGAGGGAGTCCATGCGCTGGGGGCACCTCCCGGCCGAAGGCCGGGGGCGTGCGTGCTCCGGCGTCGACCACCCGCCGAGATCCGAAAGACAGGCCCTATGCCGCCTTGCTGGTTTCCGGGGCGGGGATCACCGAGCCGGTCCACGCGGCGTTGACGTTCTCCGGCGTCACGGCCGCGCGGCGGGAGGCGAGGAAGAACGCGACCGCGGCGAGGAGCAGCACGATGAAGATCACCACGACGCCGATGGTCCCGCCGATGCCGTGCGCGGCCCAGTAGGCCGCGGCGCCGACCACCGCGGAGGCCGGCAGGGTGAACAGCCAGGCCACCGCCATCCGGCGGGCGGTGCGCCAGCGAACGACGGCGCCCCGCTTCCCGACTCCCGAACCCAGGATCGACCCGGTGGCCACATGGGTGGTGGAGAGCGAGTAGCCGAAGTCGGTGGAGCAGAGGATCACCGCGGCCGAGGCCGACTCGCTGGCCATCCCCTGCGCCGAGTCGATCTCCACCAGCCCCTTGCCCAAGGTCCGGATGACCCGCCAGCCGCCGATGTAGGTGCCCAGCGCGATCGCCACCGCGCAGGAGGCAATCACCCAGGTCGGGGACTTGGCGCCGGCGTGCAGGGTGCCGTTGGCGATCAGGGCGAGCGTGATGACGCCCATGGTCTTCTGCGCGTCGTTGGTGCCGTGGGCGAGCGAGACCATGGAGGCCGAACCGACCTGGCCGAGCCGGAAGCCGTGCCCGCGGGGGCCGTCCGGCACGTCGCGGGTGAGGCGGTGGACGAGGTAGATGCCGACCGCGGCGACCGTGCCGGCGATGAACGGGGACAGTGTGGCGGGCACGATCACCTTGGATACCAGGCCCTGCCATTTGACGGCGTTGGCGCCGGCCGCCGCCATCGTGGCCCCGACCACGCCGCCGATGAGGGCGTGCGAGGAACTGGAGGGAATACCGAGGTACCAGGTGGCCAGGTTCCACAGGATGCTGCCGGCCAGGCCGGCGAAGACCACGGTCAGGGTCACGACGCCGCTGTCGACCAGGCCGTTGGCGATGGTCGCGGCGACGGCGGTCGACAGGAACGCGCCGACCAGGTTGAGTACCGCCGAGACGGCGACGGCGACCCGCGGACGGAGCGCCTCGGTGACGATCGAGGTCGCCATGGCGTTTCCGGTGTCATGGAATCCATTGGTGAAGTCGAAACCCAGCGCGGTGGCGACCACCAGCACCAGGACCGCGTTGTTGCCGGTCACGGGCCAGAACCTAACCCGCCGATATGCCTGACCGGCCGTGCGGTGACCCGGCGCGCCGGGTCACCGCGATCATTCACCCGCCCAGGCCATACCTTCCGGAGGGCCGCCGCGACCTGCGGAAAAGGGGGGTTGGCGCCGGTATTCGGGGGCAGACGGGCACCCATGACCGATCGAGCGAACTCCTCCCCCGCCGCCCCCGGCGGCACGATCACCCGGCCCGCGCCGCGGGACCCGTCGCCGCCTCCGCTGCTGCCCGACCCGCCGGCGCCGCCCGGATCGCCGCTGCCGCCCCCGGAACCGCCCCGGCCCGAACGGGAGGGCGCACCCGACCCGCAGCCGCCGGGCCCGGCCGACCCGCAGCCGCTGGAGCCGCCCGACTGACCCTCAACCGGACATGCCGGGGGCCGACACAGCCCTGTGTCGGCCCCCGGCATGTCCGCGGCCGGCGGCCCGTCACCACCGGGCGACCGCACGGTGTGCGCGATCCGGCGGCGGGCCTGTGTCACCAGCGGTACCAGCGGCCCCGGCTGCCCGCCGCGGTGGTGCCACGGACGAGGAAGCCGAGCAGCCACGCCGCCAGCACGATCACGGCCAGCCACCACAGGACCTTCAGGGCGAAACCCGCACCGAACAGCAGCAGGGCGAGCAGAAGAACGAGAATCAGCGGACCCATCGCATTTCCTTTCCTCCGGTGATTGTCGACTCGCTGCTGCCCCCGATGCCGGAGTCCATGCCCCGCCGCGGCGCCCGGGGCCTCAGTTGGGCGTGCCCGGGTGCTCGCGCGGAGCCGCGGCGGCGACCTCGCGGGTGTGCCGGCGCCGTCGCACCGTGCCCGTCTCATTCATGCCCGGGTTCCCCGTCCGTCCCTGGTTCGGTCGTTCCGCGCAGGCCCCTGCCGCACGCGGCGGTCTCCGGCCACGGAGGAACACCGGGGATCAGTGCGCCGGGGATCGGTGCGCCGGGGATCAGCGCGCCGGGGATCGGTGCGCCGGGTTCGGCCGGGTGATGCGTTCGGCGAAGGCGACCATGGCTCGGCGCGGCAGCAGGCGCGGGGTCAGCGTGCCGAGGCGGTTGACGAACCCGTCGACGACGGTCGGCCGCCCCTTCTGCAGGGCGGCCAGCGTGGTGGCGACGACCTGCTCGGGCCGACGGCGGTTACCCACCACGGCCTGCTCGCCGACGACCTCGAAGAAGGGGGTGTCGGTGGCACCCGGGCAGAGCGCCAGGGCCTGGACGCCGCTCCCGCGGAGCTCGTTCGAAAGCGCCTCGGTGAAGGAGAGCACGTACGCCTTGGTCGCCCCGTAGACGGCCATCCGGGGAACCGGCTGGAAGGCGGCCGTGCTGGCCACGTTGATCACCGCCCCGCGGCCCCGTTCGACCATCCCGGGCAGCAGCCGGGCGGTCAGGTCTGTGAGGGTGAGGCAGTTGAGGTGCACCTCCTCGGCCATCCGCGTCGGATCGCTCTCGGCGACGGCGCCGAAGGTGGCGAAGCCGGCGTTGTTGATCAGGACGTCGACCGCCGCACCCAGCTCCTCGACCCGGCGCTGCACCTCCGCGCCGGCCCCGGGGCGGGCCAGGTCCAGCGGCAGGACGTGCACGGTGATGTCATGAGCCTTCGTCAACTCCTGCTGGAGGGTGCGCAGTCGGTCCTCTCTGCGGGCGACGACGACCAGGTCCGATCCGCGGGCGGCGAGCTCGCGGGCGAACGCCGCCCCGATTCCGGTGGACGCTCCCGTGATCAGGGTGGTCTTGCGGCTGAAGTCCATGACTCTCCTCGTGACGGGACGCGGGCGGACGTCGAATCCGCACCGAAGCCTCAATGTAGTCAGCGACAACAAAGTAGTCAACGACTACTTACTCGTATGCTGATGACCATGCGAACGGGCCGCTATCACCACGGAGACCTCCGCGCCGCACTTCTGGAGCGCGCCGAGCAGACACTGCGCGAGCAGGGCGTCGAGGCGCTGTCGCTGCGCGAGCTCGCCCGCGCCCTCGACGTCAGCCACGCCGCGCCCAGCCGCCACTTCAGGGACCGGCGCGCCCTGCTCGACGCACTCGCGCTCACCGGCATCCAGCGGCTGACCACCGCGGCCCGCAGCGGCCTCGCCAGGAGCGGGGACGGCTTCCGCGAGCGGGTGTTCGTCTTCGCCCGCGCGTACGTCGACTTCTCCGCCGCCCACGCCGCACTCCTGGAGCTGGCCTTCGCCCGCAAGCACGACACCTCCGTCGCGGAGGAACTGGAGCTCGCCTGGCAGCCCGTGAAGGCGGACCTCCACGCCCTGATCGCGCAGGGCCAGCGCGAGGGAAGGATCCGGACCGGCGACGCCGACCGGATCGGCGCCGTCATCTTCGCGGCCGTGCACGGCGTGGCCACCCAGGCGGCGGGCGGCCAGCTCTCCGGCCCGGCCCTGGACCAGGTCTTCGACGACCTGCTCACCCACCTGCTCCGCGGCCTCGCACCGGGCGCCGGGGACGAACCGCTGGCCAGGTCGGCCGCACCGGTCTGCTGAACCGGCCCGTCCTCACCCTCAAGAGTGGGCCGCCCCCGCCGTCAGCTCGCTTCCTCGGGCTCCTCCGCGAGCAGCTCCAGCACCGGCAGCGCCGCAAGCAGGGCGTCGTCCGAGGACGTCCGGGCCGAGCATCCCGCGCACCGGGTTGCACCCGAGGGACGCCGCGAACAGGGTGCCGACGGGCGGCAGCGCGGCGACGCCCCGGGCGGCGGCGGCCGGCACGCCCTGCGCGGTCAGCCCGCCCTCCAGCCCGTGCGGCGGCGAGCCCGCCAGGCCGGCCACCATCAGCGAGAAGAAGATGCCGGCGCCGACCACCCGGCGTGATCCGAAGGAGGGGCCCTAAGCGGGCCGCTGCACCCGGTGGCGGGTGGCGCCGAACCCGGTCTCGTGGTCCCAGACGTGGGTGCAGCCCGGGCACTGCAGGTGCAGCATGCTCCCGGTGTTGGACAGCAGGTAGCGCCAGTGCTCGGCACAGCTGCGCCCCTTCGCGCACGGCTCGCAGCCGCGCGCGTCCTCGCAGGCCGGGCAGGCCACCCAGGCGCGGCGGCCGGGGTCGGCCTGCGGGTCGATCGGCAGCAGACCCGTGCGCGGGCGCCCCGAGCGGAGGGACGGGCGGGTGGCATCGGTGCGATTGCGGAACATGAACGCTGAACTTAGGTAAGCCTTCCCTTCCTGTCAAGCTGCCATCGGGGGCCTCCACGGGCGTTGGAGGTCACGGAGAGTGCCGACGTGGAGGCGGTGGGTGGGGGTTGTGGTGCGGGCCACCCGGGAGCGGGTGACCGTGAGGCGGTTGCGGCACGCGCGGCAGGGGGGCCGTCACGCGCTGTCGAC
>NZ_JBICZP010000013.1:0-254041 GCF_043202015.1 Kitasatospora sp. NPDC048239 | reverse complement strand
AAGTGGTGTTTCAGTGGATTGGCCGCCCCGGGACCGTCCGCGCCAATGCGTGTCCGGTGCTCCCAGCCGAGCGACTAGAGAACACTACGCCCATCCCGGGCCACAGGCAAACCCTCCGCCCGGACGATCCGGGTGCAGAGCGAGCGGCCCTCCTTCACGTACTCGCCGTTGGGGTGGTCGTTGGTGGTCACCCAGTGCCGTGCGGTGGCCTCGTCGCGACCGCCGGCCCGGTGGCGGACGAGCAGCCGCTCCTCGCGGACTGCGTCGTCCGCATCGACGTACCAGAGTTCGCGGAGCAGTCGGCGGGCCTCGGACCAGGGGGACTCGGCGGCGGCGAGGTAGTTGCCCTCGGTGACGACGAGGCGGGCCTGCGGTGGAATCACGTGCCGGGCGGCCACCGGTTCGTCGAGGTCGCGGTCGAAGTCCGGGACGTAGATGTCCTGGAAGCGATCGGCGGCGACCCTGCGCAGCAGGGCGACATAGCCCTGGGCGTCGAAGGTGGCGGGGGCGCCCTTGCGGTGGAGCAGGCCGAGGCGGCCGAGCTGGGCGGCGGAGAGGTGGAAGCCGTCGAGCGGGAGGTAGGCCGCGCTGCCGGGGCCCTCGACGCGCTGGACCTCCGCGACCAGGTGCCGGGCGAGGGTGGACTTGCCGGCGCCGGGCGGGCCGGCAAGTCCGAGGATCGTGCGGGCGTTGCCTCCCGGACCGCGGAGCAGGCCGAGGGCGAGGGAGGTGAGGGTGTCCTCGTTCATGGCCGCACCCTACTCATCGGCCCCCGCCGCACAACGAGCCTCGGCAAGCCTGAGAGCCGCCTCGGCACGCCTCACCGGTCGGCGAGGGCGGGGACCTCCAGGGTCAGGGTGCCGGCGTCGGCGTCGAGGAGGGCGGGGACGCCGAGCGGGACGGTGAGGGTGGACGGGCAGTGCCCGAAGCCCAGCTCCCAGAGGACGGGTATACCGAGCGGGCCGAGGCGGTCGAGCATGACGTCCCGGACCCGGTCCGCGCGGCCGCAGCCCTCCCAGGAGCCGAGGGCGATTCCGGCGACGCCGTCGAGGGCCCCGGAGCGCAGCAGCTGGGTGAGGAGCCGGTCCAGTTGGTAGGGGTGCTCGTTGACGTCCTCCAGTACCAGGATGTTGCCGGCGAAGGAGGGGCGGGCGGCGGGCGTGCCGCGCTCGGCCGCGAGGACGTGGCAGCAGCCTCCGGCCGTGATGCCGCGGGCCCGTCCGGGGACGAGGGCGGTGGCGGTGGGCGAGGTGAGCACGGTCGTGGCGGCGGGCTCGAACAGGGTGCGGCGCAGGTGTTCGGCGGTCGGGCCGTCGGTGGTGAAGGAGGCGGCCGCGCTCATCGGCCCGTAGAGGGTGGCGATGCCGAGCTGCTGGGCGAAGGCCTCGTGCAGGGAGGAGACGTCGCTGAAGCCGATCAGCACCTTGGGCGGGACGGCGCGCAGGGCGTCCCAGTCGAGCAGGTCGACGAGGCGGTGCACACCGTAGCCGCCCCGGGCGCAGATGACGGCGTCGATGTCGGGGTCGAGCCAGGCGGCCTGGATGTCGGCGGCCCGGTCGGCGTCGGTGCCGGCCAGGTGGCCGAGGACGGGGTGGGTGTCGAGGACGTGCGGGGCGACGGTCACCCTCAGCCCCCAGGAGCGCAGGATCGCGCACCCGGCGGTGAGCCGCTCGGGGTCGATCGGGCTGCTGGGGGCTACCACGGCGACGTGGTCCCCGGGGCGGAGGTGCGGCGGGCGGGTCAGCCCTCGGCCGGGCGTGGGCAGGTGCTGGTCCATGGCCGGGTTCCTTCCAGGGTGGGGTGATGTGCGCTCAGGGCCGGTGGTGCCTCCGGTAGGAGGTATGCCCAGCGGCCTTCAGAGTGATCCCATCACGGCCCGGACCTCGGTGAGCGTGGCGTCGGCAACGGCGTTGGCCCGCTCGGCGCCGTCGCGCAGCACCTGGCGGATGTACCCGCGGTCGGCGGCGAGTTCGGCGCGGCGGGCGCGGATCGGGCGGAGGTGCTCGTTGACGGACTCGGTCACGGTGCGCTTCAGCGCGGCGGCGCCGCCGTCGCCGATCTCCTCGGCGATCCGCTCGGGCGCGCGGCCCTGGCAGAGCGCGGCGAGCAGGACGAGGCTGGAGACCTCCGGCCGGTCGGCCGGGTCGTAGCCGATCCGCCGTTCGGCATCGGTCTTGGCGCCGCGGATCAGTCGCGCGGTGGTGTCCTCGTCGGCGGAGAGCGGGATGGAGTTGCCGCGGCTCTTGCTCATCTTCGCGCCGTCCGTGCCGAGCAGCAGCGGGGCGGCCGAGAGCAGGGCCTCGGGCTGGGGGAAGACGCCGGTGCCGCCGGGGAGCGGGTAGCGCTCGTTGAAGCGGCGGGCCACGGTGCGGGCCACTTCGAGGTGCGGCAGCTGGTCCTGGCCGACGGGGACGAGGTGCGCCTTGCAGAAGAGGATGTCGGCGGCCTGGTGGACGGGGTAGGTGAACATCAGCCCGTTCACGGTGGCCTGGCTGGAGTGCGCGATCTCGTCCTTGACGGTGGGGTTGCGGCCGAGTTCGGCGACGCTGACCAGGCTGAGGAAGGGCAGCAGCAGCTGGTTGAGGGCGGGGACGGCACTGTGCGGGAAGATCGTGGCGCGCTCGGGGTCGATGCCGGTGGCGAGGTAGTCGAGGACGAGGTTCTCGGTGTGCTCGGCGAGGCGGTGGGCGATGTCGCGGTCGGTGATCACCTGGTAGTCGGCGATGACGACGAACATCTCGGCGCCGAGGCCCTGGAGCCGGACCCGGTTCTGCAGGGTGCCGAAGTAGTGGCCCAGATGGAGCGGGCCGGTGGGGCGGTCCCCGGTGAGGACGCGCTGGCCGACGGGGTCGCGCCGGACGGCCTCGTCGAGGGCCGCGGTGCCGGGAGCGGCGGCAGGGGCGGGGGCGGCGCCGGTCGGGGCGGTCTGGGCGGCAGCGCGGGCGGTGGGGGTCTGGATGGCGGGGGCGGTCATGGGGCTCTCCTCGGTGCGGCGATCATGGTCGGCCGTCCGGGTGGGGCCCCGCCCGCGGAGAACGCAACAGGGCCGTCCATCCGGACGGCCCTGGTCAGGCGTGACTGGTGGCCGTCCTAGGACGGCCACCAGTTGAGACCTGCGAAGCGCTTCATGCCATGGAGGATAGCGTCTATCCCCGGCGGTGTCAGTCCTCCACCACGAGTGCGGGGGTGTCGGTGCGCAGCGTCTCGCCGCGGAAGAACTCCGGACGCTGGGTGCCGTACCAGGTCATCAGAACGGCCCCGAGCAGCAGGATGCCGACCCCGATGACGAAGACCGAGCCGATGCCGAGGACGGCGCCGCTGCCGTACTCCGGGTCCCAGGCGTCGGTGAGGGTCTGCAGGAAGACGCCGCTGAGCAGCAGGCCTCCGAGCAGCGGGGCGACGCCCCTGAGCAGCAGGTCGCGCAGGCTGCCGCGGAGCGAGCGGCGGAAGTACCAGACGCAGGCGAAGGCGGTCAGCGCGTAGTAGAAGCAGATCATCAGTCCGAGGGCCAGGATGGTGTCCTGGACGACGTCCTCGCTGATCAGGCTCATGCCGACGTAGAAGGCGGCGGTGGCGACCCCGGCGGCGACGGTCGCGTAGCCGGGGGTGCGGAAGCGCGGGTGGACGCTGCCGAAGCGCGGCGGGACGGCGCGGTAGGCGCTCATCGCGAGCAGGGTGCGGGCCACCGGGATGAAGGTGGTCTGCAGGCTCGCGGCGGCGCTGGCGACGACGGCCAGGAAGAGCAGGATGCTCCACGGCGAGCCGAGCACCGGCCGGGCCAGCGTGGCGAAGACGTTGTCGGCGGTCTCCGGGTTGCCGAGACCGTTGCCGGTGCTGCCGACGCCCGCGAACATCTGGGAGGCGATCGCGACGAGCAGGTACGAACCGACCAGGGTGACCATCGAGATCATCGCGGCCCGGCCCGGGGTCTTGGCGCTGCCCTGGGTCTCCTCGTTCATGGTGAGGCAGGTGTCCCAGCCCCAGTACATGAAGATCGACAGCGACAGGCCGGCCGTGAAGGCGCTGAACGAGCCGACCTGGAGCGGGTTGAGCCAGGAGGCCGAGAAACCGATCGAGTCCGGCAGGTCTCCGGAGGCGGCCTTGCCGATGGCGATGGCCGAGAACAGCAGCAGCACGGCGAGTTGGAGGCCGACCAGGCTGTACTGGAACCACTTGGTCGCGGTCATCCCCCGGTAGCTCATCGCGGTGGCGCCGGCGATCAGCAGGACCACGGTGAGCAGGTGGACGGCCTGGTTCTGGTCCAGCTCCGCCACCCAGGTGCTGCCGGTCATCTCGCCGAGCATCAGGTAGAGGAAGTCCGTCGCCACCCCGGCCAGGTTGGAGAGCACGATGATGGTGGCGACCGTGAGGCCCCAGCCCGCCATCCAGCCGATCCGGGGGCCGAAGGCCTTGACCGTCCAGGTGAAGGACGTGCCGCAGTCCGGGAAGTCCTTGTTGAGCTCCTTGTACGCGAAGGCGACCAGCAGCATCGGCAGGAAGCCGGCCAGGAAGACCGCCGGCATCTGGACGCCGACGGCGGTGACCGTCGGCCCGAGTGTGGCCGTCAGGCAGTAGACCGGGGCGACCGTGGAGACACCCAGGACGACGCTGCCCAGCAGGCCGACCGAGTTGCCCCGTAGGCCCTTGTCCCCCGCCGTGTCCCCCGCTGCCCCCGTGGTCCCCGGATCGGGGACGCCACCACTGATGCCACTGTCCGGGGCACCCGCCGGAGCGCCGGGCGCCATTGCCCGTCCGCTGCTTCCGTGCTCTGAGAGCTGCTGATCAAACACCAGCGCACCCTAGGCGGGGGTACCGAAGGTTGAGTAGACCAACTCTTGGTGATCTGAACCACTCTCTTCGATTCTGACCCTGGATGGGACCAGTGGGCAGTGGATGCATGGACCTCACGGGCGTGTACCTTTATTTCAAAGGGTCGTTACCTAATTGATTTGCTCCTTATGTCATGCTTTGAGATGTTTTCCCCGCGACGGGAAAGGGGCTGGATCGACCCGGCGGGACGTTCGGATAGGTTTGCCTGACCTAACTTCGACCCCGAAGGAGTGCCGCGTGTCCCCCACCCCCGGCAACCAGACCGTCAGCCGCGTCTCCCGGCGGAGCCTCCTCGCCGCCGGCCTGAGCGGCGGAGCCGTCCTCGGCCTCGGCGGGCTGCTCACCGCCTGCGGCAGCTCGGGCGGATCCGCGGGCGGCTCGGCGGGCGGCACCGCACAGGCCTCGTCCGGCTCCGCGCCGAACCAGAAGTCGGTCAAGCAGGGCGGCGACGACTACGCCGCCGTGATCGAGAAGATGAAGGGCTTCGGCACGGACGCCGCCCCGGGCGTCTACCCGCGCACCGTCAAGCACGCCATGGGCGAGACGGTCGTCCCGGCCAAGCCCGTCCGGGTCGTGGTGCTGGACACCGGCGAGCTCGACAACGTCGTCTCGCTCGGCATCCAGCCGGTCGGCGTCGTCTACACCGACGGCTCCAAGGCCATGCCGTCCTACCTCAAGGACAAGGCCGGCAGCCCGGCCAACGTCGGCACCATCAACAGCCTCAACCTGGAGGCCATCGCCGCGCTCAAGCCCGACCTGATCCTCGGCAGCCAGCTGCGCGCGCAGGACCAGTACGCCCAGCTCTCCAAAATCGCGCCGACGGTGTTCTCGCTGCGCCCCGGCTACCCGTGGAAGCAGAACTTCCAGCTCAACGCGAGCCCGTTCGGTCTGGAGGCGGAGGCCAGGGCGCAGCTCGACGCGTACCAGGCCGCGGCCGCGGCGATCGGCGGCAAGCTCGGCGACAAGCGGCCCACCATCACCCCGCTGCGCTTCATGCCGGGCAAGACCCGGCTCTACGCGGAGCTGTCCTTCATCGGCACCATCCTCACCGATGTGCCGCTGCCGCAGCCGAAGATCGAGCAGGTCAAGGAGCTCGCCGTCGAGATCAGCCCCGAGCAGATCGACAAGGCGGACGCCGACTGGATCTTCTACGGCGTGTACGGATCGCCGAGCTCCACCAATCAGGACGCGGTCCTCGGCGGGGCGCTGTGGAAGACCCTCGGCGGGGTCAAGTCCGGTCAGGCGCGGCCGGTTTCGGACGAGACGTGGTTCCTCGGACTCGGCGTCATGGCGGCGAACGCGGTGCTGGCCGACCTGAAGGGCTTCGTCGCGCCCGGCGCCTGAGCCGACCGGCCGGGTCGGGACGGGGCCCGGCCGGGGCCCGGCCGTGTGGTGGCGCTGCGGTGGCGTCGCGGTGGCGTGGCCCACAACCGGGCGGCGGGCGCTTGGAGCTGATCGCGGGGTGCGGGAGGATCATCGGGACCGTACCCCGAAGGGCTCGTGCCGATGACCACGCTCGACCAGACCGCACCCGATTCGTCCTCCCCCGGCCTTTCCGCGTCCGGTTCCACCGCGGCCGGCCCCTCCGCGCAGCCCGGTGGGGGCCGGCCCTCGGCCTCTCCCGCCGCCCCGCTCTGCTCGATCGCTGCGGCGGCGGGACCGGTCGAGCCGGGACCGTCCGGCGCGGCGGGCGCGGAGCGTTCCGCCGGTTCGCAGCGTTCTGCGGGCTCGGGACTGGATGGCTCCGTGCCGCGTCCGCGGACGGCGGCCGACGCCGAGGGCGGCGACGGTCGCGGTGGCGACGACAGCCGCGGTGTTGACGGCCGTGGTGTTGACGGCGGTCGCGGTGTTGACGACGGGTCGGGCGGCGGCGGCAACGACAGCGGCAACCGCGACGGTGGCGGCGGCGGCGTTCCGGGCGACGGCGAGCCGACGGCCGCCAGGCTGCGGGCCGGTCTGGCCGGACGGCTGCGGACAGCGCACGACCGGGGGCGCTCGGTCGACGACCTCGCCGCCGCCTGCCGCCGGCCGGTGGCCGAGGTGCAAGCCCTGCTGGCCGAGGGCCGGGCCGCAGCCGGCGGCGCGGAGGGGTTCACCCGGCTCCGGCTCCCTGCGGAGCCGGGCGACGAGACGGCCGTCCCCGTCCTGCGGGCCCCCCGGGAGGAGTTGCGCACCGGCCTGGCCAAGCGCCCCTCGCCGTCACGGCGGCTGCGCCGGATGCACCCGGAGACCCCGGGGGCCGGGGCGTCGGCCACCGCGAGCGAGTCGGGTCGGACAGGGTCCGGTGCAGGTGCTCCGCCGAACGGGCCGCGCACAGCCGCCGAGGCCCGGCCGGCCGCTCCCGCCGCGGCCGCCCCGGCGGCCGAGACACCGCTGGGCATCCTGATCGGCGGCACCCCGAACCTCCCCGAGGCCACCGGGCGACCGGAGGAGCGCCGCCCCGTCCGGGTGGCGGCCGAGCCGGTCCGGGTCGGCCGCGGCACCAGCCTGGTGGTCCTGCCCGCCTGGCGGTCCGCCATCGCCGTCTCGGTGCCCACCGAGCAGCTGCTGGACGCCACCGGCCTCCGTTTCGACCAGCTGGCCGAGGCGCAGCTGTCGGTCCTGATCAACCCCGGTGCCCTGCACGACCGGGAGCTGGAGCTGCACGGCTGGCGCGTCGGCCCGGCGGGGCGGCCGGGCCGACGCGGCGGACGGTCCACCTGACCCCGGCCGGGCCACCCGTCGGCGGCGGGGCCGGGTACCCGGCTGCGGGTGGCTACGGTCGTGGGGCGTTCGGGACGTAGCCGAGGTCTACGGGCACCACCTCGCGCCCACCCGCAAGCCGGCCCGCCCGTACCTCGGCCAGGAGCTCGGGGAGCCGGGGCGGCCAGAGCGCGTCGGCCTCCGGGTCCGCCAGGTCGGCGGGGGTCCACCAGCGCCAGCCGAGGATGCCGTCGGTGGCGTGCATCTCGCTGACGTCGCCGACCGGGCCCCGGTGCGGACCGTCGGTGAGGTAGATGTGCTCGTGCTGGCGGACGGGGATGCCGTGCCAGGTGAAGTCGTGCTCCCAGGTGCAGAGGAGCGGGCCGGGTTCGAGGTCGGTCCAGCCGGTCTCCTCCCAGAGCTCGCGGCGCGCGCCGCTCCACGGCGTCTCACCGCTCTCCAGGCCGCCGCCGGGCATCGTCCAGTGCACGCCGACCTCGCTGTTGTCCGAACGGAGCAGGAAGACCGAGCCGTTCCCGTCCAGCACCGCCGTCCTGGCCGCAAGTCTCGGGGTCCGCTTCCGGCTCAGGGGCCGCGTCACAGCTCGCAGTGGGTTTCGCATCGGGACACTCTGGCAGCGCCGCACCGGGCCGTCGACCGAATTGGCCCGGTGCCGGGTCGCGTTGGCCGGACCGGGAACCTGCGTTGGCCGTACCCTGACGCCCATGCCCGTACCCGCGCTCCTCTTCCCGGCCGACCCGCTCAACCCGCGCCGCCCCGATCCGCACTACACCTGGGAGGCCCGGCTGCTCAGGGAGTTGGGCGGCGAGTACCACCTCGTCGACCATGACGCGCTGCTGGCCGGGCGCGCCGAGGAGGCGGTGCGGCGGGTGCCCTCGGACTGCGGCGCGCTCTGGTACCGGGGCTGGATGCTCCCCTCCTCCGACTACGCGGCGTTCGCCCGGGCCCTGGCCGGACGCGGCGCCACCCTGCTGACCAGCGCGGCCGGGTACGCCTCGGCGCACGAACTGCCCGGGTGGTACGGCGTGTTCGAGGGCGCCACACCGTCGAGTGTGTGGATTCCGGTGCCGGCCCGCGTGGGTGGCGCAGCCGGGGAGGCGTTCGGGGCGGCGGGCGGGGCGGCGGGCGGGGCTACGGGCGGGGCGGCGGCGCCCTGCCAGGGGGAGCTGGCGGACGCCGTCGCGCGGCTCGGCGGCCGCGGCCCGGCCGTCGTCAAGGACTATGTGAAGTCCCGCAAGGAAGCCTGGCACGAGGCCTGCTACGTGCCCGAGTTGGCGGACCTGGCGGCCGTCGGGCGGGTGGTGGAGCGCTTCGTCGAGCTGCAGGGCGAGTACCTGGCCGGCGGGGTGGTGCTGCGCCGCTACGAGGAGTTTGCGCGGACCACGGCCGGGCGACCCGAGGGAGGGGGATCCGCGGGCGGCCGGCCCGCAGTCGGACGGTCCACCGGCGGGCGCCCGGCGGCCCGGGCCCGGCGGACGGTGGAGGCCCGGGTCTGGTGGCTGGACGGCGAGCCCGTGCTGGTCGGGCCGCACCCGGACACGCCGGACCACCCGGCCGAGCCGGACCTCACCGAGGTCCGGCCGCTGGTCCGGGCGCTCGGCTGCCGCTTCGTCACCACCGACCTCGCGGACCGGGCCGACGGCTCGGGGTGGCGGGTGGTCGAGGTCGGGGACGGGCAGGTGAGCGACCTGCCGCGCGGGGTCGACGCGTCCGGGCTGCTGTCCTCGCTGATCGCCACCTGAGCCGAACCACCTGAGCCGATCGCCGCCTGCACCCCCGGTCGTCGACCCGGCTGTCCGGCTACCCGCTACCCGCTACCCCGCGACGTGTTCGGGCTCGGGGTCGGACTCGACCTCGGGCTCGGACTCGGGCGCCGGGTGGCCGTCGGCGACGAACGCCTGCCAGAGCCGCGCGTACACCCCTCCCCGGGCCAGCAGTTCGGTGTGCGTGCCGTCCTCGACCAGCTTGCCGTGGTCCAGGACGACGACCCGGTCGGCGCGTTCGGCCGTGGTGAGACGGTGCGCGATGACCAGCGTGGTGCGGCCGCCGCTGAGCCGGTCCGCGGCGTGGTTGACCGCCGCCTCGGTCGCCAGGTCGAGCGCCGCGGTGGCCTCGTCCAGCAGCAGGATGTCCGGGTCGACGAGCTCGGCCCGGGCCAGCGCGATCAGCTGGCGCTGACCGGCCGAGAGGTTGCGCCCGCGCCCGGTGACCTCGTGCTCGTAGCCGCCCGACAAGCGGACGATCATCTCGTGTGCGCCGACCGCCCGGGCCGCCGCCTCCACCTCGGCCGGTGTGGCCGAGGGCCGGCCGTACGCGATCGCCTCGCGCACGGTGCCCGCGAACAGGTACGCCTCCTGCGGCACGACACCGAGCCGGTGGCGGTACTGCGCCAGGTCGTAGCGGGTGAGGTCGACCCCGTCGACCCGCACCGACCCGGAGGTCGCGTCGTAGAACCGGGCGACCAGCTTGACCAGGGTCGACTTGCCCGCCCCCGTCTCGCCGACCAGCGCGACCGTCTGGCCCGCGGGAATGTGCAGGTTGACGCCCGCGAGCACCTCCGGGGCGCCGTCCGCGCCACCGTTGTAGGCGAAGCCGACGTCCTCGAAGTCGATCTCGCCGCGCAGCCCGCCCGGCACCTGCACCGGGGCCTGCGCCTGGGCGGTGGTGGTCGGCGTGCGCAGCAGCTCGCGGATCCGGCCCAGGCCCACCGCCGCCTGCTGGTAGCCGTCGAAGACCTGCGACAGCTGGTTGACCGGGGCGAAGAACAGGTCGATGTACAGCAGGTACGCGACCAGCGCGCCGACCGTGAGGGTGCCCGCCTCGACCCGCGCGGCACCCGCGATCAGCACCAGCGCCGCCGCGACGCTGGACAGGAACTGCACGAACGGGAAGTACAGCGAGATGTACAGCTGCGCCCGGACCCTGGCCTCGCGGTAGGCGACGCCCCGGGCGACGAAGCGGTCGGTGTTGGCGTCCAGGCGGCGGAACGCCTGGACGATCCGCATGCCGGCGACGTTCTCCTGGAGGTCGGCGTTGACCGTGCTGATGAGGTCCCGGGAGATCTCGTACTGGGCCTTGGACTTCTTGCGGAACACCAGCGTGGCCACGACCAGCAGCGGCAGCACGGCGAAGACCATCAGGGCCAGGCCCGCGTCGATGATCAGCAGCGCCGCGAAGATGCCGAAGAAGGTGAGCAGGCTGACCACGGCCGTGACCACGCCGGTCTGCAGGAAGGAGGTCAGTGAGTCCAGGTCGGTGGTCATCCGGGTCATGATCCGGCCGGACAGCTCGCGCTCGTAGTAGTCCAGGCCGAGCCGGTTGAGGTGCGCGAAGATCTTGAGGCGGAGGGTGTAGAGCACCCGCTCGCCGGTGCGGCCGCTGACCCGGTTCTCCGCGCTCTGGACCAGCCAGTCCAGCAGGACGACCGCCAGCGCGGCGAGCGCGGCGGTGGTGACGCCCGCCATCAGGGACTTGCTGACGCCCTCGTCGATGCCGTGCCGGATCAGGATCGGCAGGACGAGTGCGGCGCCCGCGTCCAGCGCGACCAGCAGCAGGGCGAGGGCGAGCGGGCGGCGGAAGGGGCGCAGCAGGCGGCGGAGGCTGAAGTCCGGGTCTCCCGCCTCGGCCTGGTCCCGGGGGATCTCCGGGGTGTCGGTGGCCGGCGGGAGCGCGGCGACCTTGGCGAGGAGGTCGGGGGCGGCGGTACGGGCCGCCTTGGCCAGGGCCCGGGTGGGCATGGCGGGGGCGCTGTCCGCGGCCTGGTCCGGGGTGGCGGTGCCTTGGGTGGTGCCGTCCGGGGTTGCGCCGTCCGCGATGGCCTGGCGCTCGGACCCCGGGGGCTCGGAGGCCGGGTGCTCAGAGACCGGGGGTCGGGGCGATCCGGGTCCGGCGAGGGTGGCGGGTCCGGCGAGGGCTTCGGGGGCCTCGGAGGTCGCTTCGGAGGCGGTCTGTGCGGCTGCGCCCGGCCGAGCGGTGCGGCCGGCCTCGGGGTCGGAGATCAGGGCCCGGTACTGCGGACATCGGGCGTCGAGTTCCTCGTGCGTACCGATGTCCACCAGTCGGCCGTGGTCCAGCACCGCGATCCGGTCGGCGAGCTGGAGGGTGGAGCGGCGGTGGGCGATCAACAGCGTGGTCCGGCCGGCCATGACCGAGCGCAGGGCGTCGTGGATCTCCGCCTCGACCTGCGGGTCGACCGCCGAGGTGGCGTCGTCCAGCAGCAGGAGGCGCGGGTCGGTGAGGATCGCCCGGGCCAGCGCGATGCGCTGGCGCTGGCCGCCGGAGAGGGTGAGGCCCTGCTCGCCGACCTTGGTCTCGTAGCCGTCCGGCAGCTCGCGGACGAACTCGTCCGCCTGGGCGGCCCGGGCGGCCGCCACGATCTGCTCGTCGGTGGCATCGGGCCGCCCGTACGCGATGTTGGTGCGGACCGTCTCGGAGAACAGGAAGCTCTCCTCGGGGACGATGCCGACGGCCGCCCGGACCGAGTCGAGGGTGAGGTCCCGCAGGTCGTGCCCGTACAGCCGGACGGCGCCGGCCGCCGGGTCGTAGAACCGGGGCACCAGCTGCGCCACGGTCGACTTGCCGGAGCCGGACGCGCCGACGAGAGCCAGCGTCTCGCCCGGGGCCAGCTTCAGGTTGAGCCCGTGCAGGACGGGCGCGGGGTGCTCGGGGTCGTAGCGGAACTCGACCTGGTCGAACTCCAGCGCCAGGTCGGGCGTGCGGGGGCCGACGGTGCGGCCCGGTCCTGCGGCCTCGTCCGCCGAGGTCCCGGCGGTCAGGTCGAGGACGGCCGCGTCCGGACGGTCCTGGACCAGCGGACGCTCGTCGATCAGCTGGAGCACCCGCTCGACGCCCGCCCTGGCCTGCTGGCCGACGGTGATGACCATGGTCAGCATCCGGACCGGGCCGGTCATCTGGGCCACGTAGGTGGAGAAGGCGACGAACGTGCCGAGCGAGACCCGGCCGTCGACCGCCAGCCAGCCGCCGAGGGCGAGCACGGCGACCTGGGCGAGCGCCGGGATCGCCTGCATCGCCGGGTTGTAGCGGCTGTTGAGCCGGACCGAGCGCAGTCTGGCGGCGAACAGGTTCTGCGAGGCGGCCGCCAGCTTGTCCTGTTCCTGGGCCTCCTGGCCGAAGCCCTTGACCACCCGCACGCCGCCGATCGCCTCGTCGACGGTACCGGCGACGGCGGCCGCCTCCTGCTGGGCGGCCCAGGTGGAGGGGAACAGCCGCTTGCGGCTGAGCGTGGAGAGCCACCAGAGCGCCGGGCCCATCACCAGGGCGACCAGGGTGAGCGGCGGCGACAGCCAGAGCATCACGGCCAGCGACATGACGAACATCAGCAGGTAGCCGGTCATCATCGGCAGCATCGAGAGCAGCCCGTTGATCAGCTGGAGATCGGACGTGGCGCGGCCGATCACCTGGCCGGTGTCCAGCCGGTCCTGCCGGTGTCCGTCCAGTCGGCCGAGCGAGCGGAACAGATCGCTGCGCATGTCGTGCTGGACGTCGAGGGCGAGCTGCCCGCCGTAGTAGCGGCGCACCTGGGTACAGGCGAACACCAGCGCGGCCGCCACCAGCAGGGCCACGGCCCAGGGCGCCAGGGAGCGGGTGTGCTTGGTGATGACGTCGTCGATGATCAGTTTGGTGACCAGCGGCACCAGGGACGTCACGGCCATGCCGACGAGCGAGGCGCCGAACGCCAGCAACACGCTCCGCCGGGACCGCCAGCAGTAGCCGATCAGCCTCCGGAGCCAGCCCGAACCTCCGGAGCCCTCGGCGGCCCCGGCGCTGCCAGGGCTGCCGGGGCCGCCGGGATCGGGGGCCGTGGTCGACGTGGTCGCACCACCCCGCGTGCCGGCCCGGGTGCCGGGTCGCGCGCCGCTCGGGGACAGCTCCACCGTAGATCCGTGAGTCTCAGGCATATTTAGGGATGCTAACCATTCCGTCGGGTGGCCGCCATCGGTTTCAGGTCAGACCGAGCCGGGGGAATCCACCCCGGCTGAGGAGCCAACAGCCCGCGGCCTGCGGTGATTCCCGGGCAGGCCCACCGGGTCCGCCTGGTACCAGCGTGGCCGAGGGTGAGCCGAACGCCCACCGCCCCCGGGGCGGCTGGTCACCCTCCTTTGGACCTAGGGCCCGTGCCGTACGGCCTGCACCGCCCGCACGGCCCGCACCGCTCGCGCGCCGGGGCTCCGACCCGGGTGCACCTCGGGTTCGGGGCCCGCCTCAGCGCCGGCCCGTGGATTCGGCGGCCGCCGAGAAGGCGCCGTTCGCCAGGCTGTGCAGCAGGGCGGCCATGCCGTCGCGCTGCAGTCCGGCGCGCTCGCCCTGGACGGAGTCCGGGCCGAGGCTGTGCGGGGTCGAGTTGATCAGCCCGAAGACGGCGTGCACGGCGGCCCGCGCGACCGGCTCGGCGGAGGGCTCGGCAAGCGCCGGATAGGCCTGCCGGACGACGTCCACCCACAGCTCGACATAGCCGCGCTGGAGTCGGCGGACCTTGCGCCGGTCCTCCTCCTTGAGGTTCAGCAGCTCCCGGTCGTGCAGGGTGATCAGGTCGCGGTCGTCGAGTGCGAAGTCGACATGCCCGCTGATCAGCGCGTCCAGCGCGGCGGCCGCGCCGTCGCCGCCGCCCGCCCGGCGGCGCCCCTCCTCCAGCAGGCGCTCGCTGATGCCGATGAGGAGGTCGGCGAGCATCGCATCCTTGCCCGCGAAGTGCCGGTAGAGCCCTGGGCCGCTGATACCGACGGCCTTGCCGATCTCGTCGACCCCCACCCCCAGGAAGCCCCGGGCGGCGAACAGCCGGGCGGCCTCCTTGCGGATCTGGTCACGGCGTGGGAGCGCGGAGGCGGCTGGGACGTTCGGCATGCTGCCCATCGTAGACAGTCGGGTTATCGGCCGTTAACCTGGGCCGCACGAGTTAACGCTCATTAACGTGACGGTCGAGGGCCCACCTGGCCCTACCGCCCCATTCGGTGCCGAGGGCAAGGGAGCTCTTGGGATGGTCATCTCAACCGCCGGTGTATCCGCCGGCGTCAACGGCAGCGCGGCATCCGGGGCTGCCGGGTCCGGCGCCGTTCCACCGGGAGCCACCGCTCCCGCCCCCCGGCTCGGCACCGCGGTCGACCCGGGCTCCGAGGCCTACCGCTCGAACACCGAGGCCCACCGGGCCCTCGTCGGGGAGCTGCGGGAGAAGCTCGGCGCGGCCGCCCTCGGCGGTGGCGCCAAGGCCCGGGCCCGGCACACCTCGCGCGGCAAGCTGCTCCCCCGCGACCGGGTGGACACCCTGCTCGACCCGGCCTCCCCCTTCCTGGAACTGGCCCCGCTGGCGGCCGACGGGATGTACGACGGCGCCGCGCCGGCGGCCGGCGTGATCGCCGGCATCGGCCGGGTCGCCGGACGCGAGGTGGTCGTCGTCGCCAACGACGCCACCGTCAAGGGCGGCACGTACTACCCGATGACGGTCAAGAAGCACCTGCGCGCCCAGGAGGTCGCGCTGGAGAACCGCCTCCCCTGCATCTACCTGGTGGACTCCGGCGGCGCCTTCCTTCCGATGCAGGACGAGGTCTTCCCGGACCGCGACCACTTCGGCCGGATCTTCTACAACCAGGCCCGGCTGTCGGCCGCCGGCATCCCGCAGATCGCCGCCGTGCTCGGCTCCTGCACCGCGGGTGGCGCGTACGTACCGGCGATGAGCGACCAGGCCGTCATCGTCCGCAACCAGGGCACGATCTTCCTCGGGGGGCCGCCCCTGGTGAAGGCCGCCACCGGCGAGGTCGTCACGGCCGAGGAGCTCGGCGGCGGCGACCTCCACTCCCGCACCTCCGGAGTGACGGACCACCTGGCCGAGGACGACGCCCACGCGCTCTCGATCGTGCGCACCATCGTCGCCGGGCTCGGCCCGCGCCCGGCCAGGCCCTGGCCGCTCACCTCGGCCGAGCCGCCCGCCGTCGACCCGGCAGGCCTCTACGGCGCCGTCCCGGTGGACCCGCGCACGCCCTACGACGTCCGCGAGGTGATCGCGCGACTGGTCGACGGCAGCCGGTTCGCCGAGTTCAAGGCCGAGTACGGTGCGACCCTGGTGACCGGGTTCGCCCGAATCCACGGCCACCCGGTCGGCATCGTCGCCAACAACGGCGTGCTGTTCTCGGAGTCGGCCCTCAAGGGCGCCCACTTCATCGAGTTGTGCGACCAGCGGGGCATCCCCCTCCTCTTCCTGCAGAACATCACCGGGTTCATGGTCGGCCGGCAGTACGAGGCGGGCGGCATCGCCAAGAACGGCGCCAAGATGGTGAACGCCGTCGCCTGCACCCGCGTCCCGAAGCTGACGGTGGTGATCGGCGGCTCGTACGGCGCCGGCAACTACTCGATGTGCGGCCGGGCCTACTCGCCTCGCTTCCTGTGGATGTGGCCGGGCGCCAAGATCTCCGTGATGGGCGGTGAGCAGGCCGCCTCCGTGCTGGCCACCGTCCGCCGCGACCAGCTGGAGGGCCACGGCGAGCAGTGGCCGGCCGAGGCGGAGGAGGAGTTCAAGCGCCCCGTCCGCGAGCAGTACGAGCGCCAGGGCAACGCCTACTACGCCACCGCCCGGCTCTGGGACGACGGGGTGATCGACCCGATGGACACCCGCACCGTCCTCGGCCTCGCCCTCACCGCCTGCTCCAACGCGCCGCTCCCGCCGCCCGGCCCGTACGGCGTCTTCCGGATGTGACCTCCGGTTTCCGGATGCGACCGCCGGCCGCGCCCGACGTGCGGCCGGCCCTTCCACCACCTCCTTCGTACGGCTCCCCTCGACCCGGAGGAACGCCTCCCATGTTCGACACAGTTCTGGTCGCCAACCGTGGCGAGATCGCCGTCCGGGTGATCCGCACCCTGCGGCGGCTCGGCGTGCGTTCGGTCGCCGTCTTCAGCGACGCGGACGCCGACGCCCCCCACGTCCGCGAGGCCGACGTCGCGGTACGGCTCGGACCGGCCGACCGCAGCGACAGCTCCGCCGCCGAGACCTACCTGCGGACCGACCAGATCCTCGCCGCCGCCCGCCGCACCGGGGCCCAGGCCGTCCACCCCGGCTACGGCTTCCTCGCCGAGAACGCCGCCTTCGCCCGCGCCTGCGCCGACGCCGGTCTGGCGTTCATCGGCCCGCCGCCCTCCGCCGTCGAGCTGATGGGCGACAAGATCAACGCCAAGGAGGCCGTACGGACCGCCGGCGTGCCGGTGGTCCCGGGCAGCCAGGCCACCGCGCCCACCGACGAGGAACTCGTCGCGGCCGCCGAGGAGATCGGCTACCCCGTCCTGCTCAAGCCCTCCGCCGGCGGCGGCGGCAAGGGCATGCGCCTGGTCCGGGACCCGGCCGAGCTGCCGACCGAGATCGCCGCCGCACGGCGCGTCGCCCGCACCGCCTTCGGCGACGACACCCTGCTGCTGGAACGCTGGATCGACCGGCCCCGCCACATCGAGGTGCAGGTGCTCGCCGACGCCCACGGCACCACCGTCCACCTCGGCGAGCGCGAGTGCAGCCTGCAGCGCCGCCACCAGAAGCTGATCGAAGAGGCGCCCTCCGTTCTCCTCAATGCCGAGACCCGCGCCGCGATGGGCGCAGCTGCCGTCCGGGCGGCCGAATCCTGCGGTTACACCGGGGCCGGCACCGTGGAGTTCATCGTCCCCGGCCTCGACCCGGACTCCCCCACCCCCACCGAGGGGGTACGGGACTTCTTCTTCATGGAGATGAACACCCGTCTCCAGGTGGAGCACCCCGTCACCGAACTCGCCATCGCCATCGGCGGCAGCGCCGCCGGAGGCGACTCCGACGGGACCGGCTCGGCCCGGCCCCGACGGCTGGACCTGGTCGAGTGGCAGCTGCGGATCGCCGCAGGCGAGAGCCTCTCCTTCGGCCAGCCGGACATCTCCTTCCTGGGCCACGCCATCGAGGCCCGGATCTGCGCCGAGGACCCGGAGCGGGACTTCCTCCCGACCGGCGGCCGCATCCTCGTCCTGGACGAGCCGCAGGGCGAAGGCATCCGGGTGGACTCCGGTGTCGCCCCGGGCACCGTGATCACCAGCTCCTACGACCCCATGCTCGCCAAGGTCATCGCGTACGGGCCCGACCGCCCGACCGCGCTGCGCCGGCTGCGCGCCGCGCTGGCGGACACCCGGATCCTCGGCGTGACCACCAACACCGGCTTCCTGCGGCGACTGCTCGCACACCCCGAGGTCACCGCCGGCCGCCTGGACACCGGCCTGGTCGAACAGACGGCGCAGCAGCACCCCGCGATGCTGGCCTCGCCCTACTCCCCGGCCGCTTCCGGATCCGCTCCGGAATCCGCTGCGGACTCCCCTTCCGAGGACTCCGGCGCCCTGTCGACCGAGGCGCCGACCCCCGCACACCTCCTCTACTACGCGGCCGCGCTCGCACGGCACCTGGACCTCGCTCCCGTCACCGACACCGTCGGCTGGACCGATCCGTTCTCCCTCCCCTCCGGCTGGCGCATGGGCGGCGACGCCGCCTGGACCACGCACCGGCTCCGGGCCCCCGGCCAGGACCCGGTGTCGGTACGCATCCGTCCGATCACTGCGGGCAACGTAGCCGAGGCCACTGACATTCCCCCGGGTGTCACTCCCGAGGTGGAACTCCGACTCGGCTCCGGCCCGGTCCACCGCGCCCGGGCCGTCCGTGCCGGCGGGCGCCTGCACCTGACCGTCGACGGCTTGCAGACGACGTTTGCACAGACCACCGACAACGCCGCCGGCCCGACCGCCACCGGCCCGGTGACCTGGCTCGGGATCGACGGCGACGCCTGGCCCGTGCACTCCTACGACGCCGTCGGCGAGAGCACCACGGCCGGTGCGGCCCACCACGGCGCACTGACCGCCCCGATGCCCGGAACGGTCACCGTCGTGAAGACCTCGGCCGGCGAACAGGTCCGCCAGGGCCAGGCCCTGCTCGTCCTGGAGGCCATGAAGATGGAACACGTGATCGCCGCGCCGCACGACGGCACGGTGGCCGAGCTGCGGGTCGCCGCAGGCGCCACCGTGGCCATGGACGAGGTGCTGGTCGTGGTCGCCCCCGCAGACCAGGAGCCGACCGGCCAGGCCCCGGCCGCCGGGTCCGCCGACGCACCGCCGCGGGCCGGCGCCACCGTCGCGGCCGCAGCCGAGGTGCGGTCATGACCGCCGCCTCGCCCCGGTCCGAGCCCGACGCACTCGACCTCGGCCTGCCAGCCCCCGTCCGCGCCCCCGGGCTGCCGGAGGAGGTCCGGATCCACGAGGTCGGACCGCGTGACGGGCTGCAGAACGAGGGCTCCCTGGTGCCCGTCGAGGTCAAGGCCGAGTTCATCGCCCGGCTCGCCGCCGCCGGGTTGCGCACGGTCGAGGCCACCAGCTTCGTTCACCCGAAATGGGTACCGCAGCTCGCCGACGCCGAGGAGCTCGTGCCGCGCCTCGCCGATCTGCCCGCCCGCCACCCCGGCCTGCGGCTGCCGGTGCTGGTGCCCAACGAGCGCGGCCTGGACCGGGCACTCGCCCACCACGCCACCGACATCGCCGTGTTCGCCAGCGCGACCGAGACCTTCGCCCGCCGCAACCTGAACCGCTCGGCCGACGAGGCGATGGCCATGTTCGAACCGGTCGTGGAACGGGCCACCGCCGCCGGGATCCGGGTCCGCGGCTACCTCTCGATGTGCTTCGGCGACCCGTGGGAGGGCCCGGTCCCGGCCGCCCAGGTGATCGGGTTCGGCGTGCGCCTGCTGGAGATGGGCTGCACCGAGCTGAGCCTCGGCGACACCATCGGCGTGGCCACCCCGGGCCAGGTCACGGCCCTGCTGGAGGGCTTCGCCGCGGCGGGCGTGCCGACCGGGCAACTCGCCGTGCACTTCCACGACACCTACGGCCAGGCGCTCAGCAACACGCTGGCGGCGCTGCGCTGCGGCATCACCACGGTCGACGCCTCGGCGGGCGGCCTGGGCGGCTGCCCCTACGCCAAGAGCGCCACCGGCAACCTGGCCACCGAGGACCTGGTCTGGATGCTGCACGGGCTCGGCATCCGGACCGGGGTCAATCTGCGCACCCTGGTCGCCACCAGCGGTTGGATGGCCGACCGACTCGGCCGCCCGAGCCCGTCCCGCACCGTGCAGGCGCTGCTCGGCGCCGACCGGGGCTGACGGTCCACCACCCCGCCGCCGGCCGGTCCCCGGGCCTCGGCGCCCGGCCGGCGCACCCCGTCCACACGGCACCCCCCCCCCCCCCCCCCCGCCTCCCTTCCGACCACACCGTGAGTTCGTCACACCATCAGACGGACGCCGGTCATCCCGATCACGCCCCGCGGCCACCCCGGCCGGGCTCCAGGAGGATCACCATGCTCGATCACCGCTTGAACAGCGAGTACGAGGAACTGCGGCGCACCGTAGCCGAGTTCGCCCAGGACGTGGTCGCGCCGAAGATCGGCGACTTCTACGAGCGGGGCGAGTTCCCCTACGAGATCGTTCGGGAGATGGGGCGGATGGGCCTGTTCGGCCTGCCCTTCGCCGAGGAGTACGGGGGCATGGGCGGCGACTACTTCGCGCTCTGCCTCACCCTGGAGGAGCTCGCCCGGGTCGACTCCTCGGTCGCGATCACCCTGGAGGCGGCGGTGTCGCTCGGCGCGATGCCGATCTACCGCTTCGGGACGGAGGAGCAGAAGCGCGAGTGGCTGCCCCGGCTGACCTCCGGTGAACTCATGGGCGCGTTCGGCCTGACCGAGCCCGAGGGCGGCTCCGACGCCGGCGCGACCCGCACCACGGCGCGCTACGACGAGGCCACCGACGAGTGGGTCATCAACGGCACCAAGTGCTTCATCACCAACTCCGGCACCGAGATCACCGGACTGGTCACGGTCACCGCGCTCACCGAACCGATCGCTCGTTCGAGTGAAGAGGGCGAATTCTCCTCGCCACAGCGCGAAATCTCTTCCATCATCGTGCCCACGGGAACCCCGGGGTTCCAGGTCTCCAAGAAGTACTCGAAGGTCGGGTGGAACGCATCCGACACCCGCGAACTGTCCTTTACCGACTGCCGCGTTCCTGCGGCCAACCTGCTGGGCGAGCGTGGCCGAGGCTATGCCCAGTTCCTGCGGATCCTCGACGAGGGCCGCATCGCGATCGCAGCCCTGGCCACCGGCCTGGCCCAGGGGTGCGTCGACCAGTCCGTCCTCTACGCCGGCACGCGTCGGGCCTTCGGCCGGCCGATCGGCGCCAACCAGGCCATCCAGTTCAAGCTCGCCGATATGGAGATGCGCGCGCACACCTCCCGCCTGGCCTGGCGGGACGCCGCCTCCCGGCTGCTGCACGGCGAACCGTTCAAGAAGGAGGCCGCGATCGCCAAGCTGTACTCGTCCGAGGCCGCCGTCGACAACGCCCGCGAGGCGACCCAGATCCACGGCGGGTACGGCTTCATGAACGAATTCCCGGTCGCCCGGTTCTGGCGCGACAGCAAGATCCTCGAAATCGGCGAGGGCACCTCGGAGGTCCAGCGGATGCTCATCGCCCGGGAGCTCGGCATCAAGTACTGAGCTCCGCACCGGTCCGGCCCGGAGCCCGCCGCTCCGGGCCTCCGGCCACTCACAACCCCGACGCGGAAGGGAGTTGACCACTCTCAGCACCCGTAGCAGCAGCGCCGACGGCTCGCGCCGGCCGACCCCGGGGCCGAGCCCCACAACCACCGCAGGCGCGACGCGCCAGCGCCCCTCATTCCCCACTCCCGCACGCATCCGCCGGCACCCCGCGGCCGGAAGGGACGTCAGGGGATGACGATGACCGGCCGGTTGGCGCGGCGGGCCAGTCGGCCCGAGACCGAACCGAAGATCTTGCCGAGCAGGCCGTGCGTACTGCCGACCACGATGGCGTCGGCGGCGTACTCGCGGCCGACCTCCTCGATCTCGTGACAGATGTCGCCGCCGCGCTCGACCAGGATCCAGGGCACGCCGGCCAGGAAGTCGGCGCAGGCGAGCTCCAGACCGAGGACCTCGGTCCGGTGGTCCGGGAGGTCGACGAAGACGGGAGGTTCGCAGCCTGCCCAGACCGTGGCGGGCAGACGGTTGGCGACGTGCACGATCACCAGCCCGCACTGTGAGCGCCGGGCCATGCCCACCGCGTAGGCGAGGGCCCGCTCACTCGACAGCGAGCCGTCGAAGCCCACCACCACACCATGCTGGAAAGCCGGATCGCAGGGGCGTACGGGCGCCTCCTGGACCGCCGGCTCCCCTGGCGCGCCCGGCAGGCCGGGGCCGCCCGAGTGGTCCGCACCCGGGCCGAGACGGCCGCTCATCTCGGCCTCCGCGGAGCCGGTCCGCTGCTCGTCCCGCCGCTGGCGCGAACCGGGACGGCCACGGCGCGCGATGTTGCGCAGGGGGCGGGAACGGCCCCGGGAACGAGCGGCTCCACCGAGGTCTCCATCAAGGTCTCCACCGAGGTCGTCGCGGTCGACGGAGTCTGCCCCGGCCACTGCGCCCACACTGCGGACCGTGTCCGGTTCAACCGGTCGGAAGGACTCAAAACCAGCCATGGCTCACGGCTCTTCGAGGGAGATGGGCCGACAGGAGAGGACAACGCTGCCCGGGCAGCAGGCCCGCCCACGGGACGACGTCGGTCTGCGCCGAGCACCACCGTATGTGACCTATTCCTTTCAGAGTACGACGGGCGCGGGGCTCAGCCCAGCGGCGGAGCCCCGGAACGACTGTGTTCCCGCGAATGGGGGATGCGCCCGCGGACAACAATGCGCCCCTGTCGGCAGGCGAACACGCCCCCTCTGGCTGAAGGAGGTTCTCTGGAGCTTGACTGAGCAAACCGGGCCATGGCAACAGGCCACCGGGACACCGTGACCGGACTGTCATTGATCGGCAACGATCCGTTGCCGACCGTCGCCGCACCGCGTGGCCGAGGCTCACACCGGCGGGGCCCACGTGAGCGCCTTCGGCACGCCTCACCGTCCCCCTGCGTCCCACCCGTCACCCCATCCCCACCCGTCACCCCATCCCTGGGCGCCGCCCTTGCTCCTGGTAACCATTTCGGCCAATTCGTACGGGTTCGCGACCGTCTCTGGCATTTGCCAGATGCATAGGCGCGGCCGCTGGCACCATGCTCGGCATGCCCCTGCTCCTGCTGGACCTCGACAACACGCTGCTCCCCAGGGATGCCGCTTTCCGGGCCTGGGCTCAGGATTTTCTGGCCGAACGAAGGCTGCCGCCCGGCGACGTCGACTGGCTCGTCACCATCGACGGCGGCGGCTATGTGCCGCGCAGCACCGTACTGTCCGCCGCCCAGCGCCGCTACGGGTTGGACGAGTCCATGGAGTTCCTGATCGCGCACTACCGACGCGGCATCAACTCCCACATCCACTGCCCCTCCCGACACATCGACGCGCTGCGGGCGGCCCGGGCCGCCGGCTGGACGCTCGGCATCGTCAGCAACGGCAGCACCCGGCCGCAGTTGGAGAAGATCCGGCGCACCGGACTCGGCCCGCTGGTCGACGGCTGGGTGATCTCGGAGGAGGCCGAGTGCCTCAAGCCCGACCCCTTGATCTTCGAGATCGCCGCCCAGCGCTGCGGCGTCGCGCCCACCGGCGACTGGACCTCGCACACCTGGATGGTCGGGGACCACGCCCCCGCCGACATCGCGGGTGCGGAGCTGGCCGGCCTGCGCAGCGTCTGGCTGCACCACGGGCGCCCCTGGGCCGAGCCGGGCTATCGGCCGACCCTGAAGGCGGCCGGGCTGCCCGAGGCCGTCGGACAGGTGCTCTCCGCTCGCAACGCCCCCGGCCCCCGCCCCGGGATCCGGGCAGGCGGGCCGCTCCAGAGCAGGGCGGCCTGTGCCGTACCGGCCGGCCCCTGGAACAGGAGCGGCACGGCGGCCGCGCCCGGCAGCGCACGTCCCAGCGCGCGAATCGCCCTGTCCGCCCCGGACGGCCCGCGCGCGCCTTCACCCGCGCAGGGACCGGGCGGCGGTGCACCCGGTGCCTCGACAAGATCCGCTGTCCGAAACCGGTCCGGTGAAGTTGCCGAGTCGGGCGACGGGCCACCCGCGGGGAGCATCCGGTCCGCCACCCCGCCCGTACCCGAACGCCCCGAGCCGTCTGAACGCCTTGAACACCCCGAGCACCTTGAACACCCGGCACGCCCGGAGTACCTCGAGCACCCCGAGTTGCCGGGGTACCCCGCGCGCACCCGGTTCGCCATGCCTCCCGCGTCACCGGTGCCGCCGGTGCGTTCGGGCCCGGTCCTGCGCCCGGCCGTGCCCGCACCGATCGTCGGGGCGGCGGTAGCCGGGTAGTCGGCGCGGCCAACCCCGCCGGCCCGCGCAGGGCGCCCGATCAGCGGCTCCACCACGTGGTGCGCCCCTGCTCGGCGAAGCCGAGCTTGAGGTAGAGCGGCTCACCGAGCGCGGTGGCGACCAGGGTCGCCGGGCGGTCGGGGTGCGCCGCGGCCAGCGCCGCCTCCAGGACGGCGCGCGCCACACCTCGGGAGCGGTGGTCGGGGAGCGTCGCGACCCAGTACACCCCGGTGGCGTGGCCGTCGTCGTAGGTCAGGCAGGCCCCGGCGGTCACGCCGTCGATGCGGCCGCGCCAGGCGCGCAGGCCCGGTTGGCGCAGCAGCGGCTCCGGCAGCATCACGCCCCTGCTCCAGGGCCGGCGGGCCGGGATCGGGAAGCCCTCGACCACGGCCCGCTCGACCTCGGCGAACCCGTCCCCGTCCAGCACCTCATCGACCGTCAGGGAGCGGTCGCCGCGGGCGGCCTCCCCCGGTGCGCGGTCGTCGAGCGGGCCGGGCTCGCGGACCATGACCGCCATCGCCTGGCCGTGGGTGCAGCCGAACCGCTCCAGGTCGAGCCCGCCGTACGGGTCCTCCACGGTGAGTCCGGTGGTGGACCACTCCTTGAACAGGACCGCCAACTCCTCTTCCAGGGCGGCCGGTTCGCCGTACGGGACGGTGACCACGACGCGGTGGGAGTCGGTCGGGGTACGGGCGCAGCGAACGGCGGTGAACCCGGGGCGGGTGAGTTGCTGCCAGCCGTGCGCTCGGGCCTGGGCAAGCCAGAACGCGGCGGCGTTGTCGTTGGCCAGTTCGAGCCGGCTGCGAGTGTTCACAGCAGGACGGTAGCGCGCCGGACCGACAGCCGGTCACCGGCCGCGGCACTGGCCGGATGAAGCCAGGACGGCGCACACTTCGCCCGCGTGCGCCCTCCCGTGCACCGCCGATTTTCGGTCAATCTCGCGCGGCTCCCTCGCCCTTGGGCAAACCCGCAGCCCAGACGCGCCGGCCGGGTCCGCCGAAGCCGGGCGCCCCAGGACCAGTCCCGCGACAACCAGCCACCGTTGCACCGGCCCCCTTCCCAGAAGGGTCGACGGGTGCCACGCTTCGTGATCGAATGCATCACGCCAAATTGCCATGTCGACATAGCGTCGGATGGTGAACTTGTCACAACGGCAACGGTCCACCCGATAGATTCGATCTTGGCCAGCAGTGCCGCACCACCACACCACACCACCGAGGGGGCTTGAGCGCCTTGAGCAGGGTGAGCAGGAGCGACGCGGGTCCTGACAGCGGCCAGGCCGCGACCGGCATCACGGGTCGTCCCGCGAGAAGCACCGGCGCCCCGGCCATCGCTGCCACCCCCCGCACCTCCGGCAACTCCAGCGCCGCCTCGTACACCTCTGCGGCACCATCCGTCCCATCCGTCACAGGAGTTCCCGGCGGCTTCGGGGCGTCCTCATTCTCCGGCTCTCCGGAGCACGGCGGACGGCCCGTCAACCGACCGTTCGTCAATCCCGGATCCGGCCAGGGAGCCGGTGCGGGGTCGGGCGGCGGTCCGTCGGTTACCGGCCAACCTGTGGCGCACGCGGGACCGGGCGCGGGCTACCCGGCCTTCGCCGGCGGTCCGGTCGGCGCCTCGGCGCTCGGCACCCCGTCCGTCGGCATGACGGCGGGCGGAGTCCCGGCGACTCCGCTCGGGCTCGGCGGCCCCGGCCACAACCCGACCGGCCACAGCGGAACGGGTCACGGTGCGACGACCGGCTCCGGCGCGAACGGGCCCTCGGCCCCCGTGATGGCGGCCGCGCCCCGGAAGCTCTCGGGCCGGCGCCGGCGGGAGACCGTCGCGGTGCTGATCTTCGGCGGTGCCCCGATCTTCGAGAGCTCGATCCCGCTCTCCGTCTTCGGCGTCGACCGCCAGGACGCCGGGGTGCCGCGCTACCGCCTGCTGGTCTGCGCCGGGGAGGAGGGCCCGCTGGCCACCACCGGCGGCCTCACCCTGTCCGCCCCGTACGGGCTGGAGGCACTCGCCCGGGCCGGCACCATCGTCGTCCCGGCCTGGCGCTCGATCTCGCAGCCGCCGCCGGTCGAGGCCATCACCGCCCTGCGCAAGGCCCACCACGAGGGCGCGCGGATCATCGGGCTCTGTACCGGTGCGTTCGTGCTCGCCGCCGCGGGCCTGCTGGACGGACGCCCGGCGACCACGCACTGGATGTACGCGCCGACCCTCGCCAAGCGCTACCCCCGGGTCCACGTCGACCCCCGGGAGCTGTTCGTCGACGACGGCGACGTCCTGACCTCGGCCGGCACCGCCGCCGGGATCGACCTCTGCCTGCACGTGGTGCGCAGCGACCACGGCGCCGAGGCCGCCAACGCGCTGGCCCGCCGGCTCGTGGTGCCCAGCCGCCGCAGCGGCGGAGGACAGGCCCAGTACATCGATCAGTCTTTACCGGAGGAGATCGGCAACGACCCGCTGGCCGAGGTGGTCACCTGGGCGCTGGAGAACCTCAACCAGCAGTTCGACGTCGAGGTGCTGGCGGCCCGCGCCTACATGAGCCGGCGCACCTTCGACCGGCGGTTCCGCACGCTCACCGGCAGCGCCCCGCTGCAGTGGCTGATCACCCAGCGGGTGCTCCAGGCACAGCGGCTGCTGGAGACCTCGGAACTGTCGGTGGACGATGTCGCCCGCCGTTGCGGCTTCCGGTCCCCGGTGGCGCTGCGCGGGCACTTCCGACGCCAGCTCGGGGTCTCGCCGGCCGCGTACCGGACCAGCTACCGGGCACGTCGCCCCGGGCCGCAGACCGCGGCCCCGGCGGCGTACCCCGGTGACCTCCGGTTGGCGGGCGCGGCGCCGCAGTCGGCCGGTTCGCACGCGGCGGCCGCCGCGGCGGGTGGAGCAGTGCCCGGCCAGTCCGGGCATCCGGGGTACCCGGGGCCGGGCGGGCAGCACGGCCAGCATGCGCTCCAGCCGCTGTCCGGCAACCCGGCGCACACCGGCCAGCAGCCCTCGCAGGCGTTCCACGCCCGCGCGGCGCAGCCGCACCCGCACCAGCAGGCGGCGCACCAGCCGCACCCCGGCCAGCCGGGATCGGGCCGCGGTCCGGCCCGGCCGCCACTGGTCCCGGCGCAGGCCGGTCCGGGGGCGGGGCGTCCGCCGCGCACGGCGGAGCACGCCGCGGCGGAGGACGGCCATCCGCAGCCGGGTGCGCGCGGCCAGGGCCAGGGGCACCGCAGTACGCCCGAGCGCCCGGTGGACGAACCCGGTTCCGGTGGTGCGGCCAACGGCGGCGGCCGCGGGCACGGCGCGCCCGCCGGCCGGTTGCCGGCCCCGTCGTCCCCCGCGACCCCGGAGGGCCGGGCCCGTCAGGGCCGCGGCGCCCAGGTCCGCCCGCAGGGCGGCCGTACCGGGGCCCCGGAGGCCGCCCGGGAGGCCCGGGACGGCCGGTCCGCGCGGGACGGTCACCCGGTCCGCGCGCCGCACGAGGTCCACGAGGTCCACGAGGCGGAGGGGCACGACCAGGACGAGCACGCGCCGGAGAGCCGTACCGCGACACCTCGCTCGGCTCCACCGGTGCCCGCGGCGCGTGATCGCGCCGTAGGGTGAGTGGCGTGAATGACCGTTTGGTATGGATCGACTGTGAAATGACAGGCCTCGACCTCGACCGGGACGCCCTGGTCGAGGTCGCGGCACTGGTGACGGACTCCGAGCTGAACATCCTCGGCGAGGGTGTCGACGTCATCATCCGACCGCCCGCCGAGGCGCTGGAGAACATGCCCGAGGTGGTGCGCGCGATGCACACCTCCTCCGGTCTGCTCGACGAGCTGGAGCACGGTGTGACGCTCGCCGAGGCCGAGGCGCTGGTGCTCGCCTACATCCGCGAGCAGGTGCCGGAGGCCGGCAAGACGCCGCTGTGCGGGAACTCGGTGGCCACCGACCGCGGCTTCCTCGCCCGGGACATGCCGGCCCTGGAGGGCCACCTGCACTACCGGATCGTGGACGTCTCCTCGATCAAGGAGCTGGCCCGCCGCTGGTACCCGAGGGCGTACTACAACAGCCCGCAGAAGGGCGGCAACCACCGGGCGCTCGCGGACATCCGCGAGAGCATCGACGAACTGCGGTACTACCGCGAGGCGGTGTTCGTCGCCCAGCCGGGCCCGGACACCGACACCGCGCGGGCGATCGCCGAGAAGTACCAGGCGCCGACGGACTGACCCCCTCCCGCCGCCCTGCCCGGGCTCGTCCGGACGGCTCCGGACGAGCCCGGGCAGGGCGGCTGAGCCTCCTCGCCCGCCCGATCGAAACCCTGGCGCGAGCACCCTCTCGGATCCTGTAGAGTTCTTCCTGTCGGAACGGGAACGCGAAGAGCGGGAACGGACCAGACACATGGTGGGTGTAGCTCAGTTGGTAGAGCACCTGGTTGTGGTCCAGGTGGCCGCGGGTTCAAGTCCCGTCACTCACCCCAGAGCCTGAGGGGCCGATCTCTTCAAGAGATCGGCCCCTCAGGCGTTTCGGCGTTCCCTCAGATCCCGGCGGCCCGCGGGCCCGTCCGGCCCCGAGTCCGTCTTCGGGCCGGCCCCGGTTCGGGCGGGGGCTCCGAGGAGGTTCCCTCGGAAGCTACCCACTAGTAACATCGTTGCCATGACCACACCTTCGATCGGCCAGCTGCTCGACTCGACCGTGCCGATGGCGCGCACGCTCAAGCTGCAGTACCTGGAGACCACCCCGGAGCGGGCCGTCCTGCAGCTGCCCGACCAGCCCGAGTACCACAACCACGTCGGCGGACCGCACGCCGGCGCGATGTTCACGCTCGCCGAGTCGGCCAGCGGCTGCATCGTCCTGAGCGCCTTCGGCGACCAGCTCTCGCGCGCCGTGCCGCTCGCGGTGAGCGCCGAGATCTCGTACAAGAAGCTGGCGATGGGCGTGGTCACCGCGACCGCCGTGCTGGGCCGCCCGGCCGCCGACATCGTCGCGGAGCTGGACAAGGGCGAGCGCCCGGAGTTCCCCGTCACGGTCGAGATCACCCGCGCCGACGGCGCTGTGACCGGCGTCATGACCGTCATCTGGACGCTGCGCCCCAACTCCTGATCACCCGGGGGCCCGCAGCACCGGGGCCGGACCGGGCGGCGGCGGATCGACGCCGCTCCCGGCCCGACTCCCCCCGGCTCTGCGATGCGCCGCGCCCCGGCCCGGCCTTCGGTGCGGCAGTCCGCGAGGGCGGCCGTGACCTCGAGTACCGTCCGCTCGTTCTCAACTCACGTGCGAGCCAATCACGCGACCAAGGCCCTGGAAGCCGTCCGACGCGGTGTCGGCGGTACGAGCGGCGCGAGCGGGACCAGGCGTGCGGCCGGGCGGTGGCTGCCCCACCCACACACCGTCGCGGTCTGCGGGGCGCTGCTCGCACAGCTCTGGGGTCTGGGCGCGGCCGGGGCGTACGCGGCGGCCGCCGACCCGCTCCCGGAGCCGGTGAGCCGTGCCGTCGGCCGCACCCTGGGCAACGGGCGGGCCCTCGACGGCGAACCGGCCGAACGCGCCGGCGCAGCGGGCGGCCACGGTTCCCCGGCCTCCGCGCGCCCCGTCGGACAGCCGCCCTCACCCTCCCCCGGCCAGGCCGACGCCCCCGGACTTCTCGGGCAGCTGGCCGACCCCGCGGCCGGCGCCTCCCCCGCCACCGCCGTCCCCGTGCCCGGCCTGGAGGACGCGACCGCGCCGGTGGACGATCTGCTGCAGGACCGGATCAGGGCGGGCGGCCTCCCCCTGCCCGGCCAACGGGCCGCCGTCCCGGACGCGTTCGCGATCGCCTCCGGACTGCTGGGCACCACTCCGGACCAGGCCCGCAGCACGGAGTCCCGCGCCTCCCGGGACAACGACCCGAGCGGAGCGCCCGAGTCTCCCGGGCGAACCGGCCCCGGCCCGACTCACCCTGCCCCCTCCCCCGGTGAACAGCGCGGTCCGGCCGCTCCGCCGCCCGTCCAGGAGGCCGCCGACCGAACGGGTCGCACCGCCGACGGGCGCCCCGCCCCGGGCGGCTCCGGTGGCGCAGGCCCGGGGGCGGCACCGAACCGTCCGGCGGCCTCGGAGGACCTCGCACTCACCGGCGCAGCGGCCGTCGGAGCCACCGCGACGGCCGCACACGGCACTTCGGGCACCGGCACGGCCGTCCTCGCCCCCATCGCGGCCGGGCTGCTGCTCACCGGCGCCGCGATGTGCAAGCACCGGGGTCTGCCCCGCGGACACTGAGCAGGCCGGACACCGAGCACGCCCGGCCTGGGCCCCCTAGGGATTGTCAGACAAGCCCTAGCGGAAGGTACCCGGGGGCGGAGTCGGGGAGGGGGCTGCGCCGGCGTCCGTGGCAGGGGTGGCGCCGGCGGCGAAGTCGGCCAGGGCGCGGCCGTGTTCGACCCGGCCGAGGGCCGCGTCGGTGGCCACCTTGCGACCCAGGTCGGCCAGCGGGAACGGGGTGTGGGCGCCGGCCAGGATGAGGTTGCCGAAGCGCTTGCCGCGCAGCACGGCCGGGTCCGCGACCAGGCACAGCTCGGGGAAGACCGCACCGAGGGTGGCGATCTGCGAACGGGCGAACGGCAGGGCCGCACCGTCGGCGATGTTCACCGCGTACCAGCCGCCGGGGGCCAGGGCCCGGTCGGCCAGCGCCGTGAACTCGACGGTCGTGCAGTGGGCCGGCACCCGGGCGCCGGAGAAGACGTCGGTGATCACCAGGTCGACGCTGCCCTCGGGGGTCCGCTCCAGGACGCTGCGGGCGTCGGAGCCGCGGACCTTGATCTGCCAGCCGCGCTCCAACGGGAGTTCGGTGCGGACGAGTTCGGTGAGCGCGGTGTCGGTCTCGGCGACCTGCTGGCGGGAGCGGGGCCGCGTCGCCGCGACGTAGCGGGCCAGCGTGAGGGCGCCGCCGCCGAGGTGCAGCACGGTCAGGGGCCGGCCGGCCGGGGCGACCAGGTCGATCAGGTGGCCGAGGCGGCGCTGGTACTCGAAGCCCAGGTGGGTCGGGTCGGCGAGGTCGACCATCGACTGCGGGGCGCCGTCGACCAGCAGCGACCAGGCGCCGGGCCGGTCGCGGTCGGGGCGCAGCTCCGCCAGTCCGGACTCGACGGGGCGGGTGAGCGGGCCCTGCGCGTGCGTGCGGCCGCCCGGACCGGTGAGCGCGGGTGGTGGCTCCGCGGCCGTACGTGCTCGGTCCGCGCCGCGATCGGCTCTGCTCTTCCGTCCCATACCGACCATTATCGCCGCAGGCCGCGAAGGCCCTCTCGGCTCGGCCGGGGTGGCGCGGAGGCCGGGGCGGGACTCAGAACGGGCCGAGGCCGCCTGCGGTCAGGGTGCAGGCGGCCTCGCAGAGGGCCGAGCGGAGGACCCAGGAGTCGGTGGGGCGGACCGCGAGCCCGGCGCCGGTGGGGGGCATCACCCAGCGCGGGTCGGTGGCGGGCGGCATCAGGGCGCCCGCGGTACAGGAGCTGCCGGGCAGGTGCCAGGTCTCGAAGGTGCCGGCCGGGACGAGGAAGGAGACGGTGCTGCCGTTCCTGCTCTGCAGCACCGCCCCGCAGGCCCGGCGCAGCCGCAGGATGTCGACCGCCTCCAGGCCGTGCCGCAGCGCGACCGTGACCGTGTCGTAGGCGGCCACGACCCCACCGGCGTCACCGGGCGCCGGCAGCCCGGCCCCGCCGGGGCGGCGGACCGCGCCGCCGCCGCACGGGGAGCGGTCGTCGGCGGACTCGGGCAGGAGGGCCGGAACGGCGGCGGCGAGCACCCCTCCGGCGACCAGGCGGTGGTACTGCGGCACTCCGGTGGCCATCACAGGCACTCCTGTCACCTCGTCGGATCGGAAGCGGGGCCGCCCGGGCGGTGGGGGGCGCCGCGGCGGGCGGCAGGCCTGGGCGACGACGGGGGCTTCCACGTATCAGGACAACGCGGCGACCACTCCACAGGCCACGGGGCGCCTTACAGCAAGGCATGGCATTTCATGGCAGATCCCGGCAACAGCGCCCGGTTTGCACCGAATTGACAGCACATCCACCAAGAACACGCTGTGGCCGGACGGTGACTGCGGGTACTGTCGGTGGCGCATCCGGAGCCCCATCCGGCCTCACCGGGCGCACCCGTGGCCCGGCACGCACCCCACTCCCCCGGACCGCGTCAGCCCCACCCGCACCACGCAGCACCCACCCCGCACCAGCACCACCCGGCACCACCCGGCACCCGCACCGCACCGCACCGCACCGCACCCCGCAGCACCCCCGCACGACCACGGAGCGCACCATGGCAGCCACCCCACCGGCCGAGCCGAACCGCCCGTCACCCAACACCGTGATGCGCGCCCTGCGCGGCGACCGCTCGCCGGGCGAGTTCGCCCTGGCCGTCCGCCGGGCCGCCCGCGAGATCGGCGAGCACGTGTCCTGCGACGCCCGCTACGTCGGCCGGGTCGAGGCCGGCGAGATCCGCTGCCCCAACTACGCCTACGAGCGCGTCTTCCGGCACATGTGGCCGGATCGCTCGCTCGCCGACCTGGGCTTCGCCCCCCGCACCGCCGTCCGCCGCCGCCCGGCGGAGAGCGGCCCGGACACCCCGACACCCCTGCTCCACCCGCAGTTCCCGTCCCTGCCCGCCCCGCGCTCACCGTTCTCCACACAACTCCCGTACGCTGCCTCGCCGTACGCGGAACCGCCCCCACCCGGCGGGCCACTCCCGCCGAGGCCCGTGGCGCCCCGGGGGCCCGACGGATCGCACCATTTCGACGAGGAGAACGACGACGTGCGTCGCCGTACGTTCCTGGCCGGCGGCTCGGCCGCGCTGGCCACCGTGATCGGCATCGACCGGTCGGCCGCGGCCGCCGCCGAGCGGCCCGCCCCGAGCGGGCTCATCCCGGCCCAACCCGGCGCCGTGGCACACCGGTTCGGACCGGGCGCCACCCTGTTCGACCCGGGGACGGCCTTCGTGCCCGGCCGGCCCGGGCCGGTGCCGCCACCCCGCCGCATCGGCACCGCCGAGGTGCTCGGCGTCGAGCAGGCCGTCCGGGACATCCGGCTGGCCGACGACGCGCGCGGCGCCGACGCGCTGTTCGAGCGGGCCGGACAGTCGCTGCGCACCGCCTACGTGCTGCTCGACGAGGGCGAGTACAGCGCCGAGACCGAGCGCAGACTCCAGGCCGGCGCCGGCGAACTGGCCATCTCGGTGGGCTGGTTGGCGCACGACTCGAACCGGCTGGCGGAGGCCCGCTCGCTCTACGCCGAGGCGCTCGCCACCGCCCGGATGGCGGGCGACGCCGCCCTGGAGGCGCACGTCTTCTGCAACAGCGCCTTCCTCGCCAGGGACGCCGGCCGCCCCCGCGAGGCCCTGCGGGCCGCCCAGGCGGGGCAGGCCGCCGCCCGGGGGCTCGACTCCGAGCGGCTGCTCTCGCTGCTCGCCATGCGCGAGGCCGGCGGCTGGGCGCTGCTCCAGGACCGCACCGCCTGCGAGCGGGCGCTCGCCCGTGCGTACCGGCTGTTCGACCAGGGGCCGTCCGAAGCGGACCCGGAGTGGATGTCCTTCTTCGGCCAGGCGGAGATCGCCGGGCTGGAGTCGCAGTGCTGGTCCGCCCTCGGCGACTGGGACCGCGCCAGCGAACGGGCCGGGCTGGCCATAGCGCTCCAGGAGCCGCACTTCGTCCGCAACCGGGTGCTCTACACCGCCGAGTTGGCCCACGACCGGCTCGGCCGGGGGGACCTGGCCGGCGCGGCGGGCCACGGCACGGCCGCCGTCGCCCTGTTCGGCGAGGTCCGCTCGGCCCGGATCCGGAGCATGCTCGCGGACACCGCCGAGCGGCTGCGCGGCCACGCCGCCGTGCCGGAGGTCGGCCGGTTCCTGGCCGAGTACGACCTGGCGGCGGCCGCCTGAGCGGTCGGCCCCGACACCCGGGTGCCGGGGCCGGGGCCGACCGGCCGTCAGTGCTTCAGGCCCTCCAGGTGGCCGAGGTCGTTCCAGACCTCGACCGCCGGGGCGCCGTATTCCCAGGAGAGCACGCAGAGCGCCGCAGTCCCGAGCTTGAAGCGCTGGGCGTACTCGGGGGGCAGTCCCAGCCAGCGCGCGGTGAGGATGCGCAGCAGGTGGCCGTGGGCGAAGAGCAGCACGTCGCGGTCGGCGCCGTGCATGACGGTGGTGTCCGCTTCGGGTACCCCGTGCTCGTCGTTGAGGCCGGCCAGGAAGGCGTCGACCCTGGCCGCCACCTCGCCGAGCTTCTCGCCGCCGGGCACGCCGTCCCGCCAGATCAGCCAGCCGGGCTGGTCGGTGGCGCGGATGTCGGAGCCGGTGCGGCCCTCGTAGCTGCCGTAGTCCCACTCCAGCAGCTCGGGGCGGTCCACCGCGCGGTCGCCGAAGCCGGCCAGTGCGCAGGTCTCCTTGGCGCGGTCGAGCGGGCTGGTGTAGACCAGCGCGTCCGGCAGGCCGTTCCAGGGGGCCTCGGCCAGCCGGGCACCGAGGGCCCGGGCCATCGCCCGGCCCTCCTCGGTGAGCGGGATGTCGGTGCGGCCGGTGTGGCGGCCGGTGGCCGACCATTCGGTCTCGCCGTGGCGGACCAGCACGATTCGGGCGGGCATGGGAAGGCTCCTCGCAACGGGGCGGTGGCAACGGTCGGTCTCACCCTTGAGCACCGGGCTCCATGATCCCTCACCCTGGGGCGCGCCACGATCCCGCACCGGGCCGGGCCCGGATCCGGGCGCCCCACCCGTCCCACAGCACCCGCCCCACCCGTCGCGGTCACCGCACCACCCCGTCCCCGGGCCGGAGATCGCCCGATCCGGCCGGTCCGGACCGGATTGTCGGACCCGGGTGCGACACTGGGCCGCACCATGAACGCCTCGACGAATGTCCCGCCCGGCGGACACCTTGAGCCGATCGCCCAGCGGCTCGCCGAGCTGCGCGGTCCGGCGCCGCAGCGCAGCCTGAACGCCCGTTCCCTCGCCGCGCTCGCCGCCAACCCGGGCTGTCACCGCCGCGCCGTGCTCGACGCCGCGGGGGTCGACAAGTCGGCGCTGGCCGCCCGGCTCGGCCGCCCCGCCCCGTTCGGGCAGTCGCCGTTCGCCATCGCGCGCGGCGTGATCTTCGAGTCCCGGCTGAAGGCGGACGGCTACGCGGCCCTGCTGGAGCCGCTCCGCCGCCACCTCGGCCTCCCGGCGGACGGCGGCGCCCCGCTCGTCGTACCCGATCTGCTGCGCCGCTCGGGGCCTGCGGTCCGGGCCGAGCGCACGGCCGCCGCGCTGGCCGAGGCCGCCGCCGATCCGGACGCCTGGACGCTGCTGGACCACCCGCTGCTGCGCCTGGAGGTGGCCGGCAGCTCCGCCTACCTGGAGCCGGACGCCGTGGTGGTGCACGGCGGGCGGTGCACCGTGGTCGAGATCAAGTCCTTCCCGGTCCTGGACGGCAGCGCGGACCCGGCCAAGGTCGGCGCCGCCGCCCGGCAGGCCGCCGTGTACGTGCTGGCGCTCCAGGAGACCGCCGCCGCACTGGCCGGCCGCCCGGTCGACCCGGACCCGTACCGCGAGCAGCGGCTGCCGGGCAGCCCCCGGTTGAGCGTGCTGCTGGTCTGCCCGAAGGACTTCGGCAACAGGCCGACCGCCGTCGCCGTCGACGTCCGCCGCGAGCTGGCCACCACCCGCCGCCAGCTGAGCCGGATGACCGGCATCGACCGGCTGCTGGACGCCCTGCCCCCGGGCGCCACCTTCGACCTCGCACCCGGCCGGGACGGCGCGCCGACCCGCCCCGCCGAGGCACTGGCCGAGGCGGTCGAGGCGGTGCCCGCCGCCTACAGCCCGGACTGCCTCTCCACCTGCGAGCTGGGCTTCCACTGCCGCTCCCGGGCCCGCTGCGACGACCGGGTCGAGCAGCTGGGCCGGGGCGTGCGCGGCGAGCTCGGCAGCATCCGGACGGTCACCGCGGCGCTGGCCGCCAGCACCGGCGACGGCACCGAGGAGGCCGCCGCACGGCTGGCGTACGCGGCCGCGCTGCGCGCCGAGGCACTGGGACGCGCCGTGCGGACGGACACCATACGGGCAGACACCGTACGGACGGACACCGTGGGGGCGAGCACCGCCGGGGCCGTCCGATGAGCCTGCTCGGCACCCTCGCCCGGCTGGAGGCCGTCCGCAGCGGCCGGGCCGAGCCGCTGGCCACCGTCCGCCACCGCCACCTCTCCGACCGCCCGATGGTCCTCGTCCCGCTGACGGCGGCCGGCGAGGCGGGTGCACCGCTGGCCGTGCTGCTCGGCACCGACCGGTCCGCACCCCGGCTGCACCTCGTCCCGCAGCCGCTGAACCGCACGCTGCGCTTCGACTTCCTGGCCGAGCTGGCCGCCGACCTGCTGCCGTACCTGGAGTCCTTCGCCGCCGAGGTCGAGCAGATCGAGGGCTCCGAGAAGGACCCGGAGACGGGCGAGAAGACCCAGGTCCTGCGCGAGCTGTGCGCCGACGCGCCGCAGCTGGTCGTCCCGAACAGCGCCGGCGTGCACCACCTGGCCCTGCTCGGCCGCTCCACCCGGTTCCGCCGCACCATCGAGGACGACGATCCGGGCCCGTACCCGGCACCGGCCCGGGTGCCGCTGCTCGGCCGCTGGCTGACCCACCTCACCGACCGGGCCCAGGTGCCGGGCACCAGCCTGCTGCTGCCGATGACCGGCCTGCTCGCCCGGCACTGGGCGACCGGCCAGAGCCACCTGGAGGACCAGCACCTGGCCGCCCAGCTCGCCTGGCACACCCCGCCGGCCGGGCTGACCGGCGCCGAGGCGGCGGAGCTGGCCGAGGCCGCCCGCGACGCCCACGGCCAGCTGCTCCACCCGCCGGCCGGGCCGGCCACCGACCCGCGCTTCGACGAGCTGGTCCTCGGACCGGCGATCGCCCGCTACGACGCCGCCGCCTCCGCCCTGGCGCACGCCGCCGGGGCCGGCGGGCCGCAGGAGGCCGAGCGGGCCCGCGGAGCGGTGCGGGGCGCCGTCGAGCAGCTGCGCGCCGCGCTGGAGCAGGTGCTGCTGCCCACCTGGCACGACGTCTGGCAGGGCCTGGACCTGCTGCGCGCCCTGCCGCCGGCCGGTCACCTGGAGGAGCGCTGGACGGGCGACCGCTGGTCGTACACCGGCCACCGGGACCGGCTGGCGGCCGGCGAGCCGCCGCAGCCCCGGCAGGACGACGCCGTGACGGCCGCCCGGAAGCTGGCGCAGCGCGAGCGCGAGCAGGTCCGCCTGGACGTCCAGGAGGCGCTGGACGATCCGCTGGCGATGGCCGAGCACCGGCTGGCCGGCGAGGCGTTCGCGGGGGTGGTGACCGAGGTGGTGCCGGACTACGACACCTCGGGCCGCTCCCCCAAGCCGCGCCCGCTGGTGACGGTCCGCACCGAGGACCACCCGCACGCCGACCTCGGACGCGAGGCGCACCGGGTGCACGGCCCGTCGGCGCAGAAGGCGCGGATCGCGGCGGTCGACCCGGCCGAGGGCACCATCACCCTGCGGGTGCTGTCCGGCATGGGCCGCAAGAAGGAGCCCGAGCCGGGGAGCCTGCCCGAGCCGGGTGAGCGGGTCGTCTTCACCCTGTTCGAGTTGACGGTCCGGCAGTCCGCTCCGCTGCCCGATCCCGACGACACCCCGTGGACGCACGGCGGCCCGCCCGGCGCCGCCGAACCCGTGGCCCCGGCCACCGAGGAGTGGGAGTGACCCGGCAGATGAGCACCGAGCACTCCCCCGGCGCGGCCGCCGACGCCGCCGTGGCCCGGATCCTGGCGGCCACCGTCAGTCCGGCCCCGGGCGCCCCGCGCGGCGTGGTGGTGGACTCGCCACCCGGCGCCGGCAAGTCCACCCTGGTGGTGCGCGCCGCCCGGGAGCTGGTCGGGGCCGGCGAGCGGCTGATGATCGTCGCCCAGACCAACGGCCAGGTGGACGACCTGGTCGGCCGACTGGCGGAGAAGGCACCGGATCTGACCATCGGCCGGCTGCACGCGGCGGACTCCCGCCCCGGGCCCGAGGTGCTGCGGCACGCCAACGTCACCCCCTCCGACAAGGTGGCGGAGCTCGCCGAACTCGACGTGGTCGTCTCGACCTCCGCCAAGTGGCAGTGGGTGAAGACCGAGGCGCCCTGGCGGCACGCGATCGTCGACGAGGCGTACCAGATGCGGTCGGACGCGCTGCTGGCCGTGGCCCGGCTGTTCGAGCGGGCGCTGTTCGTGGGGGACCCGGGCCAGCTGGACCCGTTCACCGTGGTCGGCACCGAGCAGTGGGCGGGCCTGTCCTACGACCCGTCGAGCAGCGCCGTGGTCACCCTGCTCGCGCACAACCCGCAGATCGAGCCGCACCGGCTGCCGGTCTCCTGGCGGCTGCCGGCCAGCGCGGCGCCGCTGATCTCCGACGCGTTCTACCCGTACACGCCGTTCCGCTCCGGCACCGGCCCTGAGGACCGCCGCCTCACCGCCGCGGTGCGCCCGGACGGCTCCGCCCTGGACGCGGCGATCGACCGGGCCGCCGAGCACGGCTGGTCGCTGCTGGAGCTGCCCGCCCGGCACACCGTCCGGACCGACCCGCAGGCCGTCGCCGCCGTCGCGGCCACCGTCCGACGGCTGCTGGAGCGCGGCATCACCGCGCATTCCGAGCAGGGCTCGACCCCGCTGGCCCCGGGCCGGATCGCGGTCGGCACCGCCCACCGGGACCAGGCGGCGGCCGTCCGGGCGGCGCTGGTCACCGCGGGTGTCCCGGTCGATCCGACGGCCGGCCCAGCGGTCACCGTCGACACCGCGAACCGGCTGCAGGGCCGCGAGTACGACGTGACGGTGGTGCTGCACCCGCTCTCCGGGCGGCCGGACGCCACCGCCTTCCACCTGGAGACCGGCCGGCTCTGCGTGCTCGCCTCCCGCCACCGGCACGCCTGCATCGTGGTGGCCCGGGCCGGCATCGCCGAGCTGCTGGACGAGCATCCGTCCACCGAGCCGGTGCAGTTGGGCGTCACGGTCAAGTTCCCCGACGGCTGGGAGGCCAACCACCAGGTGCTGCACCACCTGGCCGGGCACCGCGTACGGCTGTGACACCGTGGGCTCCGGGGGCGCCTGCGGGGTCACCGCGCGGGGGCGCGCCCCCGGCGCACCGAACGGGGCGGGCGCCGGGCGGGAATAGCGTCCTCGATCGCACCGTTCCGTTACCGGCTACCGCCGCGAGACAATGGACGACGGTCACGACCGGGCGGCGCCGTCCCCAGGAGCCGTCGTCCGCCCTCATCGATCACCCGGAGGTGTCCGTCCATGCCCGACTCCCACGCGAAGGCGTCCGACCAGAGCGGCTCGACCGCGCAGGCCGGCCCGGGCCGGGGCGCCGAGGAGGCGCCCGCCCGGCGCCTGCGCCCGGCGCAGCTGCTGTTCGAGCCGCAGGCCGCCGAGCCGGAGCCGGAGCGCTTCTTCGACCTGGAGTCGATCGACGACCCCTCCGAGCTGCTGCGCCGCTCCACCGAGCTGGCGCTGGCGTTCCGGGCGGCCGCCGAGCGGGCCACCGACTTCCAGGCGGTGGCCGCCGCGCAGCTCGCGGACACCCGCCGGTTCGACGCGCTCTCCGACGCCGAGATCGCCGACCGGGTGGACTGGACCCCGGACTACGCGGCCAGGATGATCGAGTACGGGCGCAGCCTGCTCCAGCCCCGCCGCCACGACGACGGCTGACGGCTGACACCCCCGGCCGGGGCGGGGATCCAGGGGGCAGGGGGCAAAGCGGGGAGGCAGGACGGGGGTAGGGCGGGGCACAGACCTCGCCGCTGGCATATGCGCCGGGGAGGGTACTCCGCCACCGGGCGCGCTGTCCGGCAAACCGCGCTTTCCCTCCCGGCCACCCCGGGTACACCGCACTCTGCTGTGCGTGGACATCTGGACGTATCAATCCGTGGAGTACGTCACCGTGGCCGGGGAGGCCTGGCTCGCCTCCGCCAGTGAGTACCCGCGCAGTATGCGCGCCCTGTGGGAGTCACGCCCGTGGGCCCCCTCGGTGCTGCCCTGCGGGCGCGCCTTCGACGTGATCAGCATGCCGTCGCTGTTCGGCCGCCGGGTGCTGGACGAGTTGTGGACCTCCGGCCCCGGCTGCGGACCGGTCGCCACCTACCGCGGCCGCACGCTGCTGTTCGTCCAGCCCGGTGCGGCCGCCCGGCTGCGCCGGCTGCTGGCCTGGGAGGAGTGGGCCCGGGACGTGCCGCCGCTGCTCTGCCACGGCCGGGGCGACGCGGTGACCGTCCCTCCGGTGCAGCGGATGGTGAACAGCCCGGACTCCCCCGGGCTCGGCTCCGGGCGCTGGATCGTCGCCCCGGACAGTCGGGAGCCGTGGCTGCCGGGCGCCTCGGTGGTGCTCTGGGCCTGCGTCCGGGCGACCCGCGAGCCGCTGCCGCAGGCCGTACCGGCATCGCTGCCGGCGGGCTGAGCGGGCCGGGACGCGACGGATCCTGGCGTCCGGTATTCGATTTTGGCGGGGCCGCGGGCCACTGCTAAAGTCTTCTCTGTCAGCAGGCGCCGCTAGCTCAGTTGGTTAGAGCAGCTGACTCTTAATCAGCGGGTCCGGGGTTCGAGTCCCTGGCGGCGCACAGACAGCCGGAAGGCCCCTTGCGAAAGCGAGGGGCCTTCCGGCGTTTCCCCACACGTCGACGTGCCCCGACGAGGAGCGAGGGCCGAGGGCCCCAGGGCATGCGAAGGGCCGTCGGCCGGGGCGCTCCCCGGCCGACGGCCCCGCCGGGCTCAGCGGCCGCGCAGCGAGCGGTAGCGGGCGACCAGCTCGGCGGTGGAGCTGTCCAGCGCGTCGGCGCCCTCACCGGTCAGCAGCACCGGCTCGATCCGCTTGGCGAGCACCTTGCCGAGCTCCACGCCCCACTGGTCGAAGGAGTCGATGTTCCAGATCGCGCCCTGGACGAACACCTTGTGCTCGTAGAGCGCGACCAGCTGGCCGAGCACCGACGGGGTCAGCCGGGCGGCCAGCAGCGTGGTGGTCGGGTGGTTGCCCTTGAAGGTCTTGTGCGGCACCAGCTCGGCCGGCACGCCCTCGGCCTCGACCTCCTGCGGCGTCTTGCCGAAGGCCAGCGCCTGGGTCTGGGCGAAGAAGTTCGCCAGCAGCAGGTCGTGCTGGGCGACCAGGCCGGCCGGCAGGTCGGCGACCGGCTCGGCGAAGCCGATGAAGTCCGCCGGGATGACCTTGGTGCCCTGGTGCAGCAGCTGGTAGTAGGCGTGCTGGCCGTTGGTGCCGGGGGTGCCCCAGACCACCGGGCCGGTCTGCCAGGTCACCGGGTTGCCCTCGCGGTCCACCGACTTGCCGTTGGACTCCATGTCCAGCTGCTGCAGGTAGGCGGTGAACTTCGACAGGTAGTGCGAGTACGGCAGCACGGCGTGCGCCTGGGCGTCGAAGAACGCGCCGTACCAGACCCCGAGCAGGCCGAGCAGCAGCGGGACGTTCTCCTCGGCGGGCGCGGTGCGGAAGTGCTCGTCGACCAGGTGGAAGCCGTCGAGCATCTCGCGGAAGGCCGCCGGGCCGATGGCGATCATCAGCGAGAGGCCGATCGCCGAGTCGTAGGAGTAGCGGCCACCCACCCAGTCCCAGAACTCGAACATGTTGGCGGTGTCGATGCCGAAGTCCGAGACGCCCTCGGCGTTGGTGGACAGGGCGACGAAGTGCTTCGCCACCGCCTCGGTGCCGGCGCCGAGGCCGGTGAGCAGCCAGTCGCGGGCCGAGACCGCGTTGGTGATGGTCTCGATCGTGGTGAAGGTCTTGGAGGCGACGATGAACAGCGTCTCGGCCGGGTCCAGGTCGCGGACGGCCTCGTGCAGGTCGGCGCCGTCCACGTTGGAGACGAAGCGGACGTCGAGGTCGCGCGCGGTGTAGGAGCGCAGCACCTCGTAGGCCATCGCGGGGCCGAGGTCCGAGCCGCCGATGCCGATGTTGACGACCGCCGTGATCCGCTTGCCGGTGTGGCCGCGCCACTCGCCGCCGCGGACCTGCTCGGCGAAGGCCGCCATCCGGTCGAGGACGGCGTGCACCGCGGGCACCACGTTCTCGCCGTCGACCTCGACCACGGCGCCCCGGGGGGCGCGCAGCGCGGTGTGCAGCACGGCGCGCTGCTCGGTGGTGTTGATCTTCTCGCCGCGGAACATCGCGTCCCGCAGCCGGGCCACGCCGGTGGCCTCGGCGAGCTCGCGCAGCAGCGCGAGGGTCTCGTCCGTCACCAGGTGCTTGGCGTAGTCCACGTGCAGGTCGCCGACCTGGAGGGTGTAGCGGCGGCCGCGTTCCGGGTCGGCGGCGAACAGCTCGCGCAGGTGCGTCTCGCCGAGCTCCGCCCGGTGCTTGCCGAGGGCGGCCCACTGCGGGGTGCGGTCCAGCGGGGTACGGGAGTCGGCACGGGTCTCCGACATCGGTGGCTCCTCGATTCATCTGGGTGCAGATACCGGCAGGGCCAGGCGGGAGGGTTTTCGCGAGGTCGTGCGGGTACTGGCTGGTGCGCCGACTCCGTTGACGGCCTGCCCGGGGTCAGCCTATGCAACGTCGGGACCGGCTGCGCACATTCCGTTCGGTCACGTCCGGTCGCGGCCCGCCGGCCGGGTCCGGACGGCCCGTCACTTCCGTTCCGAGCGCAGGTCGAGCCCGCGAAGCACCTGGTCGACGAGCTCCGGGTCGGCCCCGAGCTCGCTGCGGGCGGCCAGCATCTCGCGCCGGGAGGCGGCGATCATCTCCTGCTCGACGGTGTACGCGGCGCGCCACTGGCCGAGCCGCAGCTTCGCCTCATAGGCCTCCTCCTCGGCGTACTTCTCCGGGCAGAGCCGGGCCAGCCGGTCGTGCTGACGGTCCCGCAGGCGGTCGGCCACCTCGGCGGGCAGCTTGTCCTGCTCCTCCAGTTCGCCGAGCCGGGTCAGTCCGGCCTTGGCGGCCCGCCACCAGAGCTGGCGCACCGCCTGTTCGTGCTTGTCCTGGTCGATGTCCAGGTGCAGCCGCTTGGCCAGCCAGGGCAGCGTGAGGCCTTGGACCAGCAGGGTGAACAGGACGACGCTGAAGGCGATGAAGACCAGTCGGCCGCGCTCGGGGAAGCCCTCGCCGGAGTGGTCGGTCAGCGGGATGGCCAGGGCGAGGGCGACGGTGGCCACCCCGCGCATCCCGGACCACCAGAGCACCACGCTCTCCTGCCAGCTGATCGGGGTGTCCTCCTCGGAGCCGGCCCGCAGCCGCTTGGAGAGCCAGCCGGCCGGCAGCAGCCACAGCAGCCGGACCACGACCACGACGGCGATGACGGTGGCCGCGTCGCCGAGCATGCCGGTCCAGCCGGTGCCGGCCTCCTTGAGGACGGTGGCCAGCTCCAGGCCGATCAGGCCGAAGGCGACGCCGGTGATCAGGATCTCGACGATCTCCCAGAAGGCGTTGCCGACCAGCCGGTAGGAGACCGCGTCGGCCTCGGCGGCCCGTTCGGCGAGGTAGAGCGCGCAGACCACGACGGCGAGCACGCCGGAGCCGTGGATCTCCTCGGCCAGGGTGTAGGCGGCGAAGGGCACCAGCAGGTTGAGCGCGACCTGCTGGGTCGGGTCCTCCAGGAAGGAGGCGAGCTTGGCGTTGAGCCAGCCGAGGGCGACGCCGACGGCGACGGCGACCACCGCCGAGAGCACGAAGCGCAGGACGGCGTGGTCGATGGAGAAGTCGTCGGAGACCACCGCGTCGATGGCCAGCGAGTAGATCACGATCGCGGTGACGTCGTTGAACAGGCCCTCGCTCTCCAGGATCGACACCAGTCGGCGGGGCAGCCCGACGCTGCCGGCCACCGCGACGGCGGCGACCGGGTCGGGCGGCGAGACCAGCGCGCCGACGGCGATGGCGGCCGCGACGGGCAGCGCCGGCAGCAGCCAGTGGACGGTTCCGGCCACCGCGACCGTGGTGACCACGACGAGGGCGACGGCGAGCAGCAGGATGGAGCGGACGTTCGCCCGGAAGTAGCGGACCGAGGAGCGCCGGGCGACGGCGAAGATCAGCGGCGGCAGGACCAGCGGCAGGATCAGGTCGGGGTCGATGGCGATGTCGGGGATCTGCGGGATCACCGCCATCACGATGCCGAGCAGGGTCATCAGCACGGGTTGCGGTACACCGGTCCGGCGGGCCAGCGGCATGGTCACCACGGAGGCGAGCAGCACCAGGAAGAGCAGGGGCAGCTGGCCCACGGGGAGGCTCCTCTCGCTGGCGATCAGACGTGCACGGCCGGACGAGGTCCGGGCCGCCGCCAAGGATAAATCTGACAATGCACCCGACTGTCGCAACACGCCGAGTAGGGGTTGACCTCAAGCCCACTTCAAATCCGATCATCACAGGAGCGGATCACGTACCGGCAGAGAGGCAGGAACTTCCCATGAAGGCAGTCACCGTTCCCGAGTTCGGCGGCCCGGAGGTACTGCGGGTCGCCGAGGTGCCCACGCCGTCGGCCGGGCCCGGCGAGGTGCGGGTGCGGGTCTACGCGGCCGGGGTGCAGCCCGCCGACCTGGCCGTCCGGGAGGGCTGGGCCCCGCCGGGCGTCGCGGTCGAGCCGCCGGTCGTCCCGGGCAACGAGTTCGCCGGGGTGGTCGACCAGGTCGGCCCCGGCGGCTCCGGCTGGAAGGTCGGCGACGAGGTGCTGGGCTTCCGGCTGCTCCGCAGCCACGCCGAGTTCGTCACGGTGGACGGCACCCAGCTGGCCGCCAAGCCGTCCGGCATGCCCTGGGAGCAGGCCGGGTCGCTCTCCGCCTCCGGCCAGACCGCCCACACCGGGCTCACCGCACTGAAGGTCGGCAAGGGCGACACCGTGCTGGTCCACGGCGCCGCCGGCGGCGTCGGCACGGTCGCCGTCCAGCTCGCCCGGGCGTGGGGCGCCACGGTGATCGGCACGGCGAGCGAGCGCAACCACGACTACCTGCGCGAGCTGGGCGCGATACCGGTGGTCTACGGCGAGGGCCTGGTCGAGCGGGTGCGCGCGGTGGCGCCGCAGGGCGTGGACGCGGCCTTCGACGCCGCCGGGCGCGGCGCGCTGGAGGCCTCCGTCGAGCTGGTCGCCGACCGCGACCGGATCGCCACCATCGCCGACTTCGCCACCGCCGACCGGCTCGGGCTGCGCGCCCTGCGCACCGAGCGGAACGCCGCCCGGCTGGCCGAGCTGGTCGGGCTCTGGGAGAACGGCGGGCTGCGGCTGGAGATCGCCGACACCTTCCCGCTGGGGCGGGCCGCGGACGCGCACCGCATGGTCGGCACCGGGCACGTCCGGGGCAAGGTCGTGCTGGTGCCCTGAGGGCCGGCCCCGACCCGGCCCGATTTCGAGTTTCAGCCGCTGACCAGGTAATGTCTTCCTCGTCAGCAGGCGCCGCTAGCTCAGTTGGTTAGAGCAGCTGACTCTTAATCAGCGGGTCCGGGGTTCGAGTCCCTGGCGGCGCACAGACAGCCGGAAGGCCCCTTGCGAAAGCGAGGGGCCTTCCGGCGTTTCTCCGCGCCCCGCGGGGGCGCGGAGCGGCGCACCGGTCAGTGCGGGATGGCGGCGATCAGCTCGGACGCCCCCTGCCGCTTCAGCGCGAGGGCCGTCGCGGTGCCGAGGTCCTCGGGGGTGAGCGAGCCGGCCCACTCGTGGGCGTCCAGGATCCGCTTGCCGTCCGGGGAGAACACCCGGCCCCGCAGCGAGAGCCGGCCGTCCGGTTCGGCCTTGGCGTAGCCGGCGATCGGCGAGTTGCAGTGGCCCTGCAGGACGTGCAGGAACATCCGCTCGGCGCTCGCCTCGCGCCAGGTCTCGTGGTGGCCGAGGCCGGTCACGGCCTCGATGGTGGCGGTGTCCTCCTCCCGGCACTGGAGGGCGAGGACACCCGCGCCGATCGGCGGGCACATCGTCTCCACCGGGAGGATCTCGGTGATCCGCGCCTGCTCCCCGATCCGCTCCAGCCCGGAGGCGGCCAGCAGCAGCGCGTCGGCGTCCCCGGCCGCCAGCTTGGCCAGCCGGCTGTTGGCGTTGCCGCGGATCGGCACGCAGGTCAGGTGCGGGTGCGAGGCGGCGAGCTGGGCCCGGCGGCGCACCGAGGAGGTGCCGATCCGGGAGCCGCCCGGGAGCTCGTCGAGGGTGAGCCCGCCCGGGTGGACGACCGCGTCGCGGATGTCGTCGCGCCGCAGGTAGGCCGCGAAGACCGTCCCGGCGGGCAGCGGGCGGTCGGCGGGCACGTCCTTGAGGCAGTGCACCGCGAGGTCCGCCTCCCCGGCGAGCAGCGCCTCGTCCACCTCCTTGGTGAAGGCGCCCTTCCCGCCGAGTCGCGCCAGATCGCCCATCCAGCGGTCCCCGGAGGTGGTCACCGGGACGACCTCCGTCCGCAGCCCCGGGTGCAGGGCGGCGAGCTCGGCCCGGACGCGCTCGACCTGCGCGAGCGCCATCGGCGAGGAACGGGAGACGATGCGGATCAACTGAGCTGAGGCCATGGATGGATGATAGGTCGTCATTTCGCGGCGGATTGCTTCGGGCTTGCTGGACACGCCGGTCCCCCGGGGGCGGGGCGGGCACCCGGGGGAACGGCGGCCTGGCGGTGCTCACCGGGTGGCGCGCTCGGCCGGGAAGCCGTGCCGGCGGGCGGCGACGACCACCGCGAGGACCGGGGCCATCAGCGCCAGGACCGTCCAGGGGAAGGTGTCCGAGCCGAAGCGGTCGAGGAGCAGGCCGCCGACCACCCCGCCGCTCGCCATCGCCGCGTTCCAGAGCGTGACCAGCATCGCCTGGGCGGCGTCGGCGTGCTCGGCGCCCGCGTCGCCGACGGCGGTCTGCAGCAGGGTGGGGATCCCGCCCCAGCCGAGGCCCCAGAGCACCGCCGCGAGGTGGACCAGCAGCGGGCTGCCGGCCGTGACCGCCAGCACCGCGGCCGCCGCCGCGACGAGCAGGGTGCTCGCGACGGTGAGCGTGCGCAGCCGGCGGTGGATGTGGGCGCCGGTGAACCAGATGCCCACCAGCGAGGCGACGCCGAAGGCCAGCAGGACGGCGTCGGTGGAGCCGCCCATCCCGAGCCGGTCCAGGAACGGGGCGATGTAGGTGTAGAGCACGGTGTGGGCCAGCACGAAGACGAAGGTGGTGAACAGCACCGGCAGCACTCCCGGAACGGCGAGGGCCCGAAGGACCGGGGTCCGTTCGGCCCGCTCCTGGCCGGGGTGGTCGGGTACCGCCGCCGCGATCCAGGCGATCACGCCGACGGCCAGTACGGTCATGATCAGGAACGCCACCCACCAGCCGAGCAGCTTGCCGAGGAAGGTCCCGGCCGGGACGCCCAGGGACAGCGCGAGCGGTGCGCCGGTCATCGCGATGGCGATCGCCTTGCCCTGGAGCGCCACCGGCGCCAGTCGGCGGGCGTACCCGGCGAGCAGCGCCCAGGCGAGGCCGGCCGCGACCCCGGCCACGAACCGGGCGGCCATGGTCAGCGGGTAGCTGGCGGAGAGGGCGGTGACGGTGTTGGCCGCGGCGAACCCGGCCATCGCACTGAGCAGCAGCCGCCTGCGGGGCCACCCCGCGGTGGCCGCGGTGAGCGGGATGGCGGTGGCCGCCGTGCCGATCGCGTAGATGGTGACCGACTGGCCGGCGGCGGACTCGCTCACCCCGAGGTCGGCGCTCATCGCGGGCAGGACGCCGGCGGGCAGGGTCTCGGTGAGGGCCGTGATGAAGACGGCGGTGGCCAGCGCCAGCAGGGCCGGCACGGGAAGTCCCCGCTGGTCTACGGTGGTTGGTAGCTCTGTGGTCCGCATGGCGACTATGCTCGAACCCTCACATTGATGTGAGGGTCAACGTGCTCGGCTGTGGGGTGGGTCACATGCGGATCGGGGAGCTGTCCGAGCGGACCGGGACGTCCCGGCGGCTGCTGCGCTACTACGAGGAGCAGGGCCTGATCCTGGCCGACCGCTCCCCCAACGGCTACCGCGAGTACGACGATCCCTCGGTCGACCGGGTGCTGCAGATCCGCGGGCTCCTCGACTCCGGCCTGCCGACCCGCATCATCAAACAGATCCTGCCCTGTCTGGACAAGCCCCGGATCATCCACTTCCCGGACGCCACCCCGGAGATGATCGCCACCCTGGAGCACGAGCTGGCCGGGATGAGCGAGCGGATCCGGTTCCTCACCCGCAACCGGGACGCGATCGCCGAGTACCTGGAGGCGGTCCGGGCGGACCGCTGACCGGTGCCGGGACGACACCGGGCGCCGGAGGGGGCGGGCCCCGTCCGGCGCCCGGCGCGGCGGTCAGCGGTGGAAGTAGCCGTCGAAGTTCTTCGAGAACTCCCGGCCGCCGAACTGGTCCCAGTTGATCGACCAGGTCATCAGGCCGCGCAGGCCGGGCTGGGCACCCGACTTGGGCACGTAGGTACCGCAGTTGGCGAGCCTGGTGAGGCAGTCCAGGGTCTTGTTGACCTCGGCGGGGGCCACGTAGCCGTTGCCGGCGTTGGTGGTGGCGGGCATGCCGATGGCGAGCTTGGAGGCGGGGATCGCGGGGAACACGTTGCCGGTGTTGCCCGCGACCGGGAAGCCCTTGAGCAGCATGTCGGTCATGGCGACGTGGAAGTCGGCGCCGCCCATCGAGTGGTACTGGTTGTCCAGGCCCATGATGGAGCCGGAGTTGTAGTCCTGGACGTGCAGCAGGGTGAGGTCGTCCCGCAGGGCGTAGATGACCGGCAGGTAGGCGCCGGCCCGCGGGTCCTGGCCGCCCCAGGGGCCGGATCCGTAGTACTGGTAGCCGAGTTGGACGAAGAAGGTCTCCGGGGCCATGGTGAGGACGAAGCCCGCGCCGTACTTGGCCTTCAGGGTCTTCAGCGCGGAGATCAGGTTGACGACGACCGGGCTGGTCGGGTTCTTGAAGTCGTTGTCGCCGGTGTTGAGGGAGAGCGAGTGGCCCTCGAAGTCGATGTCGAGGCCGTCCAGGCCCCACTTGTCGATGATCGCCGAGACCGAGCTGACGAAGGTGTCGCGGGCGGCCGCGGTGGTGAGCTGGACCTGGCCGTTCTGGCCGCCGATCGAGATCAGGACCTTCTTGCCCTGGGCCCGCTTGGCCGCGATGGCGGCCCTGAAGTCGGCGTCGGACTCGACGGTCGGGCACTCGGTGGCCGGGCAGCGGTTGAACCGGATGTCCCCGGAGGTGACGGAGGTCGGCTCGCCGAAGGAGAGGTTGATGAAGTCCCACGAGGCCGGGACGTCGGCCATCCGGGTGTAGCCGGCGCCGTTGGCGAAGCTGGCGTGCAGGTAGCCGACCAGCGAGTGGCCGCCGGGGGGCGGCGCGGTCGGGGAGACGGTGGCCGTCGGGGAGGAGGTCGCGGTGGCGGTCGCCGTCGGGGAGGCCGTCGCGGTGGGCGTCACCGTCGGGGAGGCCGTCGCGGTGGGCGACTGGGTCACCGTGGGCGTGGCGGTGGGCGCGCCCGGGCCGTCCAGCGAGACGTCGTCCGCGTAGTACGTGCCCTGCCCGTACCAGCCGTGCGTGTACACGGTGGCGCTGGTCTGGTTGGCTCCGGTGGTGAAGGCGACGCTGAGCTTCTGGTACGCGCCGCCGGTGCCGGGCGTCCAGGTGCTGGTGCCGCCGTCCACGCCGAGGTAGACGTACGAGCCCTTGAGGTACGCGCTGAGCGTGTAGGTGGTGTTGGGGGCGACCGCGACGGTCTGGGCGCACCGGGCGCTGTCGCTCGCCGAGGCGGCCGCCGCCAGCGCGTAGCCGCCGCCGTGCGACTGGCCGGTGACGACGCTGCCGGTGCCTCCGGTGCAGCTCCAGGGGTTCAGGGCGCCGCTCTCGAAGCCGCCGTTGACCAGGAACTCCCCGGCCGATGCGGCGGGCGCGAGGCCCAGGGTGAGGCCGACCATGGTGGCGGCGGCGACGGCCGAGGCGGTTCCGGCCGCGAGCAGCGTACGGGGGCGGCGGGCCGGGGCGGCGGCGGGTACGGGTGCTGTTCTGCGCATGCGGGGGACTCCTGCGGGGGCGCGAATCGTGGGGGACGTCCGAGGGCGCGCCGAAGGTACGTGCCAGTGGGGGTTCGGCCCGACCGCGCACCCTATTTGGACTAGACCACTGAAGTGGATTCGGCCGGGCGGTGTCAATGGTCCAGACCGGTGGGCGTGTTCGGGACACACCGGCGGCGGGCCTGCCAGCACCGCGTCCGGTTGCCGGACGTGACACCCCGTCGAACCATGGAGGGGTGACGTCACCCGGCTACCTCCGCTACCCCCACCTGTACGGGGACCTGCTGGCGTTCACCGCCGAGGACGACGTCTGGATCGCGCCGCTCGCCCCCGACGGCTCCGCCGGGCGGGCCTGGCGGGTCGGCTGCGACCGCACCCGGGTCAGCCACCCCCGGTTCTCCCCCGACGGGCGGACCCTCGCCTGGACCAGCTGGCAGAGCCTGACCCCCGAGGTGTGGACGGCCCCCGTCGAGGGCGGCGCGGCCGCCCGGCTCAGCCACTGGGGCAGCCAGGACACCCGGGTCCGCGGCTGGCTGCCGGACGGCGAGGTGCTCGCCGTCACCTCGCGCCACGAGCCCTTCGGCCACTACACCTGGGCACACGCGCTGCCGCCGGACGGCTCACCCGGGCACCGGATGCCCTGGGGGCCGGTCGGCGACGCCCAGATGAGCCGGGCGCACACCGTGCTGCTCACCGGCTCGGCACCGCACGAACCCGCCGCCTGGAAGCGCTACCGGGGCGGCGCCACCGGGCGGCTCTGGGTGGACGGCGAGCGGATCCTCCCCGACCACCGCGGCCACCTCGCCTCCCCGATGCCGGTCGGCGGGCCCGGCGGGCCCAGGATCGCCTTCCTCTCGGACCACGAGGGCATCGGCAACCTCTACTCCTGCCGCCCCGACGGCACCGACCTGCGCCGGCACACCGACCACGCCTCCTACTACGCCCGCGAGGCCGCCACCGACGGCACCCGGATCGTCTACCAGCACGCCGGCGACCTCTGGCTGCTGGACGGCCTGGACGCCCCCGCGCCCCGCCGGCTGCGGGTGCCGCTCGGCGGCGCCCGGGCCGGGCGCCGGCCCTACCAGGTGAGCGCCGCCTCCCACGTCAAGGACCTCGCCTGCGACCAGACCGGCCGCGCCGGGGTGATCACCGTCCGCGGCAGCCAGTACTGGCTGACCCACCGGGACGGCCCGGCCCGGGCGCTCGCCGACACCCCGGGCGTGCGCACCCGGCTGCCGGTCGTGCTCGGCCACACCGGCGAGGCCGCCTGGATCACCGACGCGCAGGGCGCGGACGCGGTCGAGATCGTCCCGCTGCCCGGCCACGAGGGCGCCCCCGCCCAGCACGGGCACCGGCTGCTCGCCGGCGGGCGGCTCGGCCGGGTCCTGGAGCTCACCGCCTCCCCCGACGGCGCGCGGCTGGCCGTCGCCGCCTCCGACGGACGGCTGCTGCTGGTCGGCGCCGCCGACGGCGAGGTCCGCGAACTGGCCGCCTCCGGCCACGGCCCGGTCTCCGCCGCCCGCTTCTCCCCCGACTCTCGGTGGATCGCCTGGTCGCAGCCGGTGGCCGGGCGCTCGCTGCGCCGGATCCGGCTCACCCGCACCGACGGGCCCGCGGCGATCACCGAGGTCACCGACGGCCGGTTCGAGGACGAGCAGCCGGTGTTCACCCGGGACGGCCGCTACCTGGCCTTCCTCTCCTGGCGGGGCTTCGACCCCGTCCACGACGTGCACACCGGCGACCTCTCCTTCCCGCTCGGCTGCCGCCCCTACCTCGTCCCGCTGACCGCCGACACCCCCTCGCCGTTCGCCGCCCCCGCCGAGGACGGCGCCCCGCGCGGCGACGGCGGCGGCGACGGCACCGTCGAGGTGGAGCCGCAGGGCATCGCCGAGCGGCTGGTGCAGTTCCCGGTGATCGCCTCCAAGTACTCGGCCACCGACGCGGTGCGCGGCGGCCTGGTCTGGCTGCGCTGGCCGATCTCCGGCACCCTCGGGCAGACCTTCGCCAGTCCGGACGACACCTCGGGGCGCCCCTCGCTGGAGTACTTCGACCTGGCCCGGGGCACCCGCACCACCCTGGTCGACAAGCTGGACGGCTACGCGGTCTCCGGCGACGGCGGCTCCGTCGCGGTCTACTCGAGCGGCACGCTGCGGATCGTCCCGGTCTCCGCCCCCTCCGCCGCGACCACCGTCGACCTGCGCCGGATCACCCACACCGTGCACCCGGCCGCCGAATGGCGCCAGGCGTACGGGGAGGCGGCCCGGATCGTCCGCGACCAGTTCTGGGACGCCGGCATGTCCGGGCTGGACTGGCCCGCGCTGGTCGAGCAGTACGAGCCGCTGCTGGAGCGCGTCGCCGGACCGGACGACTTCGCCGACCTGCTGCGCGAGCTGCTCGGCGAACTCGGCACCTCGCACGCCTACGTCACGCCGTCCCGGCGCGGCGAGGGGCCCGCGCTCACCCAGCAGCCGCTGGGGCTGCTCGGCGCCAACGCCCACCGGTCCCCCGACGGGCGCTGGCTGGTCGACCGGGTACTGGCCGGCGAGTCCTCCGACCCGCGCGCCCGCGCCCCGCTGGCCACCCACGGCGTGCAGGACGGCGACGAGCTGCTGGCGGTGGCCGGGCGCCCGGTGGACCCGCTGCGCGGCCCGGAGCCGCTGCTGGTCGGCACCGGCGGCACCACCGTCGAGCTCACCCTGCGCAGCGGGCCCGAGGGCCGGATCCGGCGGATCGCCGTCACCCCGCTGACCGACGAGCGGGCCATCCGCTACCAGGACTGGGTGGCCAAACGGCGCTCCCTGGTCCGGGAGTTCAGCGACGGGCGGTGCGGCTACCTGCACATCCCCGACCTCGGCGGCTCCGGCTGGGCGCAGTTCAACCGGGACCTGCGGCGGGAGCTGGACAAGCCCGCACTGGTCCTGGACGTCCGCGGCAACGCCGGGGGCAACGTCTCGGAGCTGGTCCTGGAGAAGCTCACCCGGCGGGTGCTCGCCTGGGACTTCAGCAGGGGGCGCCAACCGGTGCGGTGGCCGCGGGACGCCCCGCGCGGGCCGGTGGTGGCGCTCGCCGACGAGGCCACCAGCTCGGACGGCGACGTGGTCATCGCGGCGATCAGACTGCTGGGGCTGGGCCCGGTGGTGGGCAACCGCACCTGGGGCGGGGTGGTCGGGATGACCGGGCGGCACACGCTCGGCGACGGGACGCAGATCTCGGTGCCGAAGAACGCCTCCTGGTTCACCGGCGGACTCGGCTGGTCGGTGGAGAACCACGGGGTGGAGCCGGACGTGCACGTGCTGCGGACCCCGCAGGACTGGGCCCGGGGGCGGCACATCGAACTGGTCACGGCGGTGCGGCTGGCGCTGGAGCTGCTGGAGGACGCCCCGGCCGCCGTCCCGCCCCCGGACGACACCCCGCGTCCGGACCTGCGGCGCCCGCCGCTGCCGCCGCGGGCGTGACGCCCGGCACGGGCACGCGGGCGTGACGAGGGGGCGCGCCCGGCCTGCGGGCGCGCCCTACGGCGTCACGGGTGCGGTCAGTCCCAGGGGTCGCCCTCGGCGGTCATCTCCTCGCGGGCCCGCTCCTCCGCGTCGTGTTCGGCCAGGTCGGCGGCCTGGGCCGCCTCGCGGGCCTTCTCCGTGTCGACGCTGAACGCGTCGGCGGCCTCGTCGTGGGCGAGGGCGGCGCGCTGTGCGGCGTCCGTCATCGCGGTGGTGTCCTGCTCGGCTCCCCCGCCGAGCGAGGACCTGGCCTCCTCGGCGCCGCCGTGCGCCTTGTGGCGGAACCTGTCGAAGATGCCCATGACTCCTCCTCCGGACGACTTCCGGGCTGCCCCCACTCTCACACCGGGGGCGGCGGACCGCATCCGCTGCGCGGGGCGGCGCCGTGCCGTGGCCCGGGGCGCGCGGTCGGGGTTCGCCGTCGGGGCGCGCCGTCGGGCACGGTCGGGGCCGACGACGGCGGGGCCCCGGGAGGTCCACGATCCGTGGTCCCCGGGGCCCCGCCGGCCGTCCGCCCCCGGTGTCAGCCGCTGATGCTGGCCGTACCGGTCTCCAGGTGGCCGGTGAACCGCTGCGACCAGGTCGCGTCCGCGTCCACCGTGACGGTGAAGTCGTACCAGCCGTTGGTGTAGGCGACCGCGTTGAAGAAGTCGCTGACGCTGCCGCCGGCCGGGACCTGGTACGTCCAGGGGCCGTCCGTCCGGTAGTTGTTGGAGGCGATGGTGAAGGTCAGCGGCGTACCGCCGGTGTTGGCGAGCCGGAGGTAGAGCGCCTGCTTCCCGGTGCCCGGCTCGACCGCGTACGAGGCGGTGACGGCCGCGTTCTTGCCCGCCTTGGTGGCATCGCCCTTGAAGCGGCGCAGGAAGCGGTTGGGGCCGACCACCGAGAGGTCGTACTGGCCGCTGCCGTAGCTGGTACCGCAGTTGAAGAAGTCGCTCTGGTTGCCGCCGGGGTCGACGGTGTACTGCCAGGGGCCGCCGCTGCGGTAGGCGTTGGCGTAGGCCGCGAAGTGCGCCGACTTCCGGGCCTCGGCGCCCTCGTTGGCCATCTTCAGCCAGACCTTGATGACGCCGCCGGAGCCGAACTCCAGGTGGTCCAGGTTGGCGTTCGACTGGTACGGCAGGGCGCGGGCCTGGCGGGTGCCGGACTCCTGCACAGGCAGCCGGTTGTCGACCGGCGCCGGGTTGGGCAGCGGGCCGCAGCTGGACATGCCGATCACCGCGTCGGTGTTGGGCAGGGCGGGCAGGCCGTAGACCGGGTGGGCGAAGTCGAATGCGCTGGTGAGGTCTCCGCACACCCGGCGGCGCCAGTCGCTGATGTTGGGGCAGGTGGCGGGCTTGCCGATGGCGGCGGTCCACCGCTCCAGGAAGCGCAGCACCGAGGTGTGGTCGAAGACCTCGGAGTTCACCCAGCCGCCGCGGGTCCAGGGCGAGATGGCGATCATCGGGACGCGGAAGCCGAGGCCGATGTTGGTGCCGTTGTAGAACTCGCCGGGGGTGCCGGCCGGGGCGGTGGGCGGCGGGACGTGGTCGAAGAAGCCGTCGTTCTCGTCGTAGTTGAGGAAGAGGACGGTGGAGTTGAAGACGTCCGGGTTGGCGTTCAGCGCGTCGATCACGTTGTGGACGAAGTGCGCGCCGTCGGCGGGCGTGGAGTACGGGTGCTCGGAGGAGCCCTGGTCGGGGACGATCCAGGAGACCTGCGGGAGCGTGCCGTTCACGACGTCGGCCCGGATCGCGGCGACGATGTCGTCCGGCGTCCGGCCGGTCGTCCTGGGGACGGAGCCCATGCCCTTGACGGCGAGCGGGCTGCCCGCGGGCGCGCCGGAGAACTGGGTGAAGTACGCCAGCGCGTTGTCGCCGTAGTTGTCGGCCGCGTTCTGGTAGAGCTTCCAGCTCACCCCGGCGTTCTCCAGCGCCTCGGCGTAGGTCTGCCAGCGCAGGCCCTTCTCGTCGCCGCCGTCGTAGGCGGGGCCGCCCGCGCTGCCGGCCGGGTCGATCTGGCCGCTCCAGTGGTAGGTGCGGTTGGGGCCGGTGGCGCTGAGGACGGAGCAGAAGTACGCGTCGCAGATGGTCCAGTTCTCGGCGAGCGCGTAGTGGAACGGGATGTCCTGGCGGGTGAGGTAGCCGAGCGTGCGGACGTTGCCCTTGGCGGCGACCCAGGAGTCCATCTTCCCGCTGTTCCAGGCCTTGTGCTGGTCGGACCAGCCGTGCGCGAGGTCGCCGTTGCACTGGGCCAGGCGCTCGGGGTCGGCGCCGCCGGCCGGCTTGGTGGCGCTGAACTGCCACGGGTACTGCCGGCCGAGCAGTCCGTTGGGCTGGTTGAAGACGCTGTTGCCGCCCGCGATCTGGATCGCGCTGCGGTCGGCGAAGCCGCGCACGCCCCGCAGCATCCCGAAGTAGTGGTCGAAGCTGCGGTTCTCCTGCATCAGGATGACGATGTGCTGCGCGTCCGCGATGGTACCGGTCTGCGACAGCGCCGCCGACGGCGCCGCCGCGGTGGGCGCGCTCTGCGCCTGGCCGGCGCCGAGGGTGCCGGCTACCGCCACCCCCGCCGCGGCGGCGCCCGACAACGTCACGAACTTCCTACGACTCAGCTCGGCCATCAGTGCGGCCCGTCCCTTCGCTGGCGATGTTGTGCACACAAGTTGGGGCTCATCGATCGCGCAGCATCCTCCACCCCGCCGGAGCGGGCCCACCAGGGGGCCGGGTCAGGGTTGGCGGACTGTTCGCCCCGCCGTCACCAGGCGACCGGGGGCTGAACGGGGAGTCGGTGCGGACACCCGCACCGACCGTTCACCGGTCCTGCACGGTGATGCCCAGGGCATGGGCGAACTGCGGCGCCAGCTCCAGGAGTTGGGGGGAGCTGATCAGCGCGCCGCGCAGCCCCTCCGGACCGTCGGTGAGACCGAGGGCGACCGCCCCGCGCAGGTCCGTCCTGGCCAGCTTCGCCCCGCGCAGCCGGACCTCCTCCAGGGTGGAGCCGGGGAAGGAGACGTCGGTGAGCTTGGCGTCGCCGAAGTCCACGTCGCGCAGCAGGCAGTCCTCGAAGACCACGTCCCGCAGGACGGCCGCGCGCAGGTTGACCGCCTCCAGCTTGCAGCCGCGGAACACCACCCGGCGCAGCGCCGAGCCGTGCGCCGCCACCCCGGCCAGCACCCCGCCGACGAACGCGCTGTCCTGCCACTCGCTCTCCACCAGTTCGCAGGCCACCCAGCGGCCGGCCTGCGCCCAGACCTCGTTGAAGCGGGCCCGGCGGAGCTTGGCCCCGCTCAGCGAGACGCCGGTGAAGGCGCACTCCAGGAAGGTCGCGCCGCCCGCCGCCTGGTCGAGGTACTCCCCGCCCTCGAAGTGGACGGTGTCGTAGCGCTCGTCGGTGCGCAGCGGGCCGGTGTGGGTCCGCAGCAGGTGGGCGTACGGCAGGTCGGCCAGGCGGTCGGGGACGGACAGCGGCATGGCGGTGGCACCTCGTGGTCGGCGGGTCGGTCTTCGCCCGCATGCTCGCACGCGGCACCGACAGGTCCGGCCCGGCCGCTCCGGGGAGCGGCCGGGCCGGACCGGCTTTCAGCGGATCAGCCGCGGGCCCAGAGGGAGTTCACCCGGCTGCGCTCGGTGGAGTTCGGGTAGGGGTTGGTGCAGGAGGTGCCGGGGCCGCCGCCGGACATCAGCTCGCTGCAGGGGCCGGAGTAGTGGTCCGGCAGGCCGAGCACGTGACCGGTCTCGTGCGCGGTGACCCGGGTGGAGTTGTACTGACGGTTCTGGGCGTAGTCGAGGAAGATGTAGCCCCCGCCGTGCCCGTTGGTGCTCGCGTAGGAGCCGCGCGAGTCGTTGCCCTCGTAGTAGCGGAAGTCGGCGGCGGAGCCGGAACGCAGCTGGACGTTGGAGACCGAGCCGTTCCAGATCTGCGCGCTCTGGGCTATCTGGGTGCGGAAGGTCGGGGCGCTGCTGGCGTCGTAGGTCACGGTGACGACCTTCAGGTACGGGGTCGCCGCCTGCTTGGCCCGCGCCGACTTCATCACGGCCTCGTAGAACGCCTGGTTGTCGGCGTCCTCGGCGGCCGAGCCGGCGTAGGTGTTGGTGGCGGTGTAGCCCTGGACGGGCGCGGCGGCGGCCGTCGTGGGCAGGGCGGCCACACCGGCGGCGAGGGCCAGGCCGAGGGCAGCGGACAGCGTACGCGTGATGCGGTTCATGTGGGGGCTCCGTGTATGCGAATGCCGCGGCCGGTGGGGGCCGGTCGCGGGGCACCGGATGATTCCTGCTGCCCCAGAGCTTCGGTCAGTGCGCGGGCCCGGCGGATGATGTCAACCGGTGATAGCACCAGCCAATAGGGCCCCGTCCGTCCGGCCGGGCCATTCCCACACGTGTCATGTCCTTGGCGAGACCGGGATGCGCCGTTATGCTCCCAAGGTGGAGCTCGACGTGAGACACCTCCGGGTGCTGTGCGCGATCGCCGACACCGGCAGCCTCCGCAAGGCCGCGCTGCACCTCGGCATGACCCAGCCCTCGCTCACCACCCAGCTGCACCGGATCGAACGGGCCATCGGCGGAACGCTGTTCACCCGTGAGCAGACCGGCAGCCGGCCCACCGCGCTCGGCCACTCGGTGCTGTCCCGGGCCCGGCCGGTGATCGCCGAGATGGCCGCGCTGGTCGCCGCCGCCCGCCAGGAGGCCCGGGAGGCCGGAAGCACCGAGCGCAAGCGCCGGCTGCGGATCGGCAGCGTCGGCAGCCGCGCGGTGGCGGCCTGGCTGCGCCGGGTGCACGAGCGGCTGCCGGAGACGGACACCACCATCCACGTGGACATCTCCGCCAACGCCCTGCTGCGGATGGTCGCCGCCGACCAGTTGGACGTCGCCTTCGTGCACGAGAGCGAGGGCTTCCCGCTGAAGGTCCCGCCGGACGCCGAGCACCGCGTCCTGATGGCCCGTGAGCCGCAGTTCGTCGCGCTCGCCCACGACCACCCGGCCGCCGGCTCGCCCGTCGTCCATCTGGCCGACCTGGCCGAGGACACCTGGATGGTGGACCCGACCGCCGACCACGAGTACGCGGCGATGCGCCGGGTCTTCACCGAGGCCGGGCTCAACCCGCGGGTGGTCCAGGTCCGCGACAACGCGACCGCCGCCGAGCTGGTCGCCTCCGGCGAGGCCGTCCGCCCCTGCCAGCCGACCTCCGTCCCCGGGCCCGGCACGGTCGTCCGGCCGGTGCACGGCGACCCGCTGGCCGTGCGGCTGCTGCTCGCCTGGCGGCCGCGCGCGCTCAGCCCGCCCGCGCTCGACGCGCTGTACGGCGAGCTGCGCGCCGCCTACCTGGACCTGGCCCGGGTCAACCCGACGTATCTGGCCTGGCTGGGGCAGCACGAGGGCGTGCTGCACCACCTGCTGGGCCCGCACCCGCGCGAGACCCCGCCGGTCCGCGGGGTCCAACCGGTGCGCGCGGTCGCCCCGATGCGCGAGGCCCAGGTACGCGAGGCCCAGCCGGTGCGCGAGGCCCCGCCCGCCCGCGAGGGTCAGCCGCCCTCGCGGGCGTGCAGCGCCACGCCGGTCGCCACCGTCGCCGCGCACACCAGGCCCGCCACCAGCACCCCGGACCCGCCGGCCGCGGTGCAGGCCAGCACCGCCACCGAGGCGATCGGCAGCAGCGCCTGCGAGGCGCCGCTCTTGACGTGCCGGGCGTGCAGCAGCCACACCGTGAACAGGTAGACCGCGGTCGGGACGGTCACCGTCGCGGTGGCCGCCGTCGGCGAGATGTGCGCCTTGTGCACCGCCGACTCCACCGCCACCTCCAGGCCCGAGCCGATCGCGGCCGCCGAGCCGAACACCACGTAGTGGCCGTAACCCCACAGGAACGCCTGCCGGTTGGAGCGCAGGTGCTCGTGGACGGACCGGGCGAAGTAGATCCACCAGGCCGAGAAGCAGATCAGCAGGCCGCCGGCCGCCACCGGGAGCAGCCGGGTCAGCCCCTCGTGCTCGTCCACCGCCGACTGCACGGCCACAGTGGCCGCCGCCACCGTCTCGCCGAGCACGATCAGTGTGAACAGGCCGTACCGCTCGGCGATGTGGTGCGGGTGCCAGCTGGTCTGGGTGCGCAGCTCGGCGATCACCGGCACGGACAGCTCGGCCAGGATGCCGAGCGGGATGACGTACGGCCGGACGCTGTGCGGCAGCGCCAGCACCACCACCCAGGCGATCTGGCAGCAGGTGATGCCGACCGCGTACCGCAGCGCGACCGTGCGCGCCGGGCCCTCCTCGCTGGCCGCCGCGCGCAGCCACTGGGTGACCATGGCCAGGCGCATCACCACGTAGCCGACCACCGAGAGCACCAGGTCCTGGTCGGCGAACATCCGGGGCACCCCGGCGGCGAGGATCAGCACGCCGGCGATCTGGACCAGGGTGGTGACCCGGTACGGGACGTCGTCGCAGTCGTATGCGGAGGCGAACCAGGTGAAGTTCATCCAGGCCCACCAGATGGCGAAGAAGGCGAAGACGTAGCCGGTCAGGCCGTCCCCGTAGTGCCCGGCGGCGAGGTCGTGCGCGAGCGCCCGGCCCGCCTGGCCGACCGCGACCACGAAGCAGAGGTCGAAGAAGAGTTCCAGCGGGGTGGCGACCCGGTGCGGCTCGTCCCGACTGCGCGGGGTCATCCGCTGCACCGGGCGCGAATCGACGTGGTGCGGGCGGGGTGCCGCGGCGGAATCGCTGGTCATGGGCGGGGCTCCGGGACTTGGGAGGGGGACGGCTGCACTGTCCCCGCGAATCCTGGCAGCGGCCCGGCCCCGGTGCACGCACCCCCGGCGGTCTGGCGCGGCACGCCGAACACGCCGGTTTCGCCCGTTCTGCCGTGCCGTCAGCGACAGTTGACGCCGTGGTGCGCGAACCGGGTGACAGCTCGGCGGGTTTCCGGGCGCGCCCCGCGCCGCGGGCCGCGCCCGGGTGGATCGCACCGCTAGATTCGTCCCCGGTTGGAAGCGGTCGGAGCGAGCGGATCCGGCCCGGCCCGGGCCGGATCCGGAGGGCCCCGGCGACAAGGGCGGCCTGCGGGCAACGCGGAAGGTCAAGGCCGGTGGCGGGACACAGGGGGCGGCGCAGCCGTCCCGACCGTGTCCGCACCACCGGCCCCGTGATCACCGCGCTGCTCGCCAGAGCCCGCCGTGCCGCCGCGCCCCCGCATTCCGCCGCACCCCGCGCACCCGCCCCCGGGCGCCGCCGCAGGGCGTGCCGCCGGACGGGCTACTTCTCCCAGCCCACCTTGGCGTAGTCCACGCCCGCCAGGCCGAACGCGCCGTAGTTGGCCAGGCCCTTGCGGGCCGCCACCACCGTCGGCCGCTGGTAGAGCTCGACGGTGTGGCCCAGCTCCCAGATCCTGGCGTCGGCCTGGTTGTACAGCTTCGCGGCCTCCACCGGGTCGACCGTCCCCGCGGCCTGCTTCAGCAGGGCGTCGATCTCGGGGGTGCCGAGCTTGGAGTAGTTGCCGAAGACGTTGTCGCCCTGCGGCAGCCGGAAGTTCGCGAGGCTGCTGGAGAGCGGGAACGAGTCGGTGTTGCGCCAGCTGGCGATCTCGAACTTGCCCGGGTTCACGTACTTGGTGAAGAAGTCGCTGCTCGGGACCTTGTCGATCTCGACCTTGACCCCGGCCGCCAGCCACATCGACTGGGCGGCGGTCGCGAGGTCCAGCTGGGCCTGCGGGGTGGCGTCGTTGACCACCCAGTGCAGGGTCAGCGACTGGCCGTCCCTGGTACGCGGCTGGCCGGCGCCCGCCTCCTTCCAGCCCACCTCGTCCAGCGTCTTCTTCGCGGCGGCCAGGTCGAACCTGGCCCACTCGCCGGAGTTGTCCTGGTAGCCGGTCTGGTTGGGCATGAAGATGTGGTTGCCGAGCGGCTTGAACTCCACCGGCACACCGTTGTTGGCGATCTTGATCAGCGAGGAGCGGTCCAGCGCCTTGCCGAGCGCCTGGCGCACCTTCTGGTCGGCCAGCGGGCCGCCGCCGCCGAAGGAGATGTGCACCTCGTCCCACGGGCTGGCGGTCCGGATCACCGTGTCCTTGGCGTCCTTGAGCTGCCCGTACGCGGTCGCCGTCCCGGCCGTGGCGTAGTCGATCTCGTTGTTGAGGAAGGCCTGGGTGGTCGCCGACTGGGACATCACCCGGAAGGTGACCTTGTCCGCCTTGGGCTTCTCGCCCCACCAGTTGGGGTCGGGCACCAGCGTGATGGTCTGCGCCGTCTTGTCCGCGGTGCCGATCTTCAGCGCGCCGGCGGTGATCGGGATCTTCTCCACCCAGCCCTTGTTGAAGTCGTCCGCGGAGCCGATCCCGGCCGCCGGGATCAGCGGGCGGAACAGGTTCTGCCAGTCCGCGTACGGCTCCGAGAAGGTCACCTTGACCTCGCTCGGGTCCGCGCCCTGCTCGACGCCGGAGATCAGCTCGTAGCCGGAGGAGTCGGCGATGTTGTAGCCGTCCTTCCTGCCGTTGGTCGCCTCCCAGTCCGCCTTGAAGTCCAGGTAGCCGAGCGCCTTGCCGTCCGACCACCTGGCCTTCGGGTTGAGCTTGTAGGTGACCACCTGCGGGGAGGTCGAGGTGACCTTCGCCTCCAGCAGGTAGTCGGCGACCGGCTTGAAGGTGCCGCTCTCGTCGGTGGTGAAGAGCTCGGGCTCCAGGGCCCGCATGATCTCCACCGCGTCGCCGTACCGGCCGTCCACCTGGAGCGGGTTCCACTGGGTGATCCACTGGTAGAGCGGGAACCGCACCTCGCCGCCGTCGCGCAGTTGGTCCACCGGCTTGGCGTTGATGTCGATCGCCCCCTGCCGCGGCGGCTCGCTCTTGGCCACCTTGTCGGCCGAGCCACCACCGCCCGAGCTGCAGGCGGTCGCCGCCAGCGCGACGGCGAGGGTGAGCACGACGGCCCGGCCGAGGCGGCGGCGGGGCGTGCTGGTGGAAGCGTCCATGAGGGTTCTCCCCGTGAAATCCGACAGATGGTGAGGCGGGTGTGGGACGAGAGGTGACGCTTGGGCATCGCGAGGTGTGGCGAGGCTTGAGCGTGGGCAGCCAAGTCGGTGCCGAGCGAGCAGAACGTAACAGCCGATCAGTTCTAGTACCAGGGGTTGGAGTTCACACCTGATCCAAACGAAACAGGCCGCAACACTGCGGCAACACCCCGGCCGCGCGCCGGTGCAACACTCTGACCTGCAGCTTCCTCACACCGCCCGACCAGGGCCCCCGACCGAAGGCCACCACCCGATGCCCACCAGACGCGTCGGCCCCGCCCCCACCCCGGGCGGCCGCTGATGCTCCGTTACCTGGCGAAGCGGCTCGGCTACTACGCGATCCTGCTGGCAGCCGCCGTGTTCCTGGCGTACGCGCTCTCCGCCGCCGCCCTCCAGCCGCGCACCTACTTCGAGTCCAAGGTGCCCCGTCCGGCCGCCGCATCGGTCGAACGGCAGCTCACCGAGCTCAACATCAACGACCACACCCCGGTCGTCGAACGCTTCGGCCACTGGGCCGGCGGCCTGCTGCTCCACGGCGACCTCGGCCGCACCATCCACGACACCCCGGTGCTCGACGACTTCCGCCGCCGGGTCTGGGTCTCGCTGCGCCTGCTGCTGATCGGCAGCCTGCTCGGCATGGCCCTCGGCGTCGCCGCCGGGGCGTGGAGCGCGGTCCGCCAGTACCGGATATCCGACCGGCTGCTCACCGTCTTCTCCTTCGCCATGCTCTCCACCCCCGTCTTCCTGGTGGCGCTGCTCCTGAAGAACGGCGCCATCGCCGCCAAGGACGTGGCCGGCCACGAGGTCGTCCCCTTCACCGGGTACGAGACCCCCGGCCTGAACGGCGGGTTCGGGGCCCACCTCGGCGACTGGGCGCTGCACCTGCTGCTGCCCACCCTGTCGCTGGCACTCGGCGGCCTCGCCACGTACAGCCGCTACCAGCGCGGCACCATGCTCGACGTGCTCGGCTCCGACTACCTGCGCACCGCCGAGGCCAAGGGCCTCACCCGCGGTCGCGCGCTGGTCAGGCACGGTCTGCGCACCGCGGTGATCCCGATGTCGACGATGTTCGCCTACAGCTTCCTGGGCATCTTCACCGGCGCCGCCTTCACCGAGACCATCTTCGGCTGGCACGGCATGGGCGAGTGGTTCATCCAGTCCATCAACGAACAGGACGTCAACTCGGTGGTCGCCGTGAACCTGTTCGCCGCCGTGGTGGTGCTCGCCTCCGGCTTCCTCGCCGACACCCTGCACGCCGCCCTCGACCCGCGCGTGCGGTCCTGACCGGAGGAGGAGTCGTGATGACCTTCGTACCCCCGCGGGGAACCGCCGTGATCGGAGGCGAGGCACCGTGACCGCCGTCGTCGCACAGCCCGCCGAGGCCTCCGCCTCCGGCCGGCCCCCCGAGGCGGCCGGCCGGGGCCGGCTCGTCCTCGCCCGACTGCTGGCCGCCCGCTGGGCGGTGGCCGGCACCGTCGTCGTCCTGCTGCTGTTCGCCCTCGCCTTCGGCGGCCAGTACCTCACCCCCTGGGACTACGCCACCCCCGACTACACCGCCCTGCGCCAACCCCCCTCCGGGACCCACTGGTTCGGCACCAACGGGATCGGCCAGGACGTCTTCGCCCAGACCGTCCGCGGACTGCAGAAGTCCCTGGTGATCGGCCTGTTGGTGGCACTGTTCTCGACCGTGCTGGCCTCCCTGTTCGGGGCCTGCGCCGGCTACTTCGGCGGCTGGACGGACCGGCTGCTGATGTTCGTGGTGGACCTGATGCTGGTGTTCCCCAGCTTCCTGATCATCACCATCATCTCGCCGCGGCTGAAGGGCACCGGCTGGCTGGCCTTCGTCCTGCTGCTCGCCCTCTTCAACTGGATGATCACCGCCCGGGTGGTCCGCTCGATGACCCTCTCGCTGCGCGACCGGGAGTTCGTCCGCGCCGCCCGGTTCATGGGCGTCCACCCGCTGCGGATCATCACCCGGCACATCCTGCCGAACGTCGCCTCCTTCCTGATCATCGACGCCACCATCGCCGTCGGCGGCGCCGTGATGAGCGAGACCGCGCTCTCCTACTTCGGCTTCGGCGTCAAGGCGCCCGACGTCTCGCTCGGCACCCTGCTCGCCGCCGGCACCTCCGACGCGCCCGTCTTCCCCTGGCTGTTCTACTTCGCCGCCGGGCTGCTGGTGCTGTTCGTCCTGGCCGTCAACCTGATCGGCGACGGGCTGCGCGACGCGCTCGACCCCACCGCCGAGGCGGCCCGCCCCCCTCGTAGGAAGCGCGAAGGAAAGTGACCACCACCGTCGAAACCCCGCTACTGGCCGTCCGCGACCTGCGGGTCGACTTCGCCGGACCGCGCGGCACCGGAGTCCCCGCCGTCCGGGGCGTGGACCTCACCCTGCGGCGCGGCGAGACCCTCGGCATCGTCGGCGAGTCCGGCTCCGGCAAGTCCGTCACGGCGCTGGCCGTCCTCGGACTGCTGCCCGCAACGGCCGACGTCCGCGGCTCGGTCGCCCTGGACGGGCGGGAGCTGGTCGGCCTGCCCGGCCGCGAACTCGCCGCCATCCGCGGCAGCCGGATCGCCATGGTCTTCCAGGACCCGCTCTCCGCGTTCACCCCGGTCTACCGGATCGGCGAGCAGATCGTCGAGGCGCTGCGCATCCACCAGCGGCTGGACAAGCCCGCCGCGCGCAGACGGGCCGCCGAACTGCTCGACCTGGTCGGCATCCCGGCCCCCGGGCGCGCCCTGGACGCCTTCCCGCACGAGTTCTCCGGCGGCATGCGCCAGCGCGCCATGATCGCGATGGCCATCGCCAACGACCCCGACATCCTGCTCGCCGACGAACCGACCACCGCCCTGGACGTCACCATCCAGGCCCAGGTGCTCGACGTCCTGCGCACCGCGCAGCGGGAGACCGGCGCCGCGCTCGTCCTGGTCAGCCACGACCTCGGCGTCATCGCCGGGATGGCCGACCGGGTCGCCGTGATGTACGCGGGCCGGGTGGTCGAGACGGCCGACGTGGACGAGCTGTTCGCCGCTCCGCGCCACCCGTACACGCTCGGCCTGATCGGAGCGGTACCGAGGCTGGACGCCCGGGGCGGGCCGCTGGTGCCGATCCCCGGCGCGCCCGCGCCGATGGCGGACCTGCCGGCCGGCTGCCCGTTCGCCGCCCGCTGCCCGCTGGTGGAGGAGCGGTGCCGGACGGCCGAGCCCGGGCTGGAGGGCCCGGGCTCGCACACCGCGGCCTGTGTCCGCAGCGGGGAGCTGGCCGAACGGCGGCCGGCGCCGGCCGAGGTCTACCCGGTGCCGGCGGTGCCTGCGGAACCGGCCGGGGCGGCCGGGGCCGTCCCCGGGTCTCTTGGGTCACCCCGGGAGGAGCGCCCGGTCGTGCTCTCCGTGAGCGGGCTCGGAAAAACCTTTCCGCTGCTCAAGGGCGCCGTCTTCAAGCGCCGGGTCGGCGAGGTGTACGCGGTGGACGGCGTCGAACTGGACATCCGCCAGGGCGAGACGCTCGGCCTGGTCGGCGAGTCCGGTTCCGGCAAGTCCACGACGCTGTTCGAACTGCTGCGGCTCGCCGCACCCGAAGCCGGCCGGATCGAACTGCTCGGACAGGACACCTCCCGGCTCTCCCGGGCGCAGGCCCACCGGCTCCGGGCCGAACTGCAGATCGTCTTCCAGGATCCGATGGCCAGCCTCGACCCCCGGATGCCGATCGGCGACATCGTCGCCGAGCCGCTGCGCGCCCAGCACGCCGCCCGCGCCGAGATCGCCCGGCGGGTACCCGAACTGCTGCGCCAGGTCGGCCTCGACCCGGCCCACGCCGTCCGCTATCCGCACCAGTTCTCCGGCGGGCAGCGCCAGCGGATCTCGATCGCCCGCGCGCTGGCCGTCCGACCGAAGCTGCTGGTGCTGGACGAGCCGGTCTCCGCGCTGGACGTCTCCATCCAGGCGGGCGTGCTCAACCTGCTCCAGTCGCTCAAGGCGGAGCTGGGCCTCTCCTATCTCTTCGTCTCGCACGACCTGTCGGTGATCCGGCACCTCGCCGACCGGGTCAGCGTGATGTACCTCGGGCGGACGGTCGAGCAGGGCGAGGTCTCCGCGGTCTTCGACCGCCCCCGCCACCCCTACACCCGCGCGCTGCTCTCGGCCGTCCCGCTGCCCGACCCGGCCGCCGAGCGCGCCCGCACCCGGATCCTGCTCGCCGGGGATCCGCCCTCCCCGACCGCCCGCCGCACCGGCTGCCCGTTCCGTACCCGCTGCCCCGTCTACGCCGGGCTGGCCGCCGACGCGCGGACGCGCTGCGAGCAGCAGGCCCCGCCACTGACCGGTCCCGCGCCGGGTGTGGACCACGAGGCGGCCTGCCACTTCCCCGAGCTCGCGGGGGCGCAGGGGGCGCAGTAGGGCGCCGGCCGGTTCGCCGCTTGCTCCGCCGCCACCGTGCCGGCCGCTCCGCTCCGCCGGTCGTGACGCAACGTGGCGGGGCGGTGGCGATTCGGCGGATCGGCCCCGCCCCGTGTAATGTTCTCCAGGTCAGCAGGCGCCGCTAGCTCAGTTGGTTAGAGCAGCTGACTCTTAATCAGCGGGTCCGGGGTTCGAGTCCCTGGCGGCGCACATGCAGGTCTCAGGCCGTCCACCTCAGGTGGGCGGCCTGAGGCGTTTCCGGGGCGGGTAGGTTGCAGGGGCGCGACCGTCCACCGCCATGGCCGGCACCTGCCACCACTCGCCGACCGACCGCCGGAGGTGCCCGCCCGTGGCCCCGCTCGACACCCGTTCGATCCCCGAGGAACTCCTGCTGCTCTGCGTCGACCCGGAGCACGGCCGCCTGCGGATCCCGGCCGCCACCTTCCACCGGGTGATCGCGGGCGGCGTCCTGGCCGAACTGCTGGTGACCGGCGCGATCAGCGTCGACGGGCGGCGGATCACCGGATACCGGCCGCTGGGCCCCGCCGACGAGGTCGCGGCCGGCGTGCTCGCCCGGCTGGAGGGCGCCGGGAAGCGCCAGAGCCCGCGCGGACTGGACATCGCCCTGCGCCGGATCCCTCGCAAGCCCGGGCACCGGCCGTACCTCGACCGGCTGGTGGCCGCCGGGCTGGTCACCGCCGAGACCCGACGGGTCCTCGGAATCCCCTACCGGCGCTACGTGGCGGTCCGGCCGGACATCGGGGCGGTGACCGCCGCGCGGGTGGCCGCCACACTCGAACGCCCGGCCGACGGCTCGTCGGCCGACGAGCGCGACCGGCAGCTGGCCGGCCTGGTGGCCGCGGCGCGGCTGGACCGCCGGCTCTACCCGGGCTCGGCGGGCGCCGCGACCCGGCGGGCCGCCCGGCAGCTCGGCAAGGAACTGCCGGTCGCCCAGGCCGTGCGGCGGGCGCTCAACGCGGACGCCGGGTAGCGGCGCCGGCGGGGGCCTGAGTTGGGGGCGGGCGGCGGCGGGGTCGAGGCCTGGGCCTGGGCCTGGGCCTGGGCCTGGGCCTGAAGCGGGGTCGGACCGGTCAGCCGGTGTCCAGGATCGCCGAGGCCACCGCGTCCGGGCGGTCGAACATCAGCAGGTGCCCGGCCGGTGCGGTGGTCCGGAAGTCGGCGCCGAGCAGCCCGGCGAGCTCGCGCTGGCTGTCCAGCCAGTCGCGGGTCCGGGGGGTGTCGCAGCCGTCGTCCGCGGCCAGCACGGTGACCGCCAGCCCGTCGGCGAGCGGTGCGGTGCGGCGCAGCCCGTCCAGCTCGGCGGCCATGTCGAGGTAGCGGGAGTTCTCCCGGAGCAGCGCGCGCAGCGCCCGCCCGGTGCGGTAGCAGTGCCGGACCAGCGGTGCCGGGGCGAGCTCCTCGCCCCGGACGGTCGTCGCCCTGACCGTCAGCCGCCGCACGGCGGGCCCGAACAGGTACGGCACCGCGACGGCGGTGGCCGCACCCGCGGCGGCCCGGGCCGCGAGGTCGCGCAGTCCGGGGGCGGGGCGCGCCCTGGCCCCCGGCTCGGTGCTGCCGTCCACCAGGACCAGCCCGGCCGCCCGTCCCGGATGGAGCCGGGCGAAGGCCTCGACGTGGAACCCCGCCAGTGAGTGGCCCGCCACCGTGCACGGTTCGCGCAGCCCGAGGGCGTCCAACACCCCTCGGATGCGCTCCGCCTCCCCGGCCGCCGTCGACACCGGCCGGGCCGCGGGTTCGGGCGCGCTCAGCCCGTACCCGGGCCGGTCGAAGCGGACCACCGTGCGGTAGGGGGTGAGGAAGGGGACGACGAGGTCCCAGTCGAACCAGCTGCTGCCGAGCCCCCCGCTGAGCAGGCAGACCGGGCCGCGGCCCTCGGCGCGGACGTGCAGCGGCGTGCCGTCGATGCGCAGGAACACCGTGGTCATACCGTCTCCCGCCGCCCGCCCTCGGCCCGCTCGCCGGCCGGGGCGTCGGCCGCACCGCCCGGCCGCGCGACGGAGAGCGCCAACAGGGCCAGCCAGAGCGCGACCAGGAGGACCTGCAGGCGCTGGCCCGCGCCCAGCGACCAGGTGCCGTGGCCCGCCTCGAACGCGGCGATCGCGGCGAGGCCGGCCACCAGGTCGGTGGCGCGGAACAGGCCGCCCAGCGGCTGGTCCTCGGCGGCGAGCTCGCTGACGTACGCCTGGACCGGGTCGAGGCCCGTACTCAGCACCACCTCCAGCACCCATGCGGTGTACGCCACCGCGCTGAGCAGCAGCAGGGCGGCAACGGCGGACCGGGCGCTCCGGCGGCCGGGGCGGGGGCTGGGCACGGTTCCACCCTAACCGTCGGCAAACTCCGCCCCAACCGGGCGGAAACGGGCAGCTCCGACCGCCCTCCGGCTTTTGCGGTGGGAGGCGCTCCCGGGACCGTGTATTGTTCTCCAGGTCAGCAGGCGCCGCTAGCTCAGTTGGTTAGAGCAGCTGACTCTTAATCAGCGGGTCCGGGGTTCGAGTCCCTGGCGGCGCACAGACATTGGGGAGCCTCTCGCAACAGCGAGGGGCTCTCCGATTTTTTTGCCCATCAGCGCCCGTTTTGCGTGTGATGTCGGTCTCGATCGCCGCTTCGGTGGAGCCAACCGGCACGTTCCACGCGTATTGCGCTGTACACCGGAAAGCGGACATAAGTCCCCTCCCCGATCCCTTCGCCAGCCCCCTCACCGTCGACGATCCCGGCTGTGCAGGCCGGCACGGTCCACCCGCAGGAAAGGCCGCCGTTTTGTCCAGAAACATGTCCTCGGGCGGCCGGTCCTCGGACGGTGGCCGGAAGTCGCGCCGTCCGAAGCGCACCGGCTGGCGCCGGCTGATCCCCACCTGGCGGATGTCCCTGCTCGGCCTCGCGGTCGCAGTGCTGCTCGGCGTGGGCCTGTTCGCGCTCGGGATCACCCTGGTGAAGGTGCCGGACGCGCACGCCGCCGCGACCGCGCAGAGCAACACCTGGCTCTACCAGGACGGCTCGGTGATCGCCCGGACCGGCCAGACCAACCGGCAGAACGTGGGCCTGGACAAGGTCTCCCCCGCCGCCCAGCACGCCGCGCTGGCCGCCGAGGACCGCAACTTCTACCACGAGGGCGCCGTCAACGTGTCCGGCCTGGTCCGCGCCGCCGTCAACACCGCCAAGGGCGAGGGCACCCAGGGCGGCTCCACGATCACCCAGCAGTACGTGAAGAACACCTACCTGAGCCAGAAGCAGTCCGTCACCCGCAAGGTGAAGGAGCTCTTCATAGCGATCAAGGTGGACGCCACCGAGACCAAGGACGACATCCTCTCCGGCTACCTCAACACCTCCTACTACGGGCGCGGCGCCTACGGCATCCAGGCCGCCGCCCAGCAGTACTTCGGCGTCGACGCGGCGGCGCTCAACCCCGCCCAGGGCGCCTACCTGGCCACCCTGCTGAACGCGCCGAGCGCCTACGACGTGGCCACCGCGACCGCGGCGGGCAAGCAGAACGCCGTCAACCGCTGGAACTACGTCCTGGACGGCATGGTGAAGGAGGGCTGGCTCTCCGCCGAGGAGCGCGCCGCCACCGCCTTCCCCGAGGTCAGGGACCCGCAGACCCAGCTCGGCCTCTCCGGCCAGGCCGGCTACCTGGTCAACGCGGCGACCGACTACCTCACCGCGAACCGGATCATCACCGAGACCGAGCTGGCCAAGGGCGGCTACACCGTCAAGCTGACCGTGGACCCCGCCCGCCAGCAGGCGCTCCAGGACTCGGTCCAGGTGCAGCTGCACGACACCCTGAACCCGGACAAGCGGAAGGCCGACGCCGCCGCCCAGGCCGGCGCCGTCTCCGTCGACCCGAAGACCGGTGCCGTGGTCGCCCTGTACGGCGGGGTCGACTACACCAAGCACTACATCGACAACGCCACCCGGCGCGACTACCAGGCCGGCTCCACCTTCAAGGCGATCGCGCTGGCCGCGGCCCTGGAGAACGACGCCAAGACCCAGTCCGGCCAGACCATCACGCCGCGCACGGTGTACGACGGGACCAGCGGCCGCAAGGTCCGCGGCGGCAAGGGCACCCCGTACGCGCCGCCGAACGAGGGCGAGAAGAGCTACGGCCAGGTCACCCTCCAGCAGGCCACCGACTGGTCGGTGAACTCGGTGTTCGCCCAGCTCGCCCAGGACACCGGGCTGCAGCGGGTCCGGGACACCTCCATCGCGCTGGGCCTGCCCAGCAACACCCCCGGCCTGGACCCGGTGTCCTCCATCCCGCTGGGCACCGCCAACCCGAGCGTGCTCGACATGGCCGGCGTGTACGCCACCCTGGACAACGGCGGCAGGCAGATCACCCCGTGGCTGGTGCAGTCGGTGGACCGCGAGGGCGAGCAGCTGCCGCTGCCGGCCCACAGGACCACGCAGGCGATCAGCGAGGAGACCGCCCAGCAGGTGACCTCGATGCTGCAGGGTGTGGTGTCCGACCCGGGCGGTACCGGCTGGCGCGCGAAGGCGCTGGGCCGCCCGGTGGCCGGCAAGACCGGGACCACCGACGACCAGAAGTCTGTCTGGTTCGTCGGGTACACCCCGGAGCTGGTGACCTCCGTGGCGCTGTTCGGCCAGGACCCGGCCAGCGGTGCCCAGGTCAGCCTCAGCGGCACCGGCGGGATCGACGGCGCGGCGGGCGGCCAGTACCCCGCGCAGATCTGGACCGGCTACATGAAGGCGGCGCTGAAGGGGCAGCCGGTCACGGACTTCCCCTCGCCCTCGGACACCGACGACTCCTGGTCGGGCGGCAGCGGCGCCTCAAGCGGCTCCGCGACCCCGTCCGCGCCGGCCTCGACCCCGGCGGCCCCGGGCGGCGGCTCGACCGGCGGCTCGGGCGGTGCGGGCTCCGGCGCCTCGCCGGGGGCGGGCGGCTCCTCGGGGTCGTCCGGGTCCTCGGGCTCGTCGGGTTCGGGCGGCTCGTCCGGGTCCTCAGGGGGTTCGGGGTCGTCCGGCGGGCAGGACGGTTCGGGCTCCGGTGGTGGAGCGACCACCGCACCCACCCAGGAACCGACCCGGCAGCCGACCACACCGCCGACCAGCCGACCCACCCGGACTCCCGCGCCCACCACGGGGCCCACCACCGCTCCGACCACGGGCCCGACCACCGCACCCCAGCCCACGGGGGGCACGGGCGGCGGTACGGGGTCGGGCACGGATGCCGCGTCGGGCTCCGGTTCGGGCTCCGGTTCGGCCGCGCTGGCAGGGGCGGGCGCGGGTCAGTAGCCGCACCGTCGACTGATCGGCCGCGCCGCCTCGTCGGACCGCCGCCTCGGTCCGTTCCGCCTCTGCTCGCTCCGCCTCGGGCGTGTTCGTCGGGCACTGGCGAGGCGGGGCGGGCGCCGGTCCCGGTCCTCCGTGAACCTGCCATCGCGCACAGTTGCAGGCAGGACCAAATGCCGAAATGGCGCCTTACAGAATCGTCGGTATGACTGTCACAATTCGTCAGTGCACAGCTCAAACCCCTCGCTCGGCAGCTCATCGGGCAGAACCCTCGGCCTCTCCCTCGCGCTGGTCTCCGCCGTCGCCTTCGGCGGCTCCGGCACCGCGGCCAAACCGCTGATCGAGGCCGGCCTCTCGCCGCTCCACGTGGTCTGGCTCCGGGTCACCGGCGCCGCCGTGGTCCTCATCCCCCTCGCCTACCGCCACCGTGCGGCCGTGCTGCGGCGGCCCGGGCTGCTCCTCGGCTTCGGTCTGCTCGCCGTGGCCGGCGTCCAGGCCTGCTACTTCGCCTCGATCTCACGGATCCCGGTCGGCGTCGCCCTGCTCATCGAGTACCTCGGTCCGCCGCTGCTGATCGGGTACGTCAAGTTCGTCCAGCGCAAACCGATCAGCCGGGGTGCGGCCATCGGCGCCGGCGTCGCGGTGGCCGGGCTGGCCTGTGTGGTGGAGGTCTGGAACGGCCTGAGCTTCGACGCGCTGGGCGTCCTGTTCGCCCTCGGCGCGGCCTGCTGCCAGGTGGGCTACTTCGTCATGGCCGACGCCGCCGGCCAGGGCGACCGCCCGGTCGACCCACTCGCCGTCAGCGCCTACGGCCTGCTGATCGGCTCGGTCGTCCTCACCGTCGCCACCCGCCCCTGGCAGGCCGACTGGAGCCTGCTCGGCGGGGACGTCGTGATGAACGGGCACGCGCTGCCCGCCCTGATCCCGGCCGCCTGGATGATCCTGGTCGCGACCGTGCTGGCCTACCTGACCGGTGTGATCGCCGTCCGGCACCTCTCTCCCCCGGTCGCGGGGGTGGTGGCCAACCTGGAGGCGGTCGTCGCCACCGTGACCGCCTGGGTGCTGCTCGGCGAGCACCTGGGCCTGCCGCAGACGGCCGGCGGCCTGCTCGTCCTGGCCGGCGCCTTCGCGGCCCAGTCCAGCAAGCCGGCCGCGGTGGGCGAACCGGCCCCCGTGGGCGAACCGGCCCTCGTCGGCGAACCGGCCCCCGTGGGCGAACCGGCCCTCGTCGGCGAACCGGCCCTCGTCGGCGGGTCCGGCGCGGTGGGCGGGGCTACCGGTTCAGGCAGGTCGGGCGGGTCGGGCGGGTCGGGGGATCAGCGGCCGACCGCGGGACCGGACGGGGCACCCGCCGAGCACGCGGTCAGTGGCCGACCCAGCCGAACCAGTCGAAGTGATTGAGCGGCCACACCACGGCCGACACCGGTCCCACCACGTTCTCCACCGGCACCGCACCGCCACCCGGGCCGCGCTGGTGGTAGCGCGAGTCCGCGGAGTCGCTGCGATGGTCTCCCTCCACCCAGACGTGGCCCGCGGGGACCGTCACCGGGCCGAAGTCCAGCCCGGCGCAGGAGTCGTCGCCGGGGTGAAGGTAGGGCTCGACCACCTTCGCCCCGTCGACGGTCAGCGTGCTGCCTGAGCACTGCACGGTCTGGCCGCCCGCCGCGATGACCCGCTTGACCAGGTAGTTGTCGTCCTTCGGCGGCACCAGGCCGACGAAGCCGAGCACCGAGCCCACGGCGTTGGCGACCGGGTTCCCGCCGGTCGGCTGCGGCGGCAGCCAGTCCCCCGGGTCCTTGAAGACCACCGGCTCGCCGGGCTTCGGCTCCCAGCCGGTGAGCGGCGCGAGCTTGTTGACCCCGACGCGGTCGCCGATCCGCAGCGTGTTCTCCATCGACCCGGACGGGATGGTGAACACCTGGAACAGACAGGTCTTGATCAGCAGGGCGACCAGCAGGCCGACCGCCGCCATCGCGGGGATCTCGATCCACCACGGCCGGTGTCGGCGCCCCGCCCGCCTGGACTTCGACGACCGGCGGCCGCGCGCCCGACGGGCCTCGGCGCGGCCGCCGGGGGCGCGATGACCGCTGCCGGCGCTCCGACTGCCGCTCCGACCGCCGCTCTGACCTCCGCCGGCAGCGGGGTCCGGACCGGCCCCGGCGTCGGGGTGCGTTTCGGGCAGGTTCACCACCATCGTCGCTGCTCCACCTCTCCGGCTGGGGGAACTGCACGCTACGCCAACCGTGAAGCCACGCGAAATCGGGCATTTAGCTCAGTCCGACGCGGGCGGCCGGGTACAGAGGGGCGACCCGCCCGGACGCGGGCCCCGACGCAAGCCCTTGCGCGGGCCCCCGCTCCGGCCCGTCCGCCGCCTTCAGGCCCGGCCCCGGTCGGCCCCGGTCGGGCTCGGTCCGTCTTCGGCCCGCCGCCGGTCCGTCCTCAGGCGCGGGCGATGGCCTCGTGGTGCCTGATGACCTCGGCGATGATGAAGTTGAGGAACTTCTCCGCGAACACCGGATCCAGGTGCGCCCCGGCGGCCAGCTCCCGCAGACGCCGGATCTGGTCGCGTTCCCGAGCCGGATCGGCCGGCGGCAGCTTGTGCTCGGCCTTGAGCCGGCCGACCCGCTGGGTCGCCTTGAAGCGCTCGGCCAGCATGTGGACCACCGCGGCGTCGATGTTGTCGATGCTCTCGCGCAGGCTGGTCAGCTCGGCCCGGACGGAATCGGCGATCCCCTCGGGCAGTCCGGCATCGGGGGTCGTGGGGTGATCCGTCATCGGGGCGGCTCCGCGGCTGTCTGGTGGTGGGCGCCCGACCGTCCTGGCGGCCGGGCTCGGGCCCGGGCAAATCTAACAGGGCACCCGGCACGGTTCCGCACCATTTGGCGCATCTGTCCACGATCCGGACGGCATACGGACCGCTGGGCGACCGAGGCCGCCACCGGGTCCACGGCTTCGACGCCTCCCCGGCGGCCGACGGGCGGCGGGGGGCCCGCAGCGCCACTTGTGACCGGCCCCCGGCCTGCCCGTAGTCTGGTGCGCGGCATGACCGGAAGTGACGACTCAGCAGTCCTCAGTACTGGAGGTACCGATCGTGGCAACCACCCGCACCGCACACACCGCGTGGGAAGGCAACCTGCTCGAAGGAAAGGGCCAGGTGACCTTCGACTCCTCCGGCATCGGTGAGTTCCCGGTGTCCTGGCCGGCCCGGGCCGAGCAGCCCAATGGCAAGACCAGCCCGGAGGAGCTCATCGCAGCCGCTCACTCCGCGTGCTTCTCGATGGCCCTCTCGCACGGTCTGGCCGGCGCCGGCAACCCGCCGACCAAGCTGGACACCCAGGCCGACGTCACCTTCCAGCCCGGCACCGGCATCACCGGCATCCACCTGACCGTCACCGGCCAGGTGCCCGGCCTCGACGAGGCCGGCTTTGTGAAGGCCGCCGAGGACGCGAAGGCGAACTGCCCGGTCAGCCAGGCCCTGACCGGCACCACCATCACCCTGACGGCCAAGCTGGCCTGACGCTCCGCCGGGCCCGCGCGGCCCGGCCCCGGCGCGGCACGCGCGGCGCTCGACAGGCGCCCGAGAGCGCGCGCTGGGCGCACACGCCCCTGGCGCACATCATGTGATGTGCACCAGGGGCGTCCGCATGTACCACCACAGTTGACCCGAAAGCGGGCGAATCACCCTGGCGGCGGTCACCGCGCGTTGCCGTCGCGTCCTATGATCGGCCGCAGCGCCCTGTTCTTCACGCGAGTCCCCCGCCACCGCTCCGCGATGAGCGTTGCGCACCGGACTCCGCGGACCTCGACAGAGCGCGGGAGCCGGCCGCAGCAGTCCCGGGCAGCCGGCCGATCCAGCGTCAAGCATCAGGCGTCAGCGGACGGGAGCATGCCGTGCCGGGCCAGAACGAGGGGGCCGACGCACACCGCCCAGGGGTGCGGCACGAGGAACCACGACACCGTCACCGCCTGCTGTCACCGGCCCTCCATCCGGCCAACGGCGCCCTGGTCACCGCCCTGGACGACGCCCGCGACCCCTCCGCCGACACGGCGCCCGGCACCGCCCTCGCCCTCTGCCCCACCTGCTCGGCCCCGCTGGCGGACGAACCGCACCGGGCGGACGACGGCGCCACCGCCCGGCCTCCCGGCGGAACGGACGGGTTGCTGGCCGCGCTGCAGGCCAGCGAGTCCCGGTTCCGGGCCGCCTTCTGCGACGCCGGGATCGGCATGGCGCTGATCGACCCCGAGGACCGGATCATCGAGGTCAACCCGGCCTTCGCCGCCCTGCTCGGCCGAGGCGTCGGCGAGCTGGTCAGCACCCATCTCCACGAGATCATCGACCCGGAGGGTATGCCGCAGCGCCTCTTCCCCGAACTCGTCCGCAGCGAGCGCGACCGGCTCCGGGTGGAGAAGCAGCTCAGGCACCGCGAGGGCCGCACGGTGTGGAGCAAGGTGACCATCTCCCTGATCCGGGACGGTGCGGGCAGCCCGCTCTACACGCTGGCCCTGGTCGAGGACATCACCGAGCAGCGCCGGCTGGGCGACCGCCTGGAGTACCAGGCCCTGCACGACCCGCTGACCCGGCTGCCCAACCGGACCTTCTTCTTCGAGCGGCTCGACGCCGCCTGTCTGACCGGCGGCGACCCGGAGGCGGGCGACGCCCTGGGCGGTACCGCGCCCGGGACCGGGGACGACGGGGACGGGCGCGGAGCCGGGGCCGGGGCGGGGGCCGGGCGCGGGGAGTTCGGCGGGGACGGGGAGTTCGGCGGGGAGGTGAAACCCGGTGCGGGCGCGGTCCGGGTGCCGGCTGTACCGCTCGCAGCGTCCGACCCGCGGCGGGTGGGCCTGTGTTACCTGGACCTCGACGGCTTCGCCGCCATCAACGAGACCCTCGGCCACCACATCGGCGACCAGCTGCTCGTCGCCGTCGCCACCCGGCTGCGGCGCGGCTTCTCCGAGCACGGCGCCCGGCTGGTGGCCCGGATGGGCGGGGACGAGTTCGCCGTCCTGGTGACCGACAGCACCGGCAGCGACCAGCTGACCGCACTGGCCGCCCGGATTCTCGAATCGCTGGAGCGCCCCTTCGACGTGGCCGGACACCGCCTGGTGGTGACCGCCAGCGTGGGCGTGGTCGAGCGCCCCGTCCACGAGACCACGGCCACCGACCTGGTCAAGGACGCCGACGCCACCCTCTACTGGTCCAAGGCGGACGGCCGGGCCCGCTGGACCCTCCACGACCCGGACCGGGGTGCCCACCAGCTGACCCGTCAGCTGCTTTCCACCGCACTGCGGCCCGCGCTGGAACGCGGCGAGTTCACCATCGAGTACCAGCCCCTGGTCGGTCTCGCCGACGGCGCGGTGCACGGCGCCGAGGCGCTCGTCCGCTGGCGCCACCCCCGCTACGGGACGCTCTCGCCGGACCGCTTCATCCCGCTGGCCGAGGAGTCCGGCGCGATCGTGCCGCTCGGCAAGTGGGTCCTGGAGGAGTCCTGCCGCCAGGCCCGGCGCTGGCTCACCGAGTTCCCCGACACCGAGACCTTTGTGAGCGTCAACCTGGCCGCCCGCCAGATCTGGGACTCCGACGTGGTCGCGGATGTGGCGGAGGTCCTCGACCGCACCGGCCTGCCCGCCCGGCTGCTGCAGCTGGAGATCACCGAGAGCGCCCTCCTCGGCCCCGGCGGGCGGCCCCTGCAGGCCCTGCAGGCGCTCGCCGACATGGGCATCCGGATCGCGATCGACGACTTCGGTACCGGCTACTCCAACCTGGCCTATCTCTCCCGGCTGCCGGTGCACGTGCTCAAGCTGGACGGCACGTTCATCGAGGGCTTCCGCGACCCGGCCCCCGCCGGACGCGCGGACCGGCCCGATCTCCCGGCGCTCCACTCCCGGCGGAGCGACGCCGACGAGCAGATCGTCGGGGCGATGGTGCAGCTGGCCCACACCCTGGGCCTGACCGTCACCGCCGAGGGCATCGAGAGCGCGGCCCAGGCGGAGCGGCTGCGGCTGACCGGTTGCGACACCGCACAGGGCTGGTACTTCGCCCGGCCCGGCGAGGCCGAGCTCGTCGCGGCCATACTCCGTCAGGGCCGGCCCGGGACGGGCCCCCGGTAGACGTCCCCATGAGGCACTCCCGGGCGGCCTCGGCCGTCCGGGACGTTCCGGGGTCACGGCGGGGGCCGCCCGGGTCGGGCGGGCGTCAGGCAGGAGGAGTCAGGCGGGGCCGCCCTCCCCGGTCAGTCCGTACGCCTGGGCGATGAGCCGGTACGAGCGGTACCGGGCCTCGTGGCCGTGGATGTGCGAGGTGACCATCAGCTCGTCCACACCGGTCCGCTTGCGCAGGGACTCCAGCCCGTCCGCGACCTCGCCCGGCGAGCCCAGGACCACGTTGCCCAGCCAGTCGTCGATGAAGTCCGCCTCGACCGGGCTGTACGGGTAGGACTCGGCCTCCTCCGGGGTGGGGATCGGGCCGGGGCTGCCCCTGCGCAGCCGGAGCATCCCGAGCGCCGCCGAGCGTGCCAGCCGGCGGGCGGTGGCCTCGTCCTGCGCGGCGACCGCGCTCACCCCGATCAGCGCATACGGCTCGCTGAGCACGGCCGAGGGGCGGAAGGCCGAGCGGTATAGGTCCAGGGCCGGGATGGTGTTGACGCTGCTGAAGTGGTGCGCGAACGCGAACGGCAGACCCAGCCGACCGGCCAGCTGGGCGCTGAAGCCCGACGAGCCCAGCAGCCAGACGGGCGGTCGGCCCTCGCCCTTGGGGACGGCCGTCAACCGGGCGTAGGGATGGCCGTCGGGGAAGTCGCCGTCCAGGAAGTGGGTCAGCTCGGCGAGCTGCTGGGGGAAGTCGTCGGCCCCCTCGGCGAGGCCGCGCCGCAGGGCCCGGGCGGTGGCGGGATCGGTACCGGGGGCGCGACCGAGCCCGAGGTCGATGCGGCCGGGGTGCAGGGCCTCCAGCAGTCCGAACTGCTCGGCGATCGCCAGCGGGGCGTGGTTGGGCAGCATCACGCCGCCCGAACCGAGCCGCAGCGTCTTCGTGTGGGCGCCGAGGTGGGCCAGCAGCACGGCGGGGGTGGAGCTGGCGACACCCGGCATGCCGTGGTGCTCGGCCACCCAGAAGCGGTGGTAGCCCCACTCCTCCGCGCTGCGCGCCAGGGTCGTGGTGGCGGTCAGCGCCTCGGCCGGGGTGTAGCCCACGCCGACGGTGGCCAGATCGAGGATCGAGAGCGGTGCGGGGGCCGAACCTCGGACGACGCCCCGGATCGCCGCGTGGGCCTGCGGGCTCGGCCCGTCCTGCTGCTGGTCCTCGGTGCTCATGCCGTCCGTCCTCCTGGCCGTCTCCGAACGACCGCGCCCATGGCCGGCGGTCGCTTCTGCCGACGTGCACCAACCACCGCCCCGGCTCTGCTGTTCCCGGGCTGCTCCCCGGCTGCTCCGGGTAGCGGTGCCGGACCCGGGCCGGGATGCCCAACACCTGCCGAACAGCCGCCGACCGCTCGGCTGACGCTCAGCCAGCAGGCTTACACGCGTGGCGACTTCACGCCAGCGCGGGAAGTCGCCAGCCGCAGGGCTCGCGGTGGGCGGCCGACCTCCGGCAGGCTGGTGATCAGGAGCGGATCGCCTGACCGGGTCCGCACTCACCAGCAAGGTCGTCGGGCTGGACCAGCGCCGATCGATCCCCGCGAGCCCCTGGAGCGGCACCCCGCCCCGGGGGCTCGCGTCTTGTGACGGATCGCACACCCGTGGATACCCGGGGTCCTTCATGGCATGAAAAGTCGAGGCGCTAGCGTTGTCCCCTGCAGCCACCTGCTCCCCCTGGGCAGCCTGGAGGGAGTTTGGACCTTGGACATCGCGACGGTGATCGGATCCTCATGGATCTGCGCCCTGGCGCTCTGCGCCGTTCTGGGTGACGCCTTCCTCCCCTTCATCCCCAGCGGGACGCTGGTGATCCTGGCCGTGCTCAAGACGGCACAGATAGACGGCGCCCCGGTACTGCTGGGGCTCGGCGTGGCGGTGGCCTCCTTCCTCGGCGACCTCCTGCTGCTCCAGCTGGCCCAGCGGGGCGCCCCCTCCCTGCAGCGACGGCTTGACCACCGCCCGAAGCTGGCGGCCAGCGTGGCCCGGGTCCAGCAGGCCCTGGACGGGCGGACCAGCGGGGCGGCCGCCGCGATGGTGGTGATCGCGCGGTTCGTGCCGGCCGGGCGGACCGTTCTCGACCTGGCCATCGGCCACTCCCCCGCCCACCACCCGCGCCGCTTCCTGCGCTGGTCGGCACTGGCCGGCCTGGTCTGGGCGGCCTACATCGTGACGCTGGGCTGGCTCAACAGCCACTGGTTCGACACCGCCTGGCTGAGCATGGCGGTGTCCTGCACCGCCGCCACCGTGGTCAGCACGGCCATCGCCCGGATCGTCCGCCGCAACCGCCGGCTCGTCGTCTCCTAGGCATCCGACCCTCACACGTCGCCGCACACCCCGCACCGCCTCGGGCCCCACCGGCTCGGGGCGTTCGTCTTGCCGGGCCCGGCACGGCCCACGGGCGGCCGAGGCCACCCGGGCGGGGCCCGAAGTGCCGGCGGCGCAATGCCAGGGAGTAGCCCAGATCGTCACAGGACGGCAACAGATGACCGCCCGTCGCAGCCCGGCCGGGCGCAGTGGCGTGATGACTATCAGTGGACCTTCGGCACCTTGGCGCCCCTGTGTCCGCATGGAAGGCTAGCGCCGGAGTATTCATCAATTTGACCGATTTGACCGGTACGGCCCAATGGCCCCAAGGAGTACCCGGCCAGCGGCACCAGGGGAGACCATGACCAGCATCTCGCGCAGGACCATGCTCAGCGCCACCGCCGCCACTGCGGCTCTCGGTGCGGTCGCGGCCTGTTCCAGCGGCGGATCGAGTTCAGGGTCGAGTTCGTCCCCGGCACCCGGGGGCAGCACCAGCGCCGGCGGCGCCGGGCAGACGGGGACGCCAGAACCGACGAAGAGCGGGGTCAAGGGGACGCCCATCGGAGACGGCTCCACCTCCGACACCGGACCGCAGCCGAACCAGCCGAAGGCGGAGAAGCTCAAGCCCGGCGAGCGGCCGCCGCAGTTCGTGGTGTTCTCCTGGGACGGCGCCGGCGGCACGGACGACGGCCAGTTCCCCCGGTTCCTGAAGCTGGCCCAGGAGCACAAGGCCTCGATGACCTTCTTCCTCTCGGGGATATACACCCTCCCCAAGGGCAAGTCCGACCTGTACCACCCGCCGAAGCACTCGGTCGGCGCCTCCGACATCCCATACCTCTCGGACGGCGCGGTCAAGAGCACGCTCAAGCTCATCAGCCAGGCCTGGCTGTCCGGCCACGAGATAGGCACCCACTTCAACGGCCACTTCTGCTCGACCCGCTCGGACGGCAACGGCGTCAACAAGTGGTCCCCCGAGGACTGGCAGAGCGAGATAGAGCAGGCCGTCTCCTTCGTGACCCAGTGGCGGACCAACACCGGGTTCACCGACGTCGACCCGCTGCCCTTCGACTACAAGAAGGAGCTGATCGGCGGCCGCACCCCGTGCCTCGAAGGCCAGAAGGCCCTCCTGCCGACGGCGGCCAAGCTGGGGTGGCGGTACGACGCGAGCTCCGCCGGCGGTCTGCAGATATGGCCGCAGAAGGTGCAGGACGGCAAGATCTGGGACTTCCCGCTGCAGAGCATCCCGTTCCCCGGGCACACCTTCCAGGTGCTCTCGATGGACTACAACATCCTGGCCAACCAGTCGGCCGGCAGCACCAAGGGCGACCCGGCCAAGTACAACGACTGGCGCACCCAGGCCCGGGACGCCTACCTGGCCGGGTTCAACCGCGCCTACGAGACCAACCGCGCGCCGTTCTTCATCGGCAACCACTTCGAGCAGTGGAACGGCGGGATATACATGGACGCCGTCGAGGAGACGCTCAAGGCCGTCGCGGACAAGCCGGACGTCCGCCTGGTGTCCTTCCGCCAGCTGGTGGACTGGCTGGAGGCGCAGGACCAGTCCGCACTGCGCAAGCTGCGCTCGCTGAACGTCGGCCAGGCGCCGGCCGGCGGGTGGGAGGGGTTCCTGGGGGCGGCCGGCTGACCGGCCGGCCCCCGCCCGGCCGGGGCGGGCCCTGTCGGCTGTCCGGGACGGGCCATGTCAGCCGGTGGCGGGTCCTTCGCCGAGCAGGCCCCGCACCACCGCCTCGGCCCCGGCCCGGCTCCAGAGGATCGAGTAGTGGTTGGTGTCCGGCACCAGTGATGCCGTCACCACGCGGGCCGGGTCCAGGCCTGCGGCGGCGATCCGCTTGCCGTCGTAGAGGCCCTGCGGTTCGTCGAGCAGACCGCGTTCCGCCCACAGCAGCTCACCGGGGCACCGCAACCGGTGCACGGCGGCGCCCGCCTCCTGGTCCAGCAGGACCTGGGCCCCGTCGGTCCGGACGGCCTCCAGCACACAGGACGAGCGCAGGTCGGGCTCGGTGCCGACGAGGTCGCGCTGGGTGTAGGCGTCGATCTCGTCCGACCAGTCGGCGCCGAAGGCCGGGTGCTGCTGCCAGAAGGCGCGATAGGCCTCCCGGTCCGGGAAGGTCATCGAGAGCCGCGCGAGCGCCGGTCCGAGCACGGCGGCCAGGGCGTCCTCCTCCCGGACGCCCTCCGGCAGGGGGAAGCCGACCCCGCCGTCGACCAGCACCACCCGGCTGACGAGCTCCGGGTGGCGAACCGCCGCGAGCGCCGTGATCCAGGCCCCCATGGAGTGGCCGGCGACGACGGTCGGGCCCAGGTCGAGTGCGGTGATCAGCTCGGCGACATCGTCCGCGTGCCGCGCCAGTCCGTACGGTCCCTCCACGTCGCGGCTGGCTGCGCGTCCGCGCAGATCGGGGGCGAGCAGGGTGGCGCGGCCGGCCAGCCTGCGGGCGACCTCGAACCAGGCGAGGCCGTTGGCGGTGATGCCGTGCACCGCCACGACGGTCGGGGCCCCCGGCACGGTGGCGGGCCAGCGGAGAACGGCCTGGTCCCCACCAGGGACGGGGACGGTCAGCAGCTCGGGGTGCAGCGACGGATTGCTCACGCGGGGCTACCTCCTGTGGGACGGGCGGGGTGGGAGCCGGCCCGACCGCCGAGCCGGGCCGAACGGTTGGAACGGGCGGCGCGAATCCGGGCGGGCAGCCTGGCCAGACCTCCGGGCAGGAGGTAGACCACGGCGACGAAGAGGCCGCCCAGCAGGAAGAGCGGCTGCGAGAGCGGGACCCGCAGCACGGCGGGCAGGTCGGCGATGGCCGCGGAGTTGGCGAGGTCGCCGAGCCTGTGGCCGGCCCAGGTGTAGAGGACGCCGCCGAGCAACGGCCCCCATCGGGTGCCCGAGCCGCCGAGCACGACCATGACCAGCAGCGAGAGCGTGGCATCGGAGGTGGCGGCCTGCGGTGTGGCGCCGCCGGTCAGCAGCAGGTAGACCACCCCGCCCACGGCCGCGAGCGCCCCGGCGAGGACGAAGGCGACCAGCTTGTAGCCGTAGGGCCGCAGTCCGAGCACCTCGACCCGGCGCTCGTTCTCCTTGATCCCCTCCCAGACCCGCCCGGTCGGCGAGCCGACGGCCCAGTGGACGGCGGCCACGGTGAGCACCAGGTACGCGACGGCGATCCAGTAGAGGTTGGCGGTGTTCTCGATGCCGAGGAAGGCGGCGGGCAGCCGGTCGGCGGGCGCGGACCGGCCCTCCTCGCCACCGGTGATGCCGCCGGGGTTCCGCTGGACGAGGATCGAACCCGCCTGTGCGAAGGCCAGCGTGACCATGGAGAACCCGATACCGGTGACCCGGAGGCTGACCGAGCCCAGCAGCAGGGCCAGCACGACGGCACAGGCGACGCCGAAGAGGGCCGCCGCGGCGAAGGGGAGCCGGAGCTCCAGCATGGCGAGGTTGGTGGCGTAGAGACCGGTCGCGAAGTAGAGCGCGTGGCCGAAGGAGAGCAGTCCGGTCCGGCCGAGCAGGAGGTCGTAGCCGGTGGCGAGGGCCCCGTAGAGCAGGCACAGGGCGATGAGTTGGAGACTTCCGGGGCTGCCGAGCGGGCCGTCGAGCAGTCCCGGGACGGGAAGCGCACTATATGGGGCGACAAGGAGCACGATCAGCAGTGCGATCGGCCACCAGCGTAGCGCTCGGTGGAACGGTGTCGAGCGCTCAGTAAATGATTCACCTGTTCGAGGGATGGTGCGGGCCTTGTCCGCTCGTCCAGAATGGTCCTCGGCAGGGCTGGTGACAGTCCCCCCTGCCGAAGTGGCAGCGGTGTGGTCGGCCGCGGTGCCACCGGTACCCGCGGTCGAGGTGTTGGTGCTCACGCGAGCCTCCCGGTGAGTCCGCGGGGTCGTACGAGAAGCAGTACGGCCAGGAGCACGACGACCGAGAGGTCGCCGAGCCCCGCAGCGGTGTAGTAGTTGGCGAACTGCTGGACGAGGCCCACACCCACCGAGGCCACCGCGGCCCCGGTGACGGAGCCCATGCCGCCCATCACGACGACGACGAACGCGAAGATGAGCAGCCCGGTCCCCTGGCCGGGGTTGACCGAACCGAAGTAGAGGCCGCCGAGGGCTCCGCCGAGCGCGGCGGCCGCCCCACCGATGGCGAAGACGAGCGTGAACGCCTTGCGCACATCGATGCCGAGCGCGGTGACCATGGCCCGGTCCTCGACGCCGGCCCGGACGATCAGCCCGTAGCGGGTACGGGCGAGGAACAACCGAAGAGCGAGCAGGAGCAGCGCAGCCGCCCCCACGAGGACGAAGCGGTTGACCGGGACGGTCGCACCGAGCACGTGCCAGGTACCGGAGAGCAGCGCCGGCTGGGGGAAGGGCCGGGCGTCCGCGCCCCAGATGCCCATCAGGAGGGCGGGCACGGCCAGCCCGACGCCGACGGTGGCAAGGATCTGGTCGCGTGGGCGGCTGTAGAGCGGCCGGATCAGGAAGAGCTCCAGCAGGACGGCGGCGGCCGTCCCGACGAGCGTGCCGAACGGCAGGGCGAGCCAGAAGGCGAGGCCGGCCTCCGTACCGGCCCACCAGGTGGCATAGGCGCCGATGGAGAGCAGGGCGCCGTGCGCGAAGTTGAGCACGTCCATCAGACCGAAGATCAGCGAGAGACCGGAGGCGACGAGGAAGTACAGGGCACCCAGCCCAAGTCCGGTACAGGCAAGGAGGACAACGGTGTCCATCAGGGGTTCACCTCCGCGGTGACAGCAGGAGCGGCCGGGGGCCGGCCGACCGTCGAGGGGCCTGCGGCCGGTCGGTGGCTGCCGACACCCAGCAGGCGGCGGGCGGCCTCCTCATCGGCCAGCAGTTCGGCGGTGCCGCCCTGGTGGGCGGTGCGGCCGTCGGCCAGAACGGCACAGCTGCCGGCCAGGCGGCGGACGAGGGCGAGGTTCTGCTCGACCAGGAGAACGGGCACAGCCTCGGCCGCTCGCGCCAGCACGTCGGCCACCTCCGCGACGATCTTCGGAGCCAGGCCCTTGGTGGGTTCGTCGGCGATGATCAGCCGGTTTCGGTTCAGCAGGGTCCGGCCGATCGCCACCATCTGCTGCTGGCCTCCGGAGAGCGTTCCGGCCAACTGGCCCGCGCGCTGCTTGAGTTCGGGGAACAGCTCGTGGACGAGGTGGTAGGCGGGTTCGCCGGCGCGATCCCGCTCGGCGAGGCGGAGGTTCTCGGCCACGGTCAGGCCGGCGAAGATCCCCCGGTCCTCCGGGGCGTACCCGATGCCCTGGCGGGCCACCAGATGCGTGGGCAGGGAGGCGAGTTCCACACCGGAGAAGAGGATGCTGCCGGTACGCGGGACCAGGCCCATGACGGCCTTGACGGTGGTGGTTTTGCCAGCGCCGTTGCGGCCGAGCAGGGCGGTGACCCCGGTCGGCGCCACGTCGAGGTCGACCCCGTGAAGGATGTGCAGCCCGTCGACGACCACCCGGAGATCACGGACGGAGAGGAGGGGCCCGCCAGGTGGGGCGGGAGGCGCGGAGGACGGGACCAGTACTGCGGCAGGGGGAGGGAGAAGAGGGGAGTCGCTCACAACGCCTCCCCCAGGTAGGCCTGCTGGACGGTGGCATCGGCCATGACGGCCTCCGGCGTGTCCAGCGCGAGCAGGGTGCCGTGGTGCATCACGGCAAGGCGGTCGGCCAGGCCGAGCAGGACGTCCATGTGGTGCTCCACCATCAGTACGGTGCGGCCGAGGTCGCGGTGCACGGAGCGGATCAGCGCGGTGAGGGCCGGCACCTCCTCCGCACTGACACCGGCCATCGGCTCGTCCAGCAGGATGAGCCGCGGGTCGGATACCAGGAGGACGGCGAGTTCGAGCTTGCGCTTCTCGCCATGGGAGAGCGCGCTCGCCAAGGCGTCTGCCCGGTGGCCGAGTTCGGTGCGTTCCAGGGTGGCGGCCACCTGGCCCGCGTATCGGTCGGCGCGGCGCCAGAACCGGTACGAGGCACGCGGCCCGGCGGCGGCCTGGGCCGCCAGGCGCACATGGTCGGCCACGGTCATGCCCGGCCAGAGGGAGGAGGTCTGAAAGGTGCGGCCAAGCCCGCGGCGCGCTCTGGCGTGCACCGCTTCGGCGGTGATGTCGGTGCCGTCGAGCTCCAGACTGCCGCGGCTCGCCGGGTAGATCCCGGAGATCAGGTTGAAGAGGGAGGTCTTGCCTGCACCGTTGGGGCCGATGAAGGCGATGAACTCGCCCTCGTCCACCGAGAACGAGACGTCCTCCACGATCGGCACCCCGCGGACGGACCATCCGAGGCCGCGCAGTCGCAGTACCGGAGCGCCCGCAGTGGGCGCTGCGGGCGCTGCGGGCGCTGCGGCGGAGGCGGCAAAGGATGCACCGGTGGACACCGCGGCGGGCGGGGCGGCGGGCGGGGCGGCGCCTGCCGCGGCGGACGAGGGGACGGGACCGGCCATCCGGATCAGCCCGCCATCGGGGTGACCGGGGGCGCCACGTCGTCCGCGGCCAGCGTCCGCTCGACCGAGGGCTTGGCCGCCGCGCCGGTGCCCGCCAGCCGGACCTGGAACATCGGCTGGAGCAGGGCGTGGTCCTCGGCGCGGACGGTGGTCTTCCCCTTCACCCCGTCGAAGCTCCAGCCCTCCAGCGCCTTGACCAGCACCGAAGTGTCGTCGGCGGAGCCGTGGTTGGCCTCGATGGCGTGCACGATCATCTGGGCGGCGGTGAACCCGTCCGGGGTGAAGATGTCCGCCTTGCCGCCGCCGGCGGTGACGGCCTCCTCCATGGCCTTCTCCACCGGGGTGCCGGCGGCTCCGCCGAAGTAGTGGTTCAGGAAGGAGATCTTCTCGCCGGCCGCGCCGAACAGCGGATAGGACGCGGCGAGGTCGAGCCCGGTGACGACCTTGGTCTCGGCGAAGACGTCCTGCTGGTTCAGGGCCGTCCACAGGGCCGAGGAGCTGTCGCCGGCCCAGGCGACGAACAACAGGTCGGGCTTGGCCGACTTGGCCTGGGTCGCGAACGGGGTCAGGTCGGTGGCGCTCGGCGGGGCGAGCACCGCGTCGACCGTGGCGCCCTGGGTGCCGAGCACGGCCTTGACCGCGGCGACGTTGGCCTGCCCGAAGGCGTTGTCCTGAGCCAGCACGGTGACCTTCCGCCCCTTGGCGTCGCCGACGAACGAGGCCGCGGCCCTGATGTCCTGGTAGGACTGGCGGCCGGAGCGGAAGGTGTACTTGTTGAGCCCGGTGACCTTGTCGGCGGCGGCCGGACCGCTGATGAAGAGCACCTTGTTCTGGGCGGCGATCGGGCCGACCTGAAGGGCCACACCCGAGGCGGTGGAGCCGGCCAGGATCTTGTGGCCCTTGCCGATCAGGTCCTTGGCGGCCGACACCGCCTTGGCCGGGTCACCGGCGTCGTCCTGCTCCTCGAACTCGATCGCGTGCCCGTCGACCGCGCCGGTGCCCTTGGTCGCATAGCTGAGACCGGCCTTGAACCCCTCCAGGTACTGCTTGCCGTACGCGGCGAGCGGCCCGGTCCTGGAGTACACCAGGCCGACCTTGACCGGGCTCTTGGAGCCGCCGCCACCATCCGCCGAGGAGGTGCCGGCGGTGCCGGCCTTGGCGCAGCCGGCCGCGAGCAGGACGCAGGCCGCGAGGGCGGCGATCCGGCGTCCCGGGCCGCGGCGCGCCCCGGACGGACCTGCGGCCACCGGGCTCCCGGGCGCCGGACCCCCGGGCGCCGCGAGCAGTGCCGAGGCTGGTACCGAGGTCTCGGAGTCGGTCGTGGGACGGGCTGTCGAGCTGCGCATGGTGACCGACTCCTGGGGGTGTTGTGGGGGTGGATGCCGGAACCGTAGGTGGGCGGCGAGGGCTGCGACATGTGCCCGGACGATGCATCAGCCCGGACCGCTGTGGGCCCGGCCGCCATATCCACGGGTCGGCGCCGCGGCCTCGGCCGCTGGGTGTGGGCGGTCGCCATGCGTCCGCACCCGTGCGTGTCGGTGTGCGCCATGGCAGGAGCTCCCCTCCTCGGTGACGGTGGTGGGGTGCGTGAGGCGGCCACTCCCGCTCCACGCACCCGCCCCTCCCCTCACTCCCGCCGGGCCACGCCCGCCGGGCCACTCCCGCCGACCCATCCCCCCGGCTCACTCCCGCCTGCCCACTCCCACCACTCCCCCTCATGAGGTGACCCTTTGGACAAGGTCCTGGACTCCCCTGCCGACGCGGTCGGGGACATCCCCGACGGTGCGGTGCTGGCCGTCGGGGGCTTCGGTCTCTGCGGCATCCCCAGCACCCTGATCGGCGCGCTGGCGGCGACGGGCGCCGCCGGCCTGCGCGTGGTCTCCAACAACTGCGGGGTGGACGACTGGGGGCTGGGCCTACTGCTGCGGGCCGGCCGGATCGCGCGGATGACCTCCTCCTACGTCGGCGAGAACAAGGAGTTCGCCCGGCAGTACCTCTCCGGTGAGCTGGAGGTGGAGCTGACCCCGCAGGGCACGCTGGCCGAGCGGCTGCGGGCCGGCGGGGCCGGCATCCCCGCGTTCTTCACTCCGGCCGGCGTCGGAACGCAGGTCGAGGAGGGCGGTCTGCCCTGGCGGTACGCGCCGGACGGTTCGGTGGCCCTGGCCTCGCCGCCCAAGGAGGTCCGGGAGTTCGGCGGCCGCCGGTACCTGCTGGAGGAGGCCATCACCGCCGACTTCGCGCTGGTCCGCGCGGAGGTGGCGGACCGGCACGGCAACTGCGTGTTCCACGCAGCGGCGCGCAACTTCAACCCGCTCTGCGCGACGGCCGGCCGGATCACCGTCGTGGAGGCGGACCGGATCGTCGAGCCGGGCGAGCTCGGCCCCGACGCCGTCCACCTCCCCGGCCTGTACGTCGACCGCGTGGTCGCCGCCGATCCCGAGGACCGTCGCATCGAGCGCCGGACCGTCCGCCCCGCGAGCCAGGAGATCTGAGCCGATGCCCCCCGCAACCACCCCGGCCGCCTCGCCCACCCTGGCCACCCCAGCCACCCCGATCACCTCAGCCACCTCGACGCTGCTCGACCCGCGGAACGCGCTCGCCGCCCGGGCCGCCCGCGAACTGCGCGACGGCCAGTACGTCAACCTGGGCATCGGGCTGCCCACGCTGATCCCCAGCCACCTCCCCCCGGGGGTGCAGGTGGTGCTGCACTCGGAGAACGGCATCCTCGGCGTCGGGCCGTACCCGGCGGAGGGCACCGAGCACCCTGATCTGATCAACGCCGGGAAGGAGACCGTGACGGTTGCCGCCGGGGCCTCCTACTTCGACTCGGCGTTCTCCTTCGGCATGGTCCGGTCGGGCCGGATCGACGTCTCGGTGCTCGGCGCGATGCAGGTCTCGACTGCCGGGGACCTCGCCAACTGGATGATCCCGGGGAAGATGGTCAAGGGCATGGGCGGCGCCATGGACCTCGTCCACGGCGCCCGGCGGCTGATCGTCGTCATGGAGCACACCGCGAAGGACGGATCCCCGAAGATCGTCGAAGAGCTCTCACTTCCTGCGACCGGCCGCGGGGTGGTCAACCGGATCGTCACCGACCTGGCGGTCATAGACGTCACACCGGACGGGCTCCGCCTGGTGGAAACCGCCCCGGGCGTGGGGCTGGAGGACGTTCGGGCGGCAACCGGGCCGGCCCTGCTGCCCGCGGGCTGAGCCGGCCGGCCGGAGCGGGCGGCGCAGCAGACGGACGGAGGTCGGATCGCCCATGCGGCAGTCCGACCTTCGCCCATTTATTCGAACAGGCGTGGACGGCGGTCGCGCACACCGTCCCCCCGGCATCAACGGGGCTCGATTGGCCGGGATCCGTCATTTCCTCACGCCGGGGCAATGATCATTCTTCAGATCGGTTGCGCTCACACAGGGGCTCCGGGAGAGTTGAGGGGATCGGGAATCCCGAACGCCTGGAGGGGAGTTCGGGCAGTGGCCGGGGTCTCGAACCCAACCTGTCGATACGATCCCCGCGAAACAATCGATCGTACACGTTTTAATGCTTGACGACTTTGGACCGCCTGGGAGCCGCCCGGAAATCACGGGGCCCACCGGGCGGTGTTCTGCTTCACACGCATGACTCCGGGGGGAACGGCCAGGCCCAGCACCGCAGCAGTGGACTGCCACGAACAGTGGACTGCCACACCCCCCGATCGGAACACGCACGGACGGGTCGGCCCGCGCGGTCGACCACGGGGGGAGCCACACGTGAGCAAGCTGTTCTCTCGACCGAGGGCCTCCGCAGCCTCGGTCCGGCACACATCCTTCGATGCCGAACCCCTCGACGACGAACCCGACTCCGGCCGGCCGGCCGACACAGCGGCCAGCTCCCCGTCCGCCCCGGAACCCCCGTACGACTACGACCACTTCAGCCGCCTCGCCGGACCGCCGACCACCCCGGAGCCCGCACCCGGGTCCACACCCGAGCCCACCCGCACCGGCACCCGCATCGGCACCCGCACCCGCACCCGCACCCGCACCGGCTACGAGCCCCGGACCGAAGCCGCCCCGCAGCCCTACCGCGTCCAGTACCGCAGCCTGCTGCGCCGCGAACCGCACCGGATCAGGGCGGCGCTGCTCCTGCTGGCCGCTCCGGCGGTCGAGACGGTCCTGCTCGTCTGGCTGCTGCTCCCCGAACACTGGCCGGTCCGACCGGGCGAGACCCATGAGTGGCTGCTGGTCTCCGACAGGGCGATGATCGGGATCATCGCCGTGGTCGAGGCGTTCCGGCTGGTCAACGTCGTCTCCAACGCCCACGCCACGCTGGTCGCCCGGGATCCGGTCCCGGTCGTGCCCGAGGCGGGCACCAGGGTCGCGTTCCTCACCAGCTGCGTGCCGGGCAAGGAGCCGCCCGAGATGGTGCGCGCCACCCTCGCCGCCGCGCTCGCCGTCCGGCACGACGGCCCGTACGACGTCTGGCTGCTCGACGAGGGGAACGATCCCGCGATGCGCGCGCTCTGCGCGGAGTTGGGCGCGCGGCACTTCAGCCGGCTCGGGGTGCGGCCGTGGAACCAGCCCAAGGGTCGGTTTCGCGCCAAGACCAAGCACGGCAACTACAACAGCTGGCTGCAGGCGTACGGCACGGTCTACGACTTCTGGGTCTCGGTCGACACCGACCACGTCCCGCTGCCCGAGTTCTGTGAGCGGATGCTCGGCTACTTCCGCGACCCGGACGTGGCGTTCGTGGTCGGCCCGCAGGTGTACGGCAACTACCGCAGCTCGGGTTCGGCGGTCACCAAGTTCTCGGAGAGCCAGCAGTTCCTCTTCCACGCGCTGATCCAGCGGGCGGGCAACCGCTACGGCGCACCGATGTTCGTCGGCACCAACAACGCCGTGCGGCTCAGCGCGCTGCGGTCGATCGGCGGACTGTACGACTCGATCACCGAGGACATGGCGACCGGGCTGGAGTTCCACCGCCGCCGCAATCCGGACACCGGCGAGCACTGGAAGTCCGTCTACACCCCGGACGTGCTGGCGGTCGGCGAGGGCCCGTCGTCCTGGACGGACTTCTTCTCGCAGCAGCTGCGCTGGAGCCGGGGCACGTACGAGACCATCCTCACCCAGTACTGGCGGGCGGCCTGGCGGCTGACGCCCGGCCGGCTGCTCAACTACACCCTGATGATCTGCTTCTACCCGATGGCGGCGCTGACCTGGCTGCTCGGTGGGGTGTCCAGCGTGCTCTACCTGGGCTTCGGCGCCTCGGGCGTCCATGTCTCGTCCGAGATCTGGATGATGCTGTACAGCGACGCGGCGGCCCTCCAGGTGCTGCTCTACACCTGGAACCGCAAGCACAACGTGAGCCCGCACGAGCCGGCCGGCTCGTCAGGGGTGGCGGGCATGGTGATGTCGGCGCTCTGCGGACCGATCTATGCAGCATCGTTTCTGCAAGCGGTCCTTAGGCTGCGCAGCCGCTTCGTGGTGACCCCCAAGGGGGAGTCGGCCAGCCGCGACCGGTTGGGCACCTTCCGTATCCACCTGTTCTGGGTGATGGTCTTCGGCGGCGCGCTGGCCGCCTCCTTCTTCACCGGCCACGACCACGTCGCCATGCGCACCTGGGCCGGCCTGGCACTGCTGTTCAGCCTGCTGCCGATGCTCGTGCTGGCCGCCGACGCGGTCCGCCACCGAGGCCGCCGCCCGGCCCCCTCCCCCGCCACGACGCCCGTGCGTGCCCAAGCCGCACCTGCGCAGCCGGCGCCCGCCCGAGTCCCGTCCGCCCGGGTCCCGCCTCCACGCGTCCCACCCGCCCGGGCCGTGCCGACGCGGGCCGGACCCGCCCAACCCGGACCGGCCCAGCCCGTGCCCGCCCAACCCGGACCGGCCCAGCCCGCACCCGCCCCGGCCGCACCGACCACCGCACGCTGAACCCGCACCGCGAGGGGGACGGACCATCGTGAAGATCCGCAACGCCGGCCGCGCCAGGCGCTTCGCACTCGGCAGCACCGTCGCACTGACCGTGGCCGGGATGAACGCACCGGCCGTCCTCGGCTTCGCCGGCGAGCAGTACCACCAGTACGCGATCAACCGACCCGACTACAAGGCGGAGTACGGGCACTGGCAGACCGTCACCCTCCCCGCCGAGTTCCGGATCAACGCCGTCCACGCCACCCTGCTGCGCACCGGGAAGATCCTGATCATCGCCGGCTCCGGCAACGACCAGAAGAGCTTCGACGCGGGCACCTTCAGGAGCCTGCTCTGGGATCCGGCCAAGAACACCTACAAGCCGGTCCCGACCCCGGCCGACATGTTCTGCGGCGGCCACGGCTCCCTGCCCGACGGCCGGGTCCTGGTGGCCGGCGGCACGCTGCGCTACGAGGCGCTCGACGGCGCCGTGAAGAAGGCGGCCGGCACCATGCGGGTGCGCAACGAGAACCCGGAGGCCGCCAGGACCTTCCCCAAGGGCACGGTGTTCACCGCCCCGAACGGCCGGGGGTACGCGTCCACCGCCGAGGTGACCGTCCCCGCGGCGGTGAAGACCGGCGGCGGCGACCGGACCGTCGTCACCGCCGGTGAGCAGCACGTCTTCGTGGAGGCCGTGGCCCCCGGCGCCGACTCCGTGTACGGCTCGCCCGCCCAGTACACGATCAAGGGCCTGACCGGCGCCGACGCCCGCGACCTCTACGGCATGAGCGAGCACCTGACCCTGGAGAAGCAGGACTTCCAGGGCGTCCGTTCCGCCTTCGAGTTCAACCCGGACACCGAGATGTACGAGCAGGTCACCGACATGGCGTACGCCCGCTGGTACCCGACGCTCACCGGGCTCGGCGACGGCCGGGTGGTCACCGTCTCGGGCCTGGACGACACCGGGCGGATCCTCAGCGGCAACGACAACGAGATCTACGACCCCGCGAGCAGGACCTGGTCCAAGGCGCCCGACCGCTACTTCCCGACCTACCCGTCGATCTTCCTGACCGCCTCCGGCCGGCTCTTCTACTCCGGCTCCAACGCGGGCTACGGCCCGGCGGACAAGGGCCGCGAACCGGGGCTCTGGGATCTGAGGGACAACACCTTCCAGCCGGTCCCCGGCCTGCGCGACCCCTCGCTCACCGAGACCTCGTCCTCGGTGCTGCTGCCGCCCGCGCAGGCACAGAAGGTGATGGTCCTCGGCGGCGGGGGCGTCGGGGAGTCCCCGCTGTCCACCGCCCGCACGGACATCGCCGACCTCTCCGCCGCGAAACCCGCCTTCACCCCGGGCCCGGACCTGCCGGCCGGCGGCACCCGCTACCTCAACAGCGTGATCATGCCGGACGACAGCGTGTTCACCACCGGCGGTTCCGGCGACTACCGGGGCAAGCACCGCAGCGACCTGCTGAAGGCGCAGTTCTACCACCCGGACACCAACCGGTTCAGCACCGCAGCCGAGCCCGCCGTCGGGCGGGACTACCACTCCGAGGCCCTGCTGCTACCGGACGGCCGGGTGGTCGTCCTCGGCTCCAACCCGCTCTTCGCGGACAAGGCCGACTCCGAGCCGGCCGCGTTCGAGCAGCGCGTCGAGATCTACACCCCGCCGTACCTCTTCCACGGCGAGCGCCCGCAGGTGACCGGGGCCCCGGACGTAGCGAAGCTCGGCGGCACGGTCGCGGTGAGCACGCCGAAGCCCGACGGCATCGCCACCGCCAAGCTGATCCGGCCGAGCTCGGTCACCCATGCGACCGACGTCGAGCAGCGCTCGGTGGCCCTGGACGTCACCGGGCGCTCGGGCGGCGGCGTCTCGCTCGCCCTGCCCGCCAACCCCGACCTGCTGCCGCCCGGCTGGTACATGCTGTTCGTGACGGACGGCGCCGGCACGCCGTCGGTGGCCCGATGGATCAAGGTGACGGCGTGAGGCCGAGAGGACGGCGTGAGGCCGGCAGCGGCGGCGCGAGGACCGGCGCCGAGCGTGGTCAGGCCCGCACCAGCCCCAGCGCGTACGGCAGCCAGAACTCTCCCGCCCGCGGCTCACCACGGCCGCACTCGCCGTCCGACTCGCCCGGGTTCTTGATCCAGAGGTAGGCGTCGACGCCGGGGCGGCCGGTGTTGGCGGTGGGCGGCGCCCCGAGCTTGCGCCCTGGCGGGTTGCACCAGGCGTCACCGCTCAGCGGGCCGTTGCCGTTGCGGCTGGTGTCGATGACGAAGGGCTTGCCGCCCAGGGCCGCGGACAGTTCGGCGCCGTACGCCGCGTTGCGCTCGGTGCTGTAGAAGTTGGCGACGTTGACGGCGAACCCGTCCGCCACGGCGATCCCGGACTTGCGCAGCGCGTCGGCCATCTCCGAAGGGTCCTGCGCCCAACCGGGGTTGCCCGCGTCCAGGTACACCCGCACGTGGGGGCTCTTCTTGAACTCCTGGGCGGCGAAGGCCAGCAGCCCGTACCGCTCGGCGGCGGCCGTGCCCTTGACCCCGCAGGTGTCCAGCGTGTGCGCGATCGCGTCCGGCTCCAGCACCACCCAGGCCTTGCGGTCGCCCAGTGCCTGCACCAGGCCGGTGATCCAGGCCCGGTAGGCGGCGGCGTCGGCCGCGCCGCCCGCCGAGTACAGGCCGCAGTCGCGGTGCGGGATGCTGTAGGCGACGAAGACCGGCGTCCGGCCCACGGCGGCGGCCCGGCGGCTCACCTGCTCGACGATGCCCTTGGCCGCCTGGTCCCCGAGCCACTGCGACGAGGGCTGGGCGGCTATCCCGAGCAGGGCGTCGGCCTCCGCGGACCGGCCCTGGCCGCGCAGGGTGACCAACTGCTGGGCGGCGGAGGTCTGGTCGGAGACGTAGAAGGTCTGGCCGGGGAGCTGGGCCAGGCCCGGGCCTGCCGTAGCGCCACCACCCGTGGCACCTCCGGCCGGCACACCCGGTGCCGTGGACGCGGGCACCACCGCCGAGTCGCCGCCCCGGTCCGGCCCACTGCCGTCGGCCGGTCCGCCGCCGCACCCCGCGATGCCTGCCGTCAGCCCCAGCAGAGCCGCTCCCGCAGCCAGCCGGAAACCCATTCCTCGCCTCACCCGGCGCACGTGCCGCCCCTCCCAGACCCGGTCCGGTGACCTGATCGGGCACCAGCTTCGCACACCGGGTACAGGCCACCCGTGACGGGCACCGGCCGCCGGACAACGCACCCGAGCTGCACACGAGCAGCACGGGGGCGTCGACCACGGGCGCCGGGCAGCCGCGCCGGACACCGACGCCGGTGCCCGGGGACACCGACGCCGGTGCCCGGCAGCAGTGGCGGCGACCGGCGGGCGCGAAGGCGATGCGCCGCCCCGCCCCGGCTGGCCGCCACCGCCCCGCCGCCCGCCCGCCCGCCCGCGCCGGAGCGCCGCGTGCCGTCAGCCCTGCTTGAGGTCCGGCACCCGCCAGTCCATCGGCTCGCCGCCGAAGCCGTCCAGGGCCTCGTTGATCTGCGAGAACGGACGGCTGCCGAAGAACAGCTTGGCCGACAGCGGCGACGGGTGCGCCCCCTGCACCACCACGTGCCGGGAGGTGTCGATCAGCGGCAGCTTCTTCTTGGCGTAGTTGCCCCACAGCACGAAGACCACCGGCTCCTCGCGCTCGCTCACCGCCTTGATCACGGCGTCGGTGAACTTCTCCCAGCCCTTGGCCTTGTGCGAGTTGGCCTCGTGCGCGCGCACCGTGAGCACCGCGTTGAGCAGCAGCACGCCCTGCTCGGCCCAGTGCATCAGGTAGCCGTTGTCAGGGGCGGGGATGCCGAGGTCGGCGTCCAGCTCCTTGAAGATGTTGCGCAGCGACGGCGGGGTCTTGGTGCCCGGCAGCACGGAGAAGCTCATGCCGTGGGCCTGGCCGTCGTCGTGGTACGGGTCCTGGCCGAGGACGAGCACCCGGACCTTCTCGTACGGGGTGGCCGCCAGCGCGGAGAACTCCTGCCCGCTCGGCGGGAAGACCTGGTGCTGGGCACGCTCGCCCGCCACGAAGGCCGCCAGCTCGGCGAAGTAGGGCTTCTCCGTCTCGGCGCCCAGCACCGCACGCCAGGACTCGGGCAGCTCCAGCCCGGCGTCCGCCCCCGCTCCGGCCTCGCCCACGCCTGCCTCGCCCACGCCCGCCTCGACCGTGTCCGTCACGACATCAACCTCCCACCGGGCGGCGGCTCACCACGCACCGCCCCGACCTCCGGCGCACCGCGGCCCATGCCCCGTACGCCCTCTTTTCACCCCGAACGCTACACAGCCCCACTGACAGCAGCCGCCTCGGCGACACCGGCCGTCCGGGACGCCCGCTCCACCCGGACGTGCTCGACCACGTTCAGCACCACCAGCAGGACCGCCAGCGCCACCAGCGCGACGATCGCCGGCAGGTGCACCATCACCGGCACCAGCGCCAGCACCACCGCAGCGGCGACGACCCGGGTGGTCGACACCGCGCGGAACATCATCCACCGGGTGTAGCCGAAGGTCAGCAGGTACAGCCCGCAGCCCCCGTACAACAGCCCGACCGGGCCCGCGCCGAGCGCCTCCCGGGGGTCGTCCACCGTCTCCCCGAAGCCCACCGCGACCGCGATCACCCCGGCCACCAGCGCCAGGTGCCCGTACTGGAACACCCGGCGGATCACGTCCCGGCGGGAGTCCGCGACGGTGACGGCATGGCGCATGGCGTCCGCCGCGTAGACGAAGTACTGCCACCAGAGCCCGCCGGAGATGGTGAACGCCGCCGCCACGGCGACGAGTTCGACCGCGTCCAGACGGGCCGAGGCGGCGGTGGCGCCGATCCCGACGATCGACTCGCCGAGCGCCACCAGCAGGAACAGCGCGAACCGCTCCGGCATGTGCGCCGGGTGGTAGGCGACCTTGGCCAGCCGGTTGCGGAACAGCACCGGCGCCGACAGGTCGCAGAGCGCGGCAATCGCCCAGAGCACCGTCCTCGGCCCCTCCGGCAGCAGCCCGCCCGCGAACAGCAGCGGCCCGCTGACCAGCACGCCCATCCCGTACGGGCCGCGCCAGACCCCCGGGATGCGGATCAGCAGCACCAGCAGCACGATCCGGGCCGCCCAGTACGCGGCGCCGAGCAGCACCCCCCGGCCGCCGTACGCGCCGGGTACGGCCAGCGCCATGAACAGGCCTGCCAGGCCGACGGCGAGGATGCCGATGCGGTCCCGCGCGGTGTCCACGTCCCGGATGTTGGCCTGCACCGTGGTGCCGACCCAGCACCAGTACACCGGCACGAACACCACCAGTGCCTGGGCCACGCCCGCCCAGTCGTAGTGGTGGTGCAGCAGGCCGGAGACCTGCGTGATCGCGAAGACGAAGACCAGGTCGAAGTAGAGCTCGGCCCAGGTGACCCGCTTCTCCTCCTGCACGGCCTGCCCCGCGCCCGCTGCCGCCGGGCCGCCATCGCCCGGGCCATCGCCCGGAACCTTCCCCGGGCCGTCCCCCGGGTTCCTCCCCCGGCGCTCCCCCGGGCCCTCCACCGTCGGAGTACTCATCTCATCCGCCCCCTCTGCGATGAGTGCGGCCCGCCCCGATGGGCGCGGCCGACCGTCGTGCGCGCAGCACACGGGCCCCGCCCCGGCCGTCGGCCAGGGGCGGAGCCCGGAACAGCTGTGCGAAGGCTAGACCAGGTCGACCAGGTCCGCGATCGAGTTGACCACCCGGGTCGGCCGGTACGGGAACCGCTCCACGTCGGCGGCCGCGGTGAGGCCGGTGAGGACCAGGATGGTCTCCATACCGGCCTCCATGCCCGCCACGATGTCGGTGTCCATCCGGTCGCCGATCATCACGGCGGTCTCCGAGTGGGCGCCGGCGGTGTTCAGCGCCTCACGCATCATCAGCGGGTTGGGCTTGCCGACGAAGTACGGCTCGACGCCCGTCGCCTTGGTGATCAGCGCCGCGACCGAACCGGTGGCCGGCAGCACGCCCTCGGTGGAGGGGCCGGTCTCGTCGGGGTTGGTGCAGATGAACCTGGCGCCCTGGTTGATCAGGCGGATCGCCTTGGTGAGCGCCTCGAAGCTGTAGGTGCGGGTCTCACCGAGGACCACGTAGTCCGGGTTGTTGTCCGTCAGCACGTACCCGGCCTGGTACAGCGCGGTCGTCAGGCCGGCCTCGCCGATCACGTAGGCGGTGCCGCCGGGGCGCTGGCCCTTGAGGAACTTCGCGGTGGCGAGGGCGGAGGTCCAGATGCACTCCTCCGGCACCTCCAGGCCCATGCCGGCCAGCCGGGCGCTGAGGTCGCGGGGGGTGTAGATCGAGTTGTTGGTCAGCACCAGGAACGGCTTGCCGGACTCCCGCAGCCGGCGCAGGAACTCCTCCGCGCCGGGGATCGGCGTGCCCTCGTGGATGAGGACGCCGTCCATGTCGGTCAGCCAGGACTCGATGGGCTTGCGGTCTGCCACGTGCGTGTCTCCCGAAGTATTGCGATGTCTTGCGATGGTCGTACGAAACTGCGGCGCACCGCCGTCACCGCTGCGCCTCCCACCGGCCGGCCCCTCCTCGGGACACCGGACCGCCGGGGGTACCACTGGCTGCCCCAACGGGCACAGCCTAATCCGCACACCTGGCCGACGGCAGTACGTCCCGCCCACCGGAAACCACCGCGCCCGGGCACCGGGAACGCGGACCTGGCGGACCACCGCAGCGGTCCCGTCCCGGAACACATCGAAACCAGGGCCAATCGGGCACCGCATGATTGAGTAGGCGCATGAGCCCCTCGACGCGCCCCCCGCTCCGCCCGTCCAGCGCCTCCAGCCCCTCCGATCCCGCCAGCCCGTCAGACCCGTCCGGCCCCTTCCGCGTCGGGCTGATCGGCTACGGGCTGGCCGGCTCCGCCTTCCACGCCCCGCTGATCGCCACCACCCCGGGGCTCCGGCTGGACGCGGTGGTCACCGCCAACCCCGACCGCCGCGCCCAGCTCCGGCGGGAGCACCCCGGCGCCCGCGCCGTCGACACCCCCGAGCAGCTGCTCGCCGAGGCGGACACCCTCGACCTGGTCGTCATCGCCTCCCCCAACCGCACCCACGTCCCGCTCGCCCGGGCCGCGCTGGCCGCCGGGCTGGCCACCGTCGTCGACAAGCCGCTGGCCGCCACCGCCGCCGCGGCGCTCGACCTGTGCCGGTTCGCCGAGTCGCAGGGCACGCTGCTCTCCGTCTTCCAGAACCGCCGCTGGGACGGCGACTTCCTGACCGTCCAGCGGCTGGTCCGCGAGGGAGCGCTCGGCCGGGTGCACCGCTTCGAGTCCCGCTTCGAGCGGTTCCGGCCCAAGCCCAAGGCGGGCTGGCGCGAGCTGGCCGACCCGGCCGAGGTCGGCGGGACCCTCTACGACCTGGGCAGCCACCTGGTGGACCAGGCGCTGACCCTGTTCGGACCGGTCGACACGGTGTACGCCGAGATCGACGTCCGCCGGGACGGCGCGGTGGTCGACGACGACGCCTTCCTCGCCCTCACCCACGCCTCCGGCGTCCGCTCCCACCTGTGGACCAGCGCCATCACCCCGCTCGTCGGCCCCCGGCTGCGGGTGCTCGGCGACGCCGCCGGGTACGTCAAGTCCGGTATGGACCCGCAGGAGGGCGACCTCCGGGCCGGCCACCGCCCCGGCGGCGCCCACCCGTGGGGCGCCGACCAGCCCGCGCACTACGGCACGCTCGGCACCGACGAGTCCGCCGTCCCCGTCCCCACCGACCCGGGCGACTACCCCGCCTACTACGCGGGCATCGCCGCCGCCCTGGCCGCTCCGGGCACCCCGCCCCCGGTCGACCCGCGGGAGGCCGCCGCCACCCTCGCCGTCCTGGAGGCCGCCCGCGCCTCGGCGGCCACGGGGACGGCCGTCCGGCTCGACTGACGCCTGTTTGCAAAGTTCCGTCAACTCTGACGGAACTTTGCAAACACCGCCCAGCGGCTCCGGCGGGACTTTGCAAAGCCCGTTCCGCCGGACCCGCGGAACTTTGCAAACACCGCTGCAAGCCCGCCCGCCCCTCCCGCCGGCCGGCCGGCCACGCCTCCGGTGAACGGGCCGCGGGCCGGTGCTACCTGCCGTCCAGCGCCGCCACCAGCTGTGGCAGGCCGCCGCCGGCCACGGCGAGGGCCAGGTGGTCGTGGTAGTCCCGACTGCTGACGATCAGGCCGTCGCGGACCCGCAGCACCTGGATGTTGGCGGCCTCGAAGTCCTGCCCGGTCACCCGGTGGTGCACCTGGTAGGTCCACTCGGCGACGATCACCTCCGGGTCGCCGGTCTCCCGGATCACCACGTCCGTCGCGGTCAGCTCCATGGGCATATGAGCGGCGACCTCCGCGAACCGCGCCGCGAGCACGGCCCGCCCCTCGAACCGGCGCGGCCCGACCGGCTCGAACACGGTCTCCACCACGGCGTCCTCGGCGTAGAGCTCGGCCAACTCGGAGAAGCGCCCCGCAGTGATGCCGTCGAGCAGTTTTCGGAAGACCTCGCGCGGTGACAGCGTCTCGGACATGATCAACCCCCAGCCGGACCGGCCGCTAGAATCGGACTAGCGACTCAGGTTTTCAACGATACGGACTGGCGACTCCGATTGTCCAGTGCGGCTCTGCCATCGGCAGGGAAGGGTGGGAGGGATGAGCGGCGCCCAGGAACGCCCCCTGCGGGCGGACGCGGCCCGTAACCGGGCCAGGCTGCTGGACGTCGCCACGGAGGTGTTCACCACCCGCGGCGTCGGCGTGCCGACCGAGGAGATCGCCCGGGCCGCCGGGGTCGGGGTCGGCACGCTCTTCCGGCACTTCCCGACCAAGGAGGCGCTGCTGGAGGCGGTGATGGTGCGCAGGCTGGAGGCGATCGCCGCCCGGACCGCGCGGCTGGCCGCCGAGTCCGAGCCCGCCGAGGCCTTCTTCGACTGCTTCCGGCTGGTGATCGACCAGTCCGCGGGAAAGAACGAGTTCGCCCAGGCGCTCGCCGCGGCGGGAGTGGACGCGCACGCGGCCCTGCAGGAGTCCAGCGCGGTGATCCGGGCACAACTGGCCGAGCTACTGGCGGGGGCCCAACAGGCCGGGGCGGTCCGCTCGGAGCTGGGCCTGCCGGAGCTGATCGCCCTGCTGGTCGGCACCACCACGGCGATGGAGCAGCTCGGAGCCGACCCGGCCGCCCGGCAGCGGATCTTCGAGGTGGTCTTCGACGGGCTGCGCCCGCGCTGAACCGGCGCTGCGCCGGCGTTGTACCAGCGCTGTGCCAGCGAAGGCGCCCGCCGCCCACGGGCCCGGCCGTCAGATCCCGATGACCTCGACGGCCGCGCCCAGCCCGCGGAAGTCCGCCACGTTGCGCGTGTACAGCGGCAGCCCGTGGGCGGAGGCGACGGCCGCGATCATCAGGTCGATCCGGCGCGGGCGCGGCTGGCGCCCGGCGGCGATGGTCAGGGTGACCAGCGTGCCGTACCGGGAGGCGGCGGCCGCGTCGAACGGCAGCGGGTCGAAGTCCGCCATCGCCGCCCCGAGCACCTCCAGCCGCGCCGCCCGGCTGACCGGGTCCCGCGCCATCGAGACGCCCTGCTGCAGCTCGGCGAAGGTGATCGCGGTCAGCTCGGGCACGGCCGGCAGGTCGGCCGGGCTGAGCAGCGCCAGGTCGATGTAGACGCAGGTGTCCAGCACCCCGGCCGGCCGCCGCCGGGGCGCCCGCCGGCGCTCAGCCACGCCGCCGCTCGAACGGGTCGTCGCCCTCGTCCCCCACCAGCTCCTCGGGCCCGAAGTACTCCTCGGCCTCCTTGCGCATCTGCTGGTAGTCGACCCGCGGCAGCTTCACGTGCCGGGCCACCAGCTCCTCCGCACTCAACCGCCGCCGACCTGCGACCGGCCGCAGCTCCGCGACCTCGACCCCGTTCCTGGTGATGTGGAAGGTCTCCCCCGCCTCCACGGCGTCCATCACCGCGGCGGAGTTGTTCCGGAACTCCCGCTGGGTAATCGTCTTCATCCCTCCAAGGTAGCCCCGCGTAGCCCCCGTGGCTACGGCACGCGCATCGGCAATCGCCCAACGCCGGGAAGGACCGTGCGTTAACGTCCGACCATCGACTCGGTACAGGAGGGGGCTCTGGATGGCCGACACCGGCGAGGCACGGCAAAACCCCTGGCTCTACGGGCAGAACAGCCCGCCGCGGGCCTCACCGTTAGCCCGACCCGACACGTCGGGCCCGTGGTCCGGCGGCGGAACCGGCGCGGGGCACGTCCACATCGAACCCGCCGTACTGACCTACGCCGCGGGAGTCGCCCGCCGTCTACAGGGCGAGCTCCACACCACCGTGAGCCACGCCGAGCCGGACACGGCGGCGGCGGCCCGCACCCTCGGCGACGGCTGGAGTTCCGGGTCGGCGCTCACCCAGCTGCTCACGGCCTGGAAGGCCCGGTGGACGAGCATCGAGCACCGGCTCGGCATGACGGCCGACCGCCTTGAGGCCACGGCGTCGAACTACCGGGCCACCGACCACTCCGCCGCCGCCCAGTTCAGGGCGCCGTGAGCCGATGGTGACCTTCGCCCAACTCCGGCATGTCGTACTTGAGCCTCTCGATCGGGCCGGCGACACCTGGAACGGGGTCTCCGGCCACACCGAGCAGATCGCGGCAGAAGTCCGCTCCGCCATCCTGCGTCCGCTGACCGGAAGCGACCCTTCCTCCCTCGCCGCGCCAGGGCCTCGCTCCTGGACAGGACCGGCCGCAGACGAGGCGGGGCGCGAGATCGGTCTCCTCGCCGACGAACTCAGCGTCTTCCACTACGAGGCCCTCGCGATCACCGCCGCTCTACGACGGGCCAGATCCGCCTTCGCCGAAGCCCAGCGGAACCTCCTCCGGGCGATCGGAGATATCGAAGCCCTCGGAGCGACAGTGGCCGAGGACGGCGGTGTCACCCTTCTTCCCCTCCCACCGGAGGAGCGCAACGACACGGACGCGATCGCGCACCAACAACGGAAATGGGACGAGGTCCAGCACCACGTCGAGGACATCCGCAAGGCTGTGGCGGCAGCCACCGAAGCGGACATGACGGCGGCGTCCGCCTTGCGTGCGATCAACCCGGACGAGGTCGACCCGGCGACCCGTGGCGACGCCGTACAGAACGCCAAGGCCGATCTGACCAGCGCAGCGGGCATTCCCAAGAACCGCGAGGACGTACCGGGCTGGTGGGCGTCGCTGGATCCGGTGGTGCGCGCCGGGCTGCTCACCACCAATCCCGGAGAACTCGCCGACGCGGGGATCATGGGGCCGACCCAGTACCAGTGGACCGCACCCGATACCGGCACAGGCCCTTTCGGGGTGCGCGAGCCCGGGGCGGACGACCGGATGAGCCAGCTGACCGCCTACGGGCTGGTCAGCGCCGGCTCCTTCGTGGGCTACCCGGATGCCGGACGGCACATGCTGCACTACCTGGACGGTAGCGGCGAACCCATCAACGTCGATGTGGACCGGATGCTCCGCGACGACAACAACTTTCGCGACCAGGTGGAGCTGCAGCTTGCCGCCAACGACGCCCAGTGGCGCCAGGCCGCTCTGGCCGCCTACGAGAAGTCCGGCGGGGCGGCGGTCGCCATCCCGGTGGAAGCGCCGAACGCGCATCGCACATTCGACAGTGAGGCACAACGGAACTGGTACCTGGCCGTGGGAAGCCACGCCTACGTCTCCTCCGGCGTGGTGACCGCGAAACCGGGGCCCGACGGCAAGGTCCAGATCTCCATGCAGTACCAGGTCAACGTCTGGGATCGTTACAACTGGGATCCGACGAAGGGGACCCCGATTGCCGGGACCACCGTCAAGGACAGCGACCTGGCGAAGTTGCACCAGACCGGACTGGCTCAGGAGTTCGACATCAGGGGCGCGAGCACCACGATGACTCGCAACCTGGGCGACGGTGCCCCTTTTCGTCCAGCCGGTACAGGTGAGCGGAACAGCGACCGCGAGGGCGGGAGTACCGACCCGAACAGGGAGACCAGATGAAGTCGGCGCGCACCCGTAGGCGCCTGGTGGTCTGGTCGGCCGTGCTCGCGCTGGTGGGCGCTCTGGCGCTGGTAGGTGGCGTCTACTGGCTGGACAGGCAGGACCGGCACCCCGCGCCGGACAGCGGGCGGCCGGGGTCGTGGGTGACCGACGCCACCTCGGCTCGGGTCGCCGACTTCGCGCACCTACGGATCCCGGCGTCGGCGGTCGATGTCCGCTGGGGCTACCAGATCGGTTTTCAGGGTGACTACGCCGTCCTCTCCTTTCGCCTGCCGGAGGGCGATACGGCCGGTTTCGTCCAAGACACCGGGGTCGCCAGATGGGATACGGCGTGGCCACCCGACGGAACCGCCTTGAAGGCGTTCCAACACATCGGAGCCGCCGATCCGACGACACTGCCGATGATCCGGCGAGGCAGTCTCGTCCCCGAGTCACCCGGCCATGACGCGACCGGGGTGGTCTTCTGGATCGCATCCGGACCTGGTGGCACCGACCAGGTCTGGGTCGAGGCCGTCGACTCGTACTAGCGTCCGCAAACCCCCGTAGGACGTACCATCGTCCTCAGTGTTCGACGCGTGAAGTGTCGAAGTGCCCGGATGCCCGGTGACCGGAGAAGTGAGGAGGGCGGGACGCGTGAGTGTGATCGCGATGCTGCTCGGACTGCTCCGGGTGCTGAGTGGGGAGCTGCTGACCGAGGGTGGGACGCTCACCTCGGTCGCGGCCACGGCGGCCGTGGTGCTGCTGGCCGGGGCGGTGGCGGGGACCCTGGCCGGTGCGCGGCTGTTGGGCGCACGGGCGCCGGCCTCGGTACGGGCCGGGGTGCTGCGGCGCCGGGCCCTGCACACGGCCTTCCTTCCGCAGCGCGATCCGGACGCCCGGGGCAAACGACGCCCCAGGGCACCCGGTGCGGCCCCGGCGGCCGCGTAACCCCCCGAGCTCCACCGTTCGCGGCCGTCCTCCGTCTCGTACTCGAATTCCTGAGACCCCGGAGGGCTCGCTTCACCATGTCCGTCTTCTCGCTGCTCGACCCGGCCGTCGGCCTGGCCCACGATGTCGTCTCCGCCCTCGCGCAGGTCCTGCCGACCGCGCTCGCGATCGTCCTGTTCACCGTCTGCGTCCGACTCGCCCTGCACCCGCTGGCCCGGGCGGCGGCGCGCGGTGAGAAGGCCCGCGCCCGGCTGGCGCCGCACATCGCGGAGCTGAACCGCAAGCACAAGGGCAAGCCGGAGAAGCTCCAGGCGGCGCTCGCCGAGCTGTACAAGAAGGAGAAGGCCTCGCCGTTCGCGGGCTGCCTCCCGATGCTGGTGCAGATCCCGTTCTTCTCGGTGATGTACCGCCTGTTCACCACCCCGAACGACCTGCTCGGCCACACCGTGTTCGGGGTCCCGCTCGGTCTGCACGTCGGCGGCGCGCACGGCGCCGGACAGCTGGTGGTGTTCGGCCTCCTGTACGCGGCCCTGGCCGCCGTCGGCTACGTCGGATTCCGCCGGGCCCGCAAGGCGGCCGCGGCCCAGGCCGCCACCCAGGCCGCGCTGCCGGCCGGTAGGCAGGCCACCCCGCAGCCGGGTATGGGCCTGCTGCCGTACCTGTCCTTCGGCACGGTGCTGTTCGCCGCGCTGGTGCCGCTGGCCGCCGGGATCTACCTGGTGACCACCACCACCTGGTCGGCGGCCGAGCGTGCCTGGCTCCACCGCGGCACCGCGCCGGTGCCGCAGGTGGCGCTGATCTGACCCCCGGCACCGCGCGGTCGGCGCGGCCGCACGGCGACCACCCCAAGACTGCACAGGAAGTCGGCCTGCCCGACTTCCTGTGCAGCGCCCCCGAGGCACCGGGCCTGGTTCGGTCAGTCGCGTATGCCGACGGAGTCGGCGCCGGGGGTGGCGGTGCGGTGGCGGAGGGCCTCCGTCCGGTCCTGGCAGAGGGCGCCGAGGAGGGCGGCCAGGATGTTGAGGATCAGCAGTCCGAGCACGGCGGCCTCGGCGCGGTGAGGAGCGGCCGACCACAGCGCCAGCCGAGCTGCCAGGCCAGCCCGTGCATGAGGTCCTCGCCCTGCTCGCGGGTGAGGCGGAAGACGAGCTGCTCGTCCGGATCCGCGCCGACGGGCTCGTCCACGGCCAGGCGGACCTGCACGGCGCAGTCCGGAGAGGGCTCGACACCCAGGTAGGGGACAGTGGTGGTGCCCGCGTGGACGGCCGCCGCCACCAGGTGGATCACGTTGCTCACGAGGAACCCTTCGCCTGCTTGTAGTGCCGCAGGAGGGCGAGGAGGTTGATGACGGTGCTGGTCGGACCGTTGCCGAAGGAGACCAGCACCCGGCCGTCGACGATGCTGTGGGTGGTGACGGAGGGCAGCAGGATGCCGAACTCCTTGCCGAGGGATCGCAGTTCGGTGATCATCTCGGCCACCTGGCGCTCGGTGAGCAGGCGGATCCCGGGGTCGGCCGGCTCGACCGGCTGGAGGGCGCTCACGCGGCGCAGTCCAGCTCGAACCAGACATTCTTGCCCCGCTTCTGCGGCTCGGCGCCCCAGCGGTGGGTGAGGCCCTCGATCAGCTGGAGGCCCCGCCCGGACTCGGCGAGTTCGGCGGCCCGGCGCTGCTCGGGGAGGTCGGAACTCTCGTCGGAGACGGAGACCCGGAGCGTGCCCCCGAGGATGACGACCAGGACCACCGGGGAGGCCGTCCGGCCGTGCCGCCAGGCGTTGACGATCAGCTCGGCGAGGGCGAGTTCGGCGCCGAAGATGGCGTCGGAGTCCCACCCGGTGCGGGCCATGGCGTCATGCAGAGCCTGCCGGGCGAGGGTGAGGGAAGGGGCGTTGAGGTTACACACGGGGAATCTCCCTGCGGTGTAGAGGGGGCACACCTGGAGGTCTGTCGCCGTGAGCAAGCCCGCAGCGGGGTTGGAGGCGCCGCATACGAGTGCTCTTCGGTGCCCGGGCAGCTGGTACCAACTGCCCTGATTCTGGACGTTATTGACGGCCAGTCCGGTGAGCGGTGCATCACAGACTGTAGGGCATCGAGCAGTACATGTACTAGATTCTTGAGTACATGTACTGCTTAAGAGTGGCTGGACTCGCAACACCGTCGCAGTAGATGCTTGGGCGCATGCCACCTACTCCAAGCGCACGACGGCAGCGGGTCGGCATCGAGCTCCGAAAGATGCGCGATGCCGCCGGCACCACCACTGCGGAGGCCGCCACCGTCCTCGGCGTGGACCGCAACAAGATCACGCTCATCGAGCAGGCTCTCTACTCTGTGACTCCCGAGCGAGTGATCGCCCTTGCGCGCAAATATGGAGAGAACGACACCGATTACGTCAGCGCTCTCGCGTCGACGGCGGGTGACAAGGCCAAGGGGTGGTGGGAGGAGTACCGAGGTGTAGTACCACTCGGATTCCTGGACATCTGCGAGGTTGAGTTTCATGCCCGGGGCATGCACTCGTATCAGATCTGCCATCCTCCCGGCCCCATGCAGACCGAGGAATACAGCCGGGCTATCTTCCAGGATGCCCAGGTGCCGCTCACGCCACGTGTGGTGGAGACACGGGTCGAGCATCGTATGCGGCGTGCCGCGACCTTGATGACGGAGGGCGCTCAGCCGTACACGGCAATCGTGCACGAAGCCGCCCTCCACATGCGCTTCGGCGGCCGCCACCCCGCACGGCGACAGTTGGAGCAACTGCTTGAGCTCTCCCAGCTTCCGCATGTGACGCTGCGCGTAGTGAGCTTCGAAGCTAACGGCTTCAAGGGATCAGGGCAGGCGGTCAGCTACATGAACGGCCTCGTGCCACGCCTTGATACGGTCCTGTACGACTCGGTAGAAGGCCCGGTCTTCCTTCACGCGGCAGAACACCTGGACAAGTATCGCGCGATCATGGAGCAGATGACTGAGCGGTCACTCTCGGTCGAGAGCTCACGCGATCTGATCGCGAAGATCAAGAAGGAGATGTAGGGAGATGGAGAGCCTGCCCTGGATACGCCCTGCTGCATGCGCGAACGCAAGCAACTGCCCCGAGGTGGCCATCACCCCCGACACCGTCTACCTCCGCAGCAGCCTCCAGCCTGACGCCATCGCCCAACTGACCACCGACGAATGGCGCGACCTCCTCTCCGGCATCCGCAACGGTGAGTTCGACGTCTGACCGGCAACACGCGAAGGGCCCTCCGCCTCATCGGCGGAGGGCCCTTCGATCTTCTCCAGTCGCTCACTTCGCCGGGCGGTGGAAGACCCTCTTCGCCCAGACGTAGCCGACCAGCGTCAGCGCCACGCACCAGCCCAGTGCGCTCACGGCGCTACTGCCGATCGGCGTCCCCATCAGCAGACCCCGCAGCGTCTCGATGATCGGCGTGAAGGGCTGGTACTCGGCGAACCACCGCAGTGCCGTCGGCATCGAGTCCGGCGGGACGATCGCGCTCCCGATGAACGGCATGAACTGCAGCGGCATCGGGATGTTGCTCGCGCTCTCCACCGTCTTCGCCACCAGTCCGATGCCCGCCGACAGCCACGTCAGCGCCAGCGTCACGAACACCAGCAGCCCCGCGGCCGCGAGCCACTCCACCGGGCTCGCATTCGGACGGAAGCCCATCGCGAACGCCGCCGCGACCACCAGCACCAGCCCGATCATCGTCTGTATCAGGCTGCCGACCACATGCCCCGTCAGGAACGCCGACCTCGATATGGCCATCGTCCGGAAGCGGTTGACGATCCCCTCCGTCACATCCATGCACACCCCGATCGCCGTCACCAGCGCCCCCGATGTGGCCGCCATCAGCACGATCCCCGGCGTGACGTAGTCGATGTACTCCCCGCCCCCGATCCCCACCCCCAACGCGTCGCCGTACGCGTAGTTGAACAGCAGCAGCATCATGACCGGCATCATCACGACCGCGAAGGTCAACGACGGATACCGCAGCGCGTGTTTGAGGTTCCTGCGCAGCATCGTCAGCGAGTCGCCGACGGCATGGCTCGTCGCGATGCTCATTGCCTGCCGCCCTCCTGGGTCAGGGTGAGGAACACGTCGTCCAGGTCGGCCGTCTCCACCGTGAGCGACTCCGCCCGGACGCCCGCGTTGTCGAAGACGTCCAGGACGGCCTTCACCGTCACGACCGAGTTGTCCCCCGGGATGTCCAGGGTCAGCGCCTCCCGGTCGGGCGCCGCGTAGTCGAACAGCGCGGCCGCCTCGTCGAGCCTCCCCTGATCGGCGAAGCGGACCCGGATCCGGCCGCCCGGGACGAGCCGCTTCAGCTCCTCCGCCGTGCCCTCGGCGACGATCCGGCCGCCGTCCAGGACGGCTATCCGGTCCGCGAGTTCGTCCGCCTCGTCCAGGTACTGCGTGGTCAGGAAGACCGTCACGCCCTGGTCCGCCACCAGCCCGCGGATGATCTCCCACATCGTCCGCCGGCTGCGCGGGTCCAGCCCGGTGGTCGGCTCGTCCAGGAAGATGACCCGCGGCTCCCCCATCAGCGTCATCGCCAGGTCGAGCTTGCGCCGCATCCCTCCCGAGAAGGTCACGACCGGCTTCCTGGCCGCCTCCGTCAGGTCGAACCGCCGCAGCAACCCCTCCGCCCGCCTCCGCCCCTCCCGACGGCGGAGGTGGTTGAGGTCCGACATCAGGAGCAGGTTCTCCTCGGCGGTGAGCAGGTTGTCCACCGCCGAGAACTGGCCGGTGACGCCGATCGCGGCGCGTACGCCGTCGACCTCCCGGACCAGGTCGTGTCCGGCCACCCGCATCACCCCGGCGTCCGCCGGGATCAGGGTGGACAGGATCTGCACGGCGGTCGTCTTTCCCGCGCCGTTCGGGCCGAGCAGGGCGAAGACCGTGCCCTCCGGGATGTCCAGGTCGACGCCGTCGAGCACCGTCTTGTCCCCGTAGGACTTCCGCAGCCCGGAGACGGAGATCGCCGAGGCGGCGGTGAGTGTGGTGGTCATGAGTGGTCCCCCTTCACGCGGTGCAGGGTGGCGGCGGCTCAGGCACGCCGGATGGTGATGTCGCCGACGGAGGTGCGGGCCCGCACCGACACGGACTCCTCCTCGGCGCCGGGCGCCTCGCTCGGGCCGATCGAGTTGCGCACACTGCCGACCTTGGTGTGCACGTCGAGCCAGGCGGCGGTGGACTCCCGGATGCCGACCTCGATGTCGCCGGCGGAGGTCAGGAGGGTGACCCTGCCCCGCGCCACCTCACGGATCCGGATGGCGCCGTTGGCCGTCTGCGCCTCGATCCCGGCGTGGGCGACACCGATGGTGATCCGGCCGTTGGAGGCGGTGGCCGTCAGCGCCCCGTGGATCTCGCCGATCGACGTCTCGCCGTTGGTGTTCTTGACGGTCGCCTCGCCGCCGACCCGGGCGACCTCGACGTGGCCCGACCCGGTCACCTCGGCGTCGCCCGTCACCGAATCCAGCTGGATGTCCCCGTGGTCGGTCTTGAGGCGGGCGGACGCCGCCTCGGCGACCCTGATGTCCCCGAGGGAGGTCTTCAGCCGGACCTCGCCGAGCGGCCCCTTGCAGGTGAAGCCCGCCAGCTGCGAGGTGCCCAGGAGTTCCGAGCCGGCCGGGAGCTCGACGGTGACGTCGATGGACCCCGGGCGGCCGAACAGCGTGCGCCGCTTGGGGCCCTTGACCAGCAGTCGGCCGCCCTCGTACGTCACGGTGGTCTGCTGGGCGACCCGGACGTCGGCCTCCTCGGTAGCGACGGTCGGGATCACCTCCACCACGGTGTCGAGGCGCTTGCCCGCGGTGATCCGGGCCGTCCCCATCTCGAACTCAAGGGTCGCGGTGATCGGCTCGGGGGTGTCGAAAGTAGGCATGGCTGTCCCGTCCTCCTGGCTCGGTGTGCGTTTGCTCTGCGTTCCCGCCGGTCAGCGGGGTGAAGATGACGTGCTCGGGTGATGCCTCAGCCGGAGCGGCCCTAACGGACCCAGCCCGTGTAGCCCTGGCCCGTCCCGCGCCGGGCCCGGCCGCCGGGCCGCGTAGGCTCGCCCGGCTCCAGGGCGGTGGCGACGGCCCGGACCAGCCAGGCGTTGACCGAGAGGCCCTCCTGCCCGGCGGCGTCCTCGACCCTGGTCTTCAGATGGGCGGGGAGCCGGAAGTTGATCCGCGCGGTGCCGCTGTCGTCGGCCTCGCCCGACAGCGGTGGCGCCACCGATGGCGCCATGGATGACGCCATCGGCTCCCTCTCCTCCTCGAACGGCTCCGAGAGGGGCGGCGGCGTCACCACGAACTCGGGATCCAGCCCGCGCAGCCGCACATCGACCGAGCCGGGCGCCAACTCCCGGGTGACCTCGCCCATGGCGGCGGACAGGGCGTTGAGCAGGGTGAGCCGGACGGCCGACTCCAGCGGGCTGGTGAGCCGCTCGGCCAGGGCGCGGGCTTCGTCTCCGCCCGCGCCCGCGGCCACCGCGAGCTCGTGCCGGAGGTTGTCGACGTACGGCGTGAGGTCCATGCCGCAAGGATGGCACACCCATGGCGCCATGTGAAGCCATTATGGCGCCATCACTCGAAAGAGTGGCGCCACGGCTCACCGCGGCACGCCAAGGCGCACCCCTGCGCACCACCCCGGCACCCCGGCACCCCGGCCTCCCGGAGACGCACGACCGCCCCGCCGGAGAGCCCGGCGGGGCGGTCGATACTGCAGCAGACGGGGCCATCAGCCCAGCGGTGGACCGGGCCCCCGCAGGCGCGTCAGCCCCGGTCCCACCCGGCCAGGTAGGCGTCGATCTCGCCGACGATCCGGGCCTTGCCGCCCGCGTCCAGGAAGGACGCCTCGACGGCGTTGCGGGCGAGTGCGGCGACGCCCGCCTCGTCCAGGTCCAGCAGCCGGGCCGCCACCGCGTACTCGGTGTTCAGGTCGGTGCCGAACATCGGCGGGTCGTCGCTGTTGACGGTGACCAGCAGGCCGGCGTCCACCATCTGCCGGATCGGGTGGTCCTCGATCCGCTCCACCGCCCGGGTGGCGATGTTGGAGGTCGGGCAGACCTCCAGCGGGATGCGGTGCTCGCCGAGGTAGTCCATCAGCGCCGGGTCCTTGACCGCCTGGGTGCCGTGGCCGATGCGCTCGGCGCCGAGCAGCCGCAGCGCGTCCCAGACCGTCTCCGGGCCGGTGGTCTCGCCCGCGTGCGGGACGCTGTGCAGGCCGGCGGCCCGGGCGCGGTCGAAGTACGGCTTGAACTGCGGGCGCGGCACGCCGATCTCCGGCCCGCCGAGGCCGAAGCTGACCAGGCCCTCGGGGGCGAGGTCGACGGCCAGCCGCGCGGTCTCCTCGGCGGAGGCCAGGCCGGCCTCGCCGGGGATGTCGAAGCACCAGCGCAGGACGACGCCGAGCTCCTTCTCCGCGCGGATCCGGGCGTCCTCGATCGCCTCCATGAAGGCGACGTCCGGGATGCCCCGGCGGACCGAGGAGTACGGGGTGATGGTCAGCTCGGCGTAGCGGATGTTCTGCCGCGCCATGTCCTCGGCGACGCCGTAGGTCAGCGAGCGGACGTCCTCGGCGTCGCGGATCAGGTCGACGACGCTGAGGTAGACCTCGATGAAGTGGGCGAAGTCGGTGAAGGTGAAGTACTCGGCGAGGGCCGCCGGGTCGACCGGCACCTTGGACTGGCCGCGGTGGCGGGCGGCCAGTTCGGCGACCACCCGGGGCGAGGCCGATCCGACGTGGTGGACGTGCAGCTCTGCTTTGGGCATGCCGGCGATGAACGCCTCGATGCCACGGTTCCCTGCGGGGTTTCCGATCCGACTTCCGTCCGGCTGGACCACGGTGGTGCCCTTCTTCCTCTACGCGCGTATCGGTGGTGCTCGCAAGAATAGGCACACCCGGGGGCTCACCCCCCGAGCGCGACCGCCACGGTGTGGATCAGCAGTCCGGCCAGGGCGCCGACCACGGTGCCGTTGATCCGGATGAACTGCAGGTCGCGGCCCACGTTGGCCTCGATCTTGCGGGAGGCGTCGTCGGCGTCCCAGCCCGCCACGGTGTCGGAGATCAGCGAGGTGATCTCCGCCCGGTAGGTGTCCACCAGGTACTGGGCGGCGTCCTGGAGCCAGCCGTCCACCTTGGCCTGGAGCTTCGGGTCCGTCGCCAGGCGCTCGCCGAAGCTGCGCACGCCCTCGCGGATGCGCCGGCGCAGTTCGCTGTCCTCGTCCTCGGCCGCGTTCAGCACCAGGGTGCGGACGGCGGCCCAGGTGGAGGCGATCAGGTCCTGGACCTCGGAGCGGGCCAGCAGCTCGGCCTTGGCCCGCTCGACCCGGGCGATGGTCTCCGGATCGGTCTGCAGCTCGGTGGCGAAGTCGGCGAGGAAGTTGTCGACCGCACCGCGCGCGGCGTGGTCCGGATCGTCCCGGATGTCGGTGACGAACCGCATCAGCTCCTTGTAGACCCGCTCGCCGACCTGGTGGTCGAGGAACTTCGGCGTCCAGCCCGGGGTCTTCTGGGTGACCCGCTGGACGACCTCCTCGTGGTTCTCGGCCAGCCAGTCGTGCGCCCGGACGGCGATCAGGTCGACCACGCCGTGGTGCCCGCCGTCGGCGACCACCTTGCCGAGCATCCGGCCCATCGGCTCGGCCACCGAGGTGGCGGCGGCCCGCCGGGTGACCGCCTCGCCGACGACCGCCTGCACGTCCTCGTCGCGCAGCACGGCCAGCACACCGCGCAGCGCCGCCGAGGCCTCCTTGGTGACCCGCTCGGCGCTGCCGGGGGCGGCGAGCCACTCCCCCAGCCGCCGGGCGATGCCCAGGGCGGCGAGTCGGCCGCGCACCACGTGCCCGGCGAGGAAGTTGTCGCCGACGAAGTCGCCGAGCGACTTGCCGAAGGCGTCCTTCTTGGTGGGGATGATCGCGGTGTGCGGGATCGGCAGGCCGAACGGGCGGCGGAACAGCGCGGTCACGGCGAACCAGTCGGCGAGCGCGCCGACCATGCCGGCCTCGGCGGCGGCCGCCAGGTAGCCCGCCCAGGACCCGGCGCCGGCCGCCTTCGCCCAGGTGGCCAGGACGAAGACCAGGGTCGCGAAGGCCAGCAGGCCGGTCGCGATGGTCTTCATCCGGCGGACGCCGTGTCGCTTCTCCTCGTCGGCCGCGGTGAACCGGACCCCGGGGCCGGTCCCGCTGAAGGATTCGTCACTCACCCCGCCAGTCTGCCCGCTGCCCGGCGCGAGCGGACGGCCTCACCCCGTTTGACGCCCCCGCGCGCCGTGACGGCGGCTCACACGCCCCCTCCCGCTCCGCCCGCCGGGCCTGCCCGACCGAAACAGAACCGAACCGGCGGGCCCGACCGAACAGAACCGAACGGCCGGCCCCACCGACCCGGACCAGCCCGTCAGGTACCGCCCAGGACGATCCGGCGCACCCCCGGCTCCGCCCAGCGGGCCGGATCGGTGCAGCGGCGCCCGTCCAGCAGCACCCGCACACCCGGCAGGTCGGCGGGCGCCAGATCGCGGTACTCCGGGTGGTCGGCCTGGAGCACCGCCGCCACCAGCGGCTCGCCGCCGTACGCGGGCAGCCCGAGGGCCGCCAGCTCGTCCGCGCGGTAGAGCGGATCGGCGACATGGGGGCGCGCACCGGCCGCCCGCAACGCCTCGACCAGCGGGAACACCCCGGAGTAGGCCGTCTCCTTCACCCCGCCCCGGTACGAGGCGCCGAGCACCAGGACGCCCTGCCCCGCCAGGCCGCCGTCCAGCGCCCCCTCCAGCACCCCGACCGCGTAGGCCGGCATCTCCAGGTTCGCCTCGCGCGCCGCCCGCACCACCGTCGCCGAGGGGTCGTTCCACAGGTACAGCCGCGGGTAGACCGGGATGCAGTGGCCGCCGACGGCGATCCCCGGCCGGTGCAGATGGCTGAACGGCTGCGAGTTGCAGGCGTCCGCGACGGCCGCGAAGTCCACCCCGACCCGGTCCGCGTAGCGGGCGAACTGGTTGGCGAGGGCGATGTTGACGTCCCGGTAGGTGGTCTCGGCGAGCTTGGCGAACTCGGCGGCCTCCGCCGACTCCAGCTCCCAGACGCCGTTGGGCCGCTCCAGGTCGGGGCGCGGGTCGAAGTCCAGCACCTCGCGGTAGAACTCGGCGCCGCGCCGGGTGGCCGCCTGGTCGATGCCGCCGACCAGCTTGGGGTAGCGCCGCAGGTCGGCGAAGACCCGGCCGGTGCGGACCCGCTCCGGGCTGAAGACCAGGGCGAAGTCCCGGCCGGGGACGAGCCCGGAGCCGGCCGCCAGCCGCGGCGCCCAGCGGCCCCTGGTCACCCCGACCGGCAGGGTGGTCTCGTAGCTGACCAGGGCGCCCCGGCGCAGCCCGGCGGCCACCGCGTCGGTGGCGGCGTCCAGCAGCGCGAAGTCGGGGGCGCCCTCGGCGGTGGTGATCAGCGGGACGACCAGGACGACGGCCTGCGCGCCCGCCACCGCGGCGGTGGTGTCGGTGGTGGCGCACAGCCGCCGCTCGGCCACCACCCGCTTCAGCGCCTCGTCCAGGCCCGCCTCCCGGGGGAACGGCGGCCGGCCCAGGTTGACGCAGGCCACCACCTCGGGCGAGATGTCCGCGCCGGTCACCCGGTGCCCCTTGGCGGCGAACTGGACGGCCAGCGGCAGCCCGAGCTTGCCGAGGCCGACCACGCAGATGTCCAACGGGCTCACCGGGCTCACCGCCGGCCTCCGTTCACGCTCGCGGCCAGCCGCCGCCAGGCCGGGTAGCGCCGCAGCCTGCGGCGCAGGACGGCGGGCACCGCGCCGCGCCAGACCTGCTGGACCAGGGTGGGGGGCGGCGGGTCCGGCGGCGCCTCGGCGAGCAGGAACAGCTCGTCGGGCAGGGCGAGTGCGGCGTCCCGGAAGGCCGGGTAGCCCGCGTAGTGGCGGCGCCCGTCGACCACGACCGGCGGGTCGCCGTGCCCGGCCTCGTACCGGATCAGCTCCCGAAGGGCCTCGATCCTTCCGGTGGCGGCGAGTTCGAGCCGCAGCCGGTCGGCCACCGGGAGCCGGTCGTACACCTCGCGGGCGCCGAACTGCCGTACCAGGTCGGCGACCCCGTCGCAGATCCGGCGCTGGAGCTCCTCGGGTTGGCGCAGCAGGTCGGCCTGGAGCAGCTGCGGCACCTCCCAGCCGAAGTGCCTGGCCCTGATGGCGTCCAACTGCGGCCCCGGGGCTGCGTGTTCGGCGGCGACCCACTGGACGGCGGCGACCCCGCGCAGCCGGTCCAGGGAGCCGGCCCGCTGGGTGACGTTGCCGCGGTCCTCGCGCAGCACCAGGAAGTAGTAGTCGTAGTCGGCGAGGACGGAGATCCGGCCGGCCCGCAGACAGGCCGCCAGGGTGAACGGCTGGTCCGAGTAGACCTTCAAGTCCTCGTTGCGGGCGAGGTTGTGGCGCCTGAGCGGCTCCAGCCGGAACAGTTTGGTGTCGGCGAGCGCCCAGGCCAGCGCGGAGTCCTCGAAGCCGACCGAGGCGGCCGTGGCGGCGAAGATGCCCTGCGGGACCAACCGCCCGTTCACGCCGACCTGTTTGGGGATGAGCACGTCCGACCCCCAGGTGTCGGCGGCCGTCACCATCCGCTCCAGCGCCTCGGCGCCGAGCCAGTCGTCGGCGCCGAGGAAGAGCACGTACCGGCCGCGGGCGAGGGCCAGGCCCCGGTTGGTCGGCGCGGCCGGGCCGCCGGAGTTCGGCTGGTGCAGCACCGTGAACAGGCCCGGGTGGCGGGCCGCGTAGTCGTCCAGGAGGGCCCCGCCGCCGTCCGTCGAGCCGTCGTCGACCGCGACCACCTCCATGCGCGCCGGCCCGATGGTCTGCCCGACGAGCGAGTCCAGGCAGGCGGTCAGATACGGCATGGTGTTGTAGACCGCGATCACCACGGTCACGTCGGGTACGGTCATCGGGCGCTGCCCCTTCAACTACATTCCGTCGAGCGATGCAACGTCAACTCGGCCATGTGCCAAGGGGTCACGTCCGCCACCCGCACGGGTGAGGAAGGTGAACTGCCGTACGGCCGCACGGGCGGGCGGTCGAATCCACACCGGGGCCACCACCACAGGGGACGGCGGGTGTCGCACCACGGGGAGCCGACGAGGGCACCCGGGGCCGGCGGGTGTCGCGGGGCGCGCTCTCGCATCGACGAAGGGAAAGACAATGGAGCAGGTCATCGTGGTGGGTGCCGGGCCGGTGGGCCTCTGGCTCGCGGCCGAGCTACGGCTGGGCGGCGTCCCGGTCACGGTACTGGAGGCCCGCACCGAACGGGACCCGCACTCCAAGGCGCTCACCGTCCACCCGCGCACCCTTGAGGTGCTGGCCTTCCGCGGCATCGTGGACCGCTTCGTCGCCTCCGGCCGGCCGCTGCCCGACGGCCACTTCGCCCTGCTGGACGACCGGGTGGACTTCCGGACGCTCGACACGCCGTTCCCGTTCACCCTGGCGCTGGCCCAGGCCCGCACCGAGGAGCTGCTGGAGGAGCACGCCGTGGCCGCGGGTGCCCGGGTGCTGCGCGGCCACCGCGTCACCGGGCTCACCCAGGACGCCGACGGGGTGACCGTGCAGGTGGCGGGCCCGGACGGCGAGGAGCGGCTGCGGGCCGCCTACGTGGTCGGCTGCGACGGCACCAGAAGCACCGTCCGCACCGCCGCCGGGATCGACTTCCCCGGTACCGGCACCACCACCTGGGGCTGGCTGTGCGACGTCGTCCTGGACGAGCCGCCCGCCCGGCCGCTCAACGTCTCCGGCCAGAACGGCGGGGTGATGGTCCTCCCGCTCCCCGGCGGCGTCCACCGCCTGCTCGGCGGCGACCCCGACTACGTCCGCGTCGAGCGGCCCGAGGACCTCACCATCGAGGCCCTGCGCACCAAGGTCAGCCGGATCGCCGGCACCGACTTCGGGATGCGCGACCCGCGCTGGATCTCGGTGTTCGGCAACGCCACCCACCAGGCCGCCCAGTACCGTTCAGGCCGCGTCCTGCTGGCCGGCGACGCCGCGCACATGCACTTCCCGGCCGGGGGCGCCGGGCTGAACGTCGGCATCCAGGACGCCACCAACCTCGGCTGGAAGCTCGCGGCCGAGGTGGCCGGCACCGCGCCCGAGGGCCTGCTCGACAGCTACCACGCCGAGCGCCACCCCGTCGGCGCCGACCTCCTGCTGATCACCCGCGCGCAGACGGCGCTGGTCACCGCGTACACCCCGGAGGGGCAGGCGCTGCGCACCCTGCTCAGCGAACTCATCGCCGAGGTACCGGAGTTCTCGGACAACCTGGCCGGCCGGCTCTCCGCCCTCGCGGTCGCCTACCCGTCGACCGACCCGCAGGCCCATCCGCTGACCGGCGGCCGCGCCCCGGACCTGGCGTTCACCGGGGGCGGCAGCACCCTCTTCGAGCTGCTCCGCGACGGCCGGCACGTCCTGCTCGACCTGCGCGAGGAGCCGGGCGAGCCGCTCGGGATCCCCTGCCACGCCGCCGCCCTGGCCGATCCGCGGCCCGAGTGGTCGGCCGTCCGGGCGGTTCTCGTCCGCCCGGACGGCCACCTCGCCTGGGTGGGTGAGGAGAAGGCGGACGACGAGCTCGCGGCCGCCGCGCGGCAGGCCGTGGCCGCCACCGTCCGCTGAGGCGCGGCCGTGCGGCCGCCCCGGGCCGGCTCAGGCCGAGCCGTCCCGGGGCGGCCCCCGCCAACCCCTCGACTCCAGGGCTCCCAACGCCTCACCTCAGCCGATCGCCACCTCGGCGTACATCCGCGCGATGACGTCCTCGATGGCGGGCTCGCGGACCGACAGGTCGACCAACGGGTACCGGTCGGCGACCGCCGCGACGATGGGCGCGGCGCTCGCCTGCGCGGGGAAGGCCAGCCACTGGCGGGGCCCCTCGACCTTCACCACCCTGGCCCCGGCGACCTCGATCGCCGGGCGCGCCTCGGCGAGGTCCACCACCAGCGTCCGCTCGCTCTCGCCGGCCGCGTGCAGCCCCTCCAGACCGCCGTCGTAGACCACCCGGCCGTGGTCGATGACCATCACCCGGTCGCTCAGCTGCTCGATGTCCGTCAGGTCGTGCGTGGTGAGCAGCACCGTGGTGCCCTGCTCGCGGTTCACCTCGCGCAGGAACTCCCGGACCCGCCCCTTGCTGACCACGTCCAGGCCGATCGTCGGCTCGTCCAGGTACAGCACCTGCGGGTCGTGCAGCAGCGCCGCCGCGAGGTCCCCGCGCATCCGCTGGCCGAGCGAGAGCTGGCGGACCGGGGTGTCCAGCAGGGCGCCCAGGTCGAGCAGTTCGACGCAGCGGTCGAGGTTGGCCCGGTAGCGCGGGTCGGGGATCCGGTAGATCCGGCGGGCCAGTTCGAAGGAGTCGCGCAGCGGGAGGTCCCACCAGAGCGTGGTCCGCTGCCCGAACACGACGCCGATCCGCCGGGCGAGGTCCACCCGTTCGCGGGCCGGGTCGACGCCCGCCACCTGCAGCCGCCCGCTGGTCGGGACGAGGATGCCGGTGAGCATCTTGATGGTGGTCGACTTCCCCGCGCCGTTGGGGCCGATGTAGCCGACGCACTCCCCCGCCTCGACGGTGAAGCTCAGCCCGTCCACGGCCCGCACCTCGCGCTTCTCGCGCCGCAGCCGGCCGGTCCTGGCCCGGACGGTGAAGGTCCGGCGGACGTCCTCTAGTTCGATCAGTGCCATGGGGACTCCTTAGTTTCCGGTGCCGCGGTAGGCGCGCAGGCCCGCGCGCCAGGCCAGGCCGGCCGCGGCGCAGCTGACCACGGCGGCCACCGGCGAGGCGTACTGGAAGGCGACGGGCAGCCCGAGCGGGTCGGGGCGGTCGAGGATGTGCAGGGCGGGCAGCCAGTTGACGAAGGCCAGCGGCACCCCGAACACCGCCCCCGCCACCAGCTCCTTGGCGAAGACGGTCGGCGGGTAGTGCAGCAGGGTCGCGCCGCCGTAGGTGAAGGCGTTCTGGATCTCCCTGGCCTCGCCCCACCAGAACTGGAGGGTCGCGAAGCCCACGAAGACCGCCCCGAAGATGGCCGTCCCGCAGACCAGCAGCACCGGCACGAGGAGTACCCGGTCCCAGGTCCAGGCCACGTCCAGGGCGGGCAGCGACCAGGCCAGCACCGCCAGCGACTGCAGCGGCCGGCCGAGCCGGCGCAGCGAGAAGCGCTCGGCGCAGACCTGGGCGAGCGCCGGGGCCGGGCGGATCAGCATGGTGTCCAGCGTCCCGGCGTTGATCCGCTGGCCGAGGCCCTCGACGCTGCCGACCAGCAGGTTGGCCATGCCGAGCGCGAAGCCGGAGGTGCCGTAGAGGAAGCCGAGTTCGGGCAGGGTCCAGCCGCCGAGCGTGTCGGTGTGCTGGAACATCAGCAGCACGACGACGAAGTCCAGGAAGGTCACGCAGAGGCTCGCGGCCAGCATCAGTACGAAGGACGCCCGGTAGGACATCATCGAGCGGGTCCACATCCCGGCCGTGAGCCACCAGGCGCGCAGCGCCCACCGGGTGCGGCCGAGGGTCGTCTCAGCCACCCTGGACCACCACCCTGCGGGTGGCGAGCTGCTGCACCGCGCGGCCCGCGGCCAGCAGCACCAGTGCCCAGGCCAGCTGGAAGCCGAGCTCGCCGAGCAGCTCCGCGCCGGAGCTCCGCTCCAGGAAGACGTCCGTCGGCACCTGCACCAGCGCGGCCCACGGCAGCGCGGGGGCGATCCAGCCGAGCCAGCCGGGGAACAGGGCGAGCGGCAGCAGCATCCCGGAGAAGAACATCGACACCACCAGCATCACCGAGCGCACCCCCTCGGAGTCGTGCAGCCAGAAGCCGGTGAGCGACACCAGGAACCGCAGCCCGAAGCTGACGACCACCGCCAGCAGTACGGAGAGCAGGAACACCGCCCAGGTCAGCGGCTGTTCGGGCAGCCGGGTCGAGAAGACCAGCGCGCCCGCGAGCATCGGCAGTACGCCGCGCCCGAGCAGGTGGAAGGCGGCCCGGCCGAGGTCGGTGGCCAGCCACCAGCCCTGGAAGTCGACCGGACGGTAGAGGTCGACGGCGATGTCGCCGCTGCGGAAGCGGTCCTGGACGTCGTCCTGGAAGCCGCCGCCCCAGACCGCGACGGTGACCAGCAGAGCCTGGCTGACCCAGATGTAGGTGACGGCCTCGCTCTGGTCGTAGCCGCCGAGGCCGGGGCGGGCCTGCCAGAGGGCCAGGAAGGTGTAGGCGAGGATGAAGCCGAAGACGGTGTTGGTGAACGCGCCGGCGAGGGTGGCGGCGCGGTAGGTGGAGTAGCGACGGAAGGCCCCGCTCGCGACGGCGAGGTAGAGGCGGGCGGTGCCGCCGGTATCCGGAGGGGGCCTGAGCTGCGTCGCAGCCGGCACAGCATTCGGCATATTGTCTCCTTGTCGACAAATACGGGCAGGCGGAAGCGCCCCGAGCAGGCACCGACGCCCAGGCACCGGCGCCGACCCGCCGGGCATCGGCGCACGCCGGAACGGCCCCGACCGGCCGGACCCGGGGGTACCGGGCCACGCGGGCGGAGCTGGACACGACGGACGCACGAAACCGGGTGCGCTATATGGTTTGCACCTTTCACCGTACCGTCGCCGATCACGCCACGCACCCGTATTTTCCAGCGCCTGATCGCGGATCAAATAGCACATAATCGCGGCATGACCATGAGGGCAGACCACAGCACCCGCCGCCAGGCCAAGCGGGCCGCCCGCCGCCAGGCCCGCCGCGCCCTGCCGCTGTGGCGCCGGCTGCTGCCGACCTGGCGGGTTACCCTCGGCGCCCTCACCGCCGTCCTGCTCCTCGCCGTCGGCTCCTTCGCCGTGCTCTACCTGATCGTCCCGGTGCCCGACGCCAACGCCCACGCCGTCGCCCAGAACAACATCTACCTCTACTCCGACGGCACCACCGAGATCGCCCGCACCGGCGCCGTCAACCGCACCGACGTCACCATCGCCCAGATCCCCCTCGACACCCAGCACGCCGTCGTCGCCGCCGAGGACCGCACCTTCTACCGCAACGGCGGCGTCGACCTGAAGGGCATGGTCCGGGCCGGCTGGAACACCCTGACCGGCAAGGGCATGCAGGGCGGCTCCACCATCACCCAGCAGTACGTCAAGAACTACTACCTCACCCAGAGCAAGACCATCGAACGCAAGGGCCGCGAACTCCTCATCGCCCTCAAGGTCGACCAGCAGCTCGACAAGAACCAGATCCTCGCCGGGTACCTCAACAGCAGCTACTTCGGCCGCAACGCCTACGGCATCCAGAGCGCCGCCCACGCCTACTACGGCGTCGACACCTCCCAGCTCAGCCTCGCCCAGGGCGCCTACCTCGCCGCCCTGCTCCAGGCCCCCAGCGCCTACGACGTCAAGACCGCGACCCCCGCCAACCGCGAGAAGGCCGTCGCCCGCTGGAACTACGCCCTCGACGGCATGGTCCAGCTCGGCTTCCTGCAGCCGGCCGACCGCGCCGCCCAGACCTTCCCCGACCCGATCGACCCGCAGCCCGCCACCGGCCTCGGCGGCCAGGCCGGCTACCTCGTCGGCGTCGCCGACGACTACCTCGTCTCCTCCGGCACCATCGACACCGCCACCCTCAAGGCCGGCGGCTGGCGGATCACCACCACCTTCGACAAGGACCGCCAGGAGGCCTTCGCCCACGCCGTCCAGCAGGAACTCACCGACGAACTCGACCCCCGGGCCCGGCCCACCACCGACACCGACGTCCGCGTCGCCGGCGCCTCCGTCGAACCCGCCACCGGCCGCGTGGTCGCCGTCTACGGCGGCCCCGACTACGCCAGGCAGCCCTACAACGACGCGCTGCGCCAGGACAACCAGATCGGCTCCACCTTCAAGCCCATCGACCTCGCCGCCGGCCTCAACTCCGGGCGCAGCAGCGGCGACGGCCGCCCCATCACCACCGAGACCCGCTACGACGGCACCAGCGAGCGGCCCGTCACCGACGGCCCCACCCCGTACGCGCCGCCCAACGAGGACGACATCGACTACGGCGAAATCACCCTGCGCTACGCCATGGTGAAGTCCGTCAACTCCGTCTACGCGCAGGAGGGCGTCGACGCCGGGCTCGCCCACGTCCGCGAGACCGCCATCCGGCTCGGCATCCCCGACAACGTCCCCGGCATGGACCCGGCCAACAGCTCGATGACCCTCGGCACCGCCACCCCCAGCGCCCTCAACCTGGCCGGCGCCTACGCCGCCTTCGCCAACCACGGTGAGGCGTACACCCCCTGGTCCGTCCTGGCGCTCGAACGCGCCACCTCCGGCGGCTCCATCGACGTCCCCAAGATGCCCGCCCACGTCGCCGCCACCGCCCTCGACCGGGGCACCGCCGACGCCGTCACCGACGTCCTGCGCGATGTCGTCAGCCCGCGCGGCACCGGCGCCGCCGCCCTCGGCCTCGACCGCCCGGCCGCCGGAAAGACCGGCACCACCGACTCCAACCTGTCCGCCTGGTTCGCCGGCTTCACGCCCGAACTCGCCACCACCGTCGGCATGTTCCGCGAGCACCCGAAGACCCACGCCAAGGAGCCGCTGACCGGCACCGCCGGACTCACCCGCATCAACGGCGGCGCGTTCCCCACCGAGATCTGGACGGCCTACATGGCCGACGCCCTCGACGGCACCGAAGTCCGGCAGTTCGACCTCCAGCCGAGCCGGGGCAGCACCCAGAGCGCCACCCCGACCGCCAGCGCGAGTGCCAGCCCGAGCCCCTCCCCCACACCGACGCCCAGCGCCACCGCCGCCACCGCCGCGCCCAGCGCCCCCGTCAGCAGGCCCGTCAGCACGCCGCCCCCCAGCACCGAACCGCCGGCCGCCCCCACCGAGCACACCCCGGACCCCGAGCCGGCGACCGCCCCCGGCTTCACCCCGGAACCCGCCGAGCCCCCGAAGCCGACCCCCACCCGGGAGACCACCCCCGCGCCCCGGCCGACCCCGACCAGGCCCACCGACCGGCCGAGCCCGACCGCCCCCGCGACCAGCCCGGCGGCCCCGCCCACGCCCTGACCCGCCGCGCGAAACCCGGGTCGCAGGGCGCAGGCGCCCGTCAGGCCACCAGCCCGCGCTCCAACGGCGTCCGGAACCGCGGCGTCACCCGCACCCCGTCCAGCCACCCCGACAGCCGCGCCGCCTCCACCCCGATCGCCGCCCGCGCCTCGGCCCCGACGTCCGACAGCAGCCGCCACACCACCTCGCCATCGGGGCGCTGCGCCCAACCGCCCACCACCCGGCCGCACCACCAGAGCGTCGGCCCCGCATTGCCCGCCCGGTCGAACAGCGCCGGGACGTCCTCCGGCCGCAGGTACCAGTCCCGCCCACGCCAGCCCATCATGCTCGGATCCAGCCCAGGCAGCAGCGCCGCCCAGGGCTCCGGCTCCGGCACCGCCCCGGCGTCCCCCGGCAGCACCAGCCCGGCCGCACCGCCCGCCAGCGCCACCTCCTCGGCGCCGACGTCGGCCAGCGCCTTACGGGTGTCCCCGAGCGTCCAGCCCGTCCACCACTTCACGTCCTCCACGGTGGCCGGCCCGAACGCGGCCAGCCAGCGCCGCACCACCTCGGCCTTCGCCTCCCGCACCGGCACCTCCGGCCACTGCGGCACCGGCGCCCACGGATAGCTGCTGCTGAGCCACGAACCGCGCGGACGGCACCGGCGCACGTGCCCGTCCGAGGCCAGCAGCCGCAGCAGCCGGCTGCCGACGCTCTGCTTCGCCTCGTACGGCTTGCCCGCCGCCATCAGCATCGTCTCGCGCAACGCCGGTACGTCCGCGCCGAGTTCACTCGTCGTCGCCTCACCGCGCCGATCCAGCGCGGCCAGTACGGCCTGCTCCGTCTCGGCGAGCCGCTGCTCGCTCCAGCCCTCGGCGAACTCCGCCAGGTGCTTCAGCAGCGTCGCCCGCTCCTTCGCCGCGATCGCCCGCGCCGTCGAGGAGCTCACATACGGCGCGAAGCCCTCCGTCACCGCGAACATCGTCCGCCGCATCGACAGCAGCTTCACCAGCGTGACGTCCTCGTACAGCGCCCGCTCCACCTCCGCCGCCGAGGGCTCGGCCAGCCGGGCACAGGCCGACAGGTAGACCGTGGCGGCATCGGTGGCGTGCAGCCCGACCACCGCGTCCGCCACCTCCTCCACGGTGGCCGCCCGCCGGGCGGGCGCCAGGAGATGGCGCCGCCCCAGCCTGGCACGGCGCTGCTCATCGCTGATCGAGGGCACTCGGCTGCTCATGGCGGGACCCTAGCGCCCGCCACCGACAGCGGCGGGCCGCCACGCACCCGGCGTGACGGCCCGCCGTCCGGACCACTCGAATCGTTCGGCCCTGTCTCCCGGCAGCGAACCACCCGGACCGCTGCTCAGAGGTAGAGACCCGTCGAGCCCTCCGCATCGCCGAAGCGCATCGCGGCCACCGCGTGCAGGTCGCGCTCGCGCAGCAGCACATAGGTGGCGCCGCGCACCTCGACCTCCAGCTTGTCCTCCGGGTCGTAGAGCACCCGGTCGCCCGGCTCGACGGACCGCACGCTCTGGCCGACCGCCACGGCCTCCGCCCAGGTGCACCGCTTGCTGAGCTCGGCGGTCGCGGGGATGAGGATGCCACCGGTCGAGCGGCGCTCACCCTCGGCGCCCTCGGTCTTCACCAGGACCCGGTCGTGCAGCATCTTGATCGGGAGCTTCTCGCCCAGCCGGTCGTGCCGCGGCGTTTCGGCCTGCTCGGGCTGCTGGGACCGCTCGGACTGCCTGGTCGGTTCGTGGTTCGTACTCACGCCCCGACGGTACCGCTCCCGGGCGCCCGGCGTGACGCTGGCCCGACATCCGAAAGACCCCGCGTCCGGCGCCGGACCCAGCGCCCGGACCGGGCCGGACATGCCGGAGGCCGGGCACACCGGCGCCCGGCCCCGTGCGACCCGGCGGATCAGTCCTTGCGGCGCTTGCGGGACGCGGCGACCAGCAGCACCAGGCCCACGCCCACCAGCGCGGCCGGCACGATCCGCTCCTTGCGCGGCCGGCCCTTCTCGTCCACGAACTGCGCCTTGGCCTTCTCCACGGCCCCGCTGGCCGCCACGTACGCCCGGCCGGCCTTCTCCTCCACCGCGGCCACGGCCTTCGCCTTGACCTGGGCGGTGATGGTGCTCGGGTGGACCCGCACGGCCAGCTCGTCCAGGGTCGCCGCCAGCTGGGTACGGGTACGCGCGATGTCCGCCTCGATCTGGGCGGTCGTCCGCGCCGCCTGGTCCTTCGTACTCGCCTCGCCCACTCGGGCCACCCCAATTCACTGATGTTGTCCTGTGCGACCAACCCAGTTTGTCAGCTGGCACGCGGGCACGCGCGGCCCCACCCACCATCGGGGGTAAGTTTGCCGTGGTACGACCAGCCGTCCACCCACCAGGAGAGTCCCACCGTGAGCGAGCGCCTCCAGACCGGTGACACCGCGCCTGCCTTCAGCCTGTCCGACGCCGACGGCAACCAGGTGTCCCTGGCCGAGCACCTCGGCCGCAAGGTGATCGTCTACTTCTACCCGGCCGCGCTCACCCCCGGGTGCACCAAGCAGGCCTGCGACTTCACCGACAACCTGGAGGCCTTCTCCGGCGCCGGGTACGACGTCATCGGCATCTCCCCGGACAAGCCGGAGAAGCTCGGCAGGTTCCGGGAGACCGAGGACCTCAAGGTCACCCTGCTCTCCGACCCGGACCACGCCGTCCTGGAGGCGTACGCCGCGTACGGCGAGAAGCAGAACTACGGCCGCACCTACGTCGGCGTGATCCGCTCCACCGTGATCGTCGACGAGCAGGGCAAGGTCGAGCGCGCGCTGTACAACGTCAAGGCCACCGGGCACGTCGCCAAGCTGCTGCGCGACCTCAAGGTCGACGCGGCCTGAGCCCGGGCGGCGGCGCCCCACCGGGCGGCCGCACAACGGAGCGGTGGCGGTGCACCCCCCGACCGGGTACACCGCCACCGCCGTTTCTCACCTCAGCGAGCCGCTGTCATCAGCAGGCCCCGAGGTCGCTCCAGACCCCCCAGGCGCCGCTGGCGCTGGGGTCGTCACCCTTGGTCCACCACTTGTTCTGGTAGTAGTGGCCCTTCCACGACACCTTGGTGGTGGCCGCGTAGGTGGTGCCCGCGTCCCAGCTCGGCGCGCCCGTGCAGGCACCCGAGGTCGGCGAGGAGGTCGCCGTCGGGGACGAGGTGGCCGTGGCCGTGGCGGTCGGCGAGGCGGTCGCCGTGGCGGTGGGCGAAGCCGTGGCGGTCGCGGTCGGCGAGGCGGTCGCGGTGGGCGAGGCCGTGGCGGTGGGCGACTGCGTCGGGCTCGGAGACGAGGTGCCGCCGGTCGCGCCGCGGGTCAGGTCGCCCTTCAGGCCGTACAGCGTGCCGGCGACGTTGACCGTCCAGTTCGACGGGGTCGAGACCGGCAGGTAGTAGGTGAAGTCCATGTCGATCGACGCACCCGGCGCCAGCGACTGCCAGCCCGGCAGCTTCACCGAGACGCGGTTGTAGGTGCCCTTGAGGCCGCCCGCGTTGCTGCCGGTGTGGTCCTGGCGGATCACCTGGAGGCCGAAGCCGGACTGGTCCTTGGCGTTGCCCGGGGCCGAGTTGCTGTAGTCGAACTGGAACTCGGTGCCGCCCGGCAGGGTCAGCGTCGAGTTGTTGACGATGTGGATCTTCGGGTTGATCGGGTAGTTCGAGTCACCCAGCGCGAAGTTGGTGAACGACACGTCGATCGGCAGGGTCTGCTGCGGCAGCGCGATCGTCGAACGGGTCGCACCGTACGCCGGGGCGGCCTTGAACTTGTCGTACATCAGCGAGGTCAGCGTCGAGCCGGGAACGTACTGGCCCTTGCCGCCGTTGGCGGCCGCGTCCCACTTGTAGTCGCCAGCGAGCTCCCAGATCATCGCGCCGCCGGCGCCCTGGTTGACGATGTAGTCGGCCTTCGCGCCGACCGACTGCTCGTCCTCGGTCGAGAGGAAGACCTTCTTGGTGTCGTTCCACAGCCACGGGGCCACCAGGCTGGAGCTGTAGTTGCGGGCGTAGGTGCCCTGCAGCGCGGTGTCGCTCAGGCCGTACTTGGAGAGGTAGTCGGGCACGACGCCCTTCTCCAGGTTCTTGGCGTGCCACATCGGGTTCGACCCGGCCGGGGACTCCTTGCCCGCGGTGTCCTTGTCGTTCCAGATGTTGTCGATGCCGACGGCGCCGTCACCGCACGCGGTCAGGCCGGAGCCGGCCGGGCAGCTGGTCGCGGCGGCGGTGCCCCAGAGGCCGTTGGTGCCACCGGTGACGTTCTTGAAGCCGCGGGTGTAGTACGGCAGGCCGACGTTGATCCGGCCGGCCGGCATCGCACCGCGGAAGTAGTGGTACGACCAGTCGGTGTTCAGGTAGCCGATGCCGCCGTACTGGCTGGTGCCGTAGACGTTGGCCGACGCCAGCTCGCCGTCCTTGCCGTCGTCGAACAGCGAGGCGTTCGGGCCGACGTACTTGTTCCAGGCGCCGTGCAGGTCGTACGACATGATGTTGACGTAGTCGAGGTACTGCGCCGGCTGGTAGGTCTCCATGCCGCGCAGCAGGTACCCGGAGGAGGGGGCCGCGACCGAGAGCAGGTAGTGCTTGCCGTCGGCGGCGCCGGCCCGGTCCAGCTTCTCGCGCAGCGTCTTCATCAGCGCCGCGTAGCCCTTGGCCAGCGAGCCGCGCCGGGCGTTGGCGAGGGTCCAGTCCTGCGGGTTGCCCGCGTCCTTCATCGAGGTCGCGTACTCGTAGTCGATGTCGACGCCGTTGAAGCCGTACTTCTTGATGAAGTCGACCGCCGAGGCGGAGAAGGTGTCGATGCCCGCCTGGTTGACGCTTCCGTCGGGGTTGGTGGTCACCGAGTAGAAGCCGCCGGAGTTGACCCGGTCGCCGGCGGAGTCGAAGTAGCCGCCGGTCTCGGTCCAACCGCCCACCGAGATCATGGTCTTGACGTTCGGGTACTGCTTCTTATACTTCGTCAGCAGGTTGAAGTGGCCCTTGTAGGGCAGCGTCGGGTCGAGCTCGGCGCCGGGCACGCCCGGGAAGGAGATCCCGGTGGCCTCGTTCTTGTCGTTGTCGTCGCCGACCGACAGCTTGTTGTCGCTGCCGATGTGCCCGAAGGCGTAGTTGAGGTGGGTGACCTTGTCCCAGGGGATGTCGCTCACCAGGTAGGGCTGCGTGCCGTCCTTGCCGGTGCGCCAGCCGGTGAAGTAGCCGATGATGCGGCGCTGGTGGTCCGCGCCCATCTTCTCGCGGCCCTCGGTGTCGTAGACGCTGCAGTAGGGGACGTCGACGCCGGGCGTCTGGTACATGCCGTCGGGGCGACAGGCCGCGTTGTCGACGGTGGCGGAGGCGGAGGCCTGGGAGGGCGCCGCACCCAGCGTCGCCATCAACAGGCCCGCCAGGCCGGCCGCGGCCAGCGAGGCCACGCCCGCCCGGGCCGCCGGGCTCTTCGCCCGGTTCGTGTGGCGGGCAGCGGTGGGACGCTGCTCGGCCGTGCTTCGGATCAACACTCGGTCCTCCGGGAGAGAGTGTCGGCGCGTACCTGTGGGGAGCACGCACGTGGGGGATTGGAGGTTGGCGCTGAAGCTATGTGGTCTGAACCACATAGGTCAATAGGTCTGTACCAATTGGTAATCAAATCCCCAACTCCGCCGGTCAAACCTCCGACTGGCGGCGACTGTGCCGGGCCACCCGCACCCGCGTCCCACACGCTGTCGAACACCACGCCCGACGTGCGTGTTGCTGCAGGAAGAACAGGATGCAGCCGGGCGCCGGACACGCCCTCAGCTGCTCCCGCCCACCCCCCGTCAACAGCTCCACCGCCGCCCGCGCCACCCGCGCCAACAACACCGGCCCGCGCTCCCCCGACAGACTCCGCCGCACCGGATCCCCCGCGCCCCCCGCCGGCAGCTCCACCCACCCAGGCGCCGCCCGCACCGCCGCGTTCACCACCGCCACGTCGGCCGGCTCCGCCGCCCCGCCGGCCACCACCGCCGTCAGCACGGCGCGCAACGCCCGCCGCAGCTCCAGGAACGCCGCCAGCTCCGCCGCCCCCAGCCGCCCCGACGGCGCACTCGCGAGGTCCAGCCCGACGGCGTGCCGCTCCACCCACTCCCCCAGGTCGGACGGCTCCACCAGCACGTCCACCAGATGGCCGCGCAGGCCGCCCCGGATGAAGGTGCTGTTCACCAGGTCCAGGGCGAGGTGCTCGCCACCGACCGGCATCTCGTCCACTGCGCCGCGCTCCACCATGCCCTAACGGTAACGCGGCTTGCTTTCAGTTAGCCACAACGACAGAATCAGCGAGCTAACGTTTCACGCCGCAAGCAACCGTTAGGAGAGCCCTCCATGCCCAGCCGCGCCCCCGCCCGACCGGCCCCCACCGCCGTCCTCGCCTCCACCGCCACGGCCGTGGCCGCCCTGCTGCTCCTGGTGGCCCTCGGCACCCTCACCCGGCAACCCCTCCTCATCCCGCCCCTGGCCGCCTCCATGGCCCTCATCGCCGGCGCCCCCGCGCTCCCGCTCGCCCAGCCCCGCAGCGTCATCGGCGGCCAGCTCCTCTCCGCCCTCACCGGCTACGCCGTCCTCGCCCTCGCACCCCCCGGCCCGTGGTCCGCCGCCCTCGCCGGCGGCCTCGCCCTCGGCGCCATGACCCTCGCCCGCACCCCGCACTCCCCCGCGGCCGCCACCGCCGTCATCGTCGCCCTCACCGCCCCCGACCCGACCCGCTTCCTCCCCCTCCTCGCTCTGGCCGCCGCCACCCTCGTCCTCGCCGGCCTGCTCGGATCCCGCCTGACGGCCCGCCAGTACCCCACCTACTGGTGGTGAGCCCGTAACGATCCCCGCACCGATCGTTCGCACACACGGGGGACGGGCGCACACCAGGCCCGAAGGGGGACGACCATGCTGGTCAGGTACACCCACGAGCTGCCCACCGCCACCGCGGCAGCCGCCGCCTCGCTCGACGACGTCCAACGCCCCTCGGATGCCAAGCGGCTGCCCGGCGCGCGGGTCCGCCAGGCCCTGGCCGAGCTCGGGAGGCCGGAGCTGTGCGAGGACTGCGGCACCGGGCCACGGTGGCGGGGCCGCCCGCTCACGTTGGAGGTCGACCACATCAACGGGGACTGGTCGGACAACCGTCCGGGCAACCTCCGGCTGCTCTGCCCGAACTGCCACGCCGTCACCGACACGTACTGCAGGCCCAACAGGCGCAAGCGCGCGCAATCTTCGCCGACCCGCAACGAGGAGCGCACCACACCCCGAAATGACGGTGTCCCCTCGGCGAGGGAAGCTCTAGACTAGGGGCCATGCGGCCTTGGCGGAGCTGGAAGACGCGCTGGACTTAGGATCCAGTGGGGGCAACCCCGCGAGGGTTCGAATCCCTCAGGCCGCACCAGCCTTGGAAACGAAGGCCCGTCCGGAGATGATCTCCGGACGGGCCTTCGTCGTTCCCGACTCCCCGTCAGCCCAGCAGGTCCCTCACCACCGGGGCCAGGGCGCGGAAGGCCTGGCCCCGGTGGCTGATGGCGTTCTTCTCGTCGGCCGTGAGTTCGGCGCAGGTCCGGGTCTCGCCGAGGGGCTGGAGGATCGGGTCGTAGCCGAAGCCGCCGTCGCCGGCCGGGGCGGTGCGCAGGGTGCCGAGCAGGCGGCCCTCGACGACGCGCTCGGTGCCGTCGGGCAGGGCCAGGGCGGCGGCGCAGAAGAAGTGGGCGCCGCGGTGCTCGGGCGCGATGTCGCCGAGCTGGGCGAGCAGCAGCTCCAGGTTGGCGCGGTCGTCGCCGTGCTTGCCGGCCCAGCGGGCGGAGAAGATGCCGGGGGCGCCGTTCAGCACGTCCACGCACAGGCCCGAGTCGTCGGCGACGGCGGGCAGCCCGGTGGCCCGGGCGAGGGCGTGCGCCTTGAGGAGGGCGTTCTCGGCGAAGGTGACTCCGGTCTCGGGGACGTCCGGGATCTCCGGGTAGGCGTCGGCGCCGACCAGTTCGACGTCCAGGCCGGCGCTGCCGAGGATGGCGCGGAGTTCGGCGACCTTGTGCTGGTTACGGGTGGCGAGGATGAGTCCGGTGGTCATGAATCCACCCTAACCGGACGTCAGCCGGTGCAGACCTGGGTGAGGTTGCCGGCGGCGTCGCCGAGCGGCTTGAGGTCGGGGACCTGCTTGTTGTTGACGGCCTGCTGGACCTTGTCGACCTGGGTCTGGAGGTCGGTGATGGCCTTGGCGACGTCGGTGTTCTTGGAGTTCTTGCCGAGCTGGTCGAGATCGTTCTTCAGCTTCTGCAGGGACTGCCCGGCGGCCGTCGCGTCGTTGCTCGCGTTGTTGAAGGCGGAGGTGACGTCGCTGATGTCACTGGTGATCTTGATCGCGGTGTTGCCGCAGTCCAGCGCCTTCTGGGCGGCCGAGCAGCTGACCGCGCTGAGCGGGAGGATGGCGATCAGGCCGGCCACGGCGAGGGTGGCGGGGCGAGCGATGCTCTGGGGCATCCGGTCCTCCTGGAGTGCGCGGGTTCCGAGGGGGAAGGACGCGCGCCGAGGAGTGCACGGTTCCCGCAACGAGGTGCTGCGGGAACCGTAAGGGCTGCGGGCCCGGCCTGTACAGCGCCGGTGTCGACAACAGGCCGCGCCCCGGGACCCGTTCGGGAGCCCGTGGGGGCTCAGCCCTCCAGGGCCTTGCGCTGGATCTCGTCCAGCTCGGCGCAGCCGAGGGTGCCGAGGTCCAGGAGCTGGTCGAGCAGGGCGCGGTCGAAGGGTGCGCCCTCGGCGGTGCCCTGGACCTCGACGAAGCGGCCGTCGGAGGTACAGACGATGTTCATGTCGGTCTCGGCGCGGACGTCCTCCTCGTACTGGAGGTCGAGCATGGGGACGCCGCCGATGATGCCGACGCTGACGGCGCTGACGCCGCCGGTGATGGGCTGGCCCTTGGCGCGGAGGATCTTCTTGTCGCGGGCCCAGGAGACGGCGTCGACGAGGGCGACGTAGGCGCCGGTGATGGCGGCGGTGCGGGTGCCGCCGTCGGCCTGGAGGACGTCGCAGTCGAGGACGATGGTGTTCTCGGCGAGGGCGCGGTGGTCGATGACGGCGCGCAGCGAGCGGCCGATCAGGCGGCTGATCTCGTGGGTGCGTCCGCCGATGCGGCCCTTGACGGCCTCGCGGTCGCCGCGGGTGTTGGTGGCGCGGGGGAGCATGGAGTACTCGGCGGTGACCCAGCCCTCGCCGCTGCCCTTGCGCCAGCGGGGGACGCCTTCGGTGACGCTGGCGGTGCACAGCACCTTGGTGTCGCCGTAGGAGATGAGGACGGAGCCTTCGGCGTGCTTGCTCCAGCCCCGTTCGATGGTGACGGGGCGGAGCTGGTCGGGGGTGCGGCCGTCGATGCGTGACATAGGCACCGAGCGTAGTCGTTGTGCGGGGGTGGCCGGTCGAGCGCCTCGGTGCGGGGCGGTGAACGTTTCGGCCCGCCGACCGGGGGTCGGCGGGCCGCGGTGTGAGCCGGGGGCTCAGCTCACATCATGTCCTCGATGTCGGCGGCGATCGGGTCGGCGTCGGTGCCGATGACGACCTGGATCGCGGTGCCCATCTTGACGACGCCGTGGGCGCCGGCGGCCTTCAGGGCTGCCTCGTCGACGAGGGAGGCGTCCTTGACCTCGGTGCGCAGGCGGGTGATGCAGCCTTCGACCTCTTCGATGTTGTCGATGCCGCCGAGACCGGCGACGATCTTCTCAGCCTTGCTGGCCATCTGTTTCTCTCCCTCTGTCTCGGCACGTCGGCTGCTCTGCCGGGTGCCGTCCTGCGCTGTGCCGGGGGTGCCCCCGGGCGGGGGCGGGGGAAGGGTCGCCGCCGGTGCTGATGCGGGTTCAGCTGCCGTGCTGCTGCTCGGCAGCGCGACCAGCATCACCCGGGCGGGACCGATCTGCCACGTTAGTCCACTTTTGGCCCATTCCGGCGCGCATGCTCTGGATCTTCGTCCGAGGATGTCGATCAGCGGGGCCTGTGGTCCCGGCGCGCGGCCTGCATCCAAAGTGGTCTACACCAATATATGTGTACTCCGATGAACGCGGGAAGCGCCCCGGGTGTTCCTGAGCTCCGTCCGAGGGTCCCGCACGGACCAACGGCCGGCAACTGCTCTCGGAGGGCGATATGAGTTCGGCAGGCGCCACGGCACCGCAGTCCCAGTGGTGGCACACCTTCTACGGCGGACTCCAGAAGATGGGCCGCTCCCTCCAGCTGCCGGTGGCCGTGCTGCCGGCCGCCGGCATCCTCAACCGCCTCGGGCAGCCCGACGTGTTCGGCAAGGACGGCCTGGGCTGGGACGACGTCGCCAAGGTGTTCGCCGCGGCCGGCGGCGCGCTGCTGGACTCCTCGCTGGGCCTGCCGATGCTGTTCTGCATCGGGGTCGCGATCGGCATGGCCAAGAAGGCGGACGGCTCCACCGCGCTGGCGGCCGTGGTGGGCTTCCTCGTGTTCTACGCCGTCCTGCACGCCTTCCCCGAGGACTGCAAGCTGCCGACGGTGCTGGTCGGCTCCCAGTGCGTGGACTTCACCTCGGCCAAGTCGGCCGCCGCGACCTACCAGAACCCGGGCGTCCTGGGCGGCATCCTGATCGGCCTGCTGTCGGCCTGGCTCTGGGTGCGCTTCCACCGCACCCGGCTGGTCGACTGGCTGGGCTTCTTCAACGGCCGCCGCCTGGTGCCGATGATCACCGCCGTGGTGGGCATGGTCCTGGCGGTCCTGGCGGTCTGGGCCTGGCCGCCGATCGGCCGGGCCTTCAACGACATGAGCCAGAGCCTGGCCGACCTGGGCGCGGGCGGCGCCGGCATCTTCGGTGTCGCCAACCGCGCGCTGCTGCTGATCGGCATGCACCAGCTGCTGAACACCTTCGTCTGGTTCCAGTTCGGCGACTTCACCAAGCCGGACGGCATGATGGTCCACGGCGACATCCCGCGCTTCCTGGCCGGTGACCCGACGGCGGGCCAGTTCACCTCCGGATTCTTTCCGATCATGATGTTCGCGCTGCCGGCCGCCGCACTGGCGATGGCGCACTCGGCCAAGCTCCACCGCCGCAAGGAGATCTACGGCCTGATGCTCTCGGTCGGCCTGACGTCCTTCGTGACCGGCGTCACCGAGCCGATCGAGTACTCCTTCGCCTATGTCGCGCCCGCGCTGTACGCGGTGCACGCACTGCTGACCGGCGCGTCGATGGCGATCACCTGGGCGCTGGGGGTGCACGACGGCTTCAGCTTCTCGGCCGGCCTGATCGACTACGCCATCAACTGGAGCCTCGCCACCAAGCCTTGGATGATCATCCCGATCGGGCTCGCCTTCGCCGTCGTGTACTACGCCCTGTTCCGGTTCATCATTGTGAAATTCGACATGAAAACGCCGGGCCGCGAGGACGACGACGAGGTCGAGGACGTGACCAAGGCATAAACCCGGCGACACCGCACGCATTTCACCGAAGGCCCTCGGACTCTCCGTCCGGGGGCCTTCGGCATATCCGGAAAGGACCAAGGAACCAGGAGACAAAGGGCCGATGGCACTGGATCCCGCACAGGGTCCGAATATTCCGTCGGGGAAATTCCGCGACCCGCCGGGCGCCGGGGCGGTGGGCCGTCCCGCCCGCAGGGCCCGGCCCGTGGAGGGGGCGGGGGCGCCCCGGCCGGGACGGCGCCGGGTGGGGGGCGGGTCAACGACCCGGCGGCCAGCCGTTCGGCAATCCGGCACCGCCGTTCCCCGCCGGCGACGCCATCCGTTTCACCGGGAAGGCGGAGAAGGCCGGAGCGGCGGGCGCTTCGCGGGGGCCGGCCGCAATGCGCCGGGGAATACCCGAGTACTCGGACCAGCCCCGGCGAGCGCCTCCGACCTCCGGACCGGGCTCCGAACCGACCTTCGAACCGGTCACCACGACCCGTCGGCGGCGGGCCGAACCACCCGTCGGCGGCGGGCCGACCACCGCGCACCCAGGCCCGGACCCGCCGGACACCCCGTCGGCGGCCGCCCGCGACCGGTCCGCCGCCGCCCCGCCGCCGGTCGGGCCGGCCTCGCCGCAGCGGCCCGCGGGCACCCCGGGGGCGGTCCCGCCCGGCCGACCGTTCGTCCACTGCCCGGCCCCGCCGAACCCCTCCGGGCGGCACCCGCCGAGCGCCCGCGTCTTTTGTTGCGCAAATAGCCAAAATCCCAATCCCGGCCGGAAATCATGATCGTCGATCCGCAAGTAGGTTTCGATTTCATAGCGCTTCTCACCAGCACCGCTTTCGGGGGTTCCCCCCCTTCTCCACCCGTGCTACAAAACTGGTCTACACCACGTGTGGTGTAGACCAGTTCGCGGTTCGGCCCCCTGTGCACCTCCCCCGACCGACCGCCCCTGTCGTTAGGAACCCACCCCCATGAGTCAGTCTGCGCAGGCACCGGCGCCCGCCGCGGCTCCGGCCACGCCAAGTCCCACCAAGAAGTTCGGCCAGAACCTGCTCCAGGGTCTGCAGAAGATCGGCCGCAGCCTCCAGCTGCCCATCGCCGTTCTGCCGGCCGCCGGCCTGCTGCTGCGCCTCGGCCAGGACGACGTCTTCGGCAAGGACGGCCTGGGCTGGGACAAGGTCGCCGCGGTGTTCGCCACCGCCGGTGACGCCGTCTTCGCCAACCTTCCGCTGCTCTTCGCGGTGGGTATCGCGATCGGCTTCGCCAAGAAGGCCGACGGCTCCACCGCGCTCGCCGCGCTGGTGGGCTTCCTGGTCTACAAGAACGTGCTGACCGCCTTCCCGATCACCGACGCGGTGGTCGCGGACGGCAAGTACACCGCCGCCACCTACCAGAACCCCGGCGTGCTCGGCGGTATCGTGATCGGCCTGCTCAGCGCCGTGCTGTGGCAGAAGTACCACCGCACCAAGCTGGTCGACTGGCTCGGCTTCTTCAACGGCCGCCGCCTCGTCCCGATCATCATGGCCTTCGTCGGCACCGCCGTCGGTGTCGTCTTCGCCCTGGCCTGGGGCCCGATCGGCGACGCCATCAAGTCCCTGAACGACTCCCTGATCGGTGCCGGTGCGCTCGGCGCGGGTGCCTTCGGCCTGGTCAACCGCGGTCTGCTGCCGGTCGGCATGCACCAGTTCGTGAACTCCTACGCCTGGTTCCAGACCGGTGACTTCACCAAGCCCGACGGCACCGTCGTCCACGGCGACCTGACCCGCTTCTTCGCCGACGACCCGACCGCCGGCCAGTTCATGTCGGGCTTCTACCCGATCATGATGTTCGCGCTGCCCGCCGCCGCGCTGGCCATCGCCCACGCCGCCAAGCCGCACCGCCGCAAGGCCGTCCTCGGCATGATGCTGTCGCTGGCGCTCACCTCCTTCGTCACCGGTGTCACCGAGCCGATCGAGTTCGCCTTCGTCTTCATCGCCCCGGCCCTGTACGTCATCCACGCGGTGCTGACCGCCGTCTCGATGGCCGTCACCTGGGCGCTCGGCGTGCACGACGGCTTCACCTTCTCGGCCGGCCTGATCGACTACGCGCTGGCCTGGAACAAGGCCACCGACCCGTGGATGATCATCCCGATCGGCCTGGTCTTCGCCGCCCTGTACTACTTCCTCTTCCGCTTCGCGATCGCCAAGTTCGACCTCAAGACCCCCGGTCGCGAGGACGACGAAGAGGTCGAGGACGTGACCAAGGCCTGACGCCGGTCACCCCGCACGCCGCTCACGACCCCGCCCCGCCACTCGCTCCCCCGAGTGGCGGGGCGGGGTCGTTCCGTACCCGGGGCCCTCCGCGGCCGAGGCCATCCGTACCCAAGGCCGCCCCGGACCCCGGAACCGTCACGCCCGGGGCCGTCCCGCATCCCGGGCCGCACGGCGAGACGATGGTTGACGAACCGGCAGGACCGCTGGTCAACTGAAGCGGTGAACGCCCCGCGCATCCTCGTCACCCGCAGCCACATCGACTTCGGTCGTGTGTGGTCCGCGGCGTGTTGCGCCTGATCCGAGCCGTTCCCCCGCCGCCGCCCGGCTGACCTCCCGCCGCGCCGCCGCCCCGCTTCCAGGCACTCGTGTCCGCCCGCCCCGCGCGGGCCACCGCCATGCACCCGCGTGCACGCCGCACGCAGCCGCACGAGGAGAGTCAAGGCCCCGCCATGCCCCGCCAGCTGCACCTTTCCGCTGCCCTCGACAGCCCCGGCCGCTTCGACGCCGGGCACTTCACCGCCCTCGCCCGCCTCGCCGAACGGGCCACCCTGGACTTCGTCACCCTCGACGACTCGTACACCCCCGAGCCGCGCCGGCTCGACGCCCTCGCCACCTTCTCCCGGCTCGCGCCGCTGACCGACGGCCTCGGCCTCGTCCCGACCGTCACCACCACCCACACCGAGCCTTTCCACACCTCGATCTCGGTCAACACCCTGGACTGGGTGAGCGAGGGCCGGGCCGGCTGGCTGGTCGGCGTCTCGGACACCGAGGCGGAGGCCCGCGCCTTCGGACGGCGGCCCGTCGCCCCGGCCGACGCGCTCTGGGCCGAGGCCGCCGACGCCGCCGAGGTCGCCGCCCGGCTCTGGGACAGCTGGGAGGACGATGCGGAGATCCGCGACCTCGCGACCGGCCGGTTCGTCGACCGCGACAAGCTGCACTACATCGACTTCCAGGGCCCGCACTTCTCCGTGCGCGGCCCCTCCATCACCCCGCGCCCGCCGCAGGGCCGGCCGGTCGTCGCGGTACCGGTCGCCGCGGCGGACCTCGCCCCGGACGCCCCGGCCGGCGGCCGGGCCCGGGTCGAGACGGCCGTCCGGCACGCCGACGTCATCCTGCTCGACGCCCCCGACCGGGCCGCCCGGCTGACCGCCGCCACCGGGCTGCGGCTGCACGCGGGCGAACGCCTGCGGATCCTCGCCCGGCTCGACGCCGACCTCCCCGACGCGGCCGCGGTCTCCCGGCTGATCGAGGACCTCACCGAGGTCGGCGGCGGCGTCGACGGCTTCCACCTGGTGCCCGCCGACCCGGCCCGCGACCTGGCGGCCGTCGCCGACCAGGTCGTCCCCGCGCTGCGCGAACGCGGGCTGTTCCGCACCGCCTACCCCGGCCGCACGCTGCGCGACAGCCTCGGCCTGGCCCGCCCCGCCAGCCGCTACGCGCTCGCCGCCGCCGCTCCCACCGAGGTGACCCGATGACGGACCGACCGCTCAAGCAGATCCACCTCGCCGCGCACTTCCCCGGCGTGAACAACACCACGGTGTGGACGGACCCGCAGTCGCGGAGCCAGATCGACTTCTCGTCCTTCCGCCATCTCGCCGAGACCGCCGAGCGCGGCAGGTTCGACTTCCTCTTCCTCGCCGAGGGCCTGCGGCTGCGCGAGGTCAAGGGCCGCATCCACGACCTCGACGTGCTGGGCCGCCCCGAGTCGATCACCGTGCTGAACGCGCTGGCCGCCGTCACCACCCGCCTCGGGCTGGCCGCCACCGTCAACGCCACCTTCAACGAACCGTACGAACTGGCCCGGCGGTTCGCCTCGCTGGACCACCTCTCCGGCGGGCGCGCCGCCTGGAACGTCGTCACCTCCTCGGACGCCTTCACCGGGGAGAACTTCCGCCGGGGCGGCTTCCTCGACCGCGCCGACCGGTACACCCGGGCCGCCGAATTCGTCGAGCTGGCCCGGAAGTTCTGGGACGCCGGCGAGGAGGCCGTCCAGCACCGCGGGCCGCACTTCGAGGTCGAGGGGCGACTGTCGCTGCCCCGCCCGCCGCAGGGCCACCCGGTGGTCATCCAGGCCGGGGACTCCGACGAGGGCCGCGAGTTCGCCGCCGCCGCGGCCGACGTCGTCTTCAGCCGGCACTCCACCCTCGCCGACGGCCAGGCCTTCCACGCCGACGTGAAGCGGCGGTTGGCCGGGTACGGCCGCAAGCCGGACGAGCTGAAGATCATGCCCGGGGTGACCTACGTCCTGGGCGACACCGACGCCGAGGCCGCCGAGCGTGCCACCGGGATCCGCCGGGCCCAGGTCGGGCCGCGGACCACGATCGCCTTCCTGGAGCAGGTCTGGGGCGTCGATCTCTCCGACCACGACCCGGACGGGCCGCTGCCCGCCGTCGACCCCGACCCGGCCAGCACCCTCGTCCAGGGCCGGACCAGGATCGGCGACCCGCTGGAGATCGCCGCCAAGTGGCGGGCGGTGGCGGCCGAGAAGCGGCTCAGCAGTCGCGACCTGGTGATCGAGCTGACCGGCCGGCAGTCCTTCATCGGCTCGCCGGAGACGGTCGCCGCGGAGGTCGACCGGTACGTCCAACAGGACGCGGCGGACGGGTTCATCCTCGTCCCGCACCTCACCCCCGGCGGCCTGGACGACTTCGTCGACCGGGTGGTGCCGCTGCTCCAGGAGCGCGGGGTGTTCCGCACCGACTACACCGGGACGACGCTGCGCGACCACCTCGGACTGCCGGTCCCCGGGCGGCCCTAGGCCCTGCCCCCAGTCACCCGGCCCTGCTCAGATCCGGCCGAGGCGGGCCGCGTGGACGCCGGCCTGGAAGCGGCTCTCCGCGCCCAGGTCGGCGATCAGCTCGGCGACCAGTCGGCGGACCGTCCGCTCGGACACCTCCAGCTTGCGGGCGATCGCCGTGTCCGTGAGCCCGGCGGCCAGCAGCCGCAGCACCTCGACATGGCGGTCAGTCATTTCGATCGCACCGGAGAGCAGTTCGGGAGGGGTCCAGGCGCCCGCCCAGAAGTACTCGAACAGCTCCGCCACCAGCGCCACCAGGGCCGGCTCGCGGACCACCACCGCCGCGTCGGCCACCGGGGAGGCGCCGCCCGGGCCGGCCCCCGGCGCGGGCAGGATCGCCAGCCGGGCGTCCACCACGATCAGCCAGAGCGGCAGGCTGTGGGCGGCCCTGATCCGGGCGCCGGCGCCGGTCAGTTCGCGGACGTGCGCGAGCACGGCGGGCCGACGCAGCGCGGCGGCCGGGTAGATGGTGCGCAGGGTGGCGCCGTGGGCGAGGGCGAGTCGTTCGCGGGCGAGCTTGCCGGCCAGGGCCGGGCCGGAGAGGTCCTGGCCGGGGCGCAGGGAGAGCGCCTCGGTGCGGGCGCCGCGGGCGGCGTCCTCCAGGAGCGCGGCGATGCGGTCGGCGCCGCGGACGAGTTCGAGGGCGGTGCCGGTGTGGTGGCGGTGCTGGATCGGCAGGTAGCCGGTGTGCAGGCGTTCGACGGTGTCCCGGGCGTGGTGGAGGGCCTCGACGAGGGCGGTGACCTGGGTGTCGGTGTCGAGCAGGAGTTGGCGCAGGGCAGTGTCGACGGAGACGGCGGCGTGGCCGGGGGTGCCGGTGGCGGTGGGCTGGAGCAGGCCGAGGGTGCGGAGTTCGGCGGTGGCGGCGGCGGTGCGGTGCCGGTCCCAGCCGGGGTCGGGGGCCGGTGCGCCGGGGTCGGCGAGCAGGCGGGCGTAGAGCTGGGTGGCGTCGCTGCCGGTGGGGCTCTCCATTGGCGCAGCGTAGTGAGGCCGGGCGGGGGCGGTGCGGGGTTTCCGCAGTGCGAGACGGGACCTGTGGCGGGGCTCCGGGGCGGCTGGTTCCGTTCCCGGCCATGGCCGGTTCCGGCAGGGCCGGGGTGGCTGACCTGCGGTGCGGTGGTGGTCAGGATGGGCCCATGGCTCTTCCCGAGGCTTCGATGATCTGGTTGGACGGCGCGCTGACGCCGTGGCGGGATGCGCGGACGCATGTCCTGACGCACGGTCTGCACTATGGGACGGGGGTGTTGGAGGGTACCCGGGTGTTCGCGACGGCGGACGGTCCGGCGGTGTTCCGGCTGCCGGAGCACCTGCGGCGGCTGGAGCGCAGTGCGCGGATGCTGCGGATGGAACTGCCGTACGGGGTGGACGATCTGGCGAAGGCGACCACGGACCTGGTGCGCGCGAACGGCCACCGCTCCTGCTATCTGCGGCACTTCGCGTTTCTTGGCTACGGCTCGATGGGGCTGGACATGCGCTCCTCGCCGACCACGACGGCGATCGCGAGCTGGGAGTGGCAGCCCCAACTCCCGGGCGGGGAGGCGGGGATCCGGGTGAAGACGAGCAGTTGGCGGCGGAACGACCCGAACGCGGTGCCGCCGGCGGCGAAGGCGACCGGTCCGTACCTGAACGCGGTGCTGGCACGCCGGGAGGCCACCGACGCGGGGTACGACGAGGCGCTGTTGCTCGGGCCGGACGGGTCCGTGAGCGAGTGCACGGCGGAGAACGTGTTCGCGGTGCGGGCGGGGGTGCTGCGGACGCCGCCGTCCAGTGCGGGTGCGCTGGAGGGGATCACCCAGGACACGGTGCTGGCGCTGGCCCGGGATCTGGGGGTGGCGGTGCGGGTGGAGAGCCTGTTGCGTTCGGACCTGTACGCGGCGGACGAGGTGTTCGTCTGCGGGACGGCGGCGGGGGTGGTGCCGGTGCGTTCACTGGACGACCGGGAGCTGCCGGCCGCGCCCGGTCCGGTGACGGTCCGGTTGCAGGCGGCGTACGAGGCGGCGGTGTCGGGGGCCGATGCGCGCTACCGGCACTGGCTGACGCCGGTGGGCTAGGCCGGCCGTCAGCGGGTGCCGCGGGGGCTCAGATCTCGTAGACGGCGCCGGCCCGGGCGATCTCCACCGGGCCGGCGAAGGCGGCGGCGGCGTCCCGGCGGTTGTGCTCGGCGTCGGTCCACGGCGGGATGTGGGTGAGGACCAGGCGGCCGGCGCGGGCGGCGGTGGCGTGCTCGCCGGCCTCGCGGCCGTTGAGGTGGACGGCCCGGTAGGTGTCGCGGCCGTCGATGTAGGCGGCCTCGCAGAGGAAGAGGTCGCTGTCGCGGGCGAGCTCGACGAGTTCGGCGCTCTCCCCGGTGTCCCCGGAGTAGACGAAGGTGCGGCCGCCGTGTTCGAGGCGGAAGGCGAAGGCGTCGACGGGGTGGTTGACCTGGGCGACGCCGATCCTGAACGGGCCCAGGTCGAAGGTGCCGGGGGTGAGGGTGCGGAAGTCGAACACCTCCTTCATGCCGGGGTTCTCCGGCATGTCGTAGGCCCGGGCCATGCGTTCGGCCGTCCCGGCGGGCCCGTAGACGGGCATCGGGTCGGGGCAGCCCTCGGCGCGGTAGTTGCGGGCGACCCAGTAGGCGCAGAGGTCGATGCAGTGGTCGGCGTGCAGGTGGCTGAGCAGGACGGCGTCGACCTCGTAGAGGCTGACGTACTTCTGCAGGGCGCCGAGGGCTCCGTTGCCGAGGTCGAGCACGACGCGGTAGCCGTCGGCCTCCACGAGGTAGCTGGAGCACGGCGAGTCGGCGGACGGGAAGCTCCCCGAGCACCCCACCACGGTCAGTTTCATCCGAGCCCCTCCGCCCCGACACGTCTTGGCTGCTGGTCCATGGCAGTGCGGGCCGGTGAACCGGCCGGTAGCACTGCGTTCGCGTGTCGAGAGTAAGGGCGGAGGGGCACTTTGCCCCCGTCTCCGTGCCGCGCTGTGGCTGGAATCACCAGAACGCCGGGGGCGCGGGCGGGGCGGGGCGGGTCAGCGGCGGCCCGGTCGTTTGCGGGCCCAGGCCTTGATCGTGTCGGGGTGCCAGCGGGGGTGTCCGCTGCCGTCGAGGAGGTCCGGGTCGGGGAGCAGGCCGTGTCTGCGGTAGTTGCGGACGGTTTCCGGCTGGACGTTGATGTGGCGGGCGATCTCGGCGTACGACCACAGGTCGGTGCTGCGGCTCACGGGGTCACCTCCGGCTGCATGGGGGGACGTGCGTGATCAGCTTTTCCGGACCTTGAGGGTGCCTTTACCGCAGAACGGACTCTGTGGTCATTCCGTGACGAACCGGGAGCAGGGAACGGACAAATGCTCAACTGTCACGGCGGCCGTGCTGGTCGGGCGGGGTGCGGGCCCGGTACGGTCGGGGCCATGACTGGCATCTGGGTGGTCCTGGCGCTGGCGGCTGTCGCGGTCCTGGCCGCCGTGGTGGCCGCACTGGTCCGGCGCGCGCGGCGGGCGGCCGCTCCCGCCCCGGCGCGGACCCGTCCGGCGCCGACCCGTCCGGCGCGGCGGGGCCAGGGTCCGGCGCCGCAGGAGATCTGGTGGGCCGAGGTGCCGTTCGAGGACGGCCCGGGGTCGAAGGACCGTCCCTGTCTGGTGCTGCGGGTGAACGCGCGCACCGCGACCGTCGTCAAGATCACCAGCAAGCACCACGCGGACCGGCCCGGCGTCCTGCCGCTGCCGCCCGGCTCGGTCGGCGACCGGACCGGCCGGACGAGCTGGCTGGAGACGGACGAGCTGCGCGAGGTGCCGCTGTCGGCGTTCCGCCGCCGTGCGGGCGCGGTGGACCAGCAGATCTGGGCCCGCGCCCGGCGCGCGGCCTCCGCGCAGTGAGGCCGTCAGCGCCCGAACGACCCGCTGGTCAGGCCCAGAGCTGGCCCTGCAGGGCCTCGACGGCCTGCTCGGTGGTCTCGGCGGTGTAGATGCCGGTGGACAGGTACTTCCAGCCCCCGTCGGCGACGACGAAGGCGATGTCGGCGCGCTGCCCGGCCGCGGCGGCCTTGCGGCCGACGCCGATGGCGGCGTGCAGGATCGCGCCGGTGGAGACCCCGGCGAAGACGCCCTCCTGCTGGAGGAGTTCGCGGGTGCGGCGGACGGCGTCGGCGGAGCCCACCGAGAAGCGGGTGGTGAGCACCTCGGCGTCGTACAGCTCGGGGACGAAGCCCTCGTCGAGGTTGCGCAGGCCGTAGACCAGGTCGTCGTAGCGCGGCTCGGCGGCGACGATCTGCACGCCGGGGACCTTCTCGCGCAGGAAGCGGCCGACGCCCATCAGGGTGCCGGTGGTGCCGAGGCCCGCCACGAAGTGGGTGACGGCGGGCAGGTCGGCGAGGATCTCGGGGCCGGTGGTGGCGTAGTGGGCGCCGGCGTTGTCGGGGTTGCCGTACTGGTAGAGCATCACCCAGTCGGGGTGCTCGGCGGCGATCTCCTTGGCGATCCGCACGGCGGTGTTGGAGCCGCCCGCGGCCGGGGAGGGGATGATCTCGGCGCCCCACATGCGGAGCAGCTCGCGGCGCTCCTCGCTGGTGTTCTCCGGCATCACGCAGACCATCCGGTAGCCCTTGAGCTTGGCGGCCATGGCGAGCGAGATGCCGGTGTTGCCGCTGGTCGGCTCCAGGATGGTGCAGCCGGGGGTGAGCAGTCCGGCGGCCTCGGCGCGCTCGATCATGTGCAGCGCCGGGCGGTCCTTGATGGAGCCGGTGGGGTTGCGGTCCTCCAGCTTGGCCCAGAGGGTGACCAGGCCGTCGGCGTTGCCGGGGACGGCGGCGGAGATCCGGGGCAGGCGGACCAGCGGGGTGTTGCCGACGGCGTCGAGCGGGCTGTCGTAACGCAAGGGGGGCCTCCGGCAACGGGGGTGGTGGTCGGGAGCGGCGGCTCTCCCGCCCGTGCGGACGCGGGCGGGAGAGCGGGAGGTCAGCGGGCTCCGCCGGCCACGGCGGGCAGGATGGTGACGCTGTCGCCGTCGGCGAGGGCGGTGGAGATGCCCTCCAGGAAGCGGACGTCCTCGTCGTTCAGGTAGACGTTGACGAAGCGGCGCAGTTCGCCGCCCTCCAGCAGGCGGGCGGCGATGCCGGGGTGGCGGGCGTCGAGGTCGTGGAAGAGCTCCCCGAGGTTGCTGCCGGTGCCCTCGACGGCCTTGGCGCCGTCGGTGTAGGTGCGGAGGATGGTCGGGATGCGGACCTCGATGGCCATGGCTGCGCTCCTGTGCGAGTCGTGAGGTGGGTGGGCCGCAGCGGGCGCGGCAGGGCTGGGCGGGCCCGGGGCCGGCGTGGCGTCGGCGGGCCTGGGCGGGCGGCTCAGTGGGAGCGCGCCTGCGTGCGGCCGGGACAGATCGCGCTGGCGAGCCGGCACAGGTCGATGTGCAGGCGCGCCACGAGGCGGGTGCCCGGGGCCTGGTTGCTCACATCGACGGAACGCATGGGCTCATCGTATAGATTCCCGACCCGGCTCCGACATGCCCGTCTCGCGATCCGGATGTTTCCGTATCCACTGCTGAGATGGATGGGCCCGCCGACCGCTCGCGGGCGGTCGGCGGGCCGCGTCCAGGGGGGTGCCGGTCAGGGCTGATAGGCCTCGACGACCTGGACGTCTTCCTCTGTGATCTCGCCGTCCACGATGCGGAACGAGCGGAACTCGTACGGGTCGTCCGCGCCGTTTCCCTCGGCGGTGGAGACCAGGACGTAGTGCGCGAACGGCTCGGAGGCGTAGCTCACATCGGTGCGGGAGGGGTAGGCCTCGGTGGCGGTGTGCGAGTGGTAGACGATCACGGGCTCCTCGTCCCGGTCGTCCATCTCGCGGTAGAGCTTGAGCAGGTCACCCGAGTCGAACTCGTAGAAGGTGGGCGAGCGGGCGGCGTTGAGCATCGGGATGAACCGCTCGGGCCGTCCGGTGCCGGCCGGTCCTGCGACCACGCCGCAGGCCTCGTCCGGGTGGTCGGCGCGGGCGTGGGCGACGATCGCGTCGCGCAGTTCTCGGGTGATGGTCAGCATGCGGTCAGGATAGCCACGCCCCGACGGGTGTCCGCCGGGGCGTCCACGGCCCGGTCGCCGGCCCCGGTCAGGCCCCGTCGCGGGCGTGCAGGTGGTCGTGGGCGACGCCGTGCACGGCCTGCGGGCGGACCCGCTTGAGCGTCTGGTAGCCGACCACCAGCAGCAGGGCCCACACGGGGAAGACGTACAGCGAGATCCGGTTGTCCCGGTCGAAGGCGATCAGGACGACGACCAGGACGAGGAAGGCCAGTGCGGCCCAGCTGCTCCAGAGCCCGGTGGGGGCCTTGAAGCCGGGCGGCGGCAGGTGGCCGCCCTGCCAGGCCTTGCGGTAGCGGATCTGGCAGATCAGGATCATCGCCCAGGTCCACAGGCCGCAGACGGTCGCCACCGAGGTGATGTACTCGAACGCCTTGGCGGGGACGAGGTAGTTGAGCACCACGCCGGCGCCCATCAGCACGCAGGAGAGGGTGATCGCGACGGCGGGGCTGCGGTGCGAGTTGAGCTTGGTGAGCCGCCCGGGGGCCTGGCCGCGCAGGGCGAGGTCGCGCAGCATCCGGCCGGTGGAGTACATCCCCGAGTTGCAGGAGGAGAGGGCGGCGGTGAGCACCACGAAGTTGATGATGCCGGCCGCGGCGGGGATGCCGATCTTGCCGAAGGCGGCGACGAACGGGCTGACGCCGGGCTGGAACTCGGTCCACGGCACCAGCGACAGGATGATCACCAGGGCGCCGATGTAGAACAGCGCGATGCGCCAGGGCAGGGTGTTGATGGCCCGCGGCAGGGTCTTCTGCGGGTCCTCGCTCTCGCCCGCGGTGACGCCGACCAGCTCGACGCCCAGGTAGGCGAACATGACGATCTGCAGCGTCATCACGGTGGCGCCGATGCCCTTGGGGAAGAAGCCGCCGTCGTCCCAGAGGTTGGTGATCGACGCGGTGTCGCCGGCGTCGCTGAAGCCGAGGGTGAGCACCCCGATGCCGATCAGGATCATGCCGATGATGGCCGTCACCTTGACCATGGAGAACCAGAACTCGATCTCGCCGAACAGCTTCACCGAGATCAGGTTGGCGCCGTAGAGGATCAGCAGGAAGGTGAGCGCGCTGAGCCACTGCGGGATGTCGGGCGCCCAGAACTTCACGTAGACGGCGGCGGCGGTGGTCTCCGCCATGCCCGTGACCACCCAGAACAGCCAGTACGTCCACCCGGTCACGAAGCCCGCGAAGGGGCCGAGGAACTCCCGGGCGTACTCGGCGAAGCTGCCGGCGACCGGGCGGTAGGTGAGCAGCTCGCCCAGCGCCCGCATGATCACGAAGATCACCACGCCCGCGACGGCGTAGGACAGGATCAGGCTGGGGCCGGACTTGGAGATCGCGGTGCCGGCGCCGAGGAAGAGGCCGGTGCCGATGGCGCCGCCGATGGCGATCATCTGGATCTGGCGACTGCCCAGGCCCCGCTCGTAGCCCTCCTCGTCCGGTTTGGAGTCGACCACTTCGTCGTAGAGCCGCTCGGCCATGGTGCACCGTCCTGGGGGTGGTCTGGGGATGGACTCGTGGGGTGGAGCAGTCGTACCACGCAGTGCCCGGATACCGGTGTTCATCTGAGCGACATTTGAGCATGTCCCGCTAGGGTTTCGCCCGATTTGAACGAGAATGCCCCGACCCCCTGTCCAGCATCCGGACAGGGGGTCGGGGCAGGCCTCGTGAGCTGCGGAATCAGTCCGCGATCGCCTCCAGCAGCGACTCCTGGAGGGCGCCGAGCCACAGGTACGCCATCACCAGCGGCTTGCGCTCGTCGGCGTCCGGCAGGTCGTACAGGCCCTGCTCGTCCTCCTCGGTGACCTCCAGCCGCACGCCCAGGGTCAGCCGCAGGTCGTTGAGCGCCCCCAGCCAGCGCAGGCAGTCGGCGGAGGCCGTCTTCAGCACCCCGCCCCCGCCGCCGAGGCCGTCCAGCGCGCGCACCACGTACAGCGCGTCCTCGCGCTTGCGGGCGCGCAGGTCCAGCTCGGTGTAGCGGCGGAACTCGCCCGCCATGGCCTCGCTCTCGGCGTCCGCCGGCCGCTCCGGATCGCCGTAGGCGTCCGGGAACAGCCGGGCCAGCGCCGGATCGGCGGGCGCCTCGGTGGGCCCGTCCGCGAACAGCGCGGCCAGCGGGTCGCCGCCGCCGTCGCCGCCCGGGCCGGGGCCGATCAGCTCCAGCATCTGCACTTCCAGGGAGCGCAGGATGGAGACCTCCAGCTCGTCCAGCGCGATCGCCGCGCTCCCGCCGCCGGCACTCTCGAACAACCCAGCCATCTGTATCGGTCAGCCCGTCTCGTCGAATCGGTGGTGTGTGCGTGTGTGCGGCCCGGCGCCGGTCAGTCGTGCTGCAGCGTGGCCCACAGGCCGTAGCCGTGCATCGCCTGCACGTCGCGCTCCATCTCCTCGCGGGAGCCGCTGGAGACCACCGCCCGGCCCTTGCTGTGCACGTCCATCATCAGCTTCCTGGCCTTGTCCTTCGGGTACCCGAAGTAGGCCTGGAAGACGTACTGGACGTAGCTCATCAGGTTGACCGGGTCGTTGTGGACGATGGTCACCCACGGGGTGTCCGGCTCCGCCACCGGCAGGCCTTCGACCTCCGGGCGCTCGATCTCCACGGGCGCGACACTCACCGCCGGGTCCTCCTCTGCTCTTCTGCTGCTCCCACATGCCCTGACAGCCCCATGCTGCCATCCGGGGGACCCGGGGGCGATTCCGCCCCGGGCGGCACGCGAGACCCCTCCCGTGAGAAATCGTCACTCTGACGCTAAGTGGTAGTAGCATCATCCTCATGGACGCCACTTCCGTGCGCGCAGCCGGCTCGACCGCGCTGCTCACCGACCGCTACGAGCTCACCATGCTGCAGGCCGCCCTGCGCAGCGGAGCCGCGCACCGCCGCTCCGTCTTCGAGGTCTTCACCCGCCGGCTGCCGAACGGCCGCCGCTACGGCGTGACGGCCGGCACCGGCCGGGTGCTGGACGCCGTCGAGAACTTCCGCTTCACCGCCGCCCAGCTCGACTGGCTGGCCGACCAGGGCGTGGTCGAGGACGACACGCTGCGCTGGCTCGCCGACTACCGCTTCACCGGCGACATCCACGGCTACCCGGAGGGCGAGGTCTACTTCCCCGGGTCGCCGGTGCTCACCGTGGAGGGCACCTTCGCCGAGGCGGTGATCCTGGAGACGGTCATCCTGTCGATCCTCAACCACGACTCGGCGATCGCCGCCGCCGCCTCCCGGATGACCGCCGCCGCCGGCGACCGCCCCTGCATCGAGATGGGCGCCCGGCGCGCCCACGAGCAGGCGGCGGTCTCCGCCGCCCGCGCCGCGTACGTGGCCGGGTTCGGCGCCACCTCCGACCTGGAGGCCGGCTTCACCTACGGCATCCCGACCACCGGCACCGCCGCGCACGCCTTCACCCTGGTGCACGACAGCGAGCGGGACGCGTTCCGGGCCCAGATCGCCTCGATGGGCAAGGGCACCACCCTGCTGGTCGACACCTTCGACCTGCGCGAGGCCGTCCGCACCGCCGTCGAGGTGGCCGGTCCCGAGCTCGGTGCGGTGCGGATCGACTCCGGTGACCTGACCCTGCTGGCCCACCGGGTCCGGCGCCAGCTGGACGAGCTGGGCGCCGACCGGACCAGGATCATCGTCACCTCGGACCTGGACGAGTACGCCATCGCCGCGCTCGCCGCCGCCCCGGTGGACGGCTACGGCGTCGGCACCAGCCTGGTCACCGGCAGCGGCCACCCGACCTGCTCGATGGTCTACAAGCTGGTCGCCCGGGCGCAGTCCGACGGCGGACCGCTGCTGCCGGTCGCCAAGCGCTCGGCGGGCGCCAAGAGCAGCATCGGCGGGCGCAAGTGGGCGGCCCGTCGGCCCGACGCGGACGGGGTGGCCGAGGCCGAGGTGGTCGGCACCGGTCCGATCCCGGCGGAGCTGGCACCGCACCTGGTGCAGGTGCCGCTGGTCCGGGCGGGCGAGGTGGTCGGCCGGGAGCCGCTGAGCGCCGCCCGCGAGCGGCACGTCCGGGCGCGTGCGATGCTCCCCTTGTCGGCCACTCAGCTCTCCAAGGGCGAGCCGGTGCTGCCGACCGAGCTGATCGTCTGACCGGTGTCGCACGGAACCGGCGGCGGCCGCGGGCCTTCCGCCTCCGTGCGTCACTCCCTAGAGTCAGCCGTAGAGTTCCACGAACGCCACTGCCGGGGCACAGACCCCCCACAACCGAGGATGCGAGCCATGCACCGGGCACTGATCGTCGTCGACGTGCAGAACGACTTCTGCGAGGGCGGCAGCCTGGCCGTCACCGGGGGGGCCGAGGTGGCCGCCGCGATCACCGATCTGATCGCCGAGTCCTCCCCCGGCTACCACCACATCGTCGCGACCCGGGACTGCCACATCGACCCGGGCGACCACTTCTCCACCGAGCCGAACTACGTCGACAGCTGGCCGGTGCATTGCGTCGCGGGCACCGAGGGCGTGGGGTTCCACCCCAACTTCGCGCCCTCGGTCATCTCGGGCGCGGTCGAGGCGGTCTTCGACAAGGGCGCCTACGCGGCGGCCTACAGCGGGTTCGAGGGACGGGACGAGAACAACCGGGGGCCCGCCGACTGGCTGCGCGAGCGGCAGGTGACCCAGGTGGACGTGGTCGGCCTCGCCGCCGACCACTGCGTCAAGGCGACGGCCCTGGACGCCGCCCGGGCCGGTTTCACCACCCGCGTCCTGCTGGACCTGACCGCGGCCGTGGCACGGGCGACCACCGACAACGCGCTGGCCGAGCTGCAGGCGGCCGGGGTCGAACTGGTCGGCGCGCCGATCGTCCGGCCGTAGCCGGGAGCGGCGCCCCTCACCGCTCGGTGACCAGCAGCTCCACCACGTCGGTGCCGCCCGCCACGAAGGCCGCGCGCAGCTCCGCGCCGACCGCGTCCGGCTCGGCGACCAGCCGCGCACCGGAGATGTAGACCACCCGTACCCCCAGGTACTCCATCCGGTGCTGGCCGCCGCGCACCCAGGCGGCCTCGCCCTCGCTGACGCAGCGCAGCTCCGAGTCGACCTCGACCGCCACTCCCGCCTGCGGCCAGTACAGGTCGGGTACGGCGATGTAGGTGCCGCCGCGCATCCGCAGCTCGGGGCCGGTCAGCGGGACGGGCAGCAGCCACTCGTCGACCAGCTCGCCGAGCCGCTCCAGGACGGCCTCCCGCTCGGCGGCCAGCAGCTCGTCCAGCGCGGCCCGCACCCGCGGGTCGGCGACCAGTCCGGACTCGGTGAGCTCGGCGGTCAGCTCCCGCACCGTGCAGCGGGCGTCCGGCCGGGCCACCGCCTCGCGCAGCACCGCGCGGACCAGCCGGGGGCCCGCGCCGCCGGGCCCGCCGGCCAGCAGGGCGCCCTGGTCGGTCCACTCGCGCAGCGCGTCGGCGACCGCCCTGGCGACCGGTGCACAGGCCAGCCCGTGCACCGAGCGGGCCACCAACTCCCGCTCGGTGCGCCGGATCCGCACCTCGCCGGCGTTCTTCAGCCGGCGCTGGCGCGGCACCAGGACGTCCACTCCGGTGACCGCGGGCAGCCGGGGCACGGCGGCGAAGCCGTACAGCGCGAGCGCGGCCGTGCCGGTGATCACCGCGCCCTCCCCGCGGCCCTCCTCCCGGCCGTTCTGCGCCGCGTACAGCAGGGCGGCCCACATCCGCTGCTCCGGGGTCGGCTCGCCGAGCTGCAGCAGGTAGACCCGGGGCAGCAGCCGCTGCCAGGGGCCGCCCCGGCGGCAGTGATCGCTGACCACCCGGGCCGGCACGCCCCGGGCGCGCAGCTGGCTGGCGGTGATGACGTTCTGCTGACGCTTCGCCAGCTCCTCCAGGGAGGGCAGCGGCGACGGAATCTGGTAGCTCATGCCGACACCATCCCCAACACCCCGGACCGGCCATCGGCCGCCTGACGCACTGTTACCCAACCGTCGTGAAACCGGGACCAGCCTGCACTAAAGTCCCCATACCCTCATCCATTCGGCGTAATAGACAGTCATATGGTTGTCATAATTGATCGATCTCGATCGCCGACCAGGGTGTCTGACCGAGGGTGACCAATCGCATACGCCGAAGCGCCATCGGGCGTCACCACCACGCTCCGGATTGCCTACCCTTAGTTCATGTCACGTGACGAGACCGCCGGCCTCCGCGCGGCCCAGCTCCGCCTCGGCCGCCTGCCCGGATACGTCCGCCGGCCGGACCCGGCCCGCCGCAGCGGCGAACAGGGCCATACGTACAAGAAGGGCTGGGAGGTCCGCTTCACCGCGCGGAGCGAGGCCGAGATAGCCGAGATCCGCGACCTGGTGGTCGCCGCCGGATTCGCCCCGGCGAGACCGTTCTTCAAGGGCCATCAGCTGATCCAGCCCGTCTACGGGATGGCCGCCGTCCAGGCCTACCTGGCGGCGAGACAGGCCGCCGAGGAGCACGCCGCCCGGACCGCAGGCCGGGGCCGACGGGACGACGACGACCGCCCCGCGCCCGGCGCGGACCGGCCGGCCGCCATCTCCACGGCCACCGAGTCCGCCGCTGCCGCGGCTGCGGCAGCCGCCGCGGCGGTGGCCCAACTGGCCCGGCGGCGGGCCGTCGAGGCCTTCCCGGCGCAGATCGAGCGGAGCACCGCGGCGGACGGCCGGGTCTCCACCGCGGAGGCCCGACACCGACACTGACCCCGACTCACTTCTTCCACCCGCCCCTACTCCCGTTCGAGAATCAGCCCCGACCGGCTCCGACCGGCCGCGTCCGGGTCGATCCGCAGGGTGGCGGCCGACCGGCGCCAGGGCCCCCGAAGCGCCGCCACCACACACAGCACCGCACTCCCCTTCGCCGCACCCGCCGATCCGACGAGCCCGATCCGACGCGCCCGCAGCGCGCGTCGGCCCCGCGCGCGCCGCCCGCCCCGACCGTGACGGTGGTCATGGTCGCGCGGATGGTTGCGCGGATGCGGCCGCACGCCGTGGACGTGGACGTGGGCCGCCACAGGGCCTACGGTGGCACATCAGCCTTCGTGCGACCACCGCCGCCCACCCTCCCTGACCAGCGACGACGCCTGCACGACCGCACCTTCGGCGCCATCCCGCGCCGCTCGCCCGCCGGCCCTCGCACCGCCCGCCTCCACCGGAACCGGCCGAGCGGCGGCACGTTCCGGGCATTCAATCCGATTGGTCACCCAGTGCGCCGAGCGCCTACCGTAGAGTGAGCACAGATGATCGACCGCCAGAAGCCCATCTCCCTTGCCGAGAAGCAGAGATGACCAACCGTCATGACAGCACCGCCGAGCCTCCCCCGGGGTTCGACGAACCGCCCTCCATGCCACTGGAGTTCGCGGCGTTCTGCGAGCTTCACCGGCCCCGCTACCTCAGCTACGCCCGGGTCTGGCTGCCCGACCAGGCCGAGGCGACCGGCGCCGTCCAGCAGGCCTTCGCCGAAATCGCCGTCCAGTGGCGCGAGTTGCTGGGCGGATCAAACCCCACCGCGCACGCCTGGCAGATCCTGTGCGGCACCGTCACCGAGTACACCCGGCTCTGCGAACCGGACGCCCGGGCCTACCACCCCGCCGACGACGACCTGGCGATCCTGCACTACGTCATCGGCCTCGCCGCCCCCGAGATCGCCGACGTCGTCGGCACCGACACCGCCAGCGTGGCCGGCCGACTCCGCCGGACCATGCTGCGCGAGGCCTCCGGCTGGTGATCCCAGCGGGGGCCTTGCACCCCTCCTCCGGGGGCCGGATACCTAACCGGACTCCCCTGCCGCCGCGCCGCCGGTCAGACCGCCGTCCCCGTCACGTCGTACAGGTGGTGGACCGGGTCGTGGATCAGGTAGCGGGAGAACGACTCCACCGTGAAGCGCGCGCCGTCGCTGCGGCGGCCGGTGCGCTGCCACTGCTCGCCCGAGACCTGCTCGAAGGCGTCCGCGAGGATCCGCGCGCCGGCGGCCAGGTCCGCGGCGACGTCCTCCGGCCGCTGCTCCTGGTAGCGCCCGGAGACGGCCGTCTCGTCCTGGTTCCAGTTCGGGAAGAGCGGGTTCTCCTGGTCCAGCATCAGGCCCAGCCGGACGTGGAACAGCCGGAAGACGTCCCGGACGTGGCAGGCGTACTCCAGGTCCGACCAGATCCCCGGCTCGGGGCGGCGGCGCAGCTCGCCGTCGTCGCCGGACAGCACGGCCTGCCAGGCCTCGGCGTTGGCCAGGATCATCCCGGCGACGTCCTCGCGGACCACCGCCGGGGTGTCCAGTCCGCAGTCCGCGCACGGGCGCTCCAGCACCCAGGTCCAGTCCTTGGTGTCGGGGGCGATGGCGTCCGGGGCCGCGTCGGCGGCGGGGGCGTCGGCGGGGGCTTCGTTGCGAGGTGAGGTCATGCGTCCATGATCTCGGCCCGGCCCGCGCCCCCACCACCACCATGACCGCCAGCACCCGGCGAAATGCCGCCACCACGGCCGCGGCCGCGGAGGCCGCGCGCCCGGTGCTCAGTGCTCCCGCTCGTACGCCTCCCTGGCCTCCAGCAGGGAGCGCAGGTTCTCCCGGCTCCACGCGCAGACCGCGTCCATCGGCCCCAGCAGCGAGCGGCCGAGCGGCGTCAGCCCGTACTCGACCCTCGGCGGGTTCTCGGCGTACTCGGTCCGGGTGACCGCACCGTCGTGCTCCATCGCGCGCAGCGACTCGGCGAGCACCTTCGGCGTGATGCCGGCCAGCGGCACCCTCAACTCGGAGAAGCGGCGCGGGCCTTCCTCCAGGCAGCGCATGATCTTCCAGGTCCACTTCTTACCGCCCAGCACCGGAAGCGTCTGCACCGGGCAGTCCGGGTCGAAGAAGTCCTGGGGAAGGGGTTCCAGCGCGGTCTGCGTCATGTCCCCGACGGTAGTCGACGGGTATCCGCCCAGGCCTGCGCCGGTACCGTTGAAGTAACCGGCACCCCCCGGTCTACCGTCACGGCGACGGCGGGCGACAGCGCCCCCGACCGAGCGGACGGAGACCGCAATGAGCAGCAACGCCAACACCCCTGGGACCGTTCACGGCGAGCCCGCGGCCACCGGTGACGTGATCGTGTTCGGCGCCGGCGGCCAGGTGGGCCGGGCCGTCGTCGCCGAGGCCCGCCGACGCGGACTCGCGGTGACCGCCGCCGTCCGCGACCCCGGGCGCCACCGCGACCTGGCCGGCCCGGGCATCACCCTGGTGCGCTGCGACGTCACCGACCGGGACGCCGTCGCCGCCGCGGCGCTCGGCCACACGGCCGCGGTCAGCTCCGTCTACACGCCCGACCTGCCGTCCGCGCAGTTCTACCGCGCCGCCGCCGAGGCCCTGGTCGGCGGACTGGACGCGGCCCTGGTCCGCCGGCTGGTCAGCGTCGGCGTGGCCACCACCCTGGAGACCGGGCCCGGCGTCGCCGTCCACGACGACCCCGGCTTCCCCGCGGAGTACCGGGCGTTCTCGCTCGGCCACGTCGTCGCCCTGGACCTGCTGCGGGAGTCCGCCGCCACCCTGGACTGGGTCGTCGTCACCCCGCCGCTCGACCTCGACCGCACCGCCCCCGGCACCGGCCGCTACCGGGTCGGCGGTCCGCAGGTGCTCGGCGAGCGGATCGCCCAGGCCGACCTCGCGGTGGCCGTCCTCGACGAGATCACCGAACCCGCACACCACCGGGAGCAGATCGCCGTCGCGGCCCAGGCCTGACCTGCCGGTCCGCCCGCCAGTCCGCCCCGGGAAAACCCCGTGGTCGAACCGGGGCACTCCGGCAGATACTGGCCCGTATGCTCATTCGCGAAGCCACCCCCGACGACTGGCCCGCCATCTGGCCCTTCCTGCGCGAGATCGTCGCCGCCGGCGAGACCTACAGCTGGGACCGCGACACCACCGAGGAACGGGCCCGCGCCCTCTGGTTCAAGCCCGCCCCCGGCCGCGTCTTCGTCGCGGTCGACCCGGACGGCACCGTCCTGGGCACCGCCGAGAGCCACCCCAACCAGTCCGGCGGCGGCTCGCACGTCGCCAACGCGGGCTTCATGGTCGACCCCCGCCACTCCGGCCGGGGCGTCGCCCGCGCCCTGTGCGCCCACGTCCTCGCCCAGGCACGCGCCGACGGCTACCGCGCGATGCAGTTCAACGCCGTCGTGGAGACCAACCACCGCGCCGTGGCGCTCTGGCAGACGTTCGGCTTCGAGATCCTCACCACCGTCCCCGAGGCGTTCCACCACCCCGACAAGGGCTACGTCGGCCTGCACGTGATGTACCGGAGGCTCTGAACCCCCGGCAACACCCCGTCAGTGGTACGGAGGCTGCTGCGGAGGCTGTGACGGCGGCGGGTACCCGTACCCCGGCGGATACGGGTACGCCGTCGCGGCCGTCGCGGCCGCGGCCCGCCGCCGCCGCCGCGCCCGCAGCGCCAGCCCCCCGCCGACCCCGCCCGCCAGCACCAGCACCAGCACGCCGGCCCCGATCAGCGTGTACGTGATCCCCCGGTTCCCCCCGGCCCCGGCAGCAGCCGCCGGAACGGGGGGCGCCACGGGGTCGTCCGCTCCTGCAGTAGGAGCGGCCTGCGACTCTGCCCGACCCAGAAGCGGGTTTTCCTTCGAACCGCCATCGACCGCAGGATTCGGCTGAAGCGCCTTGGCCGGGGAGACGATCCCAAAGCCGTAGTGGGCATTGGGCACCGCCGACCCGTCGGATGGCGGGGTGGCGGTCTTGGTCATCCGGTTGATGACCTGCCCCGCGGAGAGGTCGGGATACTTGGAGCGAACGAGAGCGGCCGTGGCGGACACATAGGCCGCGGCATCGGAGGTGCCGTTACCGACGTTGTATCCCGACGTCGACTTGGCCGCGGCGTGATAGACCTGCACGCCGGGAGCGGCAATGGTGGTTTCGGGTCCGAATGTGGACTTCTCCCACACCTTTCCCTGCTCATCGACTGCCGCAACTGCCACCACTCCTGGAAACGCCGCAGGGTACTCAACCGGAGAGGCCTTGTCCCCACTGTTTCCAGCGGATGCCACGACAACGATGTCCTTGGAGACGGCGTACTTGATCGCAGCACGCGTCTCCGCATCAGTCCCCAGATATCCGCCGAGGGAGATGTTGATGACCTTCGCCCCGTGATCAGCGGCGAATCTGATGGCCTGCCGGAGGTCTGACTGCTGGTCCTCCAACGATGCGTCGTTGTTCCTTACCCTGACCGGAAGGATCTTCGCCTTCGGAGCGAGACCCATCAGCCCCGCTTGTGAGCCGTGTCCGGCGGCAACGATCAAACTAGCCATTGCGGTGCCATGGCCGTCGGTATCCAGTCGCCCGTCAGTCTTCGCCCCGGAGAAGTCCGTGCCCGGCAATACCTGACCGGCGAGATCCTGATGGTCCGCGTTGACGCCACTGTCCACCAAAGCGACGACGACGCCGTCGCCCTGGCTGACCGGCCAGACCTTCGCTTCGGCCTCGAAGGTCTTCAGCGGCCACTGTGAGCTTCGGATCTGGTCTGCCGTCGCCGGTGAGGAAGCCATCCCCCACAGCAAGGCTCCGGCAGCGAGCACGGCTGCTCCGCGCACCCCGCGACTGCTCGTCAAGCCCGGTCACCCCACTCAGCGAAGCGTCCCGCAGATCACCGACCTGCGGGACGACTGGTCATCGGCCTGTCCGCCTGCGGACAGGACTCATTCCACCACGTTCGGATTCACCGGCTGGTCCGACGCCCAGGTCTCCTCGTCCTCGACCAGGTAGTCAGGACGCTTGCCGTCCTTGTCCTTGTCCTTCTTGCGTCGCTGGCCGTCTGCCAACGGCACACCCGGCCCCGTACCGCCCGGGCTGTTCGCGCCCAGCTCTCCCTTGGTCCGGCCTCGGGCCCCGAGCCCGGAGCCGCCTTCGGTGAACGCCTGCTTGGCACCGGCGCCGGCACCCGTGCGGCCACCCTCGCCGACAATGCCTCCGGTCCGCCCCGGAAGACCGCCTCCGGGCCGGGCCCCTGCCGCAGCCCGGCCACCGGAGCCGAAGCCGCCGCTGTACGCCTCACCCGTGCCGAACGCCTTGCCGCCTCGGGTTGCGGCCTGGCCGGGGGCACCCGTGCGGTTGGCACCGTCCTTGCCCTGTGCGCCGGAGGACTTGCCCTGGCCGACGGCCGGTCCATCGGACCGCCCCACAACCGGACCGCCACCGTTGGCACGGGGCCCGTTCCCGGGTCCACTGCTCTTCAAGCCGGGCGGGAGACCGCCGGGCTGGCCGCCCTGCTGCCCGCCGGGCGTCACGAGGTTGGTACTGGAGGTCCCCGGGTTGACGGACGGTGTGCTGGTCACGGGCGTGGTGGGATTAGTGATCGTCGCGCCGTCGATCCCGGTGCCCGGACCGTAGTGGGTGACGGACGGCGGCTTCGGCGCGGGCTGTGCGGTACCGCCCTTGATCCCCGAGTCGGCCGGTGCGGTGCCGCCTCTGGTGCCGGGGTCGGGCGGTGTCGACGTCGACGTCGAACGCTTCGACCCGGGCTGGTCAACAGGCTTCTGCGACCGTGGCGCCGGGCTACTCGTGGACACCGGGGCCGATCGCGTGCCGGTGTAGCCGGCACTGGACATCACAGCGCTGAGCGCCGCCGACCCCGATGGGTCATCAGGCGACGGGACATCGCGGTAGTCCTCGCCGAGGTTCCTGTTCGGCGGCGGCGGCGGAGGCGGCGGAGGCTTCAGCATCGGCGCCGCGACCCGGTACCGCATCGCGAGGGTCTGCATGACCGCCGCCGCCTCGGCCTTCTTCTGGTCCGCGACGGGGGTCTTGGTGTCCTCGTCATCGCCCCCGAAGATCGAGGAGACGGTGTCGCCGACGCCGTCCTTGACCTGCTCCCAGTTGCTCGGCTCCTCCGGCATGTTGCGCTTCGCCTGGTCGATGGCCTCGGACATGGCCTTGAGGGTGATCGCGGCGTCGTTGGCGAAGGAGGCGGCGGTGTTGATGGTGTTGGCGAGGTGGAGCATCCGGGTGTGGAAGGCGTCGCTGGTGGTGCCCTCCCAGGTGACGGCCGCCTCGGTGCTGGCCGTGGTGAGGGTGGCCCGGATGGCCTTGAGGGTGTCGGCGGCACGGCGCCATGGGTCGCTGGCGGCCATCACCTCGCCGGAGTTCAGGGCCTGGGCCATCCTCCGGAGCTCGCCGTGGCTGAACTTGGTGAAGTCGGTGTAGCTCATCCCCGGTCGCCCCCGCTCGTGGTGTTCGTCGTCGGCCGCCCGCTCATTGCTCGGACTTCCCGCCGTTGTTCCGGGCCGGCGCCACCGTCTGCGTGTAGGCGGCGGTGCTGGTGGCGGACGGGGCCGCCACGGACCAGCCGTCGTCGCCGAGCTTCAGCTTCTTCGCCGTGTGCTGTTCCTGCTCCTCGTAGTTGGTGGCGGTGAGTTCGGCCTTCTTCTGGGCGTCGTCCACGGCTTCCTGGAGCAGGTTGAGGGTGTCGCGCAGGGCGTCCCGCATGGTGCCGTACCGGTTGTGCAGGTCGGTCGCCTCGGCGAAGGTGCCGAAGGCGCTCTTGCCGATGCCGCTCTGACCGTGCGTCCTGGTGCCGTCCGCGTGCTGCTGGAACTCCGCCAGCAGGACGCGCACCTGGGCTGCGAAAGCCCTCAGCTGTCCGACCTCCACGCGGTAGCCGCTACCGGCCCCACCGCTCGAACCAGTCCCCGTACCCACTGCCGGCGCCTCCCCCGTGCGTCCTGTCCGCTCCCCGAAGGACATGTCTAACACATGGCCCCGGCAACCAGGATGGCATCACAACCGAGCCGCTGCACAGTCAGTTCGCGGACGTCTCCGCCTGCAGGGCGGCCAGGGTGCGGCGGCAGAGCGAGTCGGCGCGGCGGGTGGTCTCGGGCAGGCGGTAGCGGCGGGCGAGGGCAAGGGTGGTGTCCACGGCCTCGGCCAGGCCGATGCGGTGGCCGACCGAGACGAAGACGGGCTTGACGCCCGGGCTGGTGCGGACGGCGCGGCCGACCTCCTCGCCGGTGGCGGGGTCGGTCAGCGGGGTCCAGGAGCCGCGGGCGGCGTCCGGTTCGGTGTGGTCGAAGGTGAACGGGGTCTTGGCGACGCCGAGCGTGCGCAGACCGGTGAGGACGCCGAGGTGGCTGGCCAGGCCGAGGCGGCGCGGGTGGGCGAGACCGTAGCCGTCGCAGACCACCGCGGCGGGGGTGCGGTCGAGCGCGGCCAGGGCGTCCAGCACGGCGGGGAGTTCGCGGAAGGCGAGCAGACCGGGGACGTAGGGGAAGGCGATCCGGCCGACGGCCGTGGCCTCCTCGACGACCTCGAGGGTGGCGCCGTCCAGCAGGACGGCGGCGGCCACCACCAGGTCCCGCTCGTCGTCGTACGCGACGTCGACGCCGGCGATCAGGCCGTCGTCGGGGGCGCCGCCGTGGGGCTGGACGAGCGGGCGCAGCCGTTCCTGTTCGGCGAGCGCCTCGGCCTCGGTGGTGGGCCAGTCGGCGGGGATGGGCACGGAGGTCCCCCAGGGGGTGTCGGCGGTCCGGTCGTGATCACCGTACCGAGCGGGGCGGACGACCCCGGGGTGAGCCCGTGCGCCCCCCGTGCCCCGGAGTGGCAGGGTTAGGCTGTACTTACCGAACTCCCGTACCGGGTATGACTAGTAGCACCAGGCAGGGCCGACCGGCAGCATGCTGCCGGGGGCCGTGCCGAACAGCACCGGCACCACCCGCCCGTTCCCCCGACGTGCGAAGGACCGACGCCATGCCGCGCCCGACCACCGCCCAGACCCTTCTCGGCACCTTCACCGTCGTCGCCGCCACCGTGGCGCTGCTGGCCGTCTCGGGCGCCACCGGCGTCCGAGAGGTCGCCGTGCTGGTGGGCTTCGCGCTCGCGCTCGGCACACTGGTGACGCTGCTGTCGGTCTCCACCGCCGAACTCCGCCGGCCCGCCGCCGCCCCGGACCCCGCCCGGACGCCCGCACCCGCACCCGCACCCGCACCCGCACCCGCACCCGCACCCGCCGGACACGAGTACGCCCGGCAGCGCTGAAGCGCCACCGGGCGGTACCGGCCGGAGTGGCCTGCTCAGACCGTGGTGACCACCACGGTCTTGGCGGCCTTGTCGTGGATGCACTGGCGGTACGGCTTGTCGAAGACGCCGAACACCCCGTCGATCAGCCACCACAGGATGGCGCAGCAGAGCACCGCCGGGACGACGAAGACGGCGGACCTGGTCCAGGCGGCGGACTGCGTCGGCTTGTTGCCGTCGATCAGCATGGCGACCCGGACCTTCATGGCCTTCTTGCCGAGGGTCTGGCCGTCGTGGCTCAGCATCAGGGCTTCGTAGACCAGGTACAGGGCGCAGGCGAGCCAGAACGCGCCGGTCGAGCCCGCACGGTCGCCGAGGCTGGCGAACGGCAGGATCAGGAGGATCGCCACGGTCTGCACCAGCAGGTAGTCGATCAGCCGGGCGAGGATCCGGTTCGGCCAGCCGCCGATGGGCGGCATCCCGGGGACGGGTCCGGCTCCGGGTGTGCCGTACCCGGTGGGGCCGTAACCGGGCGGCGGCTGGTCGTACGGCGACCCGCCGTAGGGGGAGCCGCCGGGGGCGCCCCCGTAGGTGCCGCCGTACGCGCCGGGGCTGTCCTGGGGGCCGCCCGCGGGCGGCGGTTTTCCGTACGGGTCCGACGGCGTACCTTCCGGCGCGCCGTCACCCGACTGCGGGGGCTGCTTGTCGAAGGGGGGCTTGCCGCCCCCCTCCGGCTCGGGGCCTGAGGGGTCGTAGGTACTCATGCCCCGAGTAGAACATCACACATTCTATCAATTTGGGACATTCCAGACGTTTTGCACCGGTTGATCCGACGCGGGCGGCCGGAGTGCGACGGCTCAGTCCCGGACGACCCGGGTGCGGGCCGCCCGGTCCTGCCAGCCGCGCCGGGCGGGGCGGTCGAGCACCGGCCAGATCAGGCCGATCAGCAGCACGGCCGAGAGCTGCCTGACGACCCATCGGCGCAGCGAGCGGCCGAGGGACAGCCGTCCCCGGGCGGCGGTCGGGGCCGCGTCCACCACCCGGATCCGGGCCAGCCGCTTGCCGAAGGTCTGACCGGTGCGGGCGGTCGGCAGCACCTCGTAGAGCAGGCCGACGAAGGCCAGGATGCCGAGCAGGACGGCGAGCTTGCCGACCACCACGCCGTCGAGCATCCAGACCTGCATCTGGCGCCGGGTGAGGGCGCTGGCCATCCGGGCCTGGTCGAGCTTCTGCTGGAGGTGGGCCGCCACCGAGTTGCCGAGCGGGATGCCCGCCGCGGCGGCGACCACGGCCAGGACGGCGGTGTCGACCAGCCGGGCGACCAGTCGGCGCCCGAGCCCGGCGGGCGGGCGGGGGGCGGGCCGGCGCCGGGCGGCCGGGCGTCGCGCGGCGGCCGGGCCGGCGACGGGCACGGCGGAAGCAGGAGCGGAAGCAGGAGCGGAAGCAGGAGCGGAAGCGGGAGCGGGAACGGAGGCAGCAGGCGCGACAGCGGGAGCAGGAACGACGACCGGCACCGGAGCCGCGGCGACCACGGCCACCGCCGCCGGCACCGCCTCGGCAGGCTCGGCCTCGACCCGGGCCTCAACAACCGCCTCGGCGACAACAACCGCCTCGGCGACGCCCTTCGACGGGGCCTCCCCGAAGGAGGTCTCCCCCGCCGGGGAACCGCCGCCCGGGGAACCGCCGCCCGGGGAGCCGCCGACCGGAAGCTCCCCAGCCGGGGACTGCCCCGGCAGCACTCCCCAGGAGACCCAGCGCGGCGCATCGCCCGTCTCCATCAGACCGCGCTGCGCCTTCGGGTCGACCTGCCAGGCGGCCGGCTCCAGCCCGCCCCCACCCGCATCCGGTTCGGGCCCGGGCCCCGCCGCCACCGTGTCCGCGGCACCACCATCACCGCGGAAGACCGGACCGCCAGCAGGCAGCGGCTCACCCCGGCCGTGTGCGCGCAGTTCCAGCCCGACCTGCGGCGCCAGGCTGAACGAGGCCCCGCCCGCCGTCTGGTCCAGGTACACCGGCCCGGTCTCGCCGGACGCCTCGGGCACGGCCTCCACGACCACCGGCGGCGGCACGAACCGGGCCCCCGCGCCTGCCGCCGCGCCCTGACCCGAGCCGACACCCGCACCCTGACCCGGGCCGGCGCCCGCCGCCGCCCGGCGCGCCACGAACCGGGGCGGCTCCAGCACCTCGCCCTGCGCCGGAGCGGGCCGACTGGTGCCGGGCACCCAGGCGGTGCCGCCCCAGTAGCGGACGAAGCCGGGGATCGAGGGGTCGGGATAGTAGCCGGGGGTGGGATCGACGGCCGTGTCCGCGCCGCCGGCGAAGGGCCGGTCCGTCATGGGGGTCTTCTTTCCTGGCAGGCCGATGCGGCTAGCCCAGTGAGCCCAGTGCGTCCGGTTCGCCGATGGCGCGCGGGCGCGGGGCGCCGCCGATGGGCGGACAGTCGCCAGGCAGTCACAAAGGGTAGTACCTCGGCGCCCCGAAAACGGGAAGTTGGCTATTCACCAGACAGTGCGGGCCCAACCGGGGTAGGAAGCGGCTCCCCGGCTCGTCCCGGCCCCGGCGCGCGGGGGCGGGGGCGCGCCCGCGGTCCCGCGTCCGCCACTGCCCCGGCGGGGGCGGTGGAACTCGGCGAAGAAATCTCGGAAACGTGTGTAAGGGCGCGCCCGCACCGCGCTCTCACAGGGCAACGGGCCCGAAACCGGGCACGAACCCAAGGCAGAGAGGAAGCCGATCATGGAGCGCCCGACGAGCGTGGTCGAGCACGAGCTGGAGCTCAACCTGGTGCTCTCCCCCGAGCACAGCGTCCCCGTCCCGGCCCGGCTGTCGTACGGCAGCCACGACCCGTTCGCCGTGCACATCACCTTCCACCTGGACACCGGCTCGCCGGTCACCTGGGTGTTCGCCCGCGAGCTGCTGGTGGAGGGCACCTTCCGGCCGTGCGGCCAGGGCGACGTACGGATCTGGCCGACCCGCTCGGGCCGGCGCAGCGTGCTCTGCATGGCGCTGAGCTCGCCGGCCGGGGACGCGCTGCTGGAGGCGCCGCTGCCGGCCGTGGCCGCGTGGCTGGAGCGGGCGCACCGGCTGGTCCCGCCGGGCAGTGAGCTGGCCGCACTGGACCTGGACGGCTCGCTCGCCGAGCTGCTGGCGTGACGGGCCCGAGCGGCCACCGCCCACGCACCGAACACCCGACCGGCAACCGCCCGTACACCGGGAACCCGCACCACAACGCCCCGGGCGTCACCGCCCAGGGGACGGCCGACCGGCCGACGACCGGATCAGCGGGCCGCGGGGGCCTGCTGACGGTCGTGCGCGGGGCCCGGGCGTCCGCCGGCCCGCTGGACGGGCAGCCGGACGAGCGGGGCGCCGGCGGCCCGCCGCCTGGCCCTTATGCGTAGCGCTGCGGCCAGCAGGAAGCAGCTCCCGACCAGCGGGTACACCGAGGCCGGGACCTGGCTGACGGCCGGGAGGTGCAGGTCGAGGTCGCCGTGGTGCGGCACGACCCACATCCCGAAGGAGAGGAAGCCGACCAGGGTGGCGCCGAAGGCGGCCCGCCAGCGCACCCGGCGCACGGCCTGCGGGCGGCCCTGCTCGACCGCGGCCTCGCAGGCGAGCAGGGTGAGCACGGGGACGCACCAGACCCAGTGGTGGGTCCAGCTGATCGGCGAGATCAGCACGGCGGTGACGGCGGCGCAGCAGACCCCCCACGCCTCCGCTCGGGGCAGCCAGCGGGCGCTGGCCGAGGCCCAGGCCGCGACGGCGAGGCCGGCCACCGCGACGGTCGCCGAGCCGAGGGTGGCGAGCGTGCCGGGATCGGCGGTGTGCAGCAGCCGGGCGAACGCGCCGCGCACCGACTGGTTGTCGACGATCTCGGTCTTGCCGACCCGCGAGGAGTCGTAGAGGTACTTGGTCCAGAAGCCCCAGGTGGCGTCCGGCAGGACGAGCGCGCCGATCAGGAAGGTGCCGAGGAAGGTGAAGCCGGCCACGAAGGCGGCCCGGATCCGGCCGGTGATCAGCAGGTAGACCGCGAACAGGCCGGGGGTGAGCTTGATGCCGGCCGCGATGCCGATCGCCAGGCCCTTGCTGCGGCGACCGTCGGGGCGGGTGAGGTCCCAGAGGATCAGACAGGCCAGCGCGAGGTTGATCTGGCCGTAGCGCAGCGTGGTGAAGACGGGTTCGAGCCAGACCCCGCAGCCGGTGATCAGGATCACGCCGAGCGGGCGCAGTTCACGGCGCGGCCAGCCGACGAGTTTGAACGACAGGTGGGCCAGCACCGCGAGCAGCCCGAGGTTGCCGAGCGTGATCGCCACCCGGAGGAACGGGATCGGGAACCAGGTGGTCGGCACGAACAGCATCGCCGCGAAGGGCGGGTACGTGGCGGGCAGGTTCCACTCGGTGACCCGCAGCCCGTAGAGATCGGTGCCGTCGGCGACGGCGCCGCCCTCGGCGCGGTAGACGATCATGTCGACCATCGAGGTGTGGACGAAGTGCCGGACGACCGCGTACACGACCAGGGACAGCAGTGCCACGGCGGAAACGGCCAGCAGCGGACCGCGGGGCGCCTCGCGCAGGGCCCGGACGGGCGCGCCGATGGCGTCCTTCAGGCGGTCCGACAGAGGGGCGGGCGCCTTGTCCGGTGCGGTTCGCACCTCGCTGCGCTCGTCGTGCACCGCTGTCACTGTTCGCTCCGTCCACCGCTCGACCAAACTGCGACGATACCGGATGCCCGCCGCACCGGCCTGGGCAGAGTTGGTCACCGAGCGTGACCGACCGGACGGAAAACACCCCGGCCGGCCGTACTCCGTTGCGGGCGGAGCACGGACGACCGGGGTCCCGGGGAGGGGTCGAAGAGGGTCAGCCGGTGTAGGCGCCCAGGGTCCGGGTGAAGTCCAGCGGCTGCTGGACGATGCTGCTGCAGCTGGCGTCGGCGTAGGCCTTGGCGCCGCCCTCGCAGGCCTTGTCGCGGGTGCCGGACCACATGGCCAGCCAGGCCAGGTGCTTGGTCGCGGCGAAGTCGGCGAGCTGCTTGGCGTCGGCGACGGTGAAGATCTCGCTGGCCACGTCGTTGACGCCGATCATCGGGGTGACGGCGACCTTGCGCCAGGCGCCGGCGTCGTCCAGCCCGAGCACGCTCTTCACCTGGGCCTGGGTGGCGGTGGCGGCGGCGATGGCGTACTTGCCCATCTGGCCCTGCGGGTTCGGGGCGACACCGTCGCCGAAGTCCATCGCCATGATGTTGACCGCGCCGATCGCCACGCCGTTGCCCTTGGCGTCGGCGACCAGGTTGACGCCCTCCTGGGTGAGGCCGGAGGGCAGCGCGGGCAGGGTGAAGGAGACGTCCAGGGCCTTGCCCTTGGCTGCGGCGTTCTTCTGCAGCTGGGCGATGGCCTGGGCGCGGCGGGTGTTGGCGGCGGTGTTGGCGATCGCGCCGCCCTCGACGTCGAAGTCGACCTTGGTCAGGCCGAAGGTGTCGACGGTCTGCTGGTAGACGGCGGTCAGCTCGGCCGTCGAGGAGCAGGCGAGGGCCAGCTCGCTGCCGTTGGCACCGCCGAAGGAGACCCGGACGTCGCCGCCGATCGCCCGCAGGGCGCCGATCTGCGCCGCCACGGCGTCGGCGGACAGGTCGCTGACACCGCCCCACTTGGGGGTGCAGCCGCCGCCGGAGACGACGAAGGCGAGGTTGAAGTTCTTGACCCCGGTGGCCTTGGCGGTGGCGACCAGGTCGTAGGGCGGGTAGAGCGAGGTGTCCACGTACGGGGCGAAGCCCGCGCCGCCGGCCGGGACGGGGGTGCCGGTCGCGGTGGCGGTCGCGGTCGGGGCGGGCGTGGTGGGCTTGGCCGTGGCGGTGGCCGTGGGGCTCGGCGGGGCCGTGGTGGGCTTGGTGGTGGCCGTTGCGCTCGCGGTGGCGGTCGGCGAGGCGCTGGGCTTCACAGTCGCGGTCGGCGAGGCGCTCGGCGACGTGCTCGGCGAGGCCGTGGGCGAGCTGGTCGGGCGGCCCGAGGGGGTCGGCGCGGTGCCGTCGCCCGCCTTGCAGGAGGCGTTGTTGATCAGGCAGTTGCCGGGCTCGCCCTGGGCGGCGCCGGAGCCCTGGGCGACGAAGCCGACCACCACGCTCTTGCCGGGCTCCAGCCGCTTGTTCCAGCTCTCGGGCTTGACGGTGATGTGCTGGCCCGCGGCGCTGAAGGTGGCGTTCCAGAGCGAGTCGATCTTCGCGCCGGCCGGCAGGTCGAAGGAGAGCGTCCAGTCCTCGATCGCGCTGCCGTCCGGGTTGGTGACCAGGTACTGGCCGGTGTAGCCGGCCTCCCAGCTGCTGGTCCGGCTGTAGACGGCGCCGAGCGAGGCGGCGCTGGCCGAGGAGGCGAGGAGGACGACACCGCCCGCGACGAGCGCGGCGGCGACCGCCGAGGCCCCGATGACGGCGCCCCGGCGGCTGCGGCGGCGGCGCCCTGAGCGGCGGTTGGGCTGGGTCGTCATGGGCGTACCTCCGTTGGGGGCACCTCCCGCCCGAAGGGTCGGGGAGGCAGGTGTCGAGGGTGTCGGCCGCTGCTCGGGCGACCGGCGCGCACGACGCTAGCGGCGCCCGGGGGCCGGATCCGGCCTGCTGAGCGAGGGGAACAACTCCCTTAGGACCTGGTTAAGGAAGAGGTCGCCCGGTAACGGCCCGCGACCCCGTCCGGGCCTCACACCCCGCCGTCGAACCCACAGCTCGTCACGGCCTCCACCGGCAGCACCCCTCGTCACACCTGGCGCCGGATCACTTCCGCTCCGGGGAAGGCGTCCGGACCGGCGGTCACCGCCGGAACACGGGCCCTGCCGGAACGGGGGCTACTTGTGGAACAGCGTGCCGCGGCTGCGCCGTCGGCTCGCCCGCGCCGGGCCGCCGTCGGTGCGGGTCTGCAGCCGCAACCGGATCTCGGCGCCGCCGAGGCCCGCGGACCGGCCGAGCGCGAGATCGCCGCCGGTGGCCTCGGCCAGCTTGCGGGCGATGTCCAGTCCGAGGCCGGTGGAGCCGTCGCCGCCATGGCCCTGACCGCGCTTCAGGGCGGCCTCCGGGTCGGTGAAGCCCGGTCCGGCGTCGCCGACCAGGACGATGACCGAGCTCTCGGTCGCGAGCACGTCCACCGAGAAGGCGGTGCCGACGGCGGTGTGCCGGAACACGTTGCCCAGCAGGGCGTCCACGGCGGCGGCGAGGTCACCGCGCTGGACGGGCACCGGAGTGGTCCGGTCGGCGCCGGCCAGCTGCCAGCGGCGGCCCTCGTCCTCGGCGAGCGCGGACCAGAAGCCGGCCCGTTCGCGGATCACCTCGGCGGCGTCGCAGCCGACGGTGACGGCGGGCGCGTCCTCGGGCGCGCGGCGGGCCGAGCGGATGATCTGGTCGACCTCGCGCTCCAGCTGGGACACCGCGTGCCGGGTGGCGTCGGCGGCGTCGCCCTCGCCGAGCGAGGCGGCGTTGAGCCGCAGCACGGTGAGCGGGGTGCGCAACCGGTGCGAGAGGTCGGCGGCCAGCTCCCGCTCTGCGGCGAGCAGCTGGACCACCCGGTCGGCCATCGCGTTGAAGGCGTGGGCGGCCTCGCGCAGCTCCTCGGGGCTGCCGTCGGTCTGCTTGCCCTCGACGGGTACCCGGACGGCGAGGTTGCCGGCGCCGAGCGAGCGGGCGGCGGCGGCCAGCCGCCGGGCGGAGGCGACGATCCGGGCGCCCATCCGGTCGGCGACCAGCACCGAGATGGCGACCAGCGCGAGCGCCACGGCGGACAGCACCAGCCAGGCGGTGGAGACGCCCCGGGTGAGGTCCTCGTCGGCCACGAACACCTCGACCACGGCCGTCCGGCCGGTGTCGACGGCGACCGGTTGGAGCAGGGCGAAGCCGCCGGGCACCTCGACGGTGAAGGAGCGGCCCTGACCGCCCGCACTGGCCACGTCGGCGCCGAGCGCCCGGGCGGCGCCGATGGTCACCCCGCCGCCCGGCACGGCGGGAGCCGCGGACCCGGCGGGTGAGGCGGACCCGGCGGGAGAAGCGGGAGAAGCGGGAGCGGCGGAAGAAGCCGGAGCGGCGGCCACCGGGGGCACGGCCGTGGCGGCGGGCACCCCGGTGGCGGATCCGCCGTCCGGCGCGGGCGCCGGCAGGTGGACGGCCATCCGGCCCTGCGCGCCCGCGTCCGTGCTGGCCACCGCGCGGGCGATGGCGTCCTGCTCGGTGGTGATGGCGAGCGCCGGGCCGAGCGCGGCGGCCTGCCGTTCCGCCGCCGTGAACGCGCGGTCGCGGGCGGTCTGCTGGACCATCAGGCCGAGCGGGATGAGGAAGGCCAGCGCGACCATGGTGGTACCGGCCGCGGCGGCCTTGATCAGGGCCCAGCGCAGCGAGCCTCCGAACCTCCTCATGTCCGGTGCTCCGCGGGCGCCGGTCCGGGCCCGTCGGGGTGGCCGGAGGCCTCCAGTCGGACCCCGACGCCGCGCACCGTGTGCAGGTAGCGCGGGTTGGAGGCGGTCTCACCGAGCTTGCGGCGCAGCCAGGAGAGGTGGACGTCGATGGTCTGGTCGCCGCCGTAGGTCTGGCGCCAGACCTCGGCCAGGATCTCCTTGCGCGGGACCACGACGCCGGGGCGGGCGGCGAGGAAGGCCAGCAGGTCGAACTCGCGGCGGGTCAGGTCGAGCCGGCGTCCGTCCAGGTCCGCCTCCCGGCGCTGGAGGTCGATGGCCAGGCCGCCGACTCTGAGCACCTGGGCGACCGGGGCCGCCCCGCCGCCGAGGCGGCGCAGCACGGCGGCCATCCGGGCGCTGAGGTGCTCCCCGGAGAAAGGTTTCACCAAGTAGTCGTCGGCGCCGTCGTTGAGCAACCGGACGATCTCGGCCTCGTCGTCGCGGGCGGTGGAGATGATCACCGGCACATTGGTCAGGCCGCGAATCATCTTGAGTGCCTCGCTGCCGTCCAGGTCGGGCAGGCCCAGGTCGAGGATCACCAGGTCGCAGCCGACCTGGGCGACCTCGCGCAGGGCCTCAAGTGCCGTGCCCACACTGCGGACCGCGTGACCGGTGTCGGCCAGGTGCCGGATGAGGGCGGATCGTACGAAGGGGTCGTCCTCGACCACGAGCACTGTTGCCATGGGGCTGCACGGTACGCCATCGGGCCCAAGTGGTCTGTACCTCGGGGTGGGTCGCGAACGGGGTGCGGCCGGTTCGCTCCACCCTTGGGGGATTTGTGCAACTTCCCTGCTCAATACCGGGGGTGCCCACCTGCGGAGGCCCGGAGTACGGCAGGATGTGCGCACGATGCGGAACGGACTGGTACAGCTCGGCGCCTGGGCGGCGGCCACCGGGGCGGCGGTGGCGCTGTCCTGGCTCGGCGTGCACACGGTGCTGACCGGTGCCGCGTTCGAGCAGCCGACGGCGCTGCCGCTGCCGTCCCCGGCCTCCACCGGGACGCGCCCCTCGCCGTCGCCCTCCACCGCCCAGTCGCCGGCGGCGCCGTCGGCCCAGGCGCAGGCCTCGCCCCAGTCGGCGCCGACCCCCGCGCCGCCGTCCTCGGCCTCCCCCGGCGGCCAGCGCACCGTGTCGCCGCCCGCCGCCCAGACCTCCTCGCGCCGGCCCGTCCCGGCCACCGCCACCACCACCTCCTCGATCCAGAGCTATCTGGTGCCGGGCGGCAAGGTGGCGCTGGACATCCGCCCGGACAACGCGTCACTGGTCTCCGCGACGCCCGATCCGGGCTGGAAGATGGAGACGTGGAAGGGCGACCAGTGGATGCGGATCGACTTCACCAAGGGCGACCAGGCCAACTCGGTGTTCGTCGCCTGGAACGGCCACCCGCCGGACGTCACCACCGCCGTCCGCTGACCCGCCGGACGACGGCCCGCCGGACGTAACCGCACCGGACGTAACCGCACCGGACGACGGCCCGCCGCGCGCAGACGCACCGGACGCAGACCCGCAAGGCGTCGGCCGGCTGCCCGTCGGCCCACCGCCCCGCCGGCCGCCCGGCTCACCAGTGCTCGACCGGCAGGTACCCGGGCAGGTAGGGCCCGGCGTAGCCGGAGCGGTCGACCAGGGTGTGCCGGGTCCCGCCGGGCACCCCGATCGCGGCGAGCACCACCGTCCCGTACCGGTCGTGCACCTCGTAGGGCTCGGCGAGCGGGCCGGCCCCCCGGTCGACGGCGTAGTCGTAGGCGTAGTAGACGTCCGGCACCGCCAGCGCGAGGTCCACCACCCCGTCGCCGTGCCGGGCCAGGTGGGCGGCCAGCTCCCGGCCGCGCGGGCCGATGACCTGGACCAGCGAGGTGAGCACGATCCGCGTCCCGGGCGCCCGCAGGACGTAGGAGACGGTCTCCGGCTCACCGGTCTCCGGTCCGGCGTAGGCGATACAGCGCAGACCGAGCGCGGCGGCGTAGCGGCGGGCCGCCCGCTCGGCGTCGCCGACCGCGAAGACCACCGCGTCGGCGTGCCCCATCGGCACGAGGTCGGGCTCCTCCCGGGGGGCGGTGAGCAGGACGGGTTCGGCGGCGGTGTCGGTCATGACGGCCCTCCCGGTAGGCGTACGGGACCACACGGTTCCCTCGCGCCCGGTGTGGGGCCCGGTGCACGGGGTTGTGGCTGGAGGGTGGCGCCGGGCCGACCGCCGCGCAACTGTTCCGTTTCCTCCTGGTCAAGCTGTGTGCCGGGGCGGGAGAATCGGCCGCACCGCTGTACAGAATGCCTACCGGAGGACGGAGCCCGTGACACCCCCCGACCACGCCCCGAGCGCCCCCGACTCACCCAACTCCCCTACCGTGTACGGACCTTCCGGCACATCTGCGGGCGGCGGAAACGATGCGATCGACCCCCTGGACGGCCGGCTGATCCGCCTGCTCGCCGAGGAGCCCCGGATCGGCGTGCTGGAGTGCTCGCGCCGCCTCCAGGTGGCCCGCGGCACCGTGCAGGCCAGGCTGGACCGGCTCCAGGCCAAGGGGGTGATCGGCGGCTTCGGCCCGGAGGTGGACCCGGCCGCGCTCGGCTACCCGGTGACGGCCTTCGCCACGCTGGAGATCTCCCAGGGCCAGGGCCAGGACGTGCGGGCGCACCTGGCGGCCGTGCCTGAGGTGCTGGAGCTGCACACCATCACCGGGCGCGGCGACATGATGGTGCGGATCGTGGCGCGCTCCAACGCGGACCTCCAGCGGGTGATCGACCGGGTGGTCGGCTTCGACGGGATCGTCCGGTCCTCGACGGCGATCGCGCTGGAGAACCCGGTGCCGTACCGGATCCTGCCGCTGGTGGACCAGGCGGCGGCCGAGTAGTGGCGACCCGCGGGCGGGGGCCGGCAGGTCGGGCCCGCGGCGCGACCCGCCGTCAGTTCAGGCATATGCCAGCGGCCCGTGCGACCCGAAGATCATCCCCATGAACGTTCTCCTGTCCGACCACCTGCCCGTACCCGGGCTCCCGCGCCGCCCCCGCGAGGGCGCCCGATGAGCCCGCTCCTCGACCCGGACTCCGCGACGGACGCCCCGTCCACGCTGATCGCCTCCGCCCAGCGCGCCCTGCGCCTGCTGGAGGCCGCCGCCCGCTACCCGAAGGGAGCCACCGCCAAGCAGCTCGCCCGCGACACCGGCCTCGCCCTCGGCACCGCCTACCACCTGCTGCGCACCCTGGTGCACGACCACTACCTGGAGCGCCGCGACGGCTGCTACCTGACCGGCCCCGCGGTCGCCGGGCTCGCCCGGGAGGAGAGCCCGGCAGCCGGCCGCAACCGGCTCAACCGCCTGCTCACCCTGCTCTCCGGCGAGCTGTCCGCGGCCGTCTACTTCAGCTGGTACCGGCAGGGCGAGGTGCAGCTGGTGGACGCGGTGGCGGCCCCCGGCGCCCCGCTGATCGACGAGCGCAGGTTCCGGTCCGGCGCGCACGCCCACTCGGCCGGCAAGACCCTGCTCGCCCTGATGTCCGCCGAGGAGCGCCGGGCCTACCTGGCCCGCCACCCGATGGTGGCGCTCACCCCGTACACCCTGCGGGAGCCCGCGCACCTGCCGATGCTGCCCCGCCAGGGACCGCAGCGGGCGGCGCCGATCACCCAGTACCAGGAGTACTCGCTCGGTACGGCCGGTGCGGCGGTGCCGATCGTCGCGGGCAACGGCATCGCCGCCGTCTCGCTCTCCCTGCCGATGGCCCAGGCGCACCGCTTAGCCGCCATCGCCGCCCAGCTGCGGACCAGGTTGAGCGAGGACTTCGCCGCGGTGGCGTTCGGGCTCTAAGGCCCGGCGGCCACCGCCTCCCTCACTCCTCGGGCCGGGCACGCGGCCCGGCCGGCCGGGCGGACAGGGCACGCCCGGCCCTCCGTCGCGACCGCTCAGCAGCCGGGGACGCTGCCGCCGCTCTTCAGCGCCTCCAGCGCGGAGACCGCCTCGCCCAGCGTGCCGACCGGGACCAGCCGAAGACCCTCGGGCGTGTTGACCCTGGCGTCCGTGCACTCGTCCTTCGGCAGCAGGAACACCGTCACGCCGTCCCGGGCGGCCGCCTGCGTCTTCAGCGGCACGCCGCCGACCGCGCCGATGTTGCCCTGGTCGTCGATGGTGCCGGTGCCCGCGATCTTCAGCCCGCCGGTGAGGTCACCGCCCTTGCCGTCCCCGGCGAGCTTGTCGACGATGCCCAGCGCCAGCATCTGGCCGGCGCTCGGGCCGCCGATGTCACCGAGGTCGACCTTCACCTTCACCTGGTCCGGCGAGAGGTGGAGGTAGTCGAGCGCGGCCGTGGTGGCGCTGTCCTGCGACTGGGCCATCTGCTGGGCCGTCACCTCCTCGGCCTTGGCCGGGTCCTCCTGCGGGTACACGGAGTCGGTCGGCCGGATCGCCTCGTCCTGGTCGAGCCAGGCCTGCACGGAGCGCCAGAAGGTGGTGCGCTCGCCCGGGTTGGTCGCCGAGATGGTCACCATCCGCAGCTCGCCGTCGGTGGTCCGGACCGGCGCGCCGGTCACCGTGAGCACCGGCCGGCCCTGGTAGCTGCCGAGGGTGTCCGCCGTCACGCCCGGCCAGGTGAGCGTGTAGGGCAGCGGGACGAAGGCCGCCACTGCGAACAGCGCGGCGACCAGCGCACCGCACAGCGCCAGCGCGCGGGTGCGGGGGGCGGTCAAGGCCTTGGGCAGCTTGAGGTCGGGCACAGAGGCATCCAAACACACCCGGCCCCCGCGGCGGGCATCACCGCAGGGCGTCGGCGACCTCGGTCGCGGCCTCGACCACCCGGGGGCCGACCCGCTCGGGGACGAGGCCGTTCAGCATCACCACGCCGACGCTGCCCTCGATCCCGCTCAGGCCCAGCAGCGCGGCGGCCGCACCGCACGCCCCGGACTGCTCCTCCGCGCGGGTGATGACGAAGCCCTGCTCCGGACGGCGCTGCCCGGGGAAGCCCCGCGCCTCCAGGATCGCCCGCCCGGCGGCGCTCTCGCTCAGCGGGTGCCGCAGGCCGGTCCGGTAGGCGACGTGGAAGTCCGTCCAGCTGGGCTCGACCACCGCGACGGCCAGCGCCTCGCTGCCGTCCACCAGGGTCAGGTGGGCGGTGGCGCCGAGGTCCTCGGCCAGGCTGCGCAGGGCCGGCAGCGCCGCCTCGCGCAGCAGCGGGTGCACCCGGTGCGCCAGGCGCAGCACCCCCAGGCCCACCCGGGCCCGGCCGCCGATGTCCCGGCGGACCAGGCCGTGCTGTTCCAGCGTGGCGAGCAGCCGGTAGACGACCGTCCGGTTGACGGCCAGCCGGGCCGCCAGCTCGGTGACGGTGAGCCCGCGCTCGGAGTCGGCGAGGAGTTTGAGGACCCGGACTCCACGGTCCAGGGTCTGGGAGGTCTCTGCAGTCACGACGCGCATTTCCTTTCCGCGGCTGTCGCGGAACGGCGGCGCCGGTCCGGGACTCAGGGGGTCGCGCGCAGGCGGGTGGCCGCGCTCGGGCCGCGGTGTGTCGTCCTTGACGCCCTGGCGGTCCTGCGGCGCCCGTCTCGCGGGGGGTTACCCGGCGGGAGAGCGTGTGGGAAAGGTAGTGAAGGAATTGTCGCTGCGGAAGTGCTTGTCCAAAATTCGGTCATGATCGATTTCAGCGGGCATGGCAAATCCGGGCAAATAGCACTATTTCCCAGGGTTCATCAGTGCGTAAGTTCGAGCACAGTCCGAAGTTCGGACACCTTGGGTGGAGGGGGGTGATCGTTCGGTGACAGAGCGCCGGGATCGTCAGAGCAGGTTGCGCAGGACCGCCCAGCCCGCGGCGGTGCCGAGCAGCACGGCCGTGCCGCGCCGCCCGAGCGGCGGGCGCCAGCTGCGCCCGGCCAGGCCGTGCCGCAGCCAGGTCAGGTAGAGCAGGGCGACCAGCGGCAGGGCCAGCAGCAGCGCCGCGTTGTCGTGCCAGGCCGCAGCGAGGTCGCCGTGCAGCAGGTCGTAGGTCATCCGGGTGCCGCCGCAGCCGGGGCACTGCAGGCCGGTGACCTTGCGGAACACGCAGAACGGGAGCACCTGGCCGGGCAGGTGCGGATCGCGCGACCAGAGGTAGCCGGCGCCGGCCAGGCCCCCGGCGAGCACTCCCAGCGGCGGGGCGGCCGTGCGCAGCCGGGCGGGCACGGCAAAACCGCCCCGGCCGTCGTGGCCGGGGCGGCGTGCCGCACGCAGGGGACGCAAGGTCAGTTGCTGCGCAGCAGACGACCCTGGGCGTCGGTGCGGTCGTTGCTGGTGAGGAACAGGATGCCGTCGATCAGGGCCCAGATACCGAGGCCACCGCAGGTCAGCAGCTGGGCGATGCCCATGCCGATGTGACCGGTGTAGAAGCGGCCGACGCCCAGGCTGCCGAGCAGGATCTGCAGGATCCCCGCGACGACCTTCGACTTGTCGGAGAGCTCGGGCTGCTGCTGGGCGTAGGGGGGGTACGACACGTTCGGTGTGCTCCTTGTGATGGCATGTCCGGGGGTGGCGACACGGGTGTCGCCCCCTCGGGTCGGTGAGGTCGCCGGCCCGGCTCACCGGGGGCTGCGGCGCCCGCCCGGGTCGGGGAGACGCGCAGCAGCGACGGCCCGGAGGCGGCGCGGCACGCGGAACACTAGCCGATCATCACACCGACTGTCTCTTCAAATCCTTCACGTATACCTGAATGTCATATGACCTTGGTTCGCCGCCGGATAACCGCCTGACGTCCGATTACTTCGCCCATTCCCGGATTCGGGCGATCCGCGCCGTGAGCTGGTTGGCGGTGGCCTGAGCGGTGATCGGGCCACCGCACTGGCGGCGCAGCTCGTTGTGGATGGTGCCGTGCGGCTGGCTGGTGCGGTGGTGCCAGGCCGCTACCAGCGCGTTCAACTCCTTGCGGAGTTCCCGCAGTTCCTGGTGGGTGACGACCGGCCGCTGCTCGGCGGGCAGCTCCAGCAGGTCGGCCTCCTCGGCGGGCTTGGCCTTGCTGCGCTGGATCTGCCGGTGCTGGCGCTTCTGCAGCAGCATCTGGACCTGGTCCGGCTCCAGCAGGCCCGGGATGCCGAGGTAGTCCTCCTCCTCCTCGCTGCCCGGGTGCGCCTGCATGCCGAATTCCATGGCGTTGTACAGCACCCGGTCGAAGACCGCGTCGGAGCCGATCGCCTCGTAGGAGAACTCGTCGCCGCCGGCCCCGTCCGGGCCGTCGTTGGCCCGCTCCGCCTCGGCGAGCAGCCGGTCCTCCTCGTCGAAGAGGCCCTCGCCCTCCTTCTTCGGGCGGTCCAGCACGTGGTCGCGCTGGAGCTCCATCTCGTTGGCGAAGCCCAGCAGCGTCGGGATGGTCGGCAGGAAGACGGAGGCCGTCTCGCCGCGCTTGCGGGCGCGCACGAAGCGGCCGACGGCCTGCGCGAAGAACAGCGGGGTGGAGATCGAGGTGGCGTACACCCCGACGGCCAGGCGCGGCACGTCGACGCCCTCGGACACCATCCGGACGGCGACCATCCAGCGCGAGTCGCCCGCCGAGAAGTCGGAGATCCGCTTGGACGCCTCCGCCTCGTCGGAGAGCACCACGGTGGCCTTCTCGCCGCTGATCTCGCGGAGGATCTTGGCGTAGGCGCGGGCGGTGTTCTGGTCGGTGGCGATCACCAGGCCGCCGGCGTCCGGGATGGCCTTGCGGACCTCGCTCAGCCGGCGGTCGGCGGCCTGCAGCACGCTGGGGATCCACTCGCCCTGCGGGGCCAGCGCGGTGCGCCAGGCCTGGGCGATCAGGTCCTTGGTCATCGGCTCGCCGAGCCGGGCCTCCAGCTCGTCGCCGGACTTGGTGCGCCAGCGCATGTTGCCGCTGTAGGAGAGGAAGATCACCGGGCGGACGACGTGGTCGGCGAGCGCGTGCCCGTAGCCGTAGGTGTAGTCGGCGACCGACTTGCGGATGCCGTCGCCGCCCGCCTCGTACTGGACGAAGGGGATCGGGTTGGTGTCCGAGCGGAACGGCGTACCGGTCAGCGCGAGCCGGCGGGTGGCCGGTTCGAAGGCCTCGAAGCAGGCCTCGCCCCAGGACTTGGAGTCACCGGCGTGGTGGATCTCGTCCATGATGACGAGCGTCTTGCGAGCCTCGGTGCGGTTGCGGTGCAGCATCGGGTTCACGCCCACGCCCGCGTAGGTGACCACGATGCCGTGGTAGTCCCGGGAGAGCGGGCCCGAGGAGTACGCCGGGTCCAGCCGGATGCCTATCCGGGCGGCGGCCTCGGCCCACTGCTTCTTCAGGTGCTCGGTCGGCGCGACGACGGTGATCTGCTGCACCAGGTGGTTGTGCAGCAGGTACGAGGCCAGGGTGAGCGCGAAGGTGGTCTTACCGGCGCCCGGGGTCGCGACCGCGAGGAAGTCGCGCGGCTGGCTCTCGATGTACGTGTCCAGCGCCCCTTGCTGCCAGGCGCGGAGCTTGCCGGCGGTACCCCAGGGGGCGCGGCCGGGGAAGGCCGGCGACAGGTGGTGCGAAGCGGCCGACGCGCCATGGCCGGCGGCCCGGACGGGCGCATGCGGTTCGGCTGCGTCGGAGAAGAGCGGCATCGAGGAGGCGGCGGCAGTACTCACGGTCTCCGAGGGGGGATCGTCGCAGGTCAGGGCAGTAGTAGCGGCCCAGGCCCGCGGTCGGGCGGCAATCGGACAACCGGTCCAGCGTACCGGGTGAGCAGGTTTGGGGCCGCCAGGCTCGACCCGTGGACGGCCCATGCGGCCGGAAACCGATGTGATGCAGGTCACCACCACGGGTGCGGAAAACCGGGTAATCCCAGGCACCCTCCGCACTCTCACCGAGGTGAGGCCGCCCCACCCTCCACAGCCGCCACCGGCCTCACCGCGCCGAAGGGAACCGCCGTGCACACCCCCGCCGTCGAGCAGACCGTCCACGCCAGTCTGATCATCACCACCCACCGCTCCATCCGGCTGCGGGTCACCCTGCGGTACCGCCCGGAGGACCCGCTCGCCGTGCGGATGGCCTTTCCGGCCGAGTTCTCGCTGGACGAGTCGGCCGCCGGCCCCGCGTGCGCCGAGGGCGGCGGCCAGGACATCGAGTGGGTCTTCGCCCGCCAGCTGCTGACGGCCGGCATGGAGCTGCCCTCCGGCGTCGGCGACGTCCACATCCGGCCCGCCCTGGGCCGACGCACCATGGTCGAGCTGCGCGCGCCCGAGGGCACCGCGCTGCTCCAGTTCGACACCACCGCCCTGCGGCGGTTCCTGTGGCACAGCCGCCTGCTCGTCCCCGAGGGCGAGGAGCACCTGCACCTGGACGCCGACCGCGCACTCGCCGAGCTGCTCGGCTAGGGCATGTCCGAGCCGGCCCACGCCCGGCCCGACCGGACCGCGTCAGGGCGCGTCAGGCGTCCGGGAGCGCCCCGCGGCTCCCGGTCGCCGGGTCCGGCCCCCGTCGGCTCACAGCGACAGCCGGCGCATCAGCCGGACCCCCTGCGCCGCGGTGAGGTGCGGCAGGTAGGCCTTGCCGATCGCCCGGGTGATGCTGGCGAGCGCCGCCGGGTCCGGGTAGGACATGTACATCGGCCGGTACTCGGGCTGGAACTTGGCCTTGAACGCCAGCAGCGAGCGGAACCCGTACACCGGCTCCAGCACCCGGCCCATCCAGTCCAGCATCCGCTGCAGCCCGCCCGGGTCCCCGCCCTGCCCGGAGCGGGCCAGCGGCGCGCCGGACAGCGAGAGGAAGCGTGCCCCCTCCTCCTTGAAGCCGAGCGCGGCCGAGGCGATCAGGAACTCCGTCACCCCGCGGAAGCCGTCCGAGCGCCGGCGCATGAAGTCCAGGGTCCAGCCGACCGGCTCCCCCGCCTCGTACACCGGCATCCAGCTGGTCACCCCGTGCACGGTGCGGTCCTGGTCGACGGCTATCAGCACCCGCACCGCGGGATCGTCCAGCTCCTCCAGGCCGCCGAGGGTGAAGCCCATCTCGGGCAGGCCCTTCTCGGAGACCCACTCCTCGGAGATCGAGCGGATCTGGTCCTTCAGGGCGATCGGCGCCTCGTGGTACGACCACCACTCGGCGCTGATGCCCTGTTTGCCGGCCTTGTTCAGCGCCGTCCGGATGTCCTGCCACTTGCGGCCGGTGAAGGCCAGCTCCGGCAGCGCCACCACGGTGTCCTCGGCGACCTGCAGCGAGCGCCAGCCGAGCTGCTCGGCGGCCGCCCGGGTGTCCGGGGTGACGCTGTAGAAGCACGGCGTCCAGCCGCGGGCGTCGCAGTACCGGGCGAACCCGGCGACCGCGCGCCGACGGGCCTCCGGTTCGCCGAACGGGTCGCCGGTGGTCAGCGCCACGGTGGACAGCACCCGGTAGGCCACGGCGGCCCGGCCGTCCTCGTCGAACCAGTAGTGGTTGCCGTCCCAGGTGGTGATGAAGGACAGCGTGCCGCCCCCGTGCTCGGTGAGCAGCGCCCGGGCGCGGGCGGCGTCCTCGGCGTCGGTGTGCAGCACCGGCCGGCGGAAGGCCAGCAGCAGCGCGAACAGCGCGACCGCCCAGAAGGCCAGCCCGCAGTACGTCTCCAGGAAGCGCGCCACCGGGCCGACCGCGATCGGGTAGTCCGGCATCAGGTCGTTGTAGGCGGGCGGCAGGAACTCGGCCGGCAGCCCGGAGAGCATCCCGCGGAAGGTGGCACCCGGCTCGAACTGGTCGGCCACCAGGATGCCGAGCCCGGCGTACGCGGCGCCGGCCAGCAGCAGGGCGCCGCCGAGGACGGCGGCGAGCCGGACGACCACCACGCCCTGCAGCCGCAGGCCGAACCGGTGCCGGGTGGTCAGCAGCAGGCCGAGGGTGAGCAGCGGCAGCAGCAGCGCCTCGACGAAGTACTGGACGGTGTCGCCCGTCCCGGCGCGGGTCCCGACGAACAGCCAGGCCAGCAGCGCGGTCCAGAGCAGCTCGGTGGCGACGGTGATCCGCCAGGCCGAGCGCAGGCCGCGGCGCAGGCCCTCGGCGAGGACCAGCAGCAGCGCCGGGAAGAGCGCGGCCATCAGCCGGGCGGGGGTGTCGAAGATCCGCTCGACGGCGTGCGCCCGGGCGCAGTCGTGGGGCGATCCCGCGCAGAAGTCCGCGACCTCCTCGGGGGTGAGCCGGTGCGAGAGGTAGATCTCGGAGAAGGTGTTGAACGGCCCGCTGGCGTTGTCGTACAGCGAGGCGAGCAGCGGCCCGAGCGCGGCGGCGACCAGGCAGAGGGCGACCAGCACCCGGACCTCGGCGTGCGAGGTCCGGCGCTGGCGGGAGTACGGCCGCACCCGCAGGAACAGCGCGCCCGCGCTGAGCCCGATCACCGCGCCGGTGAACCGCTGGACGCTCTGCAGGTGCCCGACGTACAGCGTCATCACCAGCGGGACGAGCACCACCAGCAGGTGCAGCCGGCGGCGCCAGAGCACGGTGAGCCGGTAGCCCAGCACCCCGGCCAGGGCGAACAGGCCGACGCCGGGGCCGGTCGAGGTCTGGTCGGCGACCGAGTCGGTCCACTGCTCGCCGACCCGGGAGCCGGCCTCGACCAGCGCGGTGCCCAGCAGGGTCCCGAGCAGCTGACCGCCGACCAGCACCCCGACGGTCCTGACCCGGCCGATCCGGCGCTCGGCGGCCGGGCCGACCAGGAGCAGCAGCAGGCTGGTGAAGACGTACGAGCCGGTGCCGGAGCACCAGAACAGCGAGCTGAACGGAGCCCACCAGTGCCCCGCCGCCAGGGTGGGCACGCCGACGCCGACGTGGGCCAGCAGCCGGTCGGACGGCCCGCCGGCCAGACTGCCGGTGGCACCGCCGACCGCCCACAGGCCGGCCAGCATGGCGAGCGTCAGCGGCGCGGCGCGCAGCCGGGCGGCGAGCACCCGGGCGGCCCGCCGGGCCCGCTGGGGGCGGGGTTCGGGCCCTCGGGCGACCGGGGCCTGGTCGACTACCGGCCGCGGGTCCGGGCCGAGCCGGATCACCGGGTGAGCCCGGTCTGCTGGGCGAGCCAGGGCACCTGGGCGACCATGCTCGGCCGGAACACCACCCAGCCGTGCCCGCCCGGCATCAGATCGAACTTGGCCGTCATTCCGGCGGCCAACGCGGCCTCGTAGACCCTGCGCTGCATCACGACGAAGTCGTCGTCCTTCTCGCCGACCACGATCGCGCCGACGGTGTCGGGGAAGCGCTTGCGCGACATCACGTCCAGTGGGTTGACCGCGGTGAAGGCGGCCTCGTCCCCGTCGAAGGCCGCCTTCACGGTCTCGGCGCGGCTGCCGAGGGTGGGCTCCTCCTGCCCGGCCATGTCGAGGAAGACCCCGTAGACCTGGGGGGCGTTGACGGCCAGCTGGAGGGCGCAGGTGCCGCCCATGGAGGCGCCGCCGATCACCCAGGAGCGCCGGTCCTCGGAGGCCTGGAGGTTGTGCCGGACCCAGTTGGGGACGTCCTCGGCCAGGTAGGTCTGGGTCTTGCCGATCTTCGAGTCGAGGCAGAGCGGGTTGGCCCAGGTCGAGCCGAGCTGGTCGGGCATCACCACGATCGGGGCCAGGCCGTCGTGCTCGGCTGCGAAGGCGTCCAGCGTCTCGTTCAGCTGGGCGGTGTGCACCCAGTCCTCGGGGACGCCGGGCTGGCCGCCGAGCATCACGACGACGGGCAGCAGCGGCCGGGGGCTGGCCTGGTAGGCGGGCGGCAGGTAGACGTAGGCGTCCCGGGCCTTGAAGCCGGACTTGACCCCGGGGATGGGCGTCTTGGAGACGGTGCCCTTGGCGGGCAGCCCGGGCGGCGCGTGCCAGACGTCGGCGAGGACCTTGCCGGGCGGCGCGGACACCGTGCTGGCCTCCTTGGTGGTGGTGAGCTCCTGGGTGTGCGAGAGCCACGGCGCCAGCATGACCCGGCCGCTCGGGTACTGCTCGAAGCCCCGGTTGACCTGCGAGGCGCCCATCAGCAGCACCAGCGCGGCGCCGACGGCGGCCAGCACCCGGCCCCGGCGGGCCAGCCGCGGCACCCGGAAGCCGAGCAGGCAGAAGCCGGTGACCGCCCAGGCTATCCACCAGATGACGTACCGGGGCAGCCCCTCGGGGAAGGGGTGCCACCAGTCGTCGACGGCGACGTCGACCAGCTTGGTCAGGGCGGCGGCGAGCACCAGGGCGGCCGGCAGCCGCCGGTTCCACCAGGGCCGCCCGCGGGAGACGGCGAGCGCCAGCAGCGATCCCCAGCCGGCCAGCAGGACGGCGCGCGGTATCGGGCCGTGGATCAGCGACCAGTCGATCGGGTTCCAGGTGACGGCAAGCGAAACGGTACTCATGCGCCCTTCCCCGGCCGGGTGGTGTCGGCCAGGAAGCCGTACGCGACGACGTTGCCCTCGTAGCCGCGTTCCTCGCTGTACCCGCCGCCGCAGGTGATGACGCGCAGCTGCGCGTCGGCGGCCTGCCGGTACACCCGGTCGTCGGGGAAGTCCTTCCGGTCGTGCACCTCGATGGCGTACAGCTGGTACACGGCGGTGGCACCGTCCTCACGGGCGATCTCGATCCGGTCGCCGCGGTGCAGCGCGCCCAGGTGGTAGAAGACCGCGGGCCCGTTGCGGTTGTCGACGTGCCCGGCGATGATCGCGGTGCCGCGCTGGCCGGGGGTGGCCCCGCCGCGGTACCAGCCGGCCAGGTTGCGGTCGGTCTCCGGCGGCGTCTGGAGGTGGCCGTCGCGGTCCAGGCCGAGGCCGGTGACGGGCGCGTCCAGCTTGACGGCCGGGATGCGGATCCGGGTCGGGGCGGAGGCCCCGAGCGGGGGGACGACCGAGACCGGGGCGAAGCCGGAGAGGGCCTGGCCGCCGCCGGGGGCCGGCGGGAGCCCGCTCTGGCCCCCGTCGTGCAGCATCCAGGCGCCGAGGACGAGCGCGGCGCCGACCGCCAGGGTGCCCGGCCACGGGCTCCTGTTCTGCTGGGCGCCCACCCGGCGCCTCCCCTCTGCTGATGACCGACTGTTCCTGGGAGATTTCTGGGAACAATTCAACCGGATCGGACTTTAAGGCACATCAATACGATGGTCGTATTCCGACCCCCCGATCGGCAGGGCCGCGGACCCGAGCCATGCTCCGGGTGGGTGAACGGTCACCGAGAGAGAGCGCCGACCGCCGTGGCGGCCACCTCCGGATCGCCCGAGAGGACGACCGAGAGATATCGACTGTTTCGGACGCCAGTCCGGTTGCACCAATCGAGCGATCAGTTGCGACCGAACGTGGTGGATCACCGACCGTACGCGCTCACATGCCATGCTGACCCCGCTCGAGGTCTATCACCGCACTTGTCCGACCGGGCTGCCGCGTGCCGTCCGGCCGCCGCACGACCGATGAACGGAGTGACCATGGACGCTCTCTCCCGTCGCACCCTGCTGGCCGCCGGTGCCGCCACCGCCGCCACCCTCGCGGCCGGCTGCGGCGGAACCAACGGCTCGGCCGGCGGGCAGGCCGCCCCCGTCCCCGTCCCGGCCGACCCCGCGGCGGACCAGGCGGGCCCCCCGAGCCCCGCCCCGAAGCCGCCCGCCACGCTGATCGGCGACGGCTCCACCTCGGACACCGGCCCGCAGCCGGGCCAGCCCGAGCCCGAGCCGCTGAAGCTCGGCGAGCGCCCCCCGCAGTTCGTGGTGTTCTCCTGGGACGGCGCCGGAGAGCTGGACAACGGCCTGTTCGGCCGGTTCCGCCGGCTCGCGCAGGAGCACAACGCCTCGATGACCTTCTTCCTCAGCGGCCTCTACCTGCTGCCCGAGTCCAAGAAGGACCTCTACCGCCCGCCGCAGCACAAGGTCGGCGCCTCCGACATCGGCTACCTGAGCGACCAGCACATCCGCGACACCCTGGAGAACCTGCACGCCGCCTGGCTGGAGGGCCACGAGATCGGCACCCACTTCAACGGGCACTTCTGCGGCGCCGAGGGCGTCGGCCGGTGGTCGCCGGAGGAGTGGGACAGCGAGATCCAGCAGGCGATGGACTTCGTCATGAACTGGCGGAGCAACACCGGCTACACCGACCTGCCGGCGCTGCCCTTCGACTACCGCAAGGAGCTGATCGGCAGCCGCACCCCCTGTCTGGAGGGCCAGCGCGCGCTGCTGCCGACCGCCGCCAAGCGCGGCTGGCGCTACGACAGCAGCGGCAACGGGACGCAGGTGTGGCCGCAGAAGATCCAGGGCGGCGCGCTGTGGGACCTCCCGCTGCAGTCCATCCCCTTCCCCGGGCACACCTTCCAGGTGCTGTCGATGGACTACAACATCATGTTCAACCAGTCCGGCAGCAACACCAAGGCCGACCCGGCGCTGCACCCCGCCTACCAGGCCCAGGCCAGGGACTCCTACCTGATGGGCTTCGAGCGGGCGTACACCACCAACCGGGCGCCGTACATCATCGGCAACCACTTCGAGCAGTGGAACGGCGGCATCTACATGAACGCCGTCGAGGACGTCCTCAAGGCCATCGCCGGGAAGCCCGAGGTGCGGCTGGTCTCCTTCCGCCAGCTGGTGAACTGGCTGGACGCGCAGGACCCGGCGGTGCTGCGCAAGCTGCAGACCCTGCCCGCCGGGCAGGCGCCGGCCGGGGGCTGGGAGACCTTCCTCGGCTCCCCCGCCCCGGCCTCCCCCGTCGCCGGCGGCAAGTGACCGTCAGGCCCTGCGCACCCGCCCGGACACCAGCGCGCCCAGCAGCGCCACCCCGGTCATGGTCAGGAAGATCACCGCGAAGGCGCCGGCCGAGCCGCCGCCCCCCGCGCCCTCGTGGGCGGCGGCCACCGAGCCGCCGCCCAGCGCCGAGAACAGCACCCCGGCCAGGCCCATCAGCAGCACGTTGCCGAGCGCGTCGCTCATCTGCAGCGAGGCCGAGTTGGCCCCGGCGTCCTCGGGCGAGGACAGCTTCATCATCAGCACGCTGACACTCGCCACGGCCAGGCCCATCCCGACCCCGCCGACGCCCCAGGCCACCGCCGCCACCCAGGTCGGCACCGCCGGGACCAGCACCAGCGCCGCGCCCGCGATCGCCACCGCGGTCAGCACGAAGCCGGTGCGGATCATCGCCTCGCGGTAGCGCTCCGCGCCCGGCCGGCCCTGCAGCCAGGAGCCCAGCGCCCAGGACAGGCCGCCGCTGGTCAGGGTCAGCCCGGCCAGCGTCGGGGAGAGGCCGCGCTGGGTCACCATCATCAGCGGGATGAACGCCTCGGCCGCGAAGAACGACCCCGCCGCCACCCCGCGCAGCAGGATCACCGTCGGCAGCCCGCGCGCGGCGCGCAGGGTCCCGGTCGGCAGCAGCCCCAGCACCGCGGGCAGCAGCAGCGCCGCCCCCGCGGCCGCCGGGAGCAGCCCGAGCAGGTCCCGGCGCTCGCCGGCGTACTGCAGCAGGCCGGCGCCGAGCGCGGCCATCGCGGCCAGCACGGTGCGCCGGCGGTCCAGGTCGTTGCGCTTGAGGGCCTGCTCCTCGGCCGAGGGGGCTTCAAGGGAGCGGCGCAGCGCCGGGCCCATCACCGCCAGCGGCAGCAGGATCAGCACCGGGACGGCGAGGAACACCCAGCGCCAGCCCAGGTGCTGGGTGACGGCCCCGGAGACCACCGGGCCGATGATCGAGGGCAGCACCCAGGCCGAGGAGAAGGCCGCGAACACGGCCGGCCGCAGCCGCTCCGGGTAGGCCCGGCCGACCACCACGTAGAGCGCGACGATCACCAGTCCGCCGCCCAGGCCCTGGATCGCCCGGCCGGCCACGAAGACCCACATCCCCGGTGCCGACCCGGCCACCACCAGGCCCGCGCCGAACACCGCGATACCGGTGAACAGCGGTTGCAGCGGGCCCCGCCGGTCGCACCACTGGCCGGAGACGACCAGGGCGAACAGCGTGGTGGTGAAGTAGCCGGAGAAGGCGAAGGCGTAGAGCCCGAGACCGTTCAGCTGGCGGGCCGCCGCCGGCATCGCGGTGTTGACGGCGGTGGCCTCGAAGGCGAGCAGCAGGACCACGGAGACGATCCCCAGGGTCAGCGCCCGGTAGCGGCTGCTGAGGACCCCGCCACCGGGGTCGGCCGGGAGGGTTGTCAGGGCAGGGTCGACCGAGGTGGGGGAGGCTGTGGTCATACGTAACATCGTAAGACCCGTCTGCCCTGATGACCCCTGACCGGGGGTGGTGATCGCCTCCATCGCTGGACCTAGGACGTCGACCAGGGTGCTCGGTGGGCTCAGTGCAGGACCTTGAGGCCCACCACACCGGAGACGATCAGCAGCAGGCAGCCGATCCGGGCCATCGTGACCGCGTCACCGAGGACCGCCATGCCGTAGAGCGCCGTCCCGACCGCGCCGATGCCGACCCAGACCGCGTAGCCGGTGCCGATCGGGATGGTGCGCATCGCGTACGCCAGGCCGCCCATGCTCAGCAGCAGGGCCACGCCGAAGACGAGGCTGGGGACGGGTCGGGAGAAGCCCTTGGAGGACTCCAGGGCGACGGCCCAGACGGTCTCCAGGACACCCGAGATGATCAGAACGAGCCAGGCCATGACGATGGACCTCCGCAGTCAGCAGCGGCCGGATTGCCGCTGTACTGCGCCGTCTTGTCGTCACCGGGTACGACGCGCTCGTCCGGGGTGGCCGGAACTCCGTCCACCTGCCTTCGAAGGTAGCACACCCCGCCATGCAGAATTTACAAAAGGATATTGACGGGCCGCCGGCCATTCCGCCACTATGAATTCACCAACACGGCGAACGACGACAGGAGTCGGACATGGACAGGAAGACGGCGGCCCGCGCGGCGCACCGCACCTGTGCCACCGCTCCCCGGTGTTGTCGCGCCTGTCGCTGCTGCCGCCGCGCCTGAGCGCGCCCCCGCAGGACAGCTCCACCCCACGGCCGTGTGCCCGAGTGGTTTAGGGAACCGCCTGCAAAGCGGTTTACACGGGTTCGATTCCCGTCATGGCCTCCACGCGACGAATTGCCGGTCGGCAGGTTTTACGCCGACCGGCAATTCGTCGTCGCATTTCCCCCGGAATCACCAGGAAATTCACCCGGGAATCAGCCGGAAAAAGGGGGGCGGAAGGGCGGTCCCTTCCGCTCCCCCGCGGCTCACGCCGTGACGGCGTCCTCGGGACGGATCGGCAGCCGGCCGACCGGCAGCCCGGTGGCGGCCCGCACGGCGGCGGCGACGGCCGACGGGGCGACCACGGCGGGCGCGGCGCTGACCGCCTTGGCCCCGAAGGTGGCGACCACGTCCCGCTCCTCCAGCAGCGCCGCGATCCGCACCTCGGGGGTGTCCAGCGCGGTCGGCAGCCGGTAGCCGGTGAGCGAGGGGTTGACCAGCACGCCGCCCTCGGTGCGCAGGTCCTCCAGCAGCGCCAGGCCCACGCCCTGCGCCACCCCCGCCTCGATCCGGTCCTCGATCTGGCGCGGGTTCAGCGCCCGGCCGACGTCCTGGGCGACGGTCACCTCGACCACCCGGACCGCGCCGAGCTCGATGTCCACGTCCACCACCGCCCGCATCGCGCAGAACGCGATGGAGACGAAGGCGTCGCCCTGCCCGGCCTCGTCCAGCGGCTCCGTCGGGTGCGGACGGCACTGCGCGGTGGCCCAGAGCTCCTTGCCCTCCAGCGCCTCGGCGACCGGCATGCCGAGCACCCCGTCGTAGGAGGTGATCTTGCCGTCGGCGATCTGCAGCAGCTCCACCGACATCCCGAAGTTGGCGGCGATCGGCTGCAGCAGCTGGTGGCGGACCATCAGCGCGGCCCGCTCGACGGCGCCGCCGGAGACCCAGGTGTGCCGGCCCCGGGCCGAGGGCCCGGCGATCGACTGGTCGCTGTCGGCCGGCGCGATGTAGACCTCGCTGACGCCCAGCACTGACTGCACGATCTGCCGGGCCAGCGTGGCGAAGCCCTGCCCGGAGTCGACGGCGGCGCAGATCACCGTGGCGTGGTCGCCGCTGACCCGCACCGTCGCGGTGGAGACCTCGTCCTCGCCCTCGGCGCCCAGCATGTGCACCATGCCCACCGCGTAGCCGATGCCGCGCCGCACCGCCGCGGGGTCCCCGGCGCCGCCGGGCCCGCCCGGCAGCAGCCACTCGGCGTCCGGGTCGTCCACCGGCAGCGCGGGCAGCGGCTCCTCGGCCAGGGCGTCCAGCAGTGCGGCCACCGGCGCGGGGCAGGTGACGGCCTGTCCGGTGGGCATCGGGTCCCCGGTGGCCAGCGCGTTGCGGCGGCGGATCTCCAGCGGATCCACCCCCACCCGGGCGGCCAGCTGGTCCAGCTGCGACTCGTAGGCGAAGCAGGCCTGCAGGGCGCCCTCGCCGCGCATCCGGCCGGCGGGCGGGTTGTTGGTGCGCACCGCCCAGGCGTCCACGAAGACGTTCGGGCAGACGTACGGGCCGACCGAGAAGGCGGTCGCGGCGGCCAGCGCCTCGGCGGAGACGTCCGCGTAGGCGCCGCCGTCCAGCAGGATCTGCGCCTCGACCTTGACCAGCCGGCCCTCGGCGTCCGCGTGGTGGCGGTAGCGCAGCAGGGCCGGGTGGCGGGAGGTGTGGGTCTGGAAGGACTCCTCGCGGGTGAGGGTCATCTTCACCGGGCGGCCGGTGCGCAGCGCCAGCAGGGCCAGGGTGACCTGGAAGGAGAGGTCCTCGCGGTCCGAGGTGGCGCCGGGCACGCCGGTGACCACCAGCCGGACCCGGTCGGGCTCCAGGCCGAGGCAGGCGGCGGTGCGGTCGCGGTCGCCGTGCGGGTCGGTGGAGGACAGGTGCAGCTCCACGCCGCCGTCCGGGCGCGGCACGGCGAGGCCGGCCTCGGCGCCGAGCGGCGCCGGGTCCTGCCGGCCGACCTGGTACAGGCCCTCGACGATGACCTCGCCGGCCGCGTCCGGGTCGCCGGTGCGCAGCGGCAGGTGCCGGAACAGGTTGCCGTCCGGGTGCAGTGCGGGGGCGGTGAAGGCCTGCTCGGGGTCGGTGACGGCCTCCAGCGCCTCGTACTCGACGGTGATCAGGCCGACCGCGAGGCGGGCGGTGTCCGGGTGGTCGGCGGCCACGGCGGCGACCGGCTCGCCGTGGTGGCGGACCACTCCGGCGGCCAGCACCGGCCGGTCGGCGACGATCGGCCCGGCCGGCGCGCCGTCGGGGCTCCCGTCCGGACCGGCCGGCAGGTCCGCGGCGGTGACCACGGCGTGCACGCCGGGCAGGGCGAGCGCGGCCGAGGTGTCGATGCCCTTGATCCGGGCGTGCGGGTGGGGCGAGCGCAGTACCGCGCCCCAGAGCAGCCCCTCGGCCCAGAGGTCGGAGGCGTACGGGTAGATGCCGAGTGCCTTGGGGAGCGCGTCGCTGCGCAGCGGGGAGCTGCCGAGCCCGAACGGCTCCGGCGCGCCGCCCTCGCCGGCGTCCTGCTGCTGGCCGGCGGCCGTGATGTCGGTCGGCGAGGTCATGATGCGTGGTCGTCCTCGGGGAGCCGGATGCCGTGGGCGGGGGTGGCGCCGTACGGGACGCCGGCGGGGGCGGTGCCCTCGGCCGGGACGCCGTGCGGGGGCGTGGGCGTGTACGGCGCGCCGTGGCCGGTCGTGCCGTCGAAGGCGGCGGCGTCGAAGGCGATGCCGTGCGCGGGGGTGGTCTCGTAGACCGGGCCGTCGTAGGGCGCGGCGGCCTCGTAGCCGGACTGCTGCGGGTAGCCGCCGTCCTGGTGGCCGGGGACGTAGGTGCCGTGCGCCGAGGTGCCCTGGTACTGGGCCTCGGGGTAGCCCGGCTGCGGGTAGTAGCCCGGCTCGGCGGCCGCCTGCGCGGGGATGGTGTGGACGGGGGCGCCCTGGGCCGGGAGGTCCTGGACGGGCCGCAGGACGGTGGTGTCGTACACGCCGGTGTCGTAGCCGCCGTGCCCGTCCGGCGTGCCGTACGGCATGCCGACACCGACGCCCGTCCCGGCGGTGGTCGGGGTCTCCTCGGCGGGCGGCTGGGGGACGTGCTCGATCCAGGCGTCGGCGTCGGTGTACACCGGCAGGTCGCCGGTGGAGCGCCCGGCGGCGGGCCCGGCCTCGGCGGCGGGCTCCACGGCGGACGCGGCGGCGGCCTCGGCGGGCGCGGGGGCCCCGTCGGCCTCCTCGGTCTGCGCGACGCGCGCGTCGGCGACGCTCTGCACGGCGGCCAGCACGCCGCGGTAGCCGGTGCAGCGGCAGAGGTTGCCGCAGAGCGCCTGGCGGGCCTCGACCTCGGTGGGCCGGTGGTTGCGCTGGAGCAGGTCGTGCACGGCCATCGCCATGCCGGGCGTGCAGTAGCCGCACTGCACCGCGCCGGACTCGGCCAGCGCCTGCTGGACGTCGCTGGCGGCGCCGCCGGCCGACAGGCCCTCGACGGTGTTGATCTCGCTGTCGGCGGCCAGCGCGGCGGGCACCAGGCAGCCGGCCACCAGCTGGCCGTCCACCTGCACCGAGCAGGCGCCGCACTCGCCCTGCTCGCAGCCGTCCTTGGCGCCGGCCAGGCCGAGCCGCTCGCGCAGCACGTAGAGCAGGCTCTCGCCGATCCAGGCGTCGGTGACGGGCCGTTCGAAACCGTTGACCCGCAGCGTGTACGAGGCGCAGGGGCGCAGCTCGCGGCTGACCTGCGGGGCGTGGTCGAGCGGGCCCGGGTCGAGGGTTTCGATGGGGTCTGTGGTCACTTCAGCGCCCTTCCCAGTGCCCGGCGGGCCAGCACCGATACGGTACGCCGCAGCCGAACGGCCGCCGCGCTCGGCCCCTCGGTCACGGCCTCCCAGGCGCCCTCGGCGCCGTAGCCGTCAGGTACACAGGCGGCGGCCACGTACTCGCCGAAGGCGGCCGTCGCGGCGGGGTCGATCTCGCGGGAGCCGTCCCAGTCGATGCAGCCGGCCACCCAGGCCTCGGCCTCCAGCGGGCGCAGCGGCACGGGGGCGACGGCGCCGACCGCGCAGCGCACGGCGCGCCGGGCGGGGTCGAGGACGAGGGCGACGGAGGCGGTGGCGCGGGCCGGGCCGCTGCGGCCGGTGGCCTTGAGGAAGACCTGCGGGGCGTGCAGCAGCGGGACGCGCACCCAGGTGAGCAGTTCGCCGGGGCGCACCGGGTCGAGACCGGTGAGCAGGTGGCTGACCGGTACCTCGCGGGTGGCGCCGGCCCGGGCGAGGGTGACGCTGGCCTCCAGCGCGGCGAGCACCGGCAGGGTGTCGCCGGCCGGGGCGGCGGTGGCGATGTTGCCGCCGAGCGTGCCGACGTTGCGCACCTGCGGCGGGCCCGCGGTCCGCGCCGCGTCGGCCAGCGCCGGGATCAGGGCGGCGAAGTCGGGGCGGTCCATCCGGGCGTGGGTGAGCCCGGCGCCGAGCACGGCGGTGCCGCCGTCCTCGTACCGCCAGCCGCGCAGTTCGGTGATCCGGCCGAGGCCGATCAGGGCGGCGGGGCGCAGCCGTCCGGCGTTGACGGCCTCCATCAGGTCGGTGGCGCCGGCCACCGGTACCGCGGCCGGGGTGGCGGCCAGCGCGTCGACGGCCTCGTCGAGGGAGGCCGGCAGCATGATCGTCCGGTTCACCTGGGTCCCACCGTGCTCCACTTGCTCATCGATCGCCTGCCGCCCGCGGCCTTCGGCCGAGATGTCCGCGTCGGCAGCCCGGCCTGGCCCGTAGGGTACGGGCGATCGGGCCGGGTTGGGCAACTCTGGCACACAATGCTCGATGATCATTTCGGGGCAGGCGAACGGGACTGCCCGATTGGGACGGATACCGGGCGGTATCTGCTCCGGTTCGATGCGAACCGGAGCAGATGTTCATCTGTTCTTGACGTCCGATGACCGCTCAGAAGTTCCCGGGCGCCGCCGCGCGGTGCGGCGCCCGGAGGTGCTCACTTCTCCGGCGGCGCGCCCTCGATCGGCCGGCCGACCACTCCGGGCCGGCGCTGCCAGGGGTGCGGCCCGCCGGCCGGGCGGTACTCGACGCCGAGCGCGTCCAACCGGGCGCGGTGGGCGTCCATCCGGCGGTCGAACCCCTCGAAGTCGCGGGCGGCCGGGTCGGCCGGCAGCGCGGACCAGGCGACCTCGGCGAAGGCCGCCAACCGGGGGAAGGCCCGGTAGTCGATGTCCCGGGCGGAGTCCATGAACTCGCTCCAGAGGTTGGCCTGGGTGCCGATCACCCGCCGGGCCGCCTCCTCGTCCAGCTGCCGGGGCACGGGCTCGAACCGGTAGACGTCCTCCAGGGTGCGCAGGAAGCCCACCGGGATGGGCTCCTCGTCCGCCGGGCCCTGCCGGTGGTCCAGGTAGACGTGCTGCTCGGGGCACATCACCACGTCGTGCCCGGCCTGCGCGGCGGCGATCCCGCCGGAGAAGCCGCGCCAGGAGGAGACGGCCGCGCCGGGCGCCAGGCCGCCCTCCAGGATCTCGTCCCAGCCGATCAGCCGGCGTCCGCGGGCGGCCAGCCAGCCGTCGAAGTGCCGGATCACCCAGCTCTGCAGCTCGTCCTCGTTGGTCAGCCCGAGCTCGGTGATCCGCTCCTGCGCGGCCGCGCTGTCCTTCCACTGCTCCTTGGGGCACTCGTCGCCGCCGAGGTGGATGAACTCGGACGGGAAGACCTCCAGCACCTCCTCCAGCACGCCCTCGAAGAACCGCAGCGTGCCCTCGGAGGCGTTCAGCACGTTGGGGCTGACCCCCCAGTCGGTCCAGACGCCCAGCGCCGAGGTGTCCACCACGTCGGCGTTGCCCAGCTCGGGGTAGGCGGCGATGGCGGCCTGGGTGTGGCCGGGGAGGTCGATCTCGGGGACCACGGTGATCTGCCGGTCGGCGGCGTACGCGACGATCTCGCGCAGGTCGTCCTGGGTGTAGAAGCCGCCGTGCGGGCGGTCGTCGCGGCGGTTGCCCAGCCGGTAGCCGACCATCGAGCGCTCGCGCCAGGCGCCGCGCTCGGTGAGCTTCGGGTAGCGCTTGATCTCCACCCGCCAGCCCTGGTCGTCGGTCAGGTGCAGGTGCAGCACGTTCAGCTTGTGCGCGGCCAGCAGGTCGAGGAAGCGCAGCACGTCCGACTTGGGCAGGAAGTGCCGGGAGACGTCCAGCAGCGCGCCGCGCCAGCCGAAGCGGGGGGCGTCCTCGATGTCGGCGCCGGGCAGCACCCATCCGGTGCGGCGCAGCGGCGCGCGGCGGAAGGCGTCCGGGCCGAGGAGCTGGCGCAGGGTCTGCGCGCCCCACAGGGCGCCGGCCGGGCCTCCGGCGGTGACCACGGCGCGGCCGGGGCGTACCGAGATCCGGTACGCCTCACCGGCCAGCGACTCGTCGTGGACCAGTTCGATGCCCTCGCCGGACCGCCCGGGGCCCAGCGGCAGGCCGGTCGCGGCGGTCAGCGAGGTGCGCAGCCACCGCTCGGCGTCCGCCAGGGCGGGCGCCGCGGTGAGGGTGGTCGCGTGGTCGAGGGGGAAGTCCTCGTCCGGGAGGCGGACGGAACTCAAGGGGGCGGGGATGAGATCCATCCCGCCATCCTGCCCACGACCTGCCCGATTGGCATAGACCACCTGGGGAAATGGTCGCTATGCAAAACGATCCGGGCGGATCTACTTGTTGTTGTCGTCCCCGCCCTGCGGCTTGCCGATGCCGTCGTAGATCTCCTTGCACATCGGGCAGACCGGGTACTTCTTCGGGTCGCGCCCGGGCACCCAGACCTTGCCGCAGAGCGCCACCACCGGGGACCCGGAGAGGGCGCTCTCCATGATCTTGTCCTTCTGGACATAGTGCGCGAAGCGCTCGTGGTCGCCGTCCCCGTTGGACACCTGCGGGACGGGCTCGACCAGGGTGCCGGTGCCGAGGCCGCGCTCGGGCTCAAGAGTGCTCATGGGTGCCAAGTCTATGGGCGCCCCGGGAAAGCGGGCCAGTGCCGGGGCCCGGGGCCGTCCGGGTCAGTTCAGGGTGGGGTCGTCCGGGTAGGTCGCCAGCAGGGCGAGCGGGCCGCGCTGGCGGCGCAGCACCGCGCGCCAGAGCCGGTCCGGCTCGGGGCTGGAGATGTCACCCGGCTCACAGTCCACCAGGTACCACGCGCCGCTGCCGATCTCGCTCTCCAGCTGTCCCGGCGACCAGCCCGCGTACCCGGCGAAGATCCGCAGCGCCCCCAGCTCCCCGGCCAGCACCTCGGGCGGCGCCTCCAGGTCGACCAGGCCGATCGCGCCGTGCACCCGCCGCCAGCCGAGCGGCTCGCCGGTGCCCGGGTCCCCCGGCGCCACCGCCAGGCCGAGCGCCGAGTCGAGCGCCACCGGGCCGCCCTGGAACACCACGGCGGGCTGCCCGACCAGGCCGCCCCAGCCGTCCAGCACACTGCCCACCTCCACCGGCGTCGGCCGGTTGAGGACGACGCCGAGCGCCCCCTCGGCATCGTGGTCGAGGAGGAGCACCACCGCCCGCGTGAAGTTCGGGTCGGTGAGCACGGGTGTCGCGACGAGCAAGCGGCCGGTGTGGGACCGGCCTCCGTGCGAGTGGGCCCCTGTCATGCCAGACATGATCCCGCAGAACGCCCGGCGGCGGACACCGCAACACCAGGGCCGTCCGCTCCGAACCCCGCCGCGCCGGACGAACACCCGTACGGACGCCCCGGCGGGCGGAACTCCACCCCAAGAGAGCACCATCACGGGAGAGGCTCACGGGAACCACTCGCACGCCTACTACCATCTACTGATGGTGGACGCCCTTCTACGGTGCCGACTCGGTCACACCGGGGGCCCGAACGCGCCCGTACGACCGGTCCACCGCCGGCTCTCACCGGAGCCCCACCCACTCCTCTGGCACCCCGGATTGCGAGAACGATGACCGACGACGTCCTGCTGGTCCACGGCGGAAACCCGCTCGAAGGCGAGATCCGCGTCCGCGGTGCGAAGAACCTGGTCCCCAAGGCCATGGTCGCCGCCCTGCTCGGCCAGGGCCCCAGCAGACTGCGCAACGTCCCGGACATCCGCGACGTCAAGGTGGTACGCGGTCTGCTCCAGCTGCACGGCGTGACCGTGCGCACCGGCGACGAGGAGGGCGAGCTGATCCTCGACCCGTCGCACGTCGAGAGCGCCAACGTCGCGGACATCGACGCGCACGCCGGCTCCTCCCGCATCCCGATCCTGTTCTGCGGCCCGCTGCTGCACCGCCTCGGCCACGCCTTCATCCCGGGCCTCGGCGGCTGCGACATCGGCGGCCGCCCGGTCGACTTCCACTTCGAGGTGCTCCGCCAGTTCGGCGCCACCATCGAGAAGCACCCGCAGGGCACCTACCTGGTCGCCCCGCAGCGCCTGCGCGGCACCCGGATCGAGCTGCCCTACCCCTCGGTCGGCGCGACCGAGCAGGTGCTGCTCACCGCCGTCCTCTGCGAGGGCGTCACCGAGCTGCGCAACGCCGCCGTCGAGCCCGAGATCGTCGACCTCATCTGCATCCTGCAGAAGATGGGCGCGATCATCACCATGGGCACCGACCGCACCATCCTGATCACCGGCGTGGACGAGCTGACCGGCTACAACCACCGCGCGCTGCCGGACCGCCTGGAGTCCGCCTCCTGGGCCTGCGCGGCGCTGGCCACCAAGGGCGACATCTACGTCCGCGGCGCCCGCCAGCTGGAGATGATGACCTTCCTCAACACCTTCCGGAAGGTCGGCGGCGCCTTCGAGGTGGACGACGAGGGCATCCGCTTCTGGCACCCGGGCGGCGAGCTCAAGGCGATCGCCCTGGAGACCGACGTGCACCCGGGCTTCCAGACCGACTGGCAGCAGCCGCTGGTGGTCGCGCTGACCCAGGCCACCGGCCTGTCCATCGTGCACGAGACGGTGTACGAGTCGCGGCTCGGCTTCACCGGCGCGCTGAACCAGATGGGCGCCCACATCCAGCTCTACCGCGAGTGCCTGGGCGGCACCCCGTGCCGCTTCGGCGCCCGCAACTTCCTGCACTCCGCGGTCGTCTCGGGCCCGTCCAAGCTGATCGGCGCCGAGCTGGTCATCCCGGACCTGCGCGGCGGCTTCTCGTACCTGATCGCGGCGCTGGCGGCCGAGGGCACCTCGACCGTGCACGGCATCGACCTGATCAACCGCGGCTACGAGAACTTCATGGAGAAGCTGCGCGACCTCGGCGCGCACGTCGAGCTGCCCAGCGAGCAGCTCGTCCACGCCTGACCGGCGCGCCGGCACGCCGGACGACGACGGAGGCCGGGCCCCCCTCGCGGGGAGCCCGGCCTCCGGGCGTTCAAGGGGTGCTTCAGGCGCCCTTGGCGGCTTCCTTCAGCTTGGAGCCGGCGCTCACCTTGGCGCTGTAGCCGGCCGCGATCTGGATCGGCTCGCCGGTCTGCGGGTTGCGGGCGGTGCGGGCAGCGCGGTGGGTGCGCTCGAAGGTCAGGAAACCGGGGATGGTGACCTTCTCGTCGCCCTTGGCGACGACCTCGCCGACGATCTCGGCGAAGGCGGCCAGAACGGCGTCGGCGTCCTTGCGGGTCACCTCGGCGCGCTCGGACAGCGCGGCCACCAGCTCACTGCGGTTCATGTGTACTCCTGTGGTCTGTTCGCTTGCGGTGTGCGGGGGCCCATCGGTGCTCCCTCCGGGGGGCACCCGGATAGGCCGCAGGTCCGCACACTGTGCTCATTCAGGCAATGCGTGGTCGCGGGGCGGGTTCGTACCCCGTGCCGCCGTGCCTTCGAAGGCCCGCCTGCCTGCCTGGATACGAATCCTGCCCCGTCCGGCCCCGAGAAAGCCAATCGGGCCCCGGCGGCGCCACCCGAACAACGCCCGCCCGCCGGAGGTGTGACGCTCCGTCGGCTCCGGCGGACCGGGCGCGGGCGGCGGTCGGGACGACTCGCCGGAGGATGAGGGGGACGTTCCGTACTTGTCGGACACGCCTGCCCCGTGCAGGGCTACCGTACGCCCTAGGCACGACAAGCCCAAACACGCCCCTCGCCCTTGTGTCGCAAGGGTTCGGGGCGGGCTTGGGTGGGTAAGGGCGACATTCGGTCATTTGACCGATCCGCGACACGTCCCGAAGGGGTCGGGTCAGAGCTTGACGGTGGGGAACGAGGCGGTGTCGAGAGTGCCGACGATGCCCGGGGTCGGGCGGGCCGGGGCCGGCTCCTCCGAGGCACCGGCCAGGGCCGCCTCCCGCACGGCGGCGGCCACCGTCTTGGCGACGTCCTTGTGGAAGACGCTCGGGATGATGTAGTTCGCGTTCAGCTCGTCGTCCGCGACGGTGGTGGCCAGCGCCCGGGCGGCGGCGATCATCATCTCGGTGTTGACCGTACGGCTCTGGGCGTCCAGCAGGCCGCGGAAGACGCCCGGGAAGACCAGCACGTTGTTGATCTGGTTCGGGAAGTCGCTGCGGCCGGTGGCCACCACGGCGGCGGTCTGACGGGCGATCGCCGGGTCGACCTCCGGGTCCGGGTTGGCCAGCGCGAAGACGATCGCGTCCTTCGCCATGGTGGCCAGGTCGTCGCCGTCCAGGACGTTCGGGGCCGAGACGCCGATGAAGACGTCGGCGTCCGCCACGGCCTCCTTGAGCGTGCCGGTGCGGCCCGAACGGTTGGTGTGCTCGGCGATCCAGCGCAGCGAGTCGTTGAGGTCGTCCCGGCCGCTGTGGACCACGCCGCGGACGTCCGCCACGGTGGCGTGCTCGACGCCCGCCGCCAGCAGCAGCTTGAGGATCGCGGTACCGGCGGCGCCGGCGCCCGACATCACCACCCGGATGTCGCCGATCGCCTTGCCGACCACCTTGAGCGCGTTGGTGAGCGCGGCCAGCACCACGATCGCGGTGCCGTGCTGGTCGTCGTGGAAGACCGGGATGTCCAGGGCCTCGCGCAGCCGCGCCTCGATCTCGAAGCAGCGCGGCGCGGAGATGTCCTCCAGGTTGATGCCCGCGAAGCCCGGGGCGATCGCCTTGACGATGGCCACGATCTCGTCGGTGTCCTGGGTGTCCAGGCAGATCGGCCAGGCGTCGATGCCGGCGAAGCGCTTGAACAGGGCCGCCTTGCCCTCCATCACCGGCAGCGCGGCCGCCGGGCCGATGTTGCCCAGGCCGAGCACCGCGGAGCCGTCGGTGACCACCGCGACGCTGTTGCGCTTGATGGTCAGGCGGCGGGCGTCCTCGGGGTTCTCCGCGATCGCCAGGCAGACCCGGGCGACACCCGGGGTGTAGATCATGCTCAGGTCGTCACGGTTGCGGATCGGCAGCTTGGACGACATCTCGATCTTGCCGCCGAGGTGCATCAGGAAGGTACGGTCGGAGACCTTGCCGATCGCCACGCCGTCGATCGCCCGCAGCTTCTCGACGATCTCCTCGCCGTGCGCGACCGAGGACGCCGCGACGGTCACGTCGATCCGCAGCGCCTCCAGGCCGGAGGCGGTGACGTCGAGGCCGGTGACCGATCCGCCGGAGGACTCCACGGCCGTGGTGATCGCACTGACGGCGTTCCCCCGGGCCGGGACCTCCAGCCGCACCGTGATCGAGTTGGAGACACTGGGCACCGTCGCCATCGACGTCCTTCTTCCGTCCACTGAGGGTCTCTGCGGGCCGGGCAGGGATTCAACAGTTTGTTGAATGCAGTGCCCAGCGCATGCTAGACCTCGATCGTCGCACCTACCAGGGGGAAGCCAGAAATAACGTTCATTGAGTGTGCGGATCCGACAAGAGCGCGTGACCCTGCTTGCCCCCACGGGCCGATGCGTTACATTGGACGGGACACCGGCTCGATCCAAGCCCCCGGGCCCAACCTTAGTCGCTTCGAGCGACCACTTGCCGCGAGGCGAGCATGGCGGGTCGGTGTCACCAATCGTCACGACGAGGGCCCCCACCAGGCGGTGGGGGCCCTCGTCGTTGAGCAGGCGTCAGCCGGGCCGCGGGGCGGCCGCGCACGGCGGCCGCCCCACCCGTCAGCCGTGCAGGAGCGCGGGCACCCCCGCCGCGTCCGGCAGGTCGTCCGGGCCCGAGAGCACGGTCAGCCGCTGGGTCGCCCGGGTCAGCGCCACGTACAGCACCCGCAGGCCCGCCTCGGACTCGCCGGCGATGCCGGTCGGGTCGGCCACCACCGTCGCGTCGTACTCCAGGCCCTTGGCCTCCAGGCTGCCGAGCGCCACCGCCCGTTCGCCCAGATCCGCGATCCAGCCGGCCGCCTCGGCCCGGCGGTCCATCGGCACGACGACCGCCACGGTGCCGTCCACCTCCGCCAGCAGCCGCTCCAGCTCGGCCCGGGCCGCCGCCGCGAACGCCTCGGGCGCCGGATCGGTGACGGCCGCGAAGCGCGGCTCCACCCCGACGCGGCGCACCGCGCTCGGCGAGGGCGTCCCGGGCGCGGCCAGCGCCAGCACCTTGGCGGCCACCTCGGCGATCTCGGCCGGGTTGCGGTAGTTCACGGTCAGCGTGTGGCGCCGGCGCGGCTTGCCGGACAGCACCTCGTCCATCGCCGCCGCGGCCTCCTCGGGGAACGGCCAGGAGGACTGCGCCGGGTCCCCGACGATCGTCCAGGTGGCCATCCGGGCCCGACGGCCGATCATCCGCCACTGCATCGGGGTGAGGTCCTGCGCCTCGTCCACGATGATGTGCGCGTACTCGGTGCGCTCGACCGGCACCCGGTCGCGCTGTCTGGAGCTGCGGTCGGCGAAGGTGGTGACCTCCTCCAGACCGGTCAGCAGGTCCACCGCGTCCACCTCGCGGACCTTCGGGCGGGCCGCCTCGCCGAGCAGCACCTGGAGCTCGTCGACCAGCGCCACGTCGTGCGCGGACAGCGCACCCTCGCCGCGCTCCGACAGGTGCCGCCAGGAGGCCGCCAGGACCCGCGCCTCCTCCGGGGTGACGGCCCGTCGGGCGACCCGGTTGGTGTGCCGGGTGTGCTTGAGCATGCCGAGCACCCGGCGCGGGGTCAGCGCGGGCCACCAGGCGTCCAGGAAGTCCAGGAACGCCGCCTCGTCCGAGACGTAGTCGTCGAAGGACTCCTTCTCCTCCTGGCGCTGCTCGCGGGCGTAGTGGTCGGTCGGCCTGGGCAGGTGCCGGACGACCTCCTGCCAGAGGGCGTCCAGCAGCAGCCTGCGGGCGCGCGGGCGCAGCAGGTTCAGCGGGGTGCCGCCGGAGCCGATGACGTTGCCGCGCACGGCCTTCAGGCGCCCGGCGTCCAACCGCAGCACCTCGCCGCGGGCGACCACCTTGAGCTCCTGCGGGGCGCCCGCCTCCAGCGCGCCCCTGGCGGCCCGGCGCAGCAGCTGCGTCATCCGGGCCGAGCCCTTGATCCGGGCCGCCTCCGGGGTGTCGTAGGTGCCCGCCTCGATGCCGTCCACCAATGAGCCGACCGCGCGGATGGCGACCTGGCCCTCCTCGCCGAGCGAGGGCAGCACGCCCTCGGTGTAGGAGACCAGCAGCGGGGTCGGGGAGACCACCAGGATGCCCCCGGCGTAGCGGCGGCGGTCCTGGTAGAGCAGGAAGGCCGCGCGGTGCAGGGCGACGGCGGTCTTGCCGGTGCCCGGTCCGCCGGTGACCAGGGTGGCTCCGGCCGCGGCGGCGCGGATGACCTCGTCCTGCTCCTTCTGGATGGACGACACGATGTCGCGCATCGAGTGGCTGCGGGCCCGGCCGAGCGAGGCCATCAGGGCGCCGTCGCCGACCACCGCCAGCTCGCGGCCGTCCAGGGTCGGGGCGAGGTCGGGACGCAGCAGGTCGTCCTCGACGCCGACCACCTTGCGGCCCTTGGAGCGGATCACCCGGCGGCGGATCACCCGGCCGGGCTCCAGCGGGGTGGAGCGGTAGAACGGCGCGGCGGCCGGCGCCCGCCAGTCGATCACCAGCGGGCCGTACTCGGCGTCCAGGACGCCCAGCCGGCCGATGTGGAGGGTCTCGGCGACGGCCGGGTCGGCCGGGTCGAGCGGGGTGTTCGAGGGGATGCCGTGCTCCTCCGGCGCGTCGGCCTGCTGGAGGTCGATCCGGCCGAAGAGGAAGTCCTCGAACTCGTTGTTGAGCCGCTGGAGGTGCGCGCCGGCCCGGTAGACCTGGGCGTCGCGCTCGGCGAGCGCGCCGGGGGTGCCGACCTGGACCCGCTTGACGGCGTCCTCCAGGATGTACTCGGCCTCGGCGAGCTTCTCCTCCAGGCGGTGGTAGACGGTGTCGAGGTGGTGCTGCTCCTCGGCGACCTCACGCGCGCGGATGGTGTCCCCGTCCGCGGCGGAGTCGGCGGCGGCGGTGATGGCGGTGTCCGTGTTGCTCTGCATGGCCTCGGTGGTAGCGGCGGTGTACTGGGTTGAGCCGTGCGCGCCCAAGAAGCCCCCTGACGTACATCTTGCGGTGGGTGGGTCCGGCTCGGGGAAATGAGCGGACGGAAAATCCTACGCCCCCGACCCCGGTCCGCGCTGCACCGCCCGCCCCCCGGGTGGTGGCGGTGCTCCTGCGGGCCCGCCGGGAGGGACGACGAAGGCCGCCCCCCGCTGAGCGGTGGGCGGCCTTCGACTGTTGAAACATGGGGTTGTGGAGATGCCGGGAATCGAACCCGGGTCCAGTGGAGTGGATTCAGGACTTCTCCGAGCGCAGTCCGCTGTGATTTTCTCGGCCCTGGCGGTCACGCGGACAAGCCGCCAACAGGCCCAGCTGCTGTTTGATTTCCCCTCCGCCCCCGCAGCCCGGGCGGACGGTTGAGTTCCCTAGATTATGCCAGGGTCCGGGTCGGGAACTCCCCGGTCTGACACCCAAGCGCTATCGGTGCTTATTAGGCAGCGAGAGCGAACTGCTGGGAATCGCGCTTAGAAGTGGCGATTATTTTTTTGCGACAGATGGTTAACGAGATCATTGCCGCGTTCCTCGGCTCGCTTCTCCTGTTTCGACTTCCCCTGTCGAAACCGATCATCCCCATGTTTTGTTGAGAAACAGCTCGGTGGGCGGCGAACCGACCCGACCGTGTTGCTTGCGCCATAGTACGCGAGGCGACGGGTGAGGGTCCAGCGGATTAACCCTGGCGCCGCCGTGCCGCCGCCACGGCGCGTGCCGTCTCGCGGGTGTCCTGCTTCTCGCGCAGCGTCTGCCGCTTGTCGTACAACTTCTTGCCGACGGCGAGTGCGAGTTCGAGCTTCACCCGGCCGTCCTTGAAGTACAGCGAGAGCGGGATGAGGGTGTGCCCGGCGTCGCGGACCTTGGCCTCGATCTTGTGGATCTCCATCCGGTGCAGCAGCAGCTTGCGCTTGCGCCGCGCGGCGTGGTTGGTCCACGTCCCCTGGGTGTACTCCGGGATGAAGACGTTGTCGATCCACGCCTCGTGGTTCTGGATGTAGGCGTAGCCGTCGACCAGGTTGGCCCGACCCTCGCGTAGTGACTTGACCTCGGTGCCGGTGAGCACGAGGCCGCACTCGTAGGTGTCGAGGATGGTGTACTCGTGTCGCGCCTTCTTGTTCTGCGCGATCAGCTTGTGTCCGGTTTCCTTTGCCATAGCGCCGATCATTCTCGCATCCCGACCCGGTGCCGGGCAGCCCCTTTACGCGCGGGTCCCCAGACCCGCCAGGACCCGCAGGGCGAGCGCGTCGGCGTCCTCGTCCCCGGCCGCCGGTACGTCGGGGGCCAGCCCGGTGCCCTCCGGGGAGCGCCCGGCGGGGGTGAAGTAGCGTCCGACGGTGAGCTCCAGCACCGCGCCGTCGGCGAGCCGGCTGGGCTGCTGCACGGTGCCCTTGCCGAAGGTGCGGCCGCCCACCACCACGGCCCGGCTGCGGTCCTGGAGGGCGCCGGTGAGCAGTTCGGCGGCGCTCATCGTGCCGCCGTCCACCAGCACCACCAGCGGGACGTGCTGGTCGCCGCCGGGCGGGGCGGTCAGCTCGCGGGTCCCGCCGCGCTCCTGGTAGGAGCCGACCGGCCCGCCGTCCAGGAAGACCGCGGCGGTGTCAGCGGCCTCCTCGACCAGGCCGCCGGAGTTCCCCCGCAGGTCGAGCACCACCCCGGCGCGGGCGCCCTGCACGGCGGCGCGCACCTGCTCGGCCACCCCGCTGGTGAAGGCCCGCACGGTGATCCGGACGACCCCCTTGTCCAGGTGCTCCACCGCGACCTGCTGGCTGTCCAGCAGCGTCCGGTACAGCCGGACCTCGCGGACCTCGCCGTCGCCGCGCTGGACGTCGAGGGTCACCTCGGAGCCGACCCGGCGCTCGCCCTCCCGCCCGCGCAGCCGGGCGACCACCTCGGTGACCGGCAGGTGGTCCGCCTGGTCGGCGCCGATCCGCAGCAGCCGGTCGCCGGGGGCGATGCCGGCCGCGGCGGCCGGGCCCGCGGGCTGCACCTGGGAGACCTCGGTGACGCCGTCCTGTCCGCGGCCCACCGAGAGGCCGACCCCGAGGTAGCGGCCGTCCAGGCCCTGGCTGAACTCGGCGTACTCCTGCGCGCTGTAGTAGGCCCCCCAGCGGTCGCCGTTGGCGCCGAGCAGGTGCTCGGCCTGCTGCTGGGAGAGCGCGGCGCCGGCCGGGTCCTGCCCGGCCGCGACGGGGGCGGCGGCGGCCGCCGCCGGAGCCGCGTCGGCGGAGGAGTGGCGGGCCGGGGTGGTGCCCGGGTCGCCCCACGCGCCGGTGGCGGCACCGGCCAGCAGCACGGCGCCGAACACCAGGCCGAGGGTGACCGCCTGACGTGCTCTGCGCGGAGTCTCTGGCATGGCATCGGAGTCTAGACACAGCGCGGAGCGCGCCGGGCCGGAACGGGTGACGCCGGAGCGGCGACGGCCCCGGACGGCGCAGTGCCGTCCGGGGCCGTCGGGGCCGCGAGGGGGTGGTGCGGGTCGAACAGGCGCCTAGACCTTCAGGTACTTGCGCAGCGTGAAGAACGCCGCGATGCCGGCCATGCCCATACCGACCACCACCAGCAGCGGTATCACCGCCAGCACCGAGCCGAGCCCGATGAAGTGGATGAACTGCACCCGCTCGGCCAGCCAGCTGTGGACGAAGAAGTGCCCGCCGAGCAGCAGTCCGGACGCCATCACCGCGCCGAGCAGCGCGGCGAACGCGGCCTCGGCGATGAACGGCATCTGGACGTAGAAGTTCGAAGCACCGACCAGGCGCATGATGCCGGTCTCACGCCGTCGGCTGTACGCCGACACCCGGACGGTGTTGACGATCAGCAGCAGGGCGACGAACAGCATCAGCACCATGATCACGAATGCCGCGGTCTGCAGGCCGTTCAGCAGGCCGAAGAGGTTCTCCAGGATCTTGCGCTGGTCCTCCACCGACTTGACGCCCGGCTTGCCCGCGAAGGCGCTCTGGATGACGTCGTACTTGGTCGGGTCCTTGAGCTTCACCCGCCAGGACTGCGGGATGGCCTCCGGGCCGAGGACGGAGATGAGCGGGTTGTCCGGGTTCATCTCCTTCCAGTGCTTGTACGCCTCGGCGGAGTTCTCGAAGGTCGCCGACTGGACCACCGAGTCCATCTTGTCCAGCTGGGACTTGATCTCCTCGATCTGCTGGTCGGTGGCCGCACCGGCCTGGCACTGCGGCGAGTTGCGGGCATCCGACTTGGTACAGAAGTAGATGCTCACCTCGACCTTGTCGTACCAGTACCCCTTCATCGAGTTGACCTGGTCACGGACCAGGAGCGAGGCACCGGCGAGGGCGAGGGAGAGCGCGACGCTGACGACGACCGCGATGGTCATCGTCAGGTTGCGGCGGAGACCCACACCGATCTCCGACAGGACGAACTGGGCGCGCATGCGTGTAACAACTCCAGGGTCGGGACCGGTCCGGCAACGGTGGGCCGGCGGCCTACGGCATCAGTGCTGGTGGATCAGTGCTGGTATCCGTAGACGCCGCGGGCCTGGTCACGGACCAGCAGCCCCTTGTCGAGCTCGATGACGCGCTTGCGCATCTGGTCGACGATGGCCTGGTCGTGCGTGGCCATCAGCACCGTGGTGCCGGTGCGGTTGATCCGGTCGAGCAGCTTCATGATGCCGACCGAGTTCTGCGGGTCGAGGTTGCCGGTGGGCTCGTCCGCGATCAGCAGCATCGGGCGGTTCACGAAGGCGCGGGCGATCGCCACGCGCTGCTGCTCACCACCGGAGAGCTCGCCGGGCATGCGGTCCTCCTTGCCCCCGAGGCCGACCAGGTCCAGCACCTCGGGCACCACCTTGTTGATGGCGCTCTTGGGCTTGCCGATCACCTCAAGGGCGAAGGCGACGTTCTGCGCGACCGTCTTGTTCGGCAGCAGGCGGAAGTCCTGGAAGACGGTGCCCAGCTGGCGGCGCATGTGCGGCACCTTCCAGTTGGACAGCTTGCCCAGGTCCTTGCCCAGCACGTGCACCTCGCCGACGCTGGGGCGCTCCTCGCGCAGGCACAGGCGCAGGAAGGTGGACTTGCCCGAGCCGGACGAGCCGACCAGGAAGACGAACTCACCCTTCTCGATCTCCAGCGAGACGTTGTCCAGGGCGGGACGGTTCTGCTTGGGATAGGTCTTGGAGACGTTGTCGAATCTGATCACGGCTGCATCACGGAGGCCATCCTAGGCGGCGCCAGTCCTCGGTCGATCCACCCCGGGCGCCCGGCCCGGGAGCGGGCGGAGGGAGCGGAAAGGGCCGCTCCCGGCTTGGGACCATACGCGAGTCCGCGCCCGGCCCGCAGGGTCGGCCCGTGACATCGGTCGAAAGCTGGGGGACAATGTCCGGTTATGCCCTGAATATTGCGAGGCATCTCACAGCCCGGGGGCCGGAACGGTCAGAACCTGGCAGAGTGGAGGTGGCGGTCGGGGTCGGCCGCTCCCCCGCACAGGGCAAGAAAAGGAACCAAAGCCCCGTCCGGTGCGTTGGCTGTAGCAGCGAGGAGGAGATCGCATGACCTGCGACCATCTGGTGTGCGCCAACTGCAACGGCCGCGTGAGCGAGGGCCGCTGCCCGGTCTGCCGCGCCAACCGGGCCCGGCTGCAGGAGCAGCAGGGTCCGTTCGCCGCGCTCTCCCCCGCGATGCTGCTGGCCCTGGTGGCCGGGCTGCTCGCGGTGGTGCTGATCGCCCGGCAGGCGCTGGCCTGATTCCGTTCGAACGTACGAGGAGGGCCCCGACGGATCACCGTCGGGGCCCTCCTCGTACGTCTGCCTACTGCGCGGCGGTCTCGCGCTGCTTGCGCCAGCGGATGCCGGCCTCGATGAAGCCGTCGATGTCGCCGTCCAGCACGCCCTGCGGGTTGCCGACCTCGTACTCGGTGCGGACGTCCTTCACCATCTGGTACGGGTGCAGCACGTAGGAGCGCATCTGGTTGCCCCAGGAGCTGCCGCTGTCCTTGAGGGCGTCCATCGCCGCCCGCTCCTCCTGGCGGCGCCGCTCCAGCAGCTTCGCCTGGAGGACGTTCATCGCGGAGGCCTTGTTCTGGATCTGCGAGCGCTCGTTCTGGCAGGAGACCACGACGCCGGTCGGGAGGTGCGTGATGCGCACCGCCGAGTCGGTGGTGTTGACGCCCTGGCCGCCGGGGCCGGAGGCGCGGTACACGTCGATCCGCAGCTCGGACTCGTCGATGTCGACGTGGTCGGACTGCTCGACGACCGGAAGCACCTCGACACCGGCGAAGGAGGTCTGCCGGCGGCCCTGGTTGTCGAACGGCGAGATGCGGACCAGGCGGTGGGTGCCCTGCTCGACCGAGAGCGTGCCGTAGGCGTAGGGCGCCTTGACGGTGAAGGTCGCGGACTTGATGCCGGCCTCCTCCGCGTACGAGGTGTCGTAGACCTCGGTCGGGTAGCCGTGCCGCTCGGCCCAGCGCAGGTACATGCGCATCAGCTGCTCGGCGAAGTCGGCGGCGTCCACGCCACCGGCCTCGGCGCGGATGTTGATCAGCGCCTCGCGGGCGTCGTACTCGCCGGACAGGAGGGTGCGGACCTCCAGCTCCTCGACCGCCTTCTTGACGGACGTCAGCTCGCCCTCGGCCTCGACGCGGGTGTCCGCGTCGTCCTCGGCCTCGGCGAGCTCGAACAGGACGCCGAGGTCGTCGATGCGGCTGCGCAGGGACTCGACACGGCGCAGTTCACCCTGGAGGAAGGAGAGCCGGCTGGTCACCTTCTGCGCGTTCGCGAGGTCGTCCCACAGGTCGGGGGCGGCTGCCTCCTCCTCCAGACGCGCGATGTCGGCCCGGATCTTGTCCAGGTCGAGGACGGCCTCGATCGACCCCATGGTCGTATCGAGGTTCTTGAGCTCTTCGGAAGGATCGACGGCTGCCACGCACCCAGGGTAATGCCCCCGGGGGGGCACCTGGCGACACCGGGGGCTTCCGCCCGCGGCCGGGGCGGCTACGGTGCCCGCGGACCGCTGCTGTGGACGGTCGGGCGGGGTACCGGGCCGCCGTGGCCGGTGACGGCGGCGAAGGCCGTCCAGGCGGCGGCCGCGCCGGCCAGCAGCAGGACGGTGGCCAGCAGGACGGCCAGCACCCGGCGGCGGCGCAGCAGGGCCTGGCGGTTGCGGCGGTGGCCGCTCTGGCCGGTGCCGGTGCGCTGGGCCCGGGACTCCGCCGCGTAGGAGGCGAGCTCCTGGGCCGAGGGGCGGCGCAGGCTGGTGTGGGTGTCCCGGGTGGAGTCGGGGGCGGTGCCGGGCACCAGCGGGACGGCCGGGCCGCGGCGGCGCTTGTGGACGCCGGGCCCGGCGTCCACCTCGGCGTAGACGGCCTCGCCGGGGGTCAGCAGCTCCTCGGCCGGGGCGCGGCCCTGCGCGGGGACGGCCAGCACGGGCAGCCCGGCCAGCGCGGGCAGCTGCTCGCGCAGCCGCTCGGCCAGCTCGGCGGCGCGCAGCCGGGAGGCGGGGGCCTTGGCCAGGCACTCGGCGATGATCCGCCACAGGCCGTCCGGCAGGCCCGGCACCGGCGGGACCTGCTCGGTGACGTGGCGGCGCAGCACGGCGCCGGTGTGTCCGCCGCCGAACGGGGTGGCGCCGGCCAGCACCTCGTAGAGCACGGTGGCCAGGGCGTAGATGTCGACGGCGGCGCGCGGCTCCAGGCCCTCGATGATCTCGGGGGCGAGGTAGTCGGGGGTGCCGATGATCCGGGTGGCGCGGGTGCGGCGCGGGGCGTCGACCAGGCGGGCCACGCCGAAGTCGGTGAGCTTGGCGCGCGGCGCGCCGCCGGGGCCGGGGGCGGCGGCCAGGTCCAGCAGGACGTTCTCGGGCTTGACGTCGCGGTGCACGATCCCGGCGGCGTGCGCGGCGGCCAGGCCGTCGGCGACGTCGGCGATCAGCGAGACGGCGGCCTGCGGGGCGAGTGCGCCGTCGCGCTCCAGCCGGGAGCGCAGGTCGGTGCCCTGGACCAGCTCCATCACGAGGGCGAGGTCGCTGCCGTCCACGACCATGTCGCGGACGCCGACCACCCGGGGGTGGTCGAGGCTGGTCAGCGCGGCGCGCTCCTGGACGAAGCGGCCGACCAGCACCTGGTCGGCGGCCAGGTCCTCGCGCAGCAGCTTGACCGCGACCGGGCCGTCCGGGCCCTCGCCGAGCCAGACCGTCCCGGCCGAACCCCGGCCGATCACCTGGTGGACGGTGTAGCGGCTGCCGATCTTGCGTGCCAATGCTGCTCCGTGGGCGGCGGGAGCGCACTGGGGGTCCGGTGCGCTCGGTGGGGCGGGACAACAGCGACCAACCTACGCGCCCGGACACCCTTCGCGGGCCGCCTGAGGGCGCTCGGCGGGCTCTGGCAGGCGAGAAATATTATGGATTGTCGACAAAGCGTCAATGTTGCCGTCAGCGCCGCGCGGTGGCCCCGGCGGCGGCCGGTGCGGTGCACCGGCCGCCGGCTCAGTTCTTCGAACTGCCGAAGACGCTGCTCACCCAGTCGCTCGCGCTGTTGAACCAGTCCTGGACGTTGGACCAGTACTGCGGCAGCGGTGTGAAGTTCCACAGCGCCACCGCGGCCACCGCGAGCACCAGCAGCACCATCAGGCAGCCCTTGAGGCAGCCGAGGCCCGGGATGTACATCCGGTTGCGGCTGCGCGGGCGCGGCTCGCGGGCGGGCGCGGGCTCTCGCCGGGCCGGCTCGCGCGGCGGCGCCTCCCGGCGCTGCGGGGGCTCGCGGTGCTGCGGTGCGGGCGGTTCGGCCCGGCGCGGGACGGCGGCCGGCGCGGGCGGCGGCGGGTAGCCGCCCTGAGGGCCGCCCTGGGGACCGCCCTGCGGCGGGGCCTGGCGGCCCTGCGGCGCGCCGTACCCGGGCGGCGGGGCCTGCTGGTAGCCGCGCTGCGGGGGCTGGTTGTAGCCGCCGGGGGGCTGCGGGCGGCCGCCGCCGGGCGGGGCCTGGTACGGCGGCGGGGCCACCGGCGGCCGCTGGGCGTAGCCGGGCGGCGGGGGCTGCTGCTGGTAGCCGCGCGGGGGCTGCTGCTGGGGGTACCCCTGCGGGGGCTGCTGCTGGTAGCCCTGCGGGCCCTGCGGACGGCCCTGGCCGCCCGCCTGGAACGGCGGCGGGGCGACCGGCGGGGCCTCGAAGTCCTCGGGGGCGAAGTAGCCGATCTCGGTCTGCTGGTTGCGGTCGCGGGCGGCCCGCAGCTGGGTCTGCCACGGGTGCGGCGCCTCCGGCTCCGGCGGGCCGGGCGGGGTGGGCGGCATCACCTGGGTGCGGTCGGCCGCGCCGAACGGGGCCGGCGGGGGCTGGGTGCCCATCAGTCGGGTGGCGGCCGCCGGGTCGTACTGGGCCTGGTCGAACTGGGCCTGGTCGTACGACGGGGCCTGGCCGCCGGTCGGCAGCACCTGGGTGCGGTCCTCGGTGCCCGGCGTGCCGGGCGGACCGGCAGCGCCCGGGACGGCGGTCGGCTGCGGGTCGGGCAGCAGCAGTGCGCCGACCGCGAGCGCCGCGTCCACCGCCGCCGGGGCGGCGTGCACGCCGACGCCCGCCGCGACCACCCGCAGCGCGTGCGCCAGCGAGACGGCGCTCGGGCGCTGCGCCGGGTCCTTGCGCAGGCAGCGCTCGATCACCGTCCAGAGCGGTTCGGGCAGGTTGGCCGGTCGCTGCGGCTCCTGGGCCAGGTGCGCCTGGAGGATCGCCAGCGGGCCGTCGCCCTGGAACGGCTGCCGCCCGGTGACCAGCTCGTACAGCATGATCCCGGCGCCGTAGACGTCCACGGCGGAGGTCTGCGGGCGGCCCTCGGCGGACTCGGGCGCGACGTACGCCGGGGTGCCGACGAACTCGTGGGTGCGGGTGATGCCCGGGGAGTCGGCGAGCCGGGCGATGCCGAAGTCGGTCAGCATCGGGTGCATCTGCTCGGTGCCGTCCACCAGGGTGGAGGCGAGCAGGACGTTGGCCGGCTTGAGGTCGCGGTGGACGACCCCGTCGGCGTGGCTGGCCGCCAGCGCGTCCGCGACCTGGGCCATCAGCAGGGCGCCCGCGATCGGGCTGAACGGGCCGTTGCCGCGCAGGTAGCGGGCCAGGTCCGGGCCCTCGATGAGGTCCATCACCAGGGCCAGCAGCTCGCCCTCGACGACCAGGTCGCGGACCTTGACGATGTTGGGGTGGGTCAGCCTCAGCAGCAGCGAGCGCTCCCGCAGGAAGCGCATCACCACGTCCGGGTCGGCCGCCAGCTCCTCCCGCAGCACCTTGATCGCCACCGACTGCCCCGGCTCGCTGCCCGGCACCGCGACGTCCGCACGCACCCGGCCGCGCCAGACGGTGCCGGTGGCCCCCCGGCCGAGGGTCTCCTCAAGCAGATACTTGCTGCCGACTGGCCGCACCTGTCGCACTCCTCGCCGTGCCGCCCGCGCGGGGCGCTCCTCCGCAGGTGCGGTGAGCCTGCCGGGCCCGTGTTCCGGCCACTCTAACGGTGACCGTTCAGGTTTTTGAGGCGACCGGCGAGGGCATCCGGACGGGTCCCGGGAAGTCCCCTAGGGGTCTTCCCGGAGGTCGGGGCCGAGCCGCCGCCCGGCGGCGGTTGACCTGACCCTCCGTCGCCTCCACCATGACCATGATCGCAAGATCGTCAAATCCGGTACCGTGCGCGGACTGTCCGTGACGGATGGCAGGATGACAGTCGCCACTCTTGTGGCCCAAGCTCGTCGCGGCTGCCCGCGGCGGCGTCGGCAGCGGCACGAGGCAGCGGCACCAGCTCCCCGGCTCCGGCCGGGGGTACCCCCAGAGCACCAGCAGAAGGGACCGCGGGCGAGATGCAGATCCGGCTGACCGTCCTCCGACCGCGCAGTGGCCCGGCAGTCGCCGGCTCCGCCATCCCCTACGTGGACGTCCTGGTCACCGCGCCCGTCGGCACCGCGCTCGGGTCCGTCGCGGGCGCCCTCGCGGGCGCCGTGGGCGTGCGCGGCCCGCGGGCCGCCACCCATGTGCACCTGTACGCCGGGGCGCACCGGGTGGACGAGCACACCCTGCTCGGCCACCCCCCGCTGCTCGACGGCGCCGTGCTGAGCCTCAACGAACCCGACCCGACCGCCGACGACCCCGACGACGGCCGGGCCGCCGCCGAACTGCGCGTGGTCGGCGGCCCCGACGCGGGCGGCGTGCACCGGCTGCACGGCCGGGAGATCCGGGTCGGGCGCTCCGGCGAGGCCGACGTCCCGCTGGACGACCCCGACGTCTCCCGGCTGCACCTCGCGCTGCACCTCACCGCCGACGGCCGGGTCGCCGTCCGCGACCTCGGCTCCACCAACGGCACCACCCTCGACGGCCGCTTCGTCCCGGCCGGACCGCCCGAGGAGGCCGTCCCGCTCGACGGCGGCGGCCTGCTGCGGATCGGCGAGTCCACCCTCCGGATCGGCCCGCCGGACGTCGCGGGCGGCCCCGGGGCGCCCGTCCGCACGGCGCTGCCCGACGGCCACGGCCACCTCCAGCTCGCCCCGCCCGCCCCCGGCCGGCCCGCGCCGCCCGCGGTCGAGCCGCCCGCCGCCCCCGAGCCGCCGGCCGGCCGCGGCCGCGGCCTGCTCTCGCTGCGCCTCGGCCGCGGCGCCACCGACTCCCCGGACGCCCAGGACAGCGCCGAGCGCCACCACGCCGCCGTCCGCACCCGGCAGGCCGCCGCCCAGCGCGAACGCTGGCCCGACCTCGCCACCCTGCTGCTGAACGCCCTCGGCCCGGGCCCGCGGCTCTGGGAGCGCGGCCCCGGCCACCCCGACGCGCTCACCCTGCGACTGGGCACCGCCGACCGTCCCGGCGGCGCCGGCACCTCGCCCGGCACGGTGCTGCCCGCCGTCCCCGTCACGCTCGACCTGCAGACCGCCGGCAGCCTCGGCCTCAGCGGCCCGCGCGAGCGCCTCGACGCCCTCGCCCGCGCGGTCGTCGCCCAGCTCGCCGCCCTGCACCCGCCGACCGGTCTCAGCCTGGTCGTGGTCGACGCCGACCCGGCGCGCCCCGCCCAGGACCGCGCCGACACCTGGGCCTGGGCCCTGTGGCTGCCGCACCTGCGCCCCGCCGAGGGCCAGGACTGCCGGCTCCTGCTCGGCCTCGACGACGAGCAGGCCACCGCCCGCCTGACCGAGCTGACCGCCCGGCTCAGCGGCCCGACCGGCCAGGGCGGCCACCCCGCCACCGTGGTCGTGGTCGACGGCCGGCCGCGCAGCGAGGCCGCCCGGCAGGCGCTGGACCTGCTGCTGCGCCAGGGCCCCGCCGTCGGCATCTTCCCGATCTGCCTCGCCGAGCAGCCCGAGCTGCTGCCGCGCGGCCTCGGCGCCACCGCCCTGATCACCGGCGAGGTCGGCACCCAGCTCTCCATCGACCGGCCCGTCGCACGCGGCCGCGAGACCCTCCACGAGGTGTCGCTGGACGCCGTCTCCGACGCCTGGGCCGAGCGGCTGGCCCGCGTCCTCGCCCCGCTGCGCGAGGCCGTCCCCGCGGCGCGCGGCCCGCTGCCCGACGCCCTTCGCCTGCTCGACCTGCTCCAGCTCGACACCGTCACCCCGGCCAAGCTCTCGGCCCGCTGGGACGCCCACGCCGGGGGGATCGGCGCCGCCACCGCCCTGCTCGGCACCACCCGCGACGAGCTCTGCACGCTGGACCTAGCCGACCCCGAGCTCACCCTGCCCTCCCCCGACCCGGGCGGCCCGCACCTGCTGATCGGCGGCGCGCGCGGCTCCGGCAAGACCGAGCTGCTGCGCACGCTGGTCGCCTCGCTGGCCGTCTCCGAGCGGCCCGAGCGGCTGACCGTGACCATCGTGGAGGGCCGCGTCCCGGACGGCGACGGCGGCCTGGACGGCTGTACCGAGCTGCCGCACGTCACGGCCCTGGTGAACGCCGCGGCCGACCCCCGGCAGGCACTGCTCACCGCCGAGTCGCTGGAGGACGAGCTGGCGCTGCGCGAGCGGCTCTTCGACGGGCTGGACTTCGCCTCCTGGCACGCGACGCGGATCCTCGACGACGAGCGCGGCGTGGACGCGGAGCGGGGCCTGGGCACCGAGCGGCCTGCCGTACCCGTGCCCGCCGTCGTCGGGGCGGGCGGCTCGACCCCCGTCGCCCGGATCATCCAGCCCCGCAGCGGTGACCGCCCCCGGCCCGCCGCCGCCCCCTCCCCCGCCGTCCCGGCCCGGCTGGTCGTCGTGGTGGACGACTACGACGCCCTGCTCGCCCCGAACTCCCCGGCCGGGCGGCCGCTCGCCCGCGCGCTGGCCGCGATCGCCCGCCGCGGCGGACCGCTCGGCGTCCACCTCGCCGTGGCCACCGGCCGCCCGGACGAGACGGCCGGCACCGAGGTGGACGAGGCCGCCCTGCTGCGGATCGCGCTGCGCACCGACGACCCGGCCGACTCCGACCTGCTGATCCACCTGGGAGACGCCTCCGCCCTCGCCGAGGACACCCCCGGCCGCGGGTACCTGAGGCTCCCCGACGGCGGTGTCACCGCCTTCCAGACGGCGCGGATCAGCGGTCGCATCCCGCGGACGGCGACGCTGCGGCCGACGGTCGTCGCGATAGACCCGCTGCAGCTCGGCGCCCCGCCGGCCCGCCGGCCGGTCCGCGAACTGGGCAACGGCCCGACGGACCTCGCCCTGCTCGCCAGCGCCCTGCAGCGCGCGGCCGGCCGCTGAGGCACCGGGCACCGAAACGGCTGTGGGGCCCGGTGCAAGCGGGCCCCACAGCTCTACTTCCCCGTGACGGTCAGGCGTTCTGCTGCTTCGTCTCGGCACCGGCCTGGTCCACGACCGTGCGGCCGAGCACCGCCGAGTGACCGATCACCGCGCCGGGCTTGCCCAGCTCGTTGCCCTCGCCGACCACGACCAGGCGCTCGCCGAGGAACTCGTGGCTCGCCGGGTCGAAGATCCACTCGGTGCGGGTGGTGCCGTCCACGTGCGCCACCGCCACACCGTGGCGGCCGGAGGCGTCCACCGAGTCGTCGACCACGGTGACCCCGGGGATCTTGGCGGCCGCCCGGTAGAGCGCGCTGCCGACCGCCGGCGGCGCCAGCTGCTCGCGCAGCAGGTCGCCGATGGTCGCGAAGGCCTCCTGGTCCGGGGTCCTGCCCTGGCCCTTGGTCTCCTCGTAGATCTTCTTCAGCAGCACGTCCGGGTCGGTCGGCAGCGCGGCCAGGTACTGGTAGGTCGGCGAGTGCAGGCTCTGCACGGTGGTCGGGTTGATCCACTCGCCGCCGTCGGTCCGCGGCGCCGGGCGCTTGTCACCCTCCTTGCGCGGCGCCGGCTCGGCAGGGCGCCCCTCCTCCTTGAGCACGCCCCACTGGCTGCCGTCCACCGAGAACCAGGTCTGCCGGCGGTGCGGCTTGTCGACGCCCGTCTCGCCGGTGGCCAGGTTGGTGCTGCTGAAGGCCACCAGGCTGTCGACGTAGACGTACTGCTGCTTGCCGGGCTTCGGGTCGGCCTTGCCGGCGGCAGTGTCCGCCACCTGGGTGAGCAGCTGGACGGCCGCCACCGGGGCGGCGTTCAGGGCGGCCCCGCCCTGGCCCTGCTGCTGGCCCTGCTGCTGCGCCTGCTGCTGCGCCGGGCGGACCTCGCCGCTCCCGCCGCTCAGCACCACGGCCAGCGCCAGACCGCCGGCGAGGGCGGGAACCGCCACCCACCCGAGTCGGCCGCGGCGGGCCCCGGCGGGCTTGCGCCCCTGAGCCTTCTGGTTCTGGATCTCGCTCATCAGATGTCCCCTCAACAGCCGGTGGCGGTCGGAGGAGAGCTCCGGCTTCGCCGGCGGCGGCAGCAGCCGGGCCAGCTCGGCACCCTCGTACTCGTTCATCGGTTCGTCTCCCGTGTCGACCGGGCCGCACCGGTGCGGCCAACCCGTACCTGTCCGCTCTCCGAGCGCGGTTCCCGCCCCTGGGCGAGTTCTTCCTCGGCCAGCGCGCGCAGCTTGGTGCGGGCGCGCGACAGCCGGGAGCGCACCGTGCCGATCGGCACTCCCAGGGCCTCGGCCGCGCTCGCGTAGTCCAGCCCCGCCCAGACGCAGAGGCCGAACACGTCCCGGTCCGCCTTGCGCAGCCGGCCCAGGGCCCGCCGGGCCGCCGCGAGCTGCGCGCTGTCGTCGAGCCTGCCGACCAGTTCGTCGGCGAAGTCCGGCACCACGTCGCGCTCGGGCATCCGGGCCATCGCCGCCCGGTGGCGCCGGGCCGCCCGGGCGGTGTTGCGCAGCACGTTGGCGGCGATCCCGAACAGCCAGGGCCGCACCGGCCCCTCGTCCTCCTCCCGGAGCTTGCCGCGTAGTCGCCAGGCCTCCAGGAAGGTCAGCTGGACGATGTCCTCGGCCACCGACCAGTCCCCCGACACCCGCACCGCGTACCGGTACAGGTCACCCGCAGCTTCGTCGAACAGCTCCCCGAACGCCCACTGGTCCCCACTCCTCAACCGGCCCCGCTGTGACAGTTCCACACCCCCACCTGTCCGCACCGGCCCACCGGGTTCCCGCGGACGGCACAACACGGCGGGCCCGCGTCCGGGAACGCGGGCCCGCCGGCCGGTCGGCGCCGCCCCTGCTCAGGAGGCCGGGGGCTGGAATGCGGCACGGGAGTACTGGGCGGCGGCGAGGACGGAGGCCATCAACTCGCCGTCGAGGGCCGAGGCCTCGGCCAGCCTGGTCGCCGCCGCGTGGGAGGAGAGCAGGGTCTTGGTGACCCGCAGGGCGGCCTCCGAGCGGCGGGTGATGGGCCTGGCCCACTCCTCCACCGCCGCGTCCAGGTCCTGCTCGGCGACGACGCGCTGCAGGATGGAGAGGCCCGCCGCCTCCACGGCGCCGACCGGCCGGCCGGTCAGGATGATCTCCCGGACCCGGGCCGCCCCGACCTCGTTGAGCAGCCGGGGCAGCAGGCCGCCGAAGGCGACGGGCAGGCCGAGGGCGAGTTCGGGCAGCCGGAAGACGGCGCTCTCCCCGCCGACCCGCAGGTCGCAGGCGAGGGCCAGGGCGAAGCCGGCCCCGGTCGCCCGGCCCTGGACCCGCGCGATCGTCACCGCGGGGCTGTCGGTCAGGGCCTCGCAGACCCGGCGGGCCTTGTTGCCGTAGCCCCGGATGCCGCCTCCGGTGGGGTCCTCGCCGAGCGCGGCGGCGAACTCCTCGCGGTCGCCGCCGAGGCAGAAGTCCGGGCCGGCGGCGGAGAGCACGATCACGCGTATGCCCGGATCCGGCTCGGCGATCACGGCGAGCAGTTCGTCCAGCATGGCCGTGGTGACGGCGTTGCCCGTGCCGGGGCTGTCCAACTGGACGTACAGCACCGGGCCCTGACGCTCGAAGCGGACCGTGCGCGGAGCGGCGGCCTGGACGGGGCCGGCCGGGGCGCACGGGAGGTACGAGGGGTGCTTGGTGTATTTGGGGTACTGCGGCGCGAGAGGAGTGACGTTCATGCCGCAACTCTCAGGGACGTCACCCGGTGGAAGACCATCCGGGGTGCGTACTCGGGCGCGCCCGCCGCCCGCAGGGTCGGGAAGCGCCGCAGCAGCTGCCCCATCAGGATGCGCGCCTCCAGCCGGGCCAGGCCCGCACCGAGGCAGTAGTGGGCGCCCCCGCCGAACGCGAGGTGGGTCCCTCTTCGGAGGATGTCGAAGGTGTGCGGGTCCGGGTTGCGGCGCGGATCGTGGTTGGCCGCGCCGTACATCACGTGGACCATGGTGTCCTTGGGGACGAGCACCCCGGAGAGCACGGTGTCCTCCCCCGCGACGCGGCTGTTCAGGCGGATCGGCGGGTCGTGGCGCAGCGCCTCCTCGATCGCGTCGTCGATGTGCTCCGGCCGGGCCCGCAGCCACTCCCAGGCGCCGGGCGACCGGAGCAGTGACCAGATGAGCGAGGAGAGCAGGGTCGCCGTGGTCTCCAGGGAGGCGATGGTGACGAACATGGTGAGCTGGTAGACGACCCGGTCGGTGGCCGCCGGGTCGGACTCCAGCGCGTCCCAGGTGCGGATCCAGCCGGAGATCACGTCCTCGCCCGGGTTCGCTCGGCGCTCTCGGACGAGGTCGGTGAAGTACCGGCGCAGGTCGGCGGTCGCCGCCTCGGAGACCGCCAACTCCTTCTTGGTCGGGAGGAGTTCCTGGGCGTGCACCTGGTTGTGGGTCATCTCCAGGATGTGCGCGTAGTCCTCCGGCGGGATGTCCAGCCAGCGCCCGACGGTGTTGATCGGCAGGCGTTCGCTGACCACGGCGGCCAGGTCCGCCTCGCCGTCCGCGCGTATTCGCTCGGCCAGCCGGTCGAGCAGGCCTGCGACGTCGGCCTCGATCCGCGGCGCCAGGTCCAGGAGGGTGTTCCGGTCGAAGAGGTTCCCCAGGCTGTGCCGCTGCCGGGTGTGCTCGGGGGCGTTGAGCCGGGAGAGGGTCCGGCTCATCTCCTGGGTGGCGACGGCGTGCCAGCGCTCCGTCTCGGTCTGCCGCTCCTGCCAGGCGAAGTCGGGGACGAGCCAGGTCCTGCCGCGCAGGACCTGGTTGCACGCCTCGAAACCGGTGACCAGGTACCCGCCCCAGGGCGCCGGGACGAGATCGCCCATCGCCCGGAGCTCGTCGTAGACCGGGGCCGGGTCGGCCAGGCCCTCCGCCGACCGCAGGCGCCGCAGAAGTGGCACCGCGGCGCGGCGGTCGACGGTTCCGGCCCGGGACTCCGGGTTCCCGGGGCGGGCTTCCAGCATGGCGGTCACACGGGGCTCCTTGCGCGCGGGCGGGCCGTACTGCGGCGACCTACCCCGCAGCAGCGCGCTCAAGCGTCAATTTGTGTTGCCCCCGTCACGTGCCACACGGCTGTCGCACTCCGTTCATCGCACGGATGTTGACCGGAGTGTGACAAGCCGCCGGTCAGAGCCGGAACACGTCCAGGAAGGAGCTCCACCACCCCTTCTGCTTGCCCGGGGCCCGGCCCGCGGCGGGTGCGGCGGCCTGCTGGTGCGGCGTCTCGGAGGCCGCGGGCGGCCAGGCGGCGGGCCCGGTGGGTCCGACCGGTCCGGCGCCGGCGGCCGGCGCCGAGGTACGGGCCGCCGTCGGGCTGAACCGCACCGGCAGCGAGACCAGTCCGCGCTGGAACGGGCCCGGCCGCCACTCCAGGCTCTCCGCGGGCGCCGCGAGCGTGACGTCCGGGAGCGCGTTGAGCAGGCACTCGATCGCGCTCAGCGCGATCAGCTGGGCCGGGGACTTGGCCGGGCAGGCGTGCGGGCCGGCGCCCCAGGCCAGATGGGCGCCCTTGCTGAGGGTCAGTCGGGCGTCCGTCAGCACGGGGTCGCTGTTGGCGGCCGCGAAGCTGATCAGCACCGGGCTGCCGGCGTCCATCGGGACCCCGCCCACCTCGACGTCCTGCATCGGGAAGTGCGTCGCGTAGTTGGCGATCGGCGGGTTGTTCCACAGCACGTCGTCGAGGGCGTCCTCGATCCGCAGGGCGCCGCCGTCCGCACCCTCCCGGGAGAGCAGCAGGAGCAGCGCGTTGCCTATCAGGTTGCGCTCGGGCTCGACGCCGGCGCCCATCAGCATGACCAGCTGGTCCTTGAGCTCCTCGTCCCGCAGGCCGGCCGGGTGCTGGATGAGCCACGAGGTGATGTCGTCGCCCGGCTGGCGGCGCTTCAGCGCGACCAGGTCCATCAGGCAGGAGGTCAGGTCCTCGTTGGCCTGCATCACGTCGAGGCCGTCGAAGAGCGCGGACATGCTGCGGGTCAGCCGGTCGCCGATGTCCGCCGGGCAGCCGAAGAGCTGGTTGAACAGCAGCAGCGGCAGCAGCTTGGCGTAGTCGTTGAGCAGGTCGGCCCGGCCCAGCGCGCTGAACTGGTCGATCAGGTAGCCGGCGATCCGCTCGACATGCCGGTTGAGCCGGTTGTCGTTGAGCCGGTCCAGGCTCTCGGTCACGGCCTTGCGCAGCCTCAGGTGCTCGGCGCCGTCCGTGAAGAGGCAGTTGGGCCGGTAGAACATCATCGGCAGGACCGGGCTGTCCAACGGCACCCGCCCCTCGTTCAGCGCCGCCCAGCGCCGGGAGTCCCGGGCGAACAGCCCCGGGTTCTGCAGCACCCGCAGGGCCGCCTCGTGCGAGGTGACCAGGGTGGCCTCCACGCCCGGGGACAACTCCACCGGCGCGGCCGGACCGTGGGCGCGCAGCTTGTCGTAGACCGCGCCGGGGTCGGACGAGAACGCCTCCCCGTAGAGCGGCGTGCTCCCCACGTGCATCGGGCAGCCCGGAGGAGGCGACTGCAGGGCAGGTCGCTGCGGAGATTCCATGGGTCGTTCCTTGGAAGTGGCCCCGGGCGGGTGCGGCCCCGGGAGGCGTGACGGGAAGGGGGAGGTCAGGAGGCGCGGGCGAGCAGGTGCCGGACGAGGGTCAGCAGGGCGTCGGCGGACGACCGCTGGTCCCGGGCGTCGCAGAACACCACCGGCGTGTGCGGCAGCAGGTCGAGCGCCTCGCGCAGCTCGTCCTCGGTGTAGTCGCTCTGCCGGTCGAAGCTGTTGACCGCCACGGCGTACTCCAGGCCGTACTGCTCGATCAGGTCGATGACGGGGAAGGTGTCCGAGAGGCGGGTCGGGTCGGCCAGCAGCAGCGCGCCCAGCGCCCCCCGCGCCATGTCCTCCCAGAGCTGCATGAACCGCTGCTGGCCGGGTGTGCCGAAGAGGTACAGCACCAGGTCGTCGCCGAGGGTCAGCCGGCCGAAGTCCAGGGCGACGGTCGTGGTCTTCTTGTCCGGTACCCCGCGGAGGTCGTCGACGCGGATGGAGGCCTGCGTCATCTCCTCCTCGGTGCTCAGCGGGGCGATCTCCGACAGGGCGCCGATCAGCGTGGTCTTGCCGACCGCGAAGTGCCCCACGACCAGGATCTTGACAGCGGTCGTCACCTCTCCCGGGACATAGATGTCCTCAGGCGAACCGGCGTTGAAGTCCATGCAGTACCTTCTCTAGAAGTCTCGGGTCCGGGGCCTGGGCCGGCGGCGGGGACGCCCGGCGCAGCAGCCGTCCCTCGCGGATCAGGTCCGTCAGCAGCAGCCGCACCACCCCCACCGGAAGTTCCAGACGGGCCGCGACCTCGGCCACCGAGAGGTAGCCGCCGGAACACAGCTCCCAGATCGCCTGGGTCTCCGGGCTCGACAGGGCAGGGAGTTCCTGCTCGGGAGCGGTGGTGACCAGGGTGATCAGGGAGAGGTCGTCCGCACTCGGTAACTCACGGCCACCGGTGATGACATAGGACCGGATGAAGCCGCCGGCCACCCGCTGCTCCTCGCCGGAAGCCGTCATGAGCCGCTGAACGTGCTCTGGCGCGGCGCCGCGGTCATCGCCCGGCCGAGTGCGCCCACCTGCTGCTGCATCCGGAAGGACATCGCCTCCATGTCGACGTCGGGGGCGGTGGAGGCCGCGAGGTAGGCACCGCTGCCGGCCGCGATCAGGAAGATCCAACCGTGGTCGTACTCCAGGAGGGTCTGGCGCCACATCCCGGCTCCGCCGCCGACGAACGGGGCGACCGCCCGGCTCAGCGACTGCATCGAGCTCATCGCCGCGGCGTTGGTCTCCGCGTCGTCCCGGCCGATCTCGCTGGACCGCTCGAGCAGCAGGCCGTCGGAGGAGACGAGGATGGCGTGCCGGGCACCCGGCACCTGAAGTACGTCGTTGAGCACCCAGGACAGATCAGGGCTCACTGGATCTCGGTTCCTTCCGTGGTCATGGTGTTGCGCCCGGACAGCGTGCCGCGCTGGAACGCGCCGAGACGGGACGCCGTGTTCTGGCCGGTGCTCCGCACCGGCTCCTCGACGCGATCGGTGCCCTGCGGGTGCGGGACTACCGAGACGGTGCGCTGGCGGCGGCGCCTGGGCAGCCGGCCGTCCGCGGTCGTCTCCATCTCCATCGCCGCCTCCGCTTGCGCCAGGACCGGGGCCAGGACGGCCGGCTCCGGCTCGGGCAGCGACATGAGCCGCTGGCCGGGTGCCTGTGCCAGGACCGGCACGGGCTGTTCCACGGGCTCAACCGGGTAGTCGCCGCGCTCGGCGGCCACCGGGGGCGCGACCTCGCTGCTGAGCAGCGCGGTCGGCAGGAGGATCACGGCCCGCACACCGCCGTACGGGGAGACCGAGTCGACGGAGACCCGGAAGCCGTAGCGGGCGGCCAGCATGCCGGAGACGGCGAAGCCGAACTTGGGGGGGTTGCCCAGACTCGTGAGGCTGATCGGCGCCCCCGGGTTCAGGAGCGCGGCCGCGCGGTCCTTCTCCTCCTGGCCCATGCCGAGACCGGCGTCGTCGATGATCAGGCAGACCCCGGTGGGGACGGCCTGGACGCTGATCTCCACCGGGGTGTCCGGCGCGGAGTAGTTGGTGGCGTTGGCCAGCAGCTCGGACAGCACGACGGCGACCGGCTCGACGACCTTGCTGGCGAGCGAGACGCTGACCCGGGAGTGGATCCTGACCCGGTCGAAGTGGCGGATCCGGCCCTGGGCGCTGCGCGCCACGTCGTAGACCGAGGCGACGCTCTCCCGGCGGCCCAGCCAGCCGCCGCAGAGCACCGCGATGCCCTGGGCGCGCCGGCCGAACTGGCTGTTCGTGTGGTCGATCATCATCAGGTCGGCCAGGATCTGCGGGCTGTCGCCGTACTTCCGCTGGATCTTGTCGATGACGATCTGCTGCTCGTCGGCCAGGCCCTGCAGCGTTCGCATCGCCGCCTTGAGGACCGCTTTGGTGTCCTCCTCCCCGTCCCGGCGCACCTCTGCCAGGACGGCGGCGTGCTGGCTCTGCAGCCGTGCGTTCAGCGCTCCGAGGTCGTCGCGCTGACGCTGCGCCAAGGCGGCCGCCTCCTCCAGGGAAACGTTCCTCCGGCGCAGGGCGAGGTTCGTCCTACGGGCTTGGAGGGCTGCTCCGAGGGCTGCGAGCATCACCACGATAAAGACCCAGAAAAAGGGTTCCTGCACAAATGACGTCATGAAACTCTCTTCAGGTGGCATCGCGTCAGGAACAGATCCGGGCCGCCCTGCGCGAACGGGACTGGCGGCCCAAACCTCTCCGAAAGACACCTGTCGTTCCATCACGTCGGTGGAGCTCTCGGCACGAGAACCTGCGGCAACGCCTATCGCGGAGTCAGCCTACTGCAACTCTTGGCATGTCAGAACAGTTGCCAACCAGGGCAGTTGTGGCAAAACTCCACGACCCGCCGATGACTCTGGGCGGGAATGGCGGAGTTTGTGACTCGGCGTTAACCCACACCTCACACGAAGGCCACACATCTCTCGCCGCATAGCGTCACCGCACAATCACGCTGCGGAATAAGGCGTTCTCCGGGGCCTGCCGGGAGGGGCCCGCGGACGAACCGCCCCGGAACGCGCAACGGCGGGCCCGCGTCCGAGGACGCGAGCCCGCCGTTGCCGACCGGCCAAGCCTGGTGTCAGCGCATCGAACCCGTGCGGAGCAGGGTGCGGATGACGCGCATCGCGACGGAGAGACTGGACAGCTCGTAGTTGTCCGAACCCCTTATGTCGTCGAGGGTGCTCTTCGCCCGGTTCAGCAGGGTGGCGTTGAGCTCGGCCCAGGCGGTGTAGCGCTCCTCGGGCGTCGCCCCCTCGGGGCCGCAGACCAGGATGTCGGCGGTCAGCGCCGCGTGGGCCGCGAAGAGGTCCTCGCGGATGGCCGCGCGGGCCATCGAGGACCAGCGGTCGGTGCGGGGCAGCTCGATGATGCGGTCGAGCAGGTGGGTGATCTGCAGCCGGTCGGCGAGGTCGTAGTACAGCTCGGCGACGTCGGCGACGTCCTTGCCGCCCCGGTCCGCGACCTCGGTGATGTCCAGGGTCGGGAAGGTGGAGGACAGACCCGCGATCCGGGTGGCCAGGGCCTCCGGGACACCGGCCTCGGCCAGCTCCCCGTAGACCGCCTCGAACCACGCCAGGTCCTCGCCGCGCAGCGGCTTGGGCAGCGAGCCCCAGACCTGGTGGACCCGGTCGTGGAAGAACTCGATGGTGGCGGCGATGTCGAGCGGCTGGCGGCGGTTGTTGAGCATCCACCGGGTGGCGCGCTCGACCAGCCGGCGCGAGTGCAGCCGCATCTTGGTCTGGGCCCGGGCCGAGACCTGGTTGTCCAGGGCCGCGATCTCGGTCCAGATGTCCTCCAGGCCGAAGACGGCCCGGGCGGCGGTGTGCGTACGGGCGATCTCCTCGTACGTGGCGCCGGTCTCCTCCTTCAGCCGGAAGGCGAAGGTGCAGCCACCGCGGTTGATCGTGTCGTTGACGATCAGCGTGGTGATGATCTCGCGGCGCAGGGCGTGGTTGTCGATCGCCTCGGCGAACCGGGCCCGCAGCGCGCTCGGGAAGTACTCGTGCAGCGCGGTGCGGAAGAACGGGTCGTCGGGCAGCTCGGTGGCGAGCAGCTCGTCGGCCAGGGTGATCTTGGTGTAGGCCAGCAGCACCGACAGCTCGGGCTGCGAGAGGCCGCGCCCGTTCTGCTGGCGCTCGCGGATCTGCCGCTCGGTGGGCAGGAACTCCAGCGCCCGGTCGAGCCGGCCGTCGCGCTCCAGGCGGTTGATCATCCGGGAGTGGACGTTGACCATGCTGACGGCCTGCGCGACCGCGTTGGCCAGCACCACGTTCTGCGCGTAGTTGTTGCGCAGCACCAGGTGGCCGACCTCGTCGGTCATCTCGGCCAGCAGGGCGTTGCGCTGCTTGACCGTCATGTCGCCGTCGGCGACGACCTGGTTGAGCAGGATCTTGATGTTGACCTCGTGGTCCGAGGTGTCCACACCGGCCGAGTTGTCGATGGCGTCGGTGTTGATCCAGCCGCCGGTGCCCTCGGGACCGCCGGTGGCGGCGTACTCGATGCGGCCGAGCTGGGTGCAGCCGAGGTTGCCACCCTCGCCGACGACCCGGGCGCGGACCTGCTCGCCGTTGACGCGGATCGCGTCGTTGGCCTTGTCGCCGACCTCGGCGTTGGTCTCGGTCGAGGCCTTGATGTAGGTGCCGATGCCGCCGTTCCAGAACAGGTCGACGGGCGCCTGCAGGATGGCCTTCATCAGCTCGGCCGGGGTGAGCCGGGACTCCTCGATGCCCAGCGCGGCCCGGACCTGCGGGCTGAGCTGGATCGACTTGGCGCTGCGCGGGAAGACGCCGCCGCCCGCCGAGATCAGCGACTTGTCGTAGTCGTCCCAGGAGCTGCGCGGCACGTCGAACAGCCGGCGGCGCTCGGCGAACGAGGTGGCCGCGTCCGGGTTCGGGTCGAGGAAGATGTGCCGGTGGTCGAAGGCGGCGACCAGGCGGATGTGCTCGCTGAGCAGCATGCCGTTGCCGAAGACGTCACCGGACATGTCGCCGATGCCGACGACGCTGAAGTCCTCGGTCTGGGTGTCGTGGCCCAGCTCGCGGAAGTTGCGCTTGACCGACTCCCAGGCGCCGCGGGCGGTGATGCCCATGCCCTTGTGGTCGTAGCCGGCCGAGCCGCCGGAGGCGAAGGCGTCGCCCAGCCAGAAGCCGTAGGACTCGGCGACACCGTTGGCGATGTCGGAGAAGGTCGCGGTGCCCTTGTCTGCGGCGACGACCAGGTAGGTGTCGTCCTCGTCGTGGCGGACCACGTCCGCGGGGTGGACGACCTCGCCGCCCTTGAGGTTGTCGGTGATGTCCAGCAGCGCCGAGATGAACGTCTTGTAGGACGAGATGCCCTCGGCCAGCCAGGCGTCCCGGTCCACCGACGGGTCCGGCAGCTGCTTGGCGACGAAGCCGCCCTTGGCGCCGACCGGGACGATGACGGTGTTCTTCACCATCTGGGCCTTGACCAGGCCGAGGATCTCGGTCCGGAAGTCCTCGCGGCGGTCGGACCAGCGCAGGCCGCCTCGGGCGACCTTGCCGAAGCGCAGGTGCACGCCCTCGACCTGCGGCGAGTACACCCAGATCTCGAACGCCGGGCGCGGGGCCGGCAGGTCCGGGATGGCCTTCGGGTCGAACTTCATCGACACGTAGGAGTGCCACTCGCCGTCGACCGCGTGCTGGAAGAAGTTCGTCCGCAGGGTGGCCTTGATGAGGTGCAGGAAGGAGCGCAGGATACGGTCCTCGTCCAGCGAGGCGACCTCGTCCAGCGCGCCGGACAGCTCCTCGACGATGCCCTCGGTCAGCTCGGCGGCACCCAGCTGGTGGCTGGGGCTCAGCCGGGCCTCGAAGAGGTTCACCAGCAGGCGGGTGGTGTGGGTGTTGTTGCGGAGCGCGTCCTCCATGTAGTCCTGGGAGAACGTGGAGCCCGCCTGGCGCAGGTACTTGGCGTACGAGCGCAGCATCATCGCCTGGCGCCAGGTCAGCCCGGCGGTCAGCACCAGCTCGTTGAAGCCGTCGTTCTCGGCCTTGCCGGTCCAGGTGGCGGCGAAGGTCTCCTGGAAGCGCTCGCGCGCCTCGTCGGTCAGCTCGACGGCCTCGCGCAGCCGCAGGCCGAAGTCGTAGACCCAGGCGGTGGTCTGGTCCGAGCGGGTCAGCGCGTACGGGTGCTCGTCGAGCACCTCGACGCCCAGCCGCTGGAGGACCGGCAGGACCTCGGTGAGCGAGATCGGGCCGCCGACCCGGTAGATCTTGAAGCGGCGCTCGTCGTCGCCCGCGCCGACCGGCTGGTACAGGTTCAGGCGGAAGTCGCCCTCGCCGTGCAGCGCCTCGATCTGCTTGAGATCGGCGACGGCGGTGCGTGCGGTGAAGTCCGCGCGGTAGCCGTCGGGGAAGGCGTTGCCGTACTTGCGGGACAGCTCGGCGGCCCGCTCCTCGCCCAGCTCCAGGTGCAGCTGGTCGTTGAAGCCGTCCATCCAGAACCGGGCGGCCTCGGCGAGCTTTCCCTCGATCCGCTCGATCTCGGCGTCCGTCAGGTGCGGCAGTTCGCTGCCGGGGGTGACCCGGACGACGAAGTGCAGTCGGGTCAGGACGGACTCCGTCGACCAGACCGTGTAGTCGATGGAGGCGCCGTTGAGCTCCTGCATCAGGATGTCCATCAGGCGCAGCCGGATGCGGGTGGTGTAGCGGTCGCGCGGCAGGTAGACCAGCGCGGAGAAGTAGCGCCCGTACTCGTCCTGGCGCAGGAACAGCCGCAGTCGGCGGCGCTCCTGGAGGTAGAGCACGCTGGTGGCGATCTGGAGCAGCTCGGTGGCCGGGGTCTGGAAGATCTCGTCCCGGGGGAAGGTCTCCAGGATCTGCAGCAGGTCGCGGCCGTCGTGGCTCTCGGTGGAGAAGCCGGAGCTGGCGATGACGTCCTGGACCTTGCGGCGCACCACCGGGATGCGGCTGACCGACTCGGTGTACGCGGCGGCGGAGAACAGGCCGAGGAAGCGGCGCTCGCCGATCACCTCGCCGTTGGCGTCGAACTTCTTCACGCCGACGTAGTCGAGGTAGGCCGGGCGGTGCACGGTGGAGCGGCTGTTGGCCTTGGTGAGGACGAGCAGCTTCTTCTCGTGGGCCTTGGCGCGCACCGGCGCGGAGAGCCGGCCGAAGGCCTCGCTGACCGGGTGGTGGTCGTCGTCGTGGCTGAGCGGGTCGGAGCGCAGGATGCCGAGGCCGGTGCCGGCCACCGCTCTCAGGACCTCCTCGCCCTCGTGCTCGACCAGGTCGTACTCGCGGTACCCGAGGAAGGTGAACTTGTCGTCGGCGAGCCAGCGCATCAGCTCCCAGGCCTCGCCGACCTCCTGCTCGGGCAGGTGGGCCGGGGGCTCCTCGGCGAGCTCGTCGGCCAGGCGCAGGGCGGAGTCGCGCATCTTCGACCAGTCCTCGACGACCTCGCGGACGTCGCCCAGGACCCGGCGCAGGTCGGCCTCGATCGAGCGGAGGTCCTCGCGGTCGGTCTCGCGGTCGATCTCGACGTGCATCCACGACTCGACCACGGCGTCGGCGGGCCACTCGGCACCGGCCGCCTGGCTGCGGGCGCAGGCGTCGATGTCCAGGATCTCCAGCAGCTTGCCGGTGATGTCACGGCGGACGACCAGCTGGGGGTGGATCACGACGTGGATCGCGCGGTCCTGGCGGGACAGCTCGTTGGTGACCGAGTCGACCAGGAACGGCATGTCGTCGGTGACGACCTCGACCACGGTGTGGCCGCAGGACCAGCCGTTCTCCTCCACCGACGGGGTGTACACCCGGACCTCGGCGGTGCCCTGCGGGCGCTTGAGGCCGAGCCGGTAGTGGGAGGCGGCCGCGCCGTAGACGTCGACCGCGTCGCGGTCGACCAGGTCCTCGGGCGCGGTGTGGAGGTAGTAGTGGTGCAGGTACGCGGTCAGAGCGCCGTTGCTCAGACCCTCCCCCGGCGCCGCTCCCCCCACCTGGCTGTTCTCAGCGGCTGCTGCTGCCTTCTTGAGCAGCTCGGCCTTGGCTGCGTCCAGCTTGGTCTGCATGACTTCTTGGCTCCTGTCGCGCGCCGTTGCGTGACTCGGTGGTGTGTGGGTGTACACCGCCGGGTCTACCGCAATCCTTCCCGACCGACCGGCTGAAAGGCCTTCATGGCACGCATGAAACACCTCTACAGCGGGTAGGACGAGACGTTCGGCCTGCGGAGCCACCCGACGACGCCAGCCAGCCTAACGGGATCAATCGAAGGTGTCAGGGGACAGGGAGGCGCAAACCCGCAGGAAGATCCGTCCGTCCTGGACACGATGTCCAATCCACCTCGCCGTTTGCGCCATCAGCCGAATCCCCTGGTGCTTCAGCCCATGTGGGGGTAGGTGTGACCGGTCGGCGGCACGAAGGTCTCCTTGATCGAGCGGGCCGAGGTCCACCGCAGCAGGTTCTGCGCGGCGCCCGCCTTGTCGTTGGTCCCGGAGGCCCGGCCGCCGCCGAAGGGCTGCTGGCCGACCACCGCGCCGGTCGGCTTGTCGTTGATGTAGAAGTTGCCCGCGGTGAAGCGCAGCGCCTCCACCGCCTGGGCGATGGCGTAGCGGTCCGTGGCGATCACCGCCCCGGTCAGGCCGTACGGCGCGCCGGAGTCCACCCGGCCGAGCACGTCGTCCCAGCGGCCGTCCTCGTAGACGTGCACGGCGAGGATCGGCCCGAAGTACTCGGTGCGGAACATCTCGTTGCGGTGGTCGGAGGAGACCAGCACGGTCGGCCGGACGAACCAGCCGATCGCGTCGTCGTACTGGCCGCCGGCCGCCAGCTCCACCGTCGGGTCGGCCTTGGCCCGCTCGATGGCGTCGCGGTTCTTCTCGAAGGCCCGCCGGTCGATCAGCGCGCCCATGAAGTTGGACAGGTCGGTGACGTCGCCGACGGCCAGCGCGTCCACCTCGGCCAGCAGGTCGTCCTTGATCTTCTGCCAGAGGCTGCGGGGCAGGTAGGCGCGGGAGAGCGCCGAGCACTTCTGCCCCTGGTACTCGAAGGCGCCCCGGATCAGCGCGGTCCGCAGGATCTCCGGGTCGGCCGAGCGGTGGGCGAGCAGGAAGTCCTTGCCGCCGGTCTCGCCGACGATCCGCGGGTACGTCCGGTAGGTGCCGATGGCGGCGCCGACGCTCTGCCAGAGCGACTGGAAGGTCGCGGTGGAGCCGGTGAAGTGCAGACCGGCGAGAGCCGGGTCGGCGAGCGCGACCGGGGAGACCTGCAGCCCGTCGCCGGTCACCATGTTGATCACCCCGGGCGGCAGCCCGGCGGCCTCCAGCAGCCGCATCAGGTGGTACGCGGCCAGCGTCTGGGTCGGGGCGGGCTTCCAGACCACGGTGTTGCCCATCAGGGCGGGGGCGGTCGGCAGGTTGCCGGCGATGGCGGTGAAGTTGAACGGGGTGACCGCGTAGACGAAGCCCTCCAGCGGGCGGTGGTCGGTGCGGTTCCACACCCCCGGCGAGGAGACCGGCTGCTCGGCCAGGATCTGCCGGGCGAAGTGCACGTTCCACCGCCAGAAGTCGATCAGCTCGCAGGCGGAGTCGATCTCGGCCTGCTGCGCGGTCTTCGACTGGCCCAGCATGGTGGCCGCGTTGAGCGTCTCCCGCCAGGGCCCGGCGAGCAGGTCCGCGGCCCGCAGGAAGACCGCCGCCCGGTCGTCGAAGGAGAGCGCGCGCCACTCCCGCCCGGCGGCGAGCGCCGCGTCCACCGCGAGCCGGGCGTCCTCCCGGGTGGCGTTGCCGAGCACCCCGAGCCGGGCCGCGTGGTGGTGCGGCTGGACGACGTCGATCCGCTCGCCGCCGCCGAACCGCTGCTCGCCGGCGATGGTCATCGGCAGCGGGATCTGCTCGGCGGCCAGCTCGTCCAGCCTCCGCACCAGCCGGGCCCGCTCCGGGCTGCCCGGTGCGTAGTCGTGCACCGGCTCGTTGCCCGGGTTCGGGACCTGGGTGACTGCGTCGATGGGCATGGCGGCTCCCCGCTCGTCGTACTGGCTGGTGTCAATCCAGACTGACGAGGGCGGACCGGTTCACGCGCTCTGACACGCCATCACCGGACGTGGTTCGCACCACGCCCGCGCGGCCCCTCCGCTCAGTCGGCCAGCCGGCCGGCCAGCTCCACCGCCTCCGCCAGGCTGTCCACCACGGGGACGCCGACGGGCTCCAGCTTCTCCCGGGTGTGCGAGCCACCGGTGTACAGCACCGCGTGCGCACCCGCGGCCAGCGCCGCCAGCGCGTCGTCCGCGGCGTCGCCGATCAGCACCGTGCGGGCCGGGTCCACATGCTCCCCGAGGGCGGCCAGGTGCCTGCTCAGGTGCTCCGCCTTCTGGCCGCCGGACGGCCCGCTGCGGCCGTCCACCCGCAGGAAGTGCGAGGTCAGGCCGAACCCCTCGACCACCGGCAGCAGCTTCTCGTGCTCGTACATCGACAGCAGCGACTGGCTGTGCCCGGCCTGGCCCCAGCCGCTCAGCAGCTGCGCCGCGCCGTCGGTCAGCCCGCAGGCGACGCTCAGCTCGACGTACCGGTCGTGGAACGCGTCGTCCAGCCGCAGCCACTCGGCCTCGGAGGGCATCCGGCCGAGCAGCCGCTGGTAGAAGCGGGGGATCGGGATCTCGTACTGCTCGCGGTACTCCTGCATGGTCATCGGCGCTACGCCGATGGTCGCGAACGCGGCGTTGCTCGCTCCGAGCACCGCCTCCATGTCGTGGAAGAGCGTGCCGTTCCAGTCCCAGACGATATGAGTGCGCACGCAGGGAACGGTAACCCCGGCCACCGACAAGGCGGTAGGACGGGGCTCACCAGGGGCCCGCCGAGGACCTGTGCCACGGGCCCACCGGATGGCCGCCGAAGGCCCCGGCAGGCCCCTCCGGGCCCGGTTCAGGCCAGCAGGGCGGGGATCTCCTGGGTCGCGAACCAGAGCAGGTCGTGGTCCTCGGCGCCGTCCACGGCGAACTGGGCGTCCTGGTCGCCCGCGTCCGCCGCCCCGACGGCCGCCACCGCCGCCGCGACGTCCTCGACGACCTCCTGGTCGGCCACGTCGGCGTGCACCGCCGCCGCCTTCGCCAGCCGCACCGGCCCGGCCAGCACCACCCGGCCGAGCGAGGCCTGGTCCTGGTACTCGTCGCCCGGGAACGGCTGCACGGCCGAGTCGGCGACGTCCAGCGCCACCACGACCCGGCGGCGCGGCGCGTCCTGGTCGGCGGCCAGCAGCCGCAGCGAGGACTGGGCGGCCCGGTTCAGCGCCGCGTACTCCAGCTCCTCCAGGTCGTCGCTGACGTACCACTCGCGCAGCGCGGGGGTCACGGCGTAGGCCGCCGACTGCTCCAGGGCACCGCCCGGGTGCGCCGCCGCCAGGCCGTTCAGGGTGGTTGGCACGTACACGCGCATCGGTGGCACTCTCCGGTTCGTCCAGCGGCACAGGCTTCCAGCGCCCCCAGAATAAGCGCCGGGACGCCACCCGTGATCACCTGCTCACCGCTCACCCCGGCCCGGCCGCCGCCGCCCCGGGCCGCCGGGCGTCCTCCAGGGCGGCCCGGCTGGTGCACAGCGCGCTCTCCAGTACCGCGCCCCGGCGGGCCGGGTCCATCAGGTTCGGACCCATCGCCGCCAGGTCCTCCAGGGTCGGCGCGAGCAGGTGCACCCGGACCCCGCTGTCCCGCAGCAGCCGGGCCTCGCGCAGCAGCTGCCTGGTCACCGCCCGGCGGTAGCGGCTGACCAGCTGGGCGAGCACCCCGCGCGGGCGGTCCCGGGCGCGCCACTCGCGCAGCGCCGCGAGGGTGCCGCGGCCGGGGCCCGCCGACGGCTCGGGCGCCCCGGCCCGGGAGCGCGGCCGCAGCCGCAGCGCCATCGGGGCGAGGACGTACACCTCGTCCAGGCCGCGCCCGAGCATCAGGTCCGCGTTGGTGGCCGACCAGCAGCCGCCGTCCACGTACGCGGAGCCGTCCACCCGCACCGGCGCGAACCAGCCGGGGATCGCACAGGAGGCCATCACCGCCTCGGCGACCCCGGCGGGCGGTGTGTCCGGATCCCCGAAGACCACCCGGTGGCCGCTGCGGTAGTCCACCGCCGCGACCCGCAGGGCCTGCCAGGGGCCGGCCTGCGGGGCCGGGTCGAACAGCGCGCCGACCAGCTCGCCGACCGATGCGAGCGAGCCCCGGCCGTGCGGTGCCATCGCCGACACCATGGTCAGCAGCGGGTACTCGCGCGGGTGCCGGACGGCGTCCCGCAGCAGGCCCGGCGAGCCGATCCCGGCCCGCGGGCGCGGCGGCAGCGCGCCGCCGACCGCCGTGTCGTAGTCGAACTCCACCCCGGCCAGCGGGCCGGCGGTGATCGGCAGGCCGCGCTGGTGGTCGCGCAACTGCTCGGCGCGCACCCCGCCGGCCAGCATCGCGCCGAGGATCGCGCCCGCCGACGTCCCGAGGACCACCTCGGCGCTGCCCGGCTGCCAGCCGACCGCCTCCTCGACGGCGCACAGCGCGCCGACCGTCCAGGCCGCGCCCAGCATGCCGCCGCCGCCCAGCACCAGGCCGCGCCGGGGCGCGCCCGCGGCGGGCGGCGCCGCGCTGCCCTCACCCGTCGAAACCTGTGTCGCCATCGCCGGCCGCCTGTCGTCCTCGGGCGCTGCTGTCGGCGCCTGCGCGTGCTTCTCCCCGGGGGCCCCGGTCCGGCTCCGATCGTGCGCGCCGACCCGGGGCGGGCGCAACGCCGCGCGGGCGGCCGCCACCCGGACCGACGCACCGGCCCGTCCCCTTTCGGGCCCCGGGGCCCGCCCGCAGACGTCAACCGGGCGCCCTTCCGGCCGGGCCGACGACCCGCCCCCGTACTGGGCGGTTCACCCGGATAGGTGAAACAGCGGGCCGCCCGCCAACCGGCCGCAAAGCCGATTGCCGCCCCGCGCGAGCCACCGCTACCAAGGACCCGACCGCACCCGGCCACACCGTCGAGGAGATCCGCCATGGTCCACGGCCCGAGCGCCCAGCCCCACCCGCAGCCCCACCCGCACCGCGTCCGGGCCCCGGGCCGTACCGTCGCGGGCAGCGCCCGCACCGGGCACCACCCGCCGGCCGACCGCGGTCCGCGCCACCCCCGCGCCGCCTGCGCCGCCGCGTCCGGCCAGGAGGCGCGCACCGGTCTTACCACCCGCTTCGCGCACCAGCTGGTCGAGGTGCTCACCGGCGCCCGGCCGTCCGGCCAGCTGATGCGCCACACCACCCTGGACGGCTACGGCCAGCTCGCCGCGCTGGTCCGCTGCGGCACCCTGCGGCGCGGCGGGGCCGCCGACCGGCCCCGGCTGGGCCCGGTGCACGACCGCTCGCCCTCCCCCGACGCGGTCGAGGCGTGCGTCCGGGTCGACCTCGGCCGCCGGCACCACATGGTGGCCTTCCGGCTGGAGCAGCGCGGACCGGCCGGGCAGTGGCAGTGCACCGCCGTGGAGGCCCGGTGAGCGCCCGGACGCCCGCCCGGGCGCTCCCGGGAACGCCGCAGGGCGCCACCCCCGTACGGGAGCGGCGCCCTGGTGTACCGGCGGCCGGGTGCTCAGCCCTTGCGGCGGCGGCCCTTGGCCGACTTGGCGGCCTTGCGGCGCTCGGCGCGGGTCAGCCCGTCGCCCTCGTCCTCCGCGGTGAGGTCCTCGAAGTCGCCCTCGACGACGCCGCCACCGACCTCGTCCGAGGGGGCCGTGTAGTGCAGGCGCTGCGGCTTGGGGGCCTCCAGGCCCTTGGCCTTGATCTCCGGGCGGGCGGCGTCCTTCTCCAGCTTGTCGAGCAGCACCTCGGCGTCCTCGACCGGCACCTCCTCGACCTGCTGCTCGACCTGGACCTCCAGGTTGAACAGGTAGCCGACGGACTCCTCCTTGATGCCCTCCATCATGGCGGTGAACATGTCGAAGCCCTCGCGCTGGTACTCGACCAGCGGGTCGCGCTGCGCCATGGCGCGCAGGCCGATGCCCTCCTGGAGGTAGTCCATCTCGTAGAGGTGCTCGCGCCAGCGGCGGTCCAGCACCGAGAGGACGACCCGGCGCTCCAGCTCGCGCATGATCTCCGCGCCGAGCTGGTCCTCACGGGCGCCGTACTGCCCCTGGATGTCCTCCTGGATGGCCTTGGTGAGGAACTCCGGGGTCAGCCCGGCGGTGCCGCCGGCCTCCTCCTCCAGCTGCTCCAGCTCCAGGGTGATCGGGTAGAGCTGCTTGAGCGCGGACCAGAGCTTGTCGAGGTCCCAGTCGTCCTCGAAGCCCTCGCCGGTGGCGGCCTTGACGTACGCCTCGACGGTGTCGTCCATGAAGTGGCCGACCTGCTCCTGCAGGTCCTCGCCCTCCAGGACGCGGCGGCGCTCGCCGTAGATGACCTCGCGCTGGCGGTTCAGCACCTCGTCGTACTTGAGGACGTTCTTGCGGATCTCGAAGTTCTGCTGCTCGACCTGGGTCTGCGCCGACGCGATGGCGCGGGTGACCATCTTGGACTCGATCGGCACGTCCTCGGGCACGTTGGCCATCGACAGCACGCGCTCGACCATGCCGGCCTTGAACAGGCGCATCAGGTCGTCGCCCAGCGACAGGTAGAAGCGGGACTCGCCCGGGTCGCCCTGACGGCCGGAGCGGCCGCGCAGCTGGTTGTCGATCCGGCGGGACTCGTGCCGCTCGGTGCCGAGGACGTAGAGGCCGCCGACCTCCTTGACCTCGTCCTGCTCGGCCTTGACGGAGCTCTTGGCCTTCTCCAGCGCGGCCGGGAACTCGGCCTCGTACTCCTCCGGCGTCTCGGTCGGGGTGAGCCCGCGCTGCGCCAGCTCGGCCGCCGCGAGGTGGTCGGAGTTGCCGCCGAGCATGATGTCGGTGCCACGGCCGGCCATGTTGGTGGCGACGGTGACGGCGCCCTTGCGACCGGCCTGCGCGACGATCTGCGCCTCGCGCTCGTGGTGCTTGGCGTTCAGCACCTCGTGCGGAATGCCGCGCTTGCGCAGCTCCTGCGACAGGTACTCGGACTTCTCCACCGACACGGTGCCGACCAGCACCGGCTGGCCCTTCTCGTGCTTCTCGGCGATGTCCTCGACCACGGCCGCGAACTTGGCCGGCTCCGACTTGTAGATCAGGTCGGGCTGGTCGATGCGCAGCGGCGTCTTGTTGGTCGGGATCGGCACCACGCCGAGCTTGTAGATCTGGTGGAACTCCGCGGCCTCGGTCGTACCGGTACCGGTCATGCCGGACAGCTTGTCGTACAGGCGGAAGAAGTTCTGCAGGGTGATGGTGGCCAGGGTCTGGTTCTCGTTCTGGACCTCCACCCCCTCCTTGGCCTCGATCGCCTGGTGCATGCCCTCGTTGTAGCGGCGGCCGGCCAGGATGCGGCCGGTGTGCTCGTCAACGATCATGACCTCGCCGTTCATCACGACGTAGTCCTTGTCCGCCTTGTACAGCTCCTTCGCCTTGATGGCGTTGTTCAGGAAGCCGACCAGCGGGGTGTTCACCGACTCGTAGAGGTTGTCGATGCCCAGGTAGTCCTCGACCCGGGAGACGCCCTCCTCCAGCACGCCGACGGTGCGCTTCTTCTCGTCGACCTCGTAGTCGCGGTCGATCTTGAGGCGCTGCACCAGCTTGGCGAAGTCGGCGTACCACTTGGTCGCCTGGTCGGCCGGGCCGGAGATGATCAGCGGGGTGCGGGCCTCGTCGATGAGGATCGAGTCGACCTCGTCGACGACCGCGAAGTTGTGGCCGCGCTGGACCAGTTCGTCCTGCGACCAGGCCATGTTGTCGCGCAGGTAGTCGAAGCCGAACTCGTTGTTGGTGCCGTACGTGATGTCCATCCCGTACTGGCGCTTGCGCTCGGCGGGCGTCATGTTGCCCAGGATCACGCCGACTTCGAGGCCCAGGAAGCGGTGCACCCGGCCCATCCACTCCGAGTCGCGCTCGGCGAGGTAGTCGTTGACGGTGATCAGGTGCACGCCCTTGCCGGTGAGCGCGTTGAGGTACGTCGGGAGCGTGCCGACGAGGGTCTTGCCCTCACCGGTGCGCATCTCGGCGACGTAGCCGAGGTGCAGCGCGGCGCCGCCCATGATCTGGACGTCGTAGTGGCGCTGGCCGAGCACGCGTCGGGCCGCCTCGCGGACGGTGGCGAACGCCTCGGGGAGGATGTCGTCCAGGGACTCGCCGTCGGCGAGCCGCTGCTTGTACTCGTCGGTCAGCGCGCGCAGCTCGGCGTCCGTGAGGTTGACGAAGTCCTCTTCGATGGAGTTGACCTGGGCAGCAATCCGCTGCAGCTTGCGAAGGATCTTGCCTTCGCCGGCGCGCAGGATCTTGTCGAAGACGGACACTTGAGCGGGCTCCTTGCCTGTATTGGCACTGGACGACTGCACGGCGGGTCCACCCCACCGCACGGGCCATCGTATGCGAGGACTCCAACCCCCCGGGAGGTGCGTCAGCCTGCTATTCCCGTGTCACCCCTGCGAGCACATGCCTCGATAGCGATGTCTACCAGGGCAAAGCGGTCACCGCCCCGGGCAGTTGGGCGGTTAATCGGATGCCCGGATTCCTCTCCGTACGGAATAATCCGCGCATGACAGAGCAAGCCGACACCCCTGTGGACCCCGTCGTCCTCACCACCGAGCGCCTGATACTGCGGCCGCCGCAGGCCTGTGACCTGGAGGCGCTCTTCGAGGCCTGCCAGGACGAGGAGATCCAGCGCTGGACGGTCGTCCCCAGCCCGTACCGCTTCGAGGACGCGGAGTACTTCGTCAACGATCTCGCCGCCAATGGCTGGCGCACCGGCGAGGCCCTGATCTGGTGCGTGCTGGAGCGCGGGAGCGGCGCCCTGGTCGGCACCCAGGCGATCACCCTCACCCCGGGCCGGACGGGCAGCGGCGAGGTCGGCTGGTGGGCCGCCAAGGAGCACCGCGGCCGCGGCTTCACCGTCGAGGCCGCCCGTGCCGTCGCCCGCTACGGCCTCACCGAGCTGGGCCTGCGCCGGCTGGAGTGGCAGGCGTACGTGGGCAACGACGGCTCGCGCGCGGTGGCCGACCGGGTCGGCTACCGCTTCGAGGGCACCCTGCGCTCGTACGCCGAGCAGCGCGGCGTGTTCCACGACTCCTGGGTCGCCTCGCTGCTCGCCACCGACCTGGACTGAGCCGCCCCTGCCCGAAGCCGCCCCGGCCGCAGAGCCCGGTGGCCCCGTCGGCCGGTCCCGACTGTCGGTCCCGGCGTCTACCCTCGCCGACATGACCGTCACGACTCCCGTCACGACCCTCAGCGCCGACGAGGCGCGCCGCATCGCCCTGCGCGCCCAGGGCCTGCTCGGTGCGCCGGACCGCCGGGGCGGCGTGCGCGGGGTGCTGCGCCACCTCGGCGCCGTCCAGCTCGACACCATCTCGGTGCTGGCCCGCTCGCACGAGCTGATCCCCTACGCCCGCCTCGGCGCGGTCGGCCGCCCGGCCGTCGAGGAGGCGTACTGGGGCTCGGGCGCGAGCTTCGAGTACTGGTCGCACGCGGCGTGCATCCTGCCGGTCGAGGAGTGGCCGCTGTTCGCGTTCCGCCGCCGCGGCTACCGCGGGCGCGGCCACCTCTGGGGCCACCAGGTCACCCCGGAGACGTACCGGCACGTGCTGGACAAGCTGCGCGCCGAAGGGCCGTTGACCTCCACCGAGCTGGGCGGCGCCAAGAAGACCGCGGAGTGGTGGGACTGGTCCGACACCAAGATCGCGGTGGAGCGGGCCCTGGCCTTCGGCGACGTGGTCTGCGCCGAGCGCCGGAGCTGGAAGCGGGTCTACGCACTCGCCGAACAGGCCGTCCCCACGGACCTGTTCGAGCAGGACCCGAGCGACGAGGAGTGCCTGCGCACCCTGGTCGCCCAGGCCGGGGCCGCGCTCGGCGTGGCCACCCGGGCCGATCTGCTGGACTACCACCGGCTGCGCGCCGAGCAGCTGGACGCGGTGGTCGAGGCCTCCGGCCTGGTCCCGGTGGAGGTGGCGGGCTGGGGTCCGGCGGGCGCCGCGGCCGCCGCGTGGGCCGATCCGGCCGCGCTGGCCGCCCCGCCGCGCGGGCGCCACCGCACCACGCTGCTCTCCCCGTTCGACTCGCTGATCTGGGACCGCGGCCGCACCGAGCGGATCTTCGGCATGGCCCACCGGCTGGAGGCCTACACCCCGAAGGACAGGCGGGTGCACGGCTACTTCGCGATGCCGCTGCTGACCGGCGGCCGACTGGTCGGCCGGGTCGATCCGGCCCGCGAGGGGCGCACCCTGGTGGCCCGTCAGGTCTCGCTGGACTCCCCGCGCCACCTGGAGGCACTGGCGGCGGCGCTGCGCGAGGCGGCCGCCTGGGTGGGCTGCGACGCCGTCCGGGTGGAGGCGCTGAACGACGAAGGGCTGCGCCCGGCCCTGACGCGGCTGCTCGACGCCTGACGCCCGGCCGGAACCGCCGACAGGCACGCCGAGGGCGCCCCAACGCCCGGGCGCCTCACCCTATTTCGAGGATCTTCTCCCGCATCGCGTAGACCACGGCCTCCATCCTGGAGTGCAGCTGGAGCTTCTCCAGGATGTTGCGCACGTGGTTCTTCACGGTGTTCTCGCTGATGAACAGCTCCTTGGCGATCTCCCGGTTGTTCATCCCGGTGGCCACCAGCTTCAGTACCTCCAACTCCCGGTCGGTCAGCCGGGGAGCGGGCACCAGGTCCCGGTCGTCGGAGCGGCGCTGGATCATCGACTTGAACTCGGTGAGCAGCTTGGAGGCCATCGACGGGCTGATCTGGGACTGCCCGTCGGCGACCGCGCGGATCGCGGTGGCGACCTCGTCGGTGGAGATCTCCTTGAGCAGGTAGCCGGTGGCGCCGGCCTTGATCGCCTCGTAGAGGTCGGCCTCCTCATCGCTTATCGTCAGCATGATGATCTTGGTGCTGGGCACCACGTCCTTGATCGCGGTGCAGGCCTCGATCCCGCTGCGCCGGGGCATCCGGACATCCATCAGGATGATGTCGGGCAGCAGGTCGGCGGCCTTCAGCACCGCCTCGGCGCCGTCCCCCGCCTCGCCGATGACCTTGATGTCCTCCTCCTCCGCGAGCACGATCTCCAGCCCGCGGCGGAACAGCGCGTGGTCGTCCACCACCAGGACGCGAATGGGCTCGGCCTGGCGCGGGCCGTACTCGGGCTCGGCCCCCGGTCCTGGCGACACCCCCGCGCCCGGCCCCGCAGCGGGCCCCAGCCCGAAGTGATCCCCCATCCGCTCCTCCCCCGTCGCCGGTCCTCGTCGCGCCATCATTCCACGCCTCGGACCCCCTCCGGTCACCCTCAGGTGCCGAATCCCCTGCACCGGGTGACCTCGGGCCCGCCGCGGCCGCCACAGCACCCCGAAACGCCGGTGACCCCGGCGGCAACGGCTGCCGGGGTCACCTCGTCCCATACCGCTGGGACGGTCAGTCCTCGTCGTCGGCCCCGCCGATCGCGCCGCCGGCGCCGGCACCCGCCCCGACCGAGCCGTCGGCCTTCAGGTGGATGACGCCGTAGTGGTAACCGTGCCGGCGGTAGACGACGCTCGGCAGGCCGCTGTCCTTCTCCACGAACAGGTAGAAGTCGTGGCCGACCAGTTCCATCTCGTAGAGCGCCTGGTCGAGCGCCATGGGGGCGGCCGGGTGGGTCTTCTCCCGGACCACCAGCGGGCCTTCGCCCTCCACTTCCAGGGACCCCATCATGGTCTTGCGGACGGCCCCGTTGGTCTCGCCGACGGGCTGCGTCGTGTCGGGCAGCGCGGCGAGGGACGCCGTCGCCTCGGCGACGCTGATGGGGGTGCGGCCGTTGCCGCCCTTGTGCACCCGGCGCCGGTCTGCGGACTTGCGCAGCTGGGCGTCGAGCTTCGCCGAAGCCAGGTCGAGTGCCGCGTACGGGTCTGCCGCGGCCGCCTCGGCCCGGATCACCGGGCCACGGGTACGGAGAGTGATCTCCACCCGCTCGGACCGGTCGGCCTGACGCGGGTTGTGCTCCTTGGACACCTCGACGTCGAGGCTGATCACCTTGCCGTCGAACTTCTGGACCTTCTCCAGCTTCTCGGCCACGTGCTCGCGGAACCTCTTGGGCACCTCGGTCTTGCGGCCCTTGACGACGATGTCCACGCAGAACTCCGATCCCTCGTGCTGACGCCGATCCGGGTGCTACCGAATCGGGCTGAGACCCAGCCGGACCAGCCAATCCACTGCCGACCCTTCGCCCCGCCGCGAGCGGCGAAAGCGACTGGCCCTCACCTCACTTCCTCCCCACCAGGGACGGTTGAAACCCCCTGGAGCCTCATAGAACACCTCACACGGGGATTTCGCCTCCCCAGGCGGCAAAGTGGGTATGACCCGATCTTGTGGGGTTGGCGGTCGAGCTGTTGCACCCTGTCTACCCTCTTGCGAGTGAAGCATGGGTAAATACCTGGACAACACCCCCCGTACGGCGCATCCTGTGCTCACTCTCCGTGCCTGCCCTCCGCCAGGAGCAGTCGTGCCACCCATCGCATTCCCCGCCCGCCCACAGCCAGTCCCCAGCCCGTTCGCCTACTCACTGGGCGGCCTGCTGGACCTCCTGCTGCCCGCCCGCTGCGCCGGCTGCGGCACCGGCCGCAGCCAGCTCTGCCCGGCCTGCCGCCACGCCCTGACCGCCGCCCGGCCCGGCCCCACCGCCCTGCCCTGGGTGCACGCCGCCGCCCGGTACGCCGATCCGGTGCGCCAGTTGCTGATCGCCCACAAGGAGCGCGGCGCGCTGCGCCTGGCCGACCCTCTGGGTGAAGCGCTCGCCCAGGCCGTGCGCTCCGCGCTCGGGCCGCGCGCCGGTCAGGCGCCGCTGCTGCTCGTCCCGATGCCCTCCACCCGCGCCGCCGTCCGCGCCCGGGGCCACGACCCGACGCTGCGGCTGGCCGGCGCCGCCGCCCGGGCGCTGCGCCGGGCCGGGCTGGACGCCCGGGCCGCGCCGCTGCTGCGGCACGTCCGCCCGGTCGCGGACCAGAGCGGCCTGTCCGCCCCGGAGCGCCGGCGCAATCTGCACGGCGCGCTCACCGTCCTGCCGCGCGCCCACCGGCGGCTGACCGGCCGCCAACCCGTGCTGGTGGACGACCTGGTGACGACCGGGGCCAGCCTCGCCGAGGCCGCCCGGGCCCTGGCCGCCGCCGGACTGCCGCCTCGGGCGGCCGCGACCGTGGCGGCCGCCGTCCCGCACCGGCCGGACCGCACACCACCGGCCTGCGGAGGCCGGGGCGGGCGGCTCAGCCCGGGTAGATGAAGGCGCTCGCCCGGTACTGCGGCGGCAGGACGAGCTCGCGCCACTGGTTGTTGACCAGGCGGTAGATCTTGCCGTCCGCACCCTGCAGGGCCAGCACCGGAGGCGCCTGGCCCGCGCTGTCGTCACGGGACTCGGAGGCCTGCACCGAGACCATCCCCTCGCCGCCCAGCAGCGAGCCCTCGGTGCTCCGCGAGCCGTCCGTGCTGATGTAGTGCAGCTGCGGCAGCCGGTCCTTCTCCTTGCCCAGCACCAGCAGTTGGTCGGCCTCCGCCCAGGACACCGAGGTGACGTCGGTGAGCTGCGGCGCGGCGTTGCGCAGCCCGGTGATCCGCGCCGTGGGCGCGTCCTGGGTGCCGCCGTGCTGTACCAGGCCGACCATCAGGCTCCGGTCGCCCTTGCGGTCCTTGACGACCAGGGCGATCCGGACCCCGTCCGAGGCCGTCTTGAGGCTCTGCACCGTGCCCCCGTCGAGCCCCTCGACCGGCACGGTGACGGGCTTGCGCCCGCGCACCATCACCACCCGCGGGTTCTGCGGGTCGCGGTCCACCACCCAGAGGTCGCCGCGGCCGTCCCAGCTGGGCGAGGCCAGCCCGTCGTCGGCCTTCTCCGCGGCCCGGGCCGTCGTGCTGAGCACGGCCTCGGGGAGCACCGACTCGCTGTCGGCCAGCCCCACCGAGTACAGCTGGTGGCCGTCCGGGCTGATCGCCGCGGCGCGCTGGCCGTTGCGGCTCACCGCGATCGCCCCGACCGCCCGCTTGCCGTTGGCCGGGGCCTTGCCGAGCACGCCGGCGACCGCGGAGCCCTCGCCCTGCTCGCGGGCCTGCAGCAGCACCCCGTTGTCGGCGCGCTGGTAGTACTGCTGGTCGGCCGCCGGACCGGCCAGGGCACCGGGGGCACTGGCCGGCAGGTCGTTGCGCGCCACCACACAGCTGCTGCCGCGCGGGCCCTTCAGCTCCAGCCGGTCCATCTGGCCCTTGCCCTGGTCGGCGAGGGTGTAGAGGAGCTGGTTGGCCATCTGCTTGCACAGCAGCCCGCCGCCGAGGTCGGGCCCGGCGGCCACCACGTGGGCGGTCCGGCCGTCGTCCACCGTGACCGGCTGCACGGTGACCCCGGCCGGGAAGGCCGTCCGGACCACCGGCGAGAGCCACTCGGACGGGCCGGCGACCAGGGCCCTGGCGGCGGCGGTCAGCGGGTCTATTCGGCGCCGCAGGTAGATCGGGTCGGCGATCAGCACCTCCTGCGCCGTGGGCGCGGAGGGGTCGGCGGCCGCATAGAAGAAACGGTCCACCTGGCGGTAGCTGTTGCGGAAGTTGGTCTCGTTGATGATCAGACCGTCGGGCAGCCGGTCGATCCGCCACTCCCCGGACTTCTCCCGGACGAAGTTGAAGGTGAAGCTGACGTCCTTCTGCCCCTCCCGGAAGCGGTAGGAGTGCTTCTCGTCCACCTGGGCGACGACCGTCCCGGACACCGGGATGGACACCGAGGTGTCGGCCTCCGTGAGGGTCTGGTCGGTGTGCGTCGGGTTGGCCGCCAGCACCATGATCCCCGCCTCCGGGTTCCACCGGCCGGCGGCCTCCTCGGTCAGGTACTGCCGCGCCGTCGGGTAGCCGTCGTCCGCGGTCGACGCGTCCAGGAAGCCGGTCAGCAGATCACTCGGCTTGGCCCCCTTGGCGGGCGCCATCGGGAAGACCCTGACCTGGAGGTTCTTGTCCGCCGCGCCCTGCGACAGCTCGACCTTGGCGATGCCGCCGGCGTCCGGCATCGCGGCGCAGCCACCCACCAGCGCGGCCCCCAGCACCGCGCCGGCCACCGCGGCCACCCGCGGCTCAGTCCTGCTGCTGGTCCTTCGCACGCTGCGACCCCTCCGTGTCCGTCCCACCCGTGCCGTTCGCGGCGCTCACCGCGACCGGCTCCTGCGGCTCCGCCGTCCGCTGCGCCACCGAGGGCCGGCCGGGCGTCGGATCGACCACGACCTGGGCACCGGTGGCACCGTACCCGGCCCCCGCGGCGCGGACGTCCGAGGGGTCCGAGCGCGGTCCCTCGGGCACCCGGCGGCCCAGGGCCGGGCCGATGCTCAGCACCCCGCCCAGCCCGCTGCCGAAGCCGTTGCCGCCGCCCTCCGGGGCCTCCGGCACGGCCGGTTCCTCGGTCGCGGTCAGCGCGGTGGCACCGGCCGGGTGGATCGCCCGCCGGTACGGCATCCCGGCCGAGCCGAGGCCCCGGTTGTTGCGGGAGTCCTCCGGCTCCAGCCGGAACGGCGCCCGGTTGATCTCGCCGCCGCGGGTGCGCGGCAGGGTGAGCCGGAAGTGCGACCCCCCACCGGGCTCGCCCCAGGCCTGCAGCCAGCCGGCGTGCAGATGCGCGTCCTCGACCGCGATGGACAGGCCGAGGCCGGTACCGCCGGTGGTCCGCACCCGGGACGGGTCGGCCCGCCAGAAGCGGTGGAACACCCGGGAGGCCTCGCCCGGCTTGAGCCCGATGCCGTAGTCGCGCACACCGACGGCGACCGCGCCGTCGGCCGAGCCCAGCCGGACCACGACGTCGCGGCCCTCGCCGTGCTCCAGTGCGTTGACCACCAGGTTGCGCAGGATGCGCTCGATCCGCCGGGAGTCGACCTCCGCCAGCACCGGCTCGCCGTCGCCGCGGATCACCACGGCGCTGCCCTTGGCCTGGGCCAGCGGGTCCGCGGCCTCCACCACCCGGGTGACGATCTCGCGCAGGTCCACCGGCTCGGCGTCCAGGATCGCGGCGCCGGCGTCGAAGCGGCTGATCTCCAGCAGGTCGGCGAGCAGCGACTCGAAGCGGTCCAGCTGCCCCTGGAGCAGCTCCGCCGAGCGGGCCGCCATCGGGTCCAGGTCCTCGCGGCTGTCGTAGATCAGGTCGGCGGCCATCCGCACCGTGGTCAGCGGGGTGCGCAGCTCGTGCGAGACGTCCGAGACGAAGCGCCGCTGGACCCGCGAGAGCTCCTCCAGCTGGCGGATCTGCGCCTGCAGGGCGTTGGCCATCCGGTTGAAGGACTCGCCGAGCCGGGCGATGTCGTCCGTCCCGGTGACCTTCATCCGCTCTTCCAGGTGCCCGGCGGCCAGCCGCTCGGAGATCCCGGCGGCCATCCGCACCGGGGTGACCACCTGGCGCACCACCAACCAGGCGATGCCGACCAGCAGGATCACCACGAACAGGCCTGCGGTGGCCAGGGTGCCGGTGACCAGGTCGAGGGTCTTGGTCTCCTGGCCGAAGGGGAAGACGTAGTACAGCTGGTAGCTGGTGCTGCTCGGCCCGGTGAACTGCTGGCCGAGGACGAGCCCCGGCTCCGAGTCGGAGCCGCCGCCGCGGTGGATCCGGGTCGGCTGCTCGAACATCACGCCGGGCTCCGAGGCCACCGCCGTCCGCAGCGAGTCCGGGATGCTGCTCGGCAGGACGTCCCCGGAGTAGCGCGGGCCCAGCCCGGGGTTCTGCTGCGCCACCACCTGGCTGCTGCCGGGCAGGATCGCGATCACCGAGTAGACGCTCTGCCCGCTGGCCGCGAGGTCGCCGACCTGCTTGAGCAGCCAGGTGCCGATCTCGTCGGTGGTCGGGTCGCTGGTGGCCCCGACCTTGAAGCGCAGGTCCTTCGCCTCGTCGATCTTCTTCTGCTCGCTCTTGAAGCCGCCGTCGGCCTGGCTGCGGGCCGAGGTCTTCTTGGTGTCCAGCAGTCCGGTGCGCACCTGGGCCACCACGACCACGCCGAGCACCAGCACGACCGCGACGGAGAGCAGCAGGGTGGCGGCGACCACGCGCAGCTGGATGGAGCGCCGGTAGAGCGCCGTCACCCGGTGGAACGGTCGTCGCAGCTGACGGGTCAGGAGCGCGAGCAGGGCCGCCGGACCGCGCCGACGGCGGCGGCCCCGGGTGGTCGAGCTCAGCACGTCCCCGCGCACGGCGGGGCCCCCGTCGGTCGAGGCACCCAACGGGGTCTCGTCAGCCCTGTACACCACGTCAGCTGGGCCCGGCCTTGTAGCCGACGCCACGAACGGTCACCACGATCTCGGGGCGCTCCGGGTCCTTCTCGATCTTGGAGCGCAGACGCTGGACGTGGACGTTGACCAGCCGGGTGTCCGCCGCGTGGCGGTAGCCCCAGACCTGCTCCAGCAGCACCTCGCGGGTGAACACCTGCCAGGGCTTGCGGGCCAGCGCGACCAGCAGGTCGAACTCCAGCGGGGTCAGCGGGATGCCCCGCCCGTCCCGCTTCACCGAGTGGCCGGCCACGTCGATCACCAGATCGCCGATGGTCAGCTGCTCGGGCGTCGGCTCCTCGGCCCGACGCAGCCGCGCCCGTACCCGGGCCACCAGCTCCTTCGGCTTGAACGGCTTGGTGACGTAGTCGTCGGCGCCCGATTCCAGGCCGACCACCACGTCCACGGTGTCCGTCTTCGCGGTCAGCATGACGATCGGGATGCCCGACTCGGCCCGGATCTGGCGGCAGACATCGATGCCGTCCCGTCCGGGCAGCATCAGGTCCAGCAGGACCAGGTCAGGCTTGGTCTCCCGGAACGCGGCTAGCGCCTTGTCCCCATCCGCGACGAAAAACGGCTCAAAACCCTCACCACGCAGCACGATACCGAGCATCTCGGCCAGTGCGGAGTCGTCATCAACGACGAGGACGCGTCCCTTCATGCGTCCATACTCTCATTACCGGATTGTGACCTGCCGCACAGCAGTCCCATTGCGCCAGAACGGCCAAGTGGCAGCCCGGGCGATTTCCGGCCATATCGGGCGAATTTCCTGCGCCGAACCGCTCCGGAACGATCCGCGAACCCGCACCGGCCACCACCGCGGAGCCCGCCCGCGGTTCAGGAGCCGGATACCCCTGAGACCCGTCCGAGCACCATGGCACGATGGGCGCTGCGCGCGGGTGAAGATCCACCCGGCCCCGCGAACCCTGACGCCCCTCCGAGGAGCAGTGATGACCGACACTCCGGGCTGGGCCTCGCCCAGCTCGTCCGAGCCGCCCCGCGAGGACGCCCGGCCACCGGCCGACGCGCCCGCCGCCGTGCCCGGTCCGTCGGCACCACCACAGGGCGCACCCGCCGCCCCGCCCGCCTGGGGCTCCGGCTACGGCGGCCCGCCGCCCGGCGGCCCGCAGTACGGCCAGTACGGCTGGGGCGCACCGCCGAGCCCCAAGCCCGGCATCATCCCGCTGCGCCCGCTCGGCCTCGGCGAGCTGCTGGACGGCGCCGCCTCCACCATCCGCAAGCACTGGCGGACGACGCTCGGCCTCTCGCTCGGCGTCGCCGTGCTCCAGCAGGCCGCGGCCACCGCGACCGAGCTGTCCATCGACGGCGACACCGGCAACCTCACGCCGGTCCTGACCACGCTCGCCAGCCTGCCGGTCAGCCTGCTGCTCGGCGTCGTCGCCTCCGCGCTGCTGACCATGGTCGTCAGCCGCGCCATCCTCGGCCAGTCCGCCACCATCCGCGACGCCTGGCGGGACGCCCGCCCCCGGCTGTTCCAGATGCTCGGCCTGACCCTGCTCACCGCCCTGATCGGCGGCGGCATCGTGCTGCTCGGCTTCGCCCCGATGATCGGCTACGTGATCGCCGGCGCGGACGAGCCCGCCATCGCCGCCCTGCTGTTCGTGGTCGGCCTGCTCAGCCTTCCCGTCGCCGTCTGGATCTGGATCCAGCTCAGCCTGGCGGCCCCCGCCCTGATGCTGGAGAAGCAGGGCGTGCTGACCGCGCTCTCCCGCTCCCGCCGGCTCGTCCGCGGCTCCTGGTGGCGCCTGTTCGGCATCAACCTGCTCAGCCAGGTGCTGGCCGGCATCGTCGCCGGGATGATCTCGGTGCCGTTCACGATCATCGGCGTGGTCCTGGGCTTCGACGACCTCGCCGGCCAGGCCGACTCCGGCGGCGTGGTCAGCCTCCCGCCGGCCCTGCTGATCACCACGGCCATCGCCGGCGTCATCTCCGCCACCCTGACCATCCCGTTCACCGCCAGCATCGGCGTCCTCCTCTACGTCGACCAGCGGATCCGCCGCGAGGCCCTGGACATCGAGCTGGCCCGCGCCGCCGGGCTGCCCGAGTACGGCGGCACCGGCTGGAGCGACCCGGCCGGCCCGACCGCCGCGAGGCTCTGACCCGGATGCCGAACTGGGGGGACCTGACCCGGGCGGCCGGCGGCGCACCGGTCACCATTCCGCGCGATCCGGCACGCGACGCCGCACGGGACGAACTGCTCAAGGCCGACTACCACCGCCACGACCCGAGCCTCCAGGAGCGGGTCCTCGACTGGATCGGCGACCGGCTCGGCGACGCCCTCGACACCGTCGCGGGCAACGGCACCAGCGGAACCACCGGCCTGATCCTCTTCCTGGTGATCGCCGCCCTGATCGGCGGCGCCCTGTGGTGGCGCCTCGGCGCACCCAGGCGGGCCGCCCGCACCATCCAGCCCGTCTTCGGCACCGCCGGCCCGCGCAGCGCCGCCCAGTACCGGGCCGAGGCCGAGCGGCACGCCGCCGCCGGCCAGTGGCCCCAGGCCGTCCGGGAGCAGATGCGCGCCCTGGTCCGGGCCCTGGAGGAGCGCACCCTGCTCGACACCCGCCCCGGCCGCACCGCCGACGAGGCCGCCGCCGAGGCCGGCCGCGCCCTGCCCGAGCACGCCGCCGCCCTCGCCGCCGCCGCCCGGAGCTTCGACGACATCGCCTACGGCGAGCGCACCGCCGACCAGGCCGCCTACCGGCTGCTGCACGACCTCGACCGGGCCCTGGAGCGCACCCGCCCGGCCCTCACCCCGGTGCCGGTACCGGTCCCGGCCCAGGCCCAGGGAGGAGCGGCATGACCACCACCGTCCCCGCCCCCGACGCGCCGCCCGCGCCGACCGCGCCCGCCGCCGCCCCCACCAGCCTCGCGCCGAGCGGCCGAAGCCTCTGGTACCGCGGACGCTGGTACCTGTTCACCACCGCGATGCTGCTGCTCGCCGGAGCCGTCCTGGCCGGCCTCAACCAGGAGCAGCGCTACCCGCCGCTCGACCCGCGCTCCTACGACCCCGCCGGCACCCGCGCCGTGATCGCCCTGCTCCAGCGCGAGGGCGTCAAGGCCGACATCACCGCCGACCTCACCACCGGCGCGGCCGGCGCCGGCACCCTCGTCGTGCCGGAGCCCGACCTGCTCTCCCCCGACCGGCTGCGCGCCCTGGCCGCCGCCCGGCACGGCCGCCTGGTCCTCATCGCCCCCGGCCCGGCCGCCCTCAGCGCGCTGGTCCCCGGCGTCCGCCCCTCCGACGAGGGCGGCGGCGTCCCCTACGCCTCCGTCCGCAGCACCCCCGCCGACTGCTCCCTGCCCGCCGCCGTGCGGGCCGGCAGCGCCCACCTCGGCGGCCTGCTCTACACCGCCGGCACCCGCGGCGAGGGCTGCTACCCGCGCGGCCACGGCTACCCGCTGGTCAGCGTCCCGAACAGCCGGGGCGGGGACGTCATCGTGCTAGGCGGCGGCGCCTTCCTCACCAACGAGCTGCTCGCCAAGGACGGCAACGCCGCCCTCGCCCTCGCCCTGCTCGGTTCCCAGCCCGACCTGACCTGGCAGCTGCCCGACTACACCGCCCCGATCGCGGTCGAACAGCGCAAGCAGCTCACCGACTACATCCCCGAGGGCTGGCGCTGGGCCGGCTACCAGCTCGGCATCGCCGCCCTGCTCGCCGCCGCCTGGCGCGCCCGCCGGCTCGGCCCCGTCGTCAGCGAGAACCTGCCCGTGGTGGTCCGCGCCGCCGAGACCACCGAAGGCCGCGCCCGCCTCTACCGCCGCGCCAGGGCCCGCGGCCGCGCCGCCGACGCCCTGCGCCGCGCCGCGGCCCACCGCCTCGCCCCGGCCCTGGGCGTCCCGCTCAGCGCCGGCGCACCCGACCCCACCGCTCTCTGCGCGGCCATCGCCGACCGCCTCCCCGAGCGCCCCGCCGGGGACGTGGCGGCCCTCCTGTACGGCCCGCCCCCGACCGACGACGCCGCGCTGCTGCGGCTCGCCGACGACCTCGACACCCTCGAAAGGCAGGTACGGAAGCCGTGACCGAGCAGGCCACCGCCACCCCCCTCACCACCCCCGGCACGGCCGACAGCACGCCCGGCACGGCGAGCGACCCGCGCCAGGCGCTCACCGCCCTGCGCGCCGAGATCGCCAAGGCCGTGGTCGGCCAGGACGCCGCCGTCACCGGCCTGGTCGTCGCCCTGCTCTGCGGCGGCCACGTGCTGTTGGAGGGCGTCCCCGGCGTCGCCAAGACCCTTCTGGTGCGCACCCTGTCCACCGCCCTCAGCCTGGGCACCAAGCGGATCCAGTTCACCCCCGACCTGATGCCCGGCGATGTCACCGGCTCCCTGGTCTACGACGCCCGGACCGCCGAGTTCTCCTTCCAGCCCGGCCCGGTCTTCACCAACCTGCTGCTCGCCGACGAGATCAACCGCACCCCGCCCAAGACCCAGGCCGCCCTGCTGGAGGCCATGGAGGAGCACCAGGTCACCGTCGACGGCGAGCCCCGCGCCCTGCCCGTCCCGTTCCTGGTCGCCGCCACCCAGAACCCCGTCGAGTACGAGGGCACCTACCCGCTGCCCGAGGCCCAGCTGGACCGCTTCCTGCTGAAGCTGATCCTGCCGCTGCCCGACCGCGACCAGGAGTTCCAGGTCCTCGCCAGGCACGCCGCGGGCTTCGACCCCCGCGACCTCGGCGCCGCCGGCGTCCGCCCGGTCGCCGGCCCCGCGGACATCGCCGCCGCCCGCGCGCAGATCGCCAAGCTCACCGTCTCCCCCGAGGTGCTCGCCTACATCGTCGACCTCTGCCGGGCCACCCGGCAGTCCCCGTCGCTCTCGATCGGCGTCTCCCCGCGCGGCGCGACCGCCCTGCTCGCCGCCTCCCGTGCCTGGGCCTGGCTGGCCGGCCGCGACTACGTCACCCCCGACGACGTCAAGGCCCTCGCCCTGCCGACCCTGCGCCACCGCGTCGCGCTGCGCGCCGAGGCCGAGATGGAGGGCGTCACCGCCGACTCCGTCATCCAGGCCGTCCTCGCCCAGACGCCCGCCCCCCGCTGACCGCCTCCCCCCGCACGCCTCCGAAGGAGCGCACCGCATGGCCCTCACCGGGCGAACCGCCCTGCTCGCCGCACTCGGCGCGCTCGTCGTGGGCCTGCTCCTGCCCTCCGCGGCGGGGATCGCCGCCGTCACCGGCGCGGTCCTGCTCGCCGCCCTGGTCGACCTGCTGCTCGCCGCCCCGGTCCGCAGCCTGCGGATCACCCGGGGCGGCGACACCACCGTCCGGCTCGGCGAGCCCGCCGCCGTCGAACTGAGCGTCACCAACCCCTCCGGCCGCCCGCTGCGGGCCCGCGTCCGCGACTCCTGGGCCCCCTCCGCGTGGCGGCCCGGCACCGGCACCGCCGCCTCACGGCACACCCTGCGGATCCCCGGCGGCGAGCGGCGCCGCGTCACCACCCTGCTCACCCCGAGCCGGCGCGGCGACCACCACGCCCACAAGGTGACGGTCCGCTCGCTCGGCCCGCTCGGCCTGGCCGGCCGTCAGGGCTCCCACCTGGTCCCGTGGACGGTCCGCGCGCTGCCGCCGTTCACCAGCCGCAAGCACCTGCCCTCCCGGCTCGCCCGGCTGCGCGAACTCGACGGCCGCACCTCCGTCCTGACCCGCGGCCAGGGCACCGAGTTCGACTCCCTGCGCGAGTACCTGCCCGGCGACGACGTCCGCTCCATCGACTGGCGGGCCAGCGCCCGCCGCCACACCGTCGCCATCCGCACCTGGCGCCCCGAGCGGGACCGGCACATCCTGATCGTCCTCGACACCGGCCGCACCTCCGCCGGCCGGGTCGGCGACGCGCCCCGGCTGGACGCCGCACTCGACGCCGCCCTGCTGCTCACCGCACTCGCCACCAAGGCCGGTGACCGGGTCGACCTGCTCGCCCACGACCTGCGCAAACGCGTCTCGGTCGCGGGCCGCTCCCCCAACGAGATCCTGCCTGCCTTCACCGGCGCGATGGCCGTCCTGGAGCCCGCCCTCTACGAGACCGACATGCGCTCGCTGGTCTCCACCGCACTCCGGATGGCACCGCACCGCTCGCTGATCGTGCTGCTCACCGGCCTGGACGCGGCGCCCGTGGAGGACGGCCTGCTCCCGCTGGTGCCGATGCTCACCAAGCGCCACGAGGTCGTCCTCGCCTCGGTCGCCGACCCGCACCTGGACGAACTGGCCGCCGGCCGCGGCACCGTCGAGGCCGTGTACGGGGCGGCCGCGGCCGAGCAGACCCGCGCCGACCGCCGTCTCACCGCCGACCGCCTCGGCCGCCACGGGGTGACCGTCCTCGACGCCCCGCCCTCCTCGGTCGCCCCGGCCCTCGCCGACGCGTACCTCGCCCTCAAGGCCGCCGGCCGGCTCTAGGGTTCGGCCCGGCCTGCTTCCTCTGGACCGGCCTGGACCGGCCTCAGCGGAGCCGGGAGGAGGAGAGGATCGACGCCAGGTGCGCGACCACCATCACCCAGGTGATCGCCGCGATGGCGGCGACCACCGCTCGGGTCGGAGTGGTGGTGCCGACCACGGCGTCGGCGACGGCCGCCGCCAGCAGGACCAGCGAGGCCTCGATGCCGTTGGTCACCCGGTGGATCCTGAGCGCGGAGGCGAGCCTGCGCACGGTGGCCACCCCCTGCGAGCGCGGCCGGGCCGCCTCGTCCTCCGCGACGCCCAGCCCGTGCCGGGCCCGCGCCACGTCGACCAGGTCGGTCGAGGCCTTCAGCAGCACGATCCCCAGCGCCGCCGCCAGGCCCACCGACACCCACGCCTCCGCCCCTGACCGGGCCGCCCGGAAGCCGGCCCCCGTCAGGAGCGCCGCGTCCGCCAGATAGGCGCCGAGCCGGTCGACGTAGATGCCGACCGCGCTGTACTGCTTCTTCCAGCGGGCGACCTCGCCGTCCACGCAGTCGAAGAGCAGGAACAGCTGGAACAGCACGGCGGCCAGCACGGCCCCCGGCAGACCGGGTATCAGCAGCGCCACCCCGGCGGCCACACCGCAGACGACCATGACCCAGGTGAGCGTGTTCGGGGCGACCCCGGTACGCACCAGCTGTCTGGTCACCCGCAGCGAGATGCGCCGCATGTACAGCCGGCCCGCCCAGTGCTCCCCGTTGCGGCTCTGCAGCTTCGCCTGCGGCTGGCAGACCGCACGCAGCTCCGCCAGGTCCGGAGCGGCACCCATGACCATTCCGTCCCCTCCGGCCCTCAGTAGCGGGGCTTGACCCAGACGTGGACGCCGGCCGAGGCCCCGTCCTCGCTCTCGTCGTCCGCCTGCGCGTCACGGGCCTGCCACTCGGCGATCCCCGCCGACAGCGCGACCGCCGAGGACTTGTCCCCGTGGAATCCCTCCCGCGCCGCCTGGTAGGCGAACCAGCGCTCGACGTGCGCCAGCCAGGCCGCCTCGTCCGGCGCGAAGTGCATGACGAAACGCGGGTGCGCCCGAAGCCAGTTGATGACCGTCGGGGACTTGTGCGTGAAGTAGTTGTCGCAGATCAGGTGGACCTCGCCGCCTTCCGGCAGCTCCTGGTCCAGCTTCGCCAGGTACTGGCGGAAGGCGACTCCGCGCCGCCGACGGTGCAGGGTGCCGGCCACCTTCTCGGTGGTCGAGTCGAGGCTCTCCAGCAGGGCCGTGACGGCCGCCGGCAGCGGCTCCTCGCGCAGGGTCTCCAGAGCGGCCCGCAGCTTGGGCCGCAGGACGGTCTCCGCATCGACGTGCAGCGCCAGCACCCGCTCCGGCGGAGCCAGGTACAGACCGGCCACCTCGTGGGAGGTCTCCATGGTGAAGGGGTCCGTCGCCAGGCTGAAAGGCTCGGTACGCGGCTTGTTTTCTTCGGGGTTGGCCTTGGGGCCAGGACGACGTGCCATACCGCGATCGTATCCTGCATAAACGCAAAGAACCCCCACCCGGAATCGGGTGGGGGTTCTTCGGAATGATTGTTCGGCGGCGTCCTACTCTCCCACAGGGTCCCCCCTGCAGTACCATCGGCGCTGTGAGGCTTAGCTTCCGGGTTCGGAATGTAAC